>CAZCDS010000024.1:0-90473 GCA_964497585.1 uncultured Syntrophaceae bacterium
AGTCTTCGCCTAAAGGCGAGGGTTTTTCTCCCATTCCCCGAGGGGGACAATAATCAGACCTGATGGTGCAGTCAGATCCCTCGAGGTCTCCATATCGCTTATCAGAGACTCGGGAGGGTCGGTGTGCGGCTTTCGGGGAATTGCCCGTGACATTACCGAGCGGGAACGGGTAGAGCAGGCCCTTCGGCAGAGTGAGCACCGATATCGCCAACTGGTGGAAAAGGCGAACGACATCATTTATCAGACCGATCTGAAGGGATTTTTTACCCTTGTGAACCCCGTTGCTCTCCGGATTACCGGATTCTCTGAACGGGAGATCGTCGGCAAGCACTTTACGGAGTTCATCCATCCCGACTATAGGATGCAGACCGAGCGTTTCTACAAAGAGCAACTTACTGACAAGATCCCCGAAACCTATTACGAATTTCCAGTAGTGACCCGAAGCGGAGAAACGGTCTGGCTTGGGCAGAATACGCAGGCGATCGCAGAGGATGATACCACTATAGGCTTCCAGTCTATCGCCAGGGATATCACCGATCGCAAGAAGGCCGAGGAGGAGCTGAAAAGCGCCCGCGACGAACTTGAGCAGAGGGTGGCGGAGCGCACCGGAGAACTCGTTGAGAGCAATGAAAGTCTGACCAGCGAAATCAGCGAACGACAAAAGGCCGAGGAGGCGCTGCGGGAGAGCGAGGAAAGATATCGGGTGCTCCTTGGCGCCCTTCCCGACGCGGTGGTCGTGTACGACCCGAACGGGAAGGCTACGTATGTCAACGATGCGTTCGCGGAGACGTACGGTTGGACACGGGAGGAGCTTTTGGGCGGAATGATAGATTTCGTCCCAACCGACGAAGTGCAAAAGACCCGTGACGCATGGGAGAGGACTTTTCGGGGAGAGAAGGTGCTGCTTGACACCAAGCGCTTCAACAAGAATGGAGATCTGCGGGACATCCAGTTAAGGACCGCAACACTGCGGTCCCGGGACGGAGCCGTTTCGCGGAGTATCGTCATTCACCGTGACGTCACCGGATTCAAGAGCGCGGAAGAGGCTCTACGAAAGAGCGAGGAGAGGTACAAGACGCTCTACGAAGAATCGAAGAGACGGGAAGAGCTGTACCGCTCTTTGCTCAACTCGTCTCCCGATGCGGTGGTCATATACGACCTGGAAGGACGTGCGCAATATGTGAATCCTTCGTTCACCCGAATCTTCGGCTGGAGCATGGAAGAGGTTCAAGACAAAAGGATCGACTTCGTTCCTGATGCCGAGCGACAGGCCACCATGGAAGTCATCCGAACCGTTGTATGGGAGGGGAGGCCCTGCAGCGACTTTGAGACCCGCCGATACACCAAGGATGGGGCAGTCCTGGACATCAACATCAGCGCGTCCCGCTATCATGATCACGAGGATAAGCCCGCGGGAATTCTCGTGATCCTTCGCGATGTGAGCGCGCGAAAACGGGCTCAGAAAGAACTGTCAGAGGCCCTGGAAACCGCGGGGCAGCTTCGTGCACAAGCCGAGGCGGCAAGTCAGGCCAAGAGCGACTTCGTCGCAAACATGAGCCATGAGATCAGGACTCCCATGAATGCTATCGTCGGGCTCACCGATCTGGCCTTGAGGACCGAGTTGACCCCCAAACTTCGGGACTATCTGACCAAGATCCGGGGCTCGTCTCAGTCTCTCCTGGGGGTTGTGAACGATATCCTTGACTTCTCCAAGATCGAGGCAGGCAAGCTGGACCTGGAGTACGTCGATTTTGGGCTGCGCGGCGTTATGAACAGTCTCTCCCATTTGCTGGCCAATTCGGCCGCGAGAAAAGGAATCGAGTTCCTGATCTCAATCGAGCCCGACGTGCCCTGCGCGCTCATGGGAGATCCTTTGCGGCTGGGACAAGTGCTCACCAACCTGGCCAACAACGCGGTGAAATTCACCGATCGCGGGGAGATCGTTGTCAGCCCAGCCCTCGTTGAGAAAAGTGTGCAAGGGGCGAAGATCGAGTTTTCTGTCAAGGATACCGGAATCGGGATACCCCTGGAGCAACTACCCGAGCTTTTCGAGTCGTTTACCCAGGGAGACGGGTCCACTACCCGCAAACATGGAGGCTCCGGCCTGGGACTCACGATCTGCAAGCGGCTTACGGAAATGATGGGCGGTGAAATCCGGGTGCAGAGCAGACCGGGCCAGGGAAGCACATTCTCGTTTGTCCTCGAATTTGATCGACAGCCTGAGGAGAAGGAAATCACTCACATCCCGCCGCTGGATCTTGTCGGTATGCGAGTCCTGGTGGTGGACGACAACAAGACCGCGCGGGAGATCCTCGAGGAAATGCTGAAATCTTTTTCCTTTGAGGTGAAGGCGGTTGACTCAGGTGAAAAGGCTCTGGAAGAGCTGGCCGCTGCGGAACGCGAAAGACCGTACGAACTCGTCCTCATGGACTGGAAGATGCCGGGGCTGGACGGGATTGAGACGGCGAAGAAGATCGATGAGGACGCCCGTCTTGCGGTCCGTGTACCGAGAATCATCATGGTGACCGCGTACGGAAGGGAAGACGTGATAACACAGGCCCGGAACGCCGGGCTCGACGGCTTCCTCTTGAAGCCCGTTCATCAATCGCTGCTCTTCGACACCATTATGGATGTCTTTGGAAGAGAGGCGCAACGGGTGTCGCCAATCCCGCTTACCGCACCGGGACAGGTCGAAAGGGCACAGAAGATCAGAGGGGCTCGCGTGCTACTGGCCGAAGACAATGAGATCAATCAGCAGGTGGCCACCGAAATACTGGAAAGCGCCGGCGCCATTGTCCGGATCGCATGTAACGGAAACGAAGCCGTTCAGGCGGTAGAGGAATCAGAATTTGACGCGGTGCTCATGGATGTCCAAATGCCGGAAATGGACGGATACGAGGCTACCCGAATAATGCGAAAACGGTTTGCCCCCGACCGGTTACCGATTATTGCGATGACGGCACACGCGATGAAAGGAGACCGGGAAAGATGCCTGGAAGCAGGCATGAACGACCATGTGGCAAAGCCGGTCGAAATAGATCAGTTGCTTTCAACGCTCGCCCAATGGATCAAGCGGGTGGATCGGCCGCCTCTTCTTCATTCGCCGCCGATATGTTTTGTCGATACCGAGCGGGAGGAACTGATCCCCTGCGACCTGCCGGGAATAGACGTCACATCGGGCCTACAAAGACTTGGCGGCAAAGGGCGCCTTTTCAGAAAGCTCTTGAAGGATGTGGCAAGAGACTACGCCAATACCGCGGACGAGATAAGAGATGCGATCGCTCAGGGGGACATGGCGCTTGCCCGACGTCTGACTCACACGCTCAAAGGCGTGGCGGGTAATATCGCCGCCAAGACACTGTACGATGCCGCAACCCGCCTGGAGTCCGGGCTGCGGCAGACAGACACCCGCGAGCTGGCCCCGCTGCTGGACGATCTTGAGGACGCCCTGAAGGAGGTCCTCCAGTCGTCTCGGAAAATAGAGTCCGACTCGGACGCGAACCCGCCCGTTCCAGGCCGTGTGCACGGCCCTTTCAACGAGACCGAGATCCGGCAGGTGGCCCCCGCACTGGCTGAACTGGCCGCGCTCCTGCGAAACCATAACATGAGGGCCGAGGACCTGGTGGACTCCATGCGACAATACCTTGTCTCCGCCGGATTCAAAGATCAGACCCGCCGCCTGGACGACCGGCTGTACGAGTTGGACTATGCAGGAGCCCTGAAAATCCTGGAAGACATTGCTGCCACCTTGAACCTTTCCCCGGAAGGACAAGCACCATGATCTTCACCCATCCACGCCAAAAAATATTGATCGTCGATGACGCTCCTTCGGACATCAAGATCCTCAGAGAGGGCCTGAAATCCGATTACGAGATCGCGTTTGCCATCAACGGCGATGACGCTCTGAAGGTTGTTCGTTCAGGGGAGCCTCCCGACCTGGTTCTGCTTGACTTGATGATGCCCGGTATGGACGGGTACGAATTGTGCGAGAGGCTCAAGTCCGACGACAAGACCCGGGGAATCTCTGTGGTTTTTCTTACCGTGAGAAACGAGGAGCGCTTCGAAACGCAAGGATTCCAGGTCGGTGCCATTGATTACATCACCAAGCCTTTCAGTCTCCAGGTGGTCAAGGCTCGCGTTCGGACTCACCTGGAATCGAAGCGGCAGCGGGATCTGCTGGAAAATCTCTCGTCCATCGACGAGTTGACGGGAATCGCCAATCGGAGACGGTTCGACGTCATCTTGAGTCTGGAGTGGCGCAGGGCGGTCCGGCGGGCCGTTCCCCTGGCGCTGGTACTGGTGGACATCGATTATTTCAAGGCCTTCAATGACACCTACGGACACCCTGCTGGTGACGACTGCTTGAGAACCGTGGCAAGGGCGCTGGCCGCCTCGCTCGAGCGAGCTGGGGATGTTGTGGCCAGATACGGGGGTGAAGAATTCGCTGTAGTCCTGCCCGATACCGACTCTCAGCGCGCCGGTGATGTGGGCGAGAGGCTGCGGGCGGCAGTTGATTCTCTGAATATCCGCCATAGTGATTCACCGGTTGCCGATCGAGTCACGATAAGTCTGGGCGCCGCGTCAACGTTCCCACAAAACGAGGTCTCGCCCCAGTCCCTCACCGAAGCCGCGGACAACATGCTTTATGAGGCCAAGAAAGAAGGACGAAATCGGGTCAGAAGCGTAACCTTGGACCACACTCCCGCATCTCGTCCCACTCGGGAGAAAACCGATGAAAGAGTCTGATTGTCACCGGAACGTATTGATTGTCGATGATACGCCTTCCAGCGTCAGGATCCTCAGGGAAGCGCTGAAATCGGACTACGAAATCACCTTTGCCACCAATGGAGAGGACGCCCTGAGAATGGCCAGGTCTGACAACCCTCCTGATCTCATTCTCCTCGACATCATGATGCCCGGAATGGACGGGTACCAGATATGCAGACAACTTAAGGCCGATCAAAAAACCCAAAGTATCCCCGTTATCTTCGTAACCGCGAAGGACCGGGAGCACGACGAGACAATGGGCCTGGAAATGGGAGCCGCGGACTACATTAGAAAACCGTTCAGGCTTCCTGTGGTCCGCGCCAGGGTGAGAGCCCACATGGAACTCAAGCGAAAGTCGGATCTCCTGGTCACTCGCGCTGCCTGCGACTCTGTGACAATTCTTCCCGATCGCAGCCGATTTGATGAGACACTCGAGGTGGAGTGGCGGCGCGCGCTGCGGGAGCAATGTTGGCTGTCACTAATCATGGCGAATATCGACAGTTTCAAGGCATTCAATAGGGAATACGGACATGCAGCGGGCAACGACTGTCTCAGAATGGTCGCCCAGGCGTTGACGGTCTCGCTGAGGCGGGCCGAGGATTTTCTGGCGAGGCTCGACGGCAGCGATTTCGGAGCAATCCTGCCGGGAACCGACTTCACAGGCGCGAGCTCGCTGGGCGAGAAGCTCCGACAAGAAGTCATGTCTCTGGATATTACGCACGATCAATCAGCCGAGGGCGATCGGATCACCATAAGCGTCGGGATCGCATCGATGGTCCCGAGGGGAGACGCGTCTCCTGATTTGCTCACAAGCCGTGCTTGCGAGATGCTCCACGAGGCGAAAAGGGCAGGTATCAATCAAGTCAGGAGCGCCTCGCTATGACTCACTTGCTCTGGCGAATATTCGCGTGACACTCTGTCTGGACCAGAAGACACGGATCTGAAACCATCACGTTTTCGAATCAATGAGATTCAGGCGTCCCGGCCCACCGGCTGGGAAATGAAATCTCTCCTGTCCCTCCTTTGGCAGCCGGCCATGGAACACACTCGGCACTGCGAGTCCTGTCGGCCTGGCGGATCCGCCGCCTCATCAAGGGGACTACTGTTCCAGCTCATACAGGAATTGGTAGACGTCCACGAAGGCTCTTGAAATGGATGAATGCGAGAGACTTGCCCGACTGTGGATCTCCTCGGCGGTTATGCGGCCTGTATCGACGAGTTGCCTCAAAATGAATGCGAACTGCTTGTCGTTCATCCCGTATTTGGCCATGATTTCGTCATCGGTCAGACGGTCTCTTATGTCCTTGACAATCTCCTTGGCTTTTACCTTTGTCTTCCCCTTCTCCTTACGGGACGGTGCCGGTTCTTCGGGTTCACCCGCAGGACTGTCGCTTTCGTCCAGCTCCTGGATCGACTGCTGGACATCTACGAAGGCCTTGGTAATGGCCGTGTCCGAGAGCCTCAGTCGCGCGTCGAGCAATTGCTGTGTGACGAGGCTTTTGTTGAGGAGTTGTTGCAAGAGGAATTCCAACTGATTCGGGGTCAGCTCGTACTTGTCCATTAATTGGGGGTCCGTAACCCCTGCGGTGATGTCACGAACGACCTCTTTAGCCCTGATCTTACGTGGGACTCTTTCCATACGCTCTAACCTCGTTGTCCCTGATCCATGGCAACCGCCGAAGGAAGTCGCAAAAATCCGCCGGCGACCTGGGAGAAAATACTCTCGCCGATTCTTCAGTGTTTCGCCGATATGAATGCGCCGTCGATAGACTTCATCTGTCGTGACCAGTTCCAAACGACGAAACACTCGGTTCATGTGAGCTGGGTATGAGACTTTGAGCATACTGGAAGAGCACTTTCCCTGTCAATATCAACTGCCCACATTCAGGGCGCCTCGTGGTAACAAGGTCTTGAAGGAACTGAGGAGAGCACTCCCGAAGAGGGCATTTCCGAATCTCCGGTGGCGTGATGCGCAACAAAGTTGTGTGAAACCAGGGAGTAGGCTTCCATGGGCCGCGAACCGAATGAAGCTTCGTCGAGGAATCTGTCACAAAACCACCTCTGCGGAGACTATTACAGATGAACGACGTCTATCGGGGCAAGCCGAGTGAACACGCGTGCTCCGCAAGTCGAAACGAGCAGCAAGGAAAGGTGAAACAAGTTGCCGTTCATGTGCAAGGAAACATTGCTGTTTCGGACAGCTTTTCCGCCCGGTCAGGCGCCGGTCGAAGTGCTCGATCCGCGCGCCGGCGAGTGGGTGGAAGGGCTCTGCGCCTGCCTTGACGGCGTGGACCATGAGCAGCCGGCGAGAGCGCAATGCTACGCTCGGATCGAACCTGAGAGTTCCGCTCTTAACATCACGAAGCCAAAGGAGCTGCGGATGCTCCCCACCAACGCCCACATGGATACGTCGGAAAACCAGGATCATGACACTCTGCACGCAAAGAAGATGGAAGCGATAGGCGCCGTCGCCGTGGGTATCGCTCATGATTTCAACAACATTCTCTGTGCAATAACCGGCTTCGCCGAGCTGGCCTGCGATGACGCGCCAGAAGGAACCCCGCTCCATCACAACCTACAGCAGGTACTTCAGGCAGCGGTGAGGGCGAGAGATCTCGTGGGTCGGATTCTTGCATTCAGCCGCGGCAACGGTCCCGAAAGAAAACCGATCGAGATAGAGCCTGTTGTCAAAGAGGCCGCTAGATTCCTCAGGGCATCAATCCCGAGCACCGTGGAGATCCGTCATTCCGTGGAGCCTGAGCTGGGACTGATCGTGGCCGATCCCACGCAAATCCACCAGATCCTTATGAATCTGGGAGCCAACGCAGCACACGCCATGCAAAGAGCCGGGGGGACGCTGGAAATACGTGCCCAGCGTACGCAGCTCGGACCCGAGTTCACGAAGAGACATCCCAGCATGGCGTGCGGGCCCTATCTCAAGTTGACGGTGAGCGATACGGGAATCGGAATTCCCAAGGACATAGGCGACAAGGTCTTTGAGCCGCGTTTCACTACCAAGCCGAAGGGCGAGGGAACCGGTCTGGGACTCTCCGTGGTTCATAGCATCGTAAAAGGTCACGGGGGAGTGATCGAGCTGCACAGCCGAGCGGGAAGGGGTACGGTTATTGAACTCTATTTCCCGGTGGTGGGGGAATCGGCTGTGCAGCTCGCATCGCCGGCTTCGGATTTGCTCTGGAGTGATCGCACACGTAGCCGGCTCGTTGACGACGATCCGACGCCAGCCGCAGTAGCTCGAGATCTGCTCAAGAGCCCTGGCCACGAGGTCGTGACAAGGACGAACAGCGCTGATGCCTGCTAACCCTTTTCCGGCTTGACCCAGGAGTTCCATCTGCTCGTCATCAACTCGACGATGCCCCACGTCACGGGCATCGGATTTATCACCGGTGTCCGCATGGTTCGTAAGGATCTTCCGGTGACACTCTGCACCGACTTCACCGAGTCCCTTCCACAGGATCTGGCTGACCGGCTCAGAATAGATGAGATCGTCATCAAAGCCGTAATCAGGAGTGAAATCGCAGTGGCGATCGCCGGAGCCCTGGAGAAATGACACCGCAGAGTGATGCTGGACTGCAGTTTTGCTCTTCTCCACGGAGATTGTTATACTCGGTACCAGTCAATGATGCGCGCGACCGGACGCCGGCAGAGAGTAGGAGAACTTCAACGAATTTCGTACCTGGGCACCGTCCGAAAGGAGGCCCGCCATGAAGGCAGGCGGCGTGTTCTTGTGCTGGCTGATAACCTTCTGGATGCTATCTAGTTCCCACACGTACGCGAGCCCTCAAGATGCTGACGGACTCTACGCCAAAGGTGTCGAACTACAGAGGGCCGGAAAGACCAGAGAGGCTCTTGCATACTATAAGAAGGCTCTCAGGCAAGACCTCCAGCATCGCGGCGCGATGTACGCGTCAGGGACTGCGTTCTACGAACTCGGCGAGTACAGGGAGGCGGGGCGGGCCTTGCGAGAGGTGCTAACCTTTTATCCCGACGACCTCAGGGCTACCTCTCTGCTGGCGAGAATAGAGCTTGCCACGGGATCTCCTCGGCAAGCGAAGAAGTTTTTTCTAAAAGTTCTGGCTAAATACCCGAAGGATGTGCCCACGCTCATCGGACTGGGGCAAGCGGAGGAGATGCTGGGGAACCGCTTCGCAGGAGAGCAATACCTCAAGAGAGCGGTTGACGTGGAACCGGATAACACATCCCTGCAACTGATGGTTCGGAAAGCCAGGCAGGCCAATGAGGAGTTCCTCCAGGCACGAGTGGCTGAGAAGCGACGGAAAATCCTGACCGCGTTTAATCACGCCGTCTGGGAAGCAGCCAAACAGTGGGCCCGGATCAACGCCGCCACCCGGAGGCAAACCAGGCCAGGCACACGAAGCATTTACGAGGGGAGGGCCACAAGCTCCTATGTGAGTTCGGGCAGATATACCTCCTTCTCCGGACCGTCCTTCTCTATAAGCAGTGGGCTTCTCATACCATACCCTTCCGTGGGCGCCTCCGGAACCCAGGTACAATTCTTCGGTTCCTGAGCGGGGCATACTGACTGAGGCGGGCCGGAGGCAGTCGGTATGCCTGCACGTGTCGCCAGGTATTGAACGGTGGATGTTCGAAATTCTCCACATCATTTCTTGAAGCTACCTGTTAACCACACGTGAGACTGGGGCCATCGTCTTCCTCGGAGCGCACAGCGCGCATCGAGCACCCCTTCGACGCGGCTTATGCCGCATGAGCCGACTACTTTTATGGCCTTACACGCCATTCCCCTGAGGAAGGGCGCACAGCATGATAAGTCCCACCGCTAAGCAGCCGTCAGAATAGTTTCAGGCTTCGTTGTGCCCTTTGAGGTATGAGAGTCGGTATTAGGGTTGGATCAGGCTTCCTGAGGTACTACGTGGGCATGGCTTTGCTTTCGGTGAAGGCTCCTCTCACCACGTCCCCCCTGTGGGCGATCACCCAGTCGAAGATTTCACCCTCATCGACCTGCACACGGCTGCCCTTTTGGAGGTCCTTTCTCAGCACCGGCGTATTCTCCAGGTGGCCTACGATTGACTTTCCCCTCCACGCATCGAGGGAAACCCACATCCATTCGTACGTGCCGCCCCGAACCGGAAATCCTACTTTGACGGCGTGGATATCCTCTCCGGACTGTGAACGCTCATGAAAACTCTTCTTGAAGGTCGGTAGTTCCGACCGAGCTTGCTCGTGGGCTACGAGCAGCTTCTCGCGGGTCTTGATCTCGGGGTGACCCGATGCCTGACCGTTCGCCGGTCGCTCCGGGCTCATGCGGAGCTTACCCAACGAGCGATGTTGTTGTCGAAATCTCGATATGAGCATCTTGAGCACGTGCTTAATCGTGTCAGGGCTGTAAGGATCATAGTCGGTGAGATAGGGTAAGATCTTGAGGCTTCCGAGCGGGAAATGGCCCTCGTCGTCACGGGGTGTCAACTCCATCCTGAAGAAGAAGGGCGTGTTCGCAATGTCCACTTCGGATCGGAAATCGAGTGAGCCCTTGAGACTGCATTCGATAAGGGTTTCCGCTACCATGATCATCATACTCAAGCCCGGAGCCGCCAGTTCCGGCGGGATACACTCCATTTCGATCTCAGGAATGCCGAATTTCTGCATCCCATGGCTGTGTATCCAGACGCCTGTTCCCTCTTCGAGAACCTCGAATCCCACGTGGGATTCCACCACGTCATCAAGGGGCGAGTCCACCACACGGCGCTTCCATTCCCCGGTCCCCCACAGCGTGTGCGAGAGGGCGTCCTGTACGAGGCCACCGGTGATCTCTCGTATGGCTTCCACGATCCTGATCGCGAAGACAAGATAGTCGAGTCCTGAACGTTGCGCAGGAATAAGGCGTACTCGTGCTATCATTCGAGCATCTGCGAGGATCTCTCTGTCGGACTCGGTCAACTCCCTCGAATTGCGCGGAAGGTGCTCTTCAGGATAGTTGAACAGCTCTTCCCGATCTTCTCTGCGCAAATAATCGACGGTGAGTTCGCTTCTCTCAACGAGCGATTCGAGGCTGTTCGGGGAGAATACGTTAGCCTCGCCCTCGTGCTCGTGCGCGGCGAGCATGTCTCGAATAGCGCTCCATTCAGGCACCTTACCCTTGGGAGCGTAGATCCAGTATTCTACAACCACGGGAAGCTTCTTCACCGGGCCGTTGCCGCGGGAACCCTCGCCCGTTATTGCTATTTCTTGCGGGCGGACCCGGCGAGCCGGGACTTCTTGAATCCCGGTCCTTCCCGGTCGCTGTGAGCGCTTGCGGTAGGGCGTCGACTTTCTTAATTCGGTCGGTCGATCACGTCGGAAGACACGAGAGATCGGCTCCCAGAGTCCCAGCAAGGATCGTGCTCCCGTCCCGAGCATTCTGCCGGCCTCACGACGGGCCTCCTTCACGAGGGGATTGCCGGGGTCCAATTCAGGACGCGAGTCGAGCAGCTTGCCTGCTTCCTCGACCTCACCTGCCCCTGCCAGCGCCAGCGCCAACCCTGCCACGTCCTCATCTTCTGGCCTCTCTGACGCGTTGAGGAGCGCCCACCCGACGTGGACCGCCGCCTCGTACTCTTCCTCATCCAGGTTGATCCGGAGAAGGCTCCGGAGAATCTCAGGATCGCCGGGAGTCTCTTTCCGCGCCTCATGGAGAAATTCGTCGGCTTTCTTCGTCTCGCCGAGCCGACAGTACCCGACTCCCAGTGCCTTGATGCTCTCCTCCAAGGGCCCGTAATGGCGCACGAGCGATTCGAGGGCATAGACCATGTCCAGGCTTACATCTCCGCCGTTGAGAATCCGACGAGAAAAGGCCAACATCTTGTTACGAGCCTCGTCCGGGATGCTCTCCTGGTCAGTGGATCTCCACTCCTTGGGCACCTGAGCGTGGCAGTGTGGGCAGTTGAGAAAGTCATGCGGTATTGCAAGGAATCGTTCTTCCGACAGGGTCTGGACGTATCCGCATTCAGGGCACCGGACCTGAATCATTCGTAGGCTCCTTCGAACATTTCACCTCAAAGCGGCATAGCCGCAATTCATTACGGCCCGTGACGAGAAACAACTTTCATAAACAATTCCAAATGTCAAGAAAAACAGTGCAAGTTGAGACTATCCAAGACCATAGGAAATTCCAGTTGCCAAGGCGCCACAACGCGAAGAAAATGTGGTGTCGTCTCTCAACCTCCGTTTCAGCATGCCGTTTTCCTTGCGCCCAGATTCCCTGCTGGAGGCGGTTTTGAATCCCCGTGCATCACGCACCTGCGAAGCTGAGAACGCAGACCTGGACCGGCCATCGAGTCCACATCCCAAACTCCGGCTATTTACTGGATTTTCGGGTCACTGGATGGTATATCCTCGCACGTTGGAGCTGTAGCTTCCCGTGACATGCTGTACCCAAGGGAGATGGGCCGGGATGTGTGGAATTTGCGGAATCGTTGACTTCGCCGACAAACCGCATCAGCGGGAAGTCCAGAAGATGACGGAGCGTCTCCGTCATCGCGGGCCTGATATGGGAGGCATGCACTCTTTCCCTAACGCTGTTCTCGGGCATCGACGGCTTTCCATACTCGATCTGTCGGAGGCAGCCCGGCAACCCATGCTTTCTGAGGACGGACGGACCGCGGTCGTCTTCAATGGTGAGATCTATAACTTCCGGAGATTGCGATCCGGCCTTGAGGAGCGGGGACATCGATTCAGAACCAGTTCGGACACTGAGGTGGTCCTCCGTCTCTACCTCGAGAAGGGCGAGGAGATGCTCGAGGACCTCAACGGAATGTTCAGCTTCGCCATTTGGGAGGAGGGGCCCCGGAGACTGCTTCTTGCCCGGGACCGGGTGGGAAAGAAGCCCTTGTACTATTATTGCGACGGTTCAGCTCTTGTGTTTTCTTCGGAGCTTGCCTCACTCCTGGAGTACACTGAGCTTCCGCGCGCGGTCAGCGATCAGGCCCTGTGTGAATACTTGCTCTACGACTTCGTGCCAGCTCCGCACACCATTTTTGAGGGGATCTTGAAGCTCCCTGCAGCCACCAAAGCGGTATACGATGCGGGTGGACTTCGAACCTCAACGTACTGGCGCCCCCCCCAGCCGCAAGAGTCGGAGAACTACGAGGAGGCTCAGAGTCGTCTCATCGAGCTTCTTGAGGATGCGGTCCGGCTTCGGCTCATTTCTGACGTTCCATTGGGAGCTTTTCTCAGCGGCGGAATCGATTCCACGCTCATCGCGTCCTTGATGCAAGAGGGCTCTACCGACAGAGTCAGGACCTTCAGCATATCCTTTCGCGGCACGAGCCACGACGAGTCTCGCTGGGCGAATCTTGCCGCGGAGTCGCTCGGGACCTTGCACCGGGAATACCCGGTGAAATATGAACTCCCGAAAATCTTCAGCCGGATGGTGCGTCATTTCGGCGAGCCTTTCGGCGACTCATCAGCGATTCCCACCTGGCATCTTTCCGAGCAAACCCGGCGGCATGTCACCGTGGCCCTGTCGGGCGACGGAGGCGATGAGCTTTTCGGCGGATACGAACGGTACCTTGCGCGGCGCATTCAGCTCCTGTACGACCGGCTGCCCCGCGCTTTTCGAAGCGGGATCCTCGAACCTTTCATTGGGCTGCTCCCGGCGACCACCGACTACTACGGCACCAGTCTCGGCAAGAAGCTCAAGCTCTTTGTCGACGCGGCGCGACGAATGCAAGAGGATCCCCTTGCGGTCGTTCCCAGGACCTTTTCCGCCGCCGGGGTCGCAGATGTAACGGGAATCGACCACAGGATCGACCTCGACCCCGTCATCGAAGCGGCACGGCAATGGATGGGCCTGGATCCTGTGACACGCATGCTCTTTTCCGACATACAAACATATATGGCCGAGGACATCCTCACCAAGGTCGACCGTATGAGCATGGCCCATGCATTGGAAGTACGCTCTCCCTTGCTCGACTATCGCGTCGTGGAATTCGCCTGTCGTATGCCGCTTTCATTCAAGCTCAAAGGGATGAAAACGAAGAGAATCCTCAGAGCCGTCGCGGCTGGTCGGATTCCGTCCGGCATATTGACCAGGTCCAAGTACGGCTTCCAGGTTCCCCTCGGAGCATGGTTCAAGGACGAATTGCACGGATGGGCCCGCGACCGTCTTTTCAACCCTGAACACGGCTACTTCCGCGGTGACTTCGTTGAGAAGCTCTGGACGGAACACCAGCAAGGGCGCCATGACCACGCGTTCCGCATATGGCTGCTTCTCGTATTCAACGAGTGGTACCGCCAGTTCATGTCCTGTTGAAGCGGCCTGGACCAGCTATAAATCACCCAAAGGGTCAACGCAGGGGTGTTGGCATCAGGCCGGTTTTTCCTTGAACTCGAGGTTATCCCCGTCAGGGAATACCTCTATGGTATCTCCGGGTTTGAAATTCCCTTCGAGTATCTGCATGGCAAGCGGATTCTCGATGAGGCGTTGAATCGCCCTCTTGAGAGGCCGTGCTCCGTACGCAGGATCAAATCCTTCCCCAGCGAGCATGTCTCTCGCTCCTGGGCTCAGTTCCACGGTGAGTTTGCTGTCCCCAAGCCTGCGATTGAGCCTCCGCATCTGGATATCCACAATGTCCTTGATCTGGTCCTGGGTGAGCGCGTGGAAGATGATGATGTCATCAAGCCTGTTGAGGAACTCGGGCTTGAAGTGCAGCCTCAGGGCCTCAAGCACTCGGGATCGCATCATCTCTTCGTTCCGTCCGGCGAAGTCACGGATCTCGGCTGAACCGATGTTGGAGGTCATGATAATGATGGTATTCTTGAAATCGACGGTTCTTCCCTTGCCGTCGGTGAGCCTGCCATCGTCGAGTATCTGAAGGAGAGCGTTGAAGACCTCCGGATGAGCCTTTTCGATCTCGTCGAAGAGCACCACGGAATAAGGACGTCGGCGGATCGCTTCCGTAAGGTAGCCTCCTTCCTCGTACCCGACGTACCCCGGAGGCGCGCCGATAAGCCGTGCCACGGAGTGCCGCTCCATGTACTCGGACATGTCTACCCGGACCATGGCCTGCTCGTCGTCGAACAGGAATTCCGCAAGCGCTCGGGCCAGTTCCGTCTTTCCCACTCCGGTCGGCCCGAGGAAGATGAAGGAGCCGATGGGGCGGTTGGGATCCTGCAGGCCTGACCGGGCGCGTCGCACCGCGTCGGAAACGGCCACAACGGCTTCGTGCTGGCCGATGACCCGCTTCTCTATGCGGCTCTCCATTTGCAGGAGTTTGTCCACTTCACCCTCGAGCATCTTGGAGACGGGGATTCCCGTCCATTTGGCGACCACTTCCGCGACGTCTTCGGGGCCGACCTCTTCCTTGAGGAGCCCGCCGTCGGTCTGGATGCGGGCGAGGTCCTCGTTCTTCGCCTTGATGTCTTTTTCGACTTGGGAAAGAAGTCCATACTTCAGCTCGGCCGCTTTGGCGAGATCGCCATCTCTTTCGGCTTTGGCAGCTTCGGTCTTGGCCCATTCCTGGCGTTCCTTGAGTTTGCGGATTTCGGTTATGATCTCCTTCTCCTGCCGCCACTTCACCTTGAGCGCATCGGCTTCCTCAGTGAGGTCGGCAATGTCGTGCTTGACCTTTTCCAGCCGTTCAGCGCTGTGAGGGTCGGATTCCTTGGTGAGCGCCTGCTCTTCAATCTGGAGCTGAATGATCTTTCGTTCGATCTCATCGATTTCCGTAGGCATCGAGTCGATCTCGATCCTGAGTCTCGAGGAGGCTTCGTCGATCAGGTCGATGGCTTTGTCCGGGAGAAACCGGTCGGTGATGTACCGATTAGAAAGGGTAACTGCGGCTATGATAGCCGAGTCCTGGATCCGCACTCCGTGATGAACTTCGTAGCGTTCCTTTAGACCGCGCAGGATGGAGATGGAGTCCTCCACGGAGGGCTCGGCCACATAGATCGGCTGGAAGCGTCTCTCGAGCGCGGCGTCCTTCTCGATATGCTTCCGGTATTCGTTGACCGTGGTGGCGCCTACGCATCGCAGTTCGCCCCTCGCCAGCGCCGGCTTGAGCATATTGGACGCGTCCACCGCACCCTCAGCCGCGCCCGCGCCGACGAGCGTGTGCATCTCGTCGATGAAGAGAATGATCTCTCCCGCCGCTGAGGTGACCTCTTTGAGAACCGCCTTGAGCCTGTCTTCGAACTCCCCACGGTATTTCGCTCCCGCGATGAGTTGACCGATGTCGAGGGCCAACACTCTTTTGCCCTTAAGGGTTTCCGGGATGTCTCCCGAGACGATCCGGCCCGCGAGTCCTTCCACGATAGCGGTCTTGCCCACTCCGGGATCGCCCATGAGCACAGGGTTGTTCTTGGTTCTGCGAGAGAGCACCTGGATGATTCGACGGATTTCGTCGTCGCGGCCGATCACCGGATCGAGCTTGCCCTTCTTGGCTTCCTCGGTGAGATCCCTGGTGAATCGTTTGAGCGCCTGGTATTTCTCTTCCGGAGACTGGTCGGTTACCCGCTGGGTCCCGCGAATCTCCGTGAGAACAGCATAGATTCGCTCCTTCGTGACCCCGTGCCTTCCGAGGATCCTGCCCGCGGCCGTCCCTGCGGCCTGAGACAACGCGATGAGCAAATGCTCCACCGAGACGTACTCGTCCTTGAGCTGTTCCATCTCTGTGAATGACGCCTCGAGCACGGCCCTCATATCATTCGAGAAGTATCGCTCAGCTACTTGGCCGGCTTGTCGGGGCAGGCGGTCAACCGCTTGTTGCGCTTCGTTACGCACCTGTTCGGTCTCGCCTCCGAGTTTGTTCAGGATTTGAGCGCAGGTGCCCTCATCGTCGGCCAGGAGGGCAAGAAGGAGGTGCTCGGTATCCACTTGGGGATTGCCGCGCTGAGCCGCTGTGCTTTGGGCCGATTCAAGGGCTTCCTGGGATTTGAGGGTGAATTTGTCCGCTCGCATAAGAGGCTCCTCCCATGGGAAAAACTTTACCATTTAGGTAAATCATCTATCCCTACCTGTCAACCGTCCGGAAATGGAAAAGGTGGCTGGAATTCTCCGGCGAGGGCCTTTGGCTGTCGTGTTCCGTTACGGGACTCGTGTTTGGCTCGCTTCCAGGCTCTAGCTTGGGAATGCTTATGGAGCGGTACCGGCCTGCCCTGCCGGGGCGGGCCCCCGACAGTCGGGCTCCTCCGGCTGAGTTCAGAGGCCAGTGCAATCAGGAGGAGCGATCGGTTAACGCTTCTGTGTGCCTTCGCGGATAAGATCGCCACATGTTCTTTAGTCCTTGTGTGTAGGTGGTGGAATATACGAGTCGTTATCAATGCTTGATCGTGTTGACGCCTGGGGGTGGGCCTTCCTGCGACGATCTCCCCGCGGTGGGCCATTCCCTGTGATCATTGACATCGTTGTGTTAGGAGGTTTAAGATGATATTCAGGATACCAGGAAAGATTCCAGGATGTTTTGGACTGGGCGCAGGCGCCTAGTAGGGATGCAGTCCATGGAATGGGCTGTCAGGCGGGCAAGATTGGTGTTGAGGCTGGCCCCTGGCAAGAGTGGCGCGGGCGTGGATCGCGGCCTGACGAGCGAAGCGAGATTCCCTCGGCGGCTTGGTTCACCGGTCTCTTGCGAAAGGTGTGTTGCAATTGGGCGGCGAATCGAGAACTGATGCGGCAGGTGAGGGCAGAGCCGTCCTCATGAGAGATGGACCCCTGCACCCAGGCACGATTCTGACCATAGACGATGACGAGGTAACGCTCGGAATTCTCCGCGAATTGCTCGAGTTGAACGGATACGACGTGCTCACCGCCGGAGAGGGGCGGGAAGGAATCGGTCTGTTCGAGAGCGACAGACCGAATCTTGTCATAACGGACATCCGGATGCCACACGTGGACGGCCTGGAAGTCCTGCGTCGGGTGCGAGAACTCGATGACACGGTGCCGGTAATCCTCGTCACCGGCTTCGGAGACCTGGAAAACGCTATTCGCGCGCTTCGTCAGGGGGCGTACGATTTCCTTCAGAAACCCATAAACGCCGAGATTCTGTTGAAGATTGTCCGTCAGGGACTCGAGCACAGCCGTCTGAAGAGGTTTGCCAAGGACTATACGCGAGTTCTGGAACAGCAAGTTGAAGAGCGTACCCGGGAGCTTGCAGAGGCAAATGACTTCCTGAAGGGTATTCTCGACAGCTCAACCGGAGTATCGATCGTGCTGACCGATTTCGATCAGAATGTTCTGTTCTGGAACAAGGGAGCGGAAAAGATATTCGGCTACACGTCCGATGAGATGATCGGATCGAAGATTACGAGGCTCTACTCCGGTGGCTCCTCAACCCGAAACGGCCTGGATAGGCTTCGACGCATGATTCAGACGAAGTCGACCACGGTCAGCGGAAAGATTCAACAGGTTGCCAAAGACGGGCGTGAGTTGACCATTTCTCTTGCGCTCTCGCCCATGTTGGATACGGCGGGGAATGTCAGGGGCCTGCTCGGACTCGGGCAGGACGTAACGGAGGAAGCGAGGCTGCACGAAGAGCTGCTGGACTCGTACAGCCGGATTCAGCGGATTCAAAAATCGTCCATATTCGCACTGGCAAAGCTCGCCGAGTCGCGCGACGGAGAGACCGGCAACCATCTCAGGCGTATCCAGGAGTATTGTCTGGTTCTCTGTCGTCAGTTGCGGCTCCGAAAAAAGTACGCGGACGTCGTGACGGATCGATTCATCGATTTTCTGGTGCAGTCCGCTATCCTGCACGACATCGGCAAAGTTGCCATCCCGGATTCGATCCTTTTCAATCCGGGGAAGTTCGGTGTCGACGATTTCGAGATTATGAAGCAGCACGCGATCCATGGAGGCAGGGCTCTGGATGAAGCGGCGCAGGAGACGGACGAGGAGAGCTTCCTCTCGTTCGGCAGAGACATTGCGTACTATCATCACGAACGTTGGGACGGGATGGGATACCCCTTCGGATTGCAGGGTGAAGAGATCCCGCTAACGGCCAGAATAGTAGCCATCGCGGATGTTTTCGACGCACTGACCACTCGACGGCGATACAAGAGGGCCTACACACATGAGGAGGCGTTTGCCATTCTCGTCGAGGAGCGTGGCAAGCAATTCGATCCGGACCTCGTGGACGCGTTCGTGGAAGTGGCTGAGGAGTTTCGCAAGATCCGGGAAAAGGATTCCGATGAGGCCGGTTCTCTCCTGCTCGGGGCCGTGGACGCGCCGCCCGAATCTGCAGATCAACTCGTTTGAATAGGCTCCACGGCGTGACACTATCTGCTACGATGCGACAAGGGGGACACCTGAGGGAAGAACCGGCAAGGATCGAGACGAAAAAGTCCTTTTCGTGTCAAAGGGACGCCACGGCTCCAGAACGGTTTCAGCGGAATGCAGGACCACCGGGACCCAAAGGAAAGACTGAATGACCAAGTTGGACCAGGTTCTTCGTATGGCTGTGCAGGCTCGCGCGTCGGACCTTCATGTTGCATCGGGCGAGCAATTCATCGTGCGACAGTTCGGTAAGCTTAAGAAAATCAAATCTCCCAAACTCACACCGGAGGCCACCAGAAGCCTCATTTACGACATTCTGACCCATAACCAGCGTACACTCCTCGAACAGAATCTCCAACTGGACTTCGGGTACGAGATCAAAGGACTCGCGCGGTTTCGTGGAAACGTAATCATGCAAAGGAGGGGTATGGACGCATCGTTCCGGATCGTCCCCCTCAATATCCCCTCCTTCCAGGAAGCCGGTTTGCCGGACGTGGTCAAGCGCTTCTGCGATTTCCACCAGGGACTCATTCTCGTGACGGGAGCGACGGGTCAGGGTAAGTCCACCACGCTTGCCGTCATGGTGGACTATATCAACTCCACCAGACCTGAACACATCATTACCGTGGAGGACCCTATCGAGTTCGTCCATCCCGTTAAGGTCGGCGTCGTCAATCAGCGGCAACTGGGCAGTCACACCCGATCCTTTCCCAACGCGCTGAGGGCCGCACTGAGACAGGACCCGGACGTGATCATGGTCGGAGAGCTTCGAGATCTGGAGTCGATCAGGTTGGCAATTACCGCCAGTGAAACCGGGCACCTCGTCTTGGGGACTCTTGCCACGTCCTCCGGTCCCAAGACGGTGGACAGGCTCATCGATTCCTTTCCGTCCGATGAGCAGAATCAGATTCGATCCATGCTAGCTGAGAGCCTCAGGGGAGTCGTCACCCAGAGACTGCTTCCAACTGCAAACGGGGACGGTCTCGTGCTCGCCGCGGAGATCATGATTGGAACGGTACCCCTGTCGAATCTGATCAGGACGGAGAAGACACACCAGATACCCTCGATCATGCAGACAGGCAAACATATAGGGATGCAGTCCATGGATGACGCAATTATCGCGCTGGTCAGGTCAGGCAAGATCACCGCGCAAACGGCCCAGGATCATGCTGACAGCAGGAGACGGGTCGCTCAAGCAGCCCAACCGCGAGAGGGTAGGTAAGACGGGGCTATGGCAAGGCTGGACGCATTGCTCAAGGAGATGGTCGCGGCGGGTGCTTCGGACCTTCATATGGTTCCGGGACGGCCGCCGCTGCTGAGACTCCGTGGGGAACTCGTTCCCACGGCGCACGACACCCTCACCCATGCAACCAATGAGATGCTTTTTTCGGAGATTATGACCGAGGAGCAACTCAAGAAACTGAAAACCACCCTCGAATTGGACAGGGCGTACGGTCTCGACGGAGTGGCGAGATTCAGGTGCAATTTCTTCTACCAGCTCAAGGGTGTCTCAGCGGTATTTCGGGTGATTCCGACGAAAATCCTGAGCCTTCAGGAGCTGGGCATGCCACCGGGGGTTTCGGGGCTTCTCAAGATCAAGAAAGGGCTTTGTCTCGTGACTGGGCCGACCGGCTCGGGGAAGTCGACGACCCTGGCGGCCATTGTGGACTACATCAACTCATCCGAGGAGAAACACATCGTCACCATCGAGGACCCGCTGGAATTTGTTCATCGCAACAAGAGATCGCTCATCACCCAGCGGGAAATCGGCGCTCACGCGAGAAGCTTCGCCGACGCTCTGCGCGTGGCCTCCCGGGAGGACCCGGACATCATCCTCGTCGGTGAAATGAGGGACCTGGAGACGATCTCACTCGCTCTCACCTCCGCGGAACTGGGGATTCTCGTGTACGGTACCCTCCACACCAATTCGGCTACCAAGACGATCGACCGGATCATCAATGCATTTCCCGCGGTTCAGCAGAACCAGATCCGCAGCATGCTCAGCGATTCTCTCAAGGCGGTGGTTTCACAGCAGTTGGTCAAGACCGCGGACGGCAAGGGCCGCGTCGCGGCGGTCGAGATACTCCTCTGCTCCCCGGCCGTTGCCAATCTGATCAGAGAGTCGAAGCTCTCCCAGATCGAGTCCACGATTCAGACCGGCACTACGGAAGGGATGCAGACGATGGACCAGGCCCTCCAGAGGCTGGTCGATTCGCGACGAATCACCCCGGAGGCCGCCTACTTCAAGGCTATCGACAAGGCTCGGTTTGCAGAACAGTGTGCCGATCCGCTCATTAATTGATTGGATTACGGAGCCTTTGTCAGGCGTCAGAAGTTTTCGCTTGGTGTGCGGAAAAGAGAATCGTACATCGCGCGTATCGAACCGGTGACCTTGAAGTACTCCCGGAGAAATCGCTCCTCCGAGCCTTCCTCGTATCCAAGCCTCCTGGCCAAGCCTCGGAGCTTGTCGCCCTCCAGCGGCATCCTGTCCACACTGCGATGTTCCATGATGCGAAGCCGATCCTCGAGGTTCGTGAGGAATCGATATCCATAGTCGAGAGCGTGAAACGAGTCTTCGTTAACCAGCCCCGCACGATGCAGCGCCGCCAGGGACTCGAGGGTGTTTTGGCGGAGCACTTCGGGATGCTCGTGCACGTGCTTGAGAATATTGGCCTGCACGAAGAACTCCACATCCACGAGTCCACCGTGGCCTGTTTTCAGATCCACGTGGAGCTTGTCCTCCATTGCCAGTTCGTCTTCCATGCGCTGCCTGAGGCGGGCGATTTCCTCGAGATCCTCCTCGGTGACATGCGTCCGGAGTACGCATTCCTTCACAATTTGTGCAACCTCGCCAGCCAGGCGAGGCGGCCCGGTGCAGGGACGGGCCTTGATCAAGGTTTGCTTCTCCCAGATCTTGGATGTGGTCCGATGATATTCCCGGAAGGAAGAGAGTGAAGAGACAAGTGGGCCCTTCTGCCCGGACGGCCTCAGCCGCGTGTCGATCTGAAAGACGGTCCCTTCGGCCGTGGGCACGCTGAGAACCGATATTATCCGGCTGGCCAGCCGACTGAACCACTCGTGAGCGGAAAAGTTGCCGAGGGTGTCCGAAGGAGAATCATAGATGAATATGACGTCGACGTCGGAGAGGTACGACATCTCCGCGCCGCCAAGCTTTCCCAGACCGAGGATCACAAAGGGTAGGGAGCCGACGAAGTAGCATGCGCCGAAACGCCTCCCCATCTCTTTGACCGCGATCTCCACAGCCGCGGCGAGGCAGACCTCGGCCAATTCCGTGACAAGCCAGCGAGCCGTCGGAGAGCTGATCTCACCGTTCAGGTGGCTCACGCCGATTCTCAGGATCTCTTCGTTCTTGAAAATCCTGAGAATATCGAGTTCCGCCTCATAGTTTTCCGCGTAATGCAATCGCTCTGACAGCTCACGCGCCAGGGGCTGTCGTCCCTGGGGATGTTGTGAGGTCCAGCGGCCGATGAGCGAATCGATAGCCTGCGGATGGCGAATGAGCAGGTCAGTGAAGAATAGGCTTTCACCGACGATCTTCACGAGGAATCGAGCAGTCGCGGGATTCTCCAACAACGTGGAGAAGTAGCCGGAGCTGGAGTGCAAAGACCGTACGTATCGATCAAGACCCACGAGAGTCTGCCCCGGTTCCGGAACCTTGAGCAACTCGTCGAGAAAGAGTGGTGCCAGTTGCTCGAGAAGGCGGCGACTGCGGTCAGTGTGTACGCGCATGTCCGAAGGGACCAGGAGATTGAGCAATACGGGGTAGGACTCTGCAGGGCTTTCGAATCCCTGCTCGGCCAACAGCGCTTGTGTGGCATCGGGATTGTGGATAGCGTCGACTATCGCGCGGGTTGCCGGCGAGCATTGCCCGAGAATGTCTTCCCCCGAACTGTAGAACAGACTCGAAAAGAGCTCCTCCACGAGGCGACGTCGATGGTCGAGATCGCTCAGGAATGCTTCCAATGCATTCTCCCGGTATCCCATGCGGCGGGCGAGTTCCTGTTGCTCTTCTCTGGTCCGGGGGAGTTGGTGAGTCTGGAGTTGGTGATTGATCTGAATACGGTGTTCGGTCTTGCGGAAGAACAGATAAGAGTCTCTCAGCCGGTCCGTCGTTCCACCATCGAGAAGGCCAGCTTCCTCAAGCAGATCGAGCGACCGGCAGGTGCTTGGAGACCGTACCCCAGGAATCTTGCCTCCATTGATGAGTTGGAGCGCCTGCACAAAGAACTCTATCTCGCGAATTCCACCCTGACCCAGTTTGATATTGACGCCCGGTTTTTGGCTCAATTGAGCCCGGATGCGCAGCTTCATCTCACGCATGTCTTCCAGCGTGGAGTAGTCTAGATGCTTGCGAAAGATGAAGGGTTCCAGGGCCTTGATGAAGACCTTGCCGAGCGCCCGGTCTCCAGCGATGGGCACGGCCTTCATCAGTGCGGCCCGTTCCCAGGTGCGGCCCCACTGCAGGTAGTAGCGAATTGCATTGGCGAGGGCCGGTACGAGTTCGCCCTTTTCTCCTTCGGGCCTGAGCCTGAGGTCGATCCTGAAGACGAATCCGTCCTCGGTTACGTCTGAAAGGGTCGCAATGAGCGCCCGGGCCAATGACTCGTAGAAGCGAATGATTGAGATCCTTTCCGGTCCTTCGGTTCTGCCCTCGTCCGGCCCGCGCAGGAAGATGAGATCGACATCGGACGAGAAATTGAGTTCGCCTCCGGAGATCTTCCCGAGGCCGATGACAGCGAACCCCATCTGCTCGCCGACTCCCGGAGGAGTGCCGTGTCTGGCCACAAGTCGTCGCCAATGGAAATCAAGGCCAGCTTGTATGCTTGCGCCCGCAAGATCGGAGAGCCCCCTCATTATCGAGCGAACATCGCTCAGGTTCGCCAACTCGCGGCATCCCAGACGGAGATACTCTCGTTCTTTATAAGATCGAAGTCTGCTGTCGAGTTCAGTGTCGTCGGCAACTCCGTCAAGCAGACTCGTGAGTTCCGCTTCCAAAGCCTCCCGGTTTTTTTCCTCGAGGTATCCTTTCCTGACGAACATTGTTTCGATGCGGGCGGGATCCCGACAGAGAATGGAGTGAAGAAACCTCGAACCGCCTACCGTAGCCAGGAACGCCTTTCTCAGGGTACCGTCTCTGACGAGGATCTCCTCAACCGTACCCGACGCTTCCCCGGCCAACAGGTCCTCTAGCCGGCCCATGGCCGCTCTCGGATCGGGTGAGTCGAGTATCTCGGCAACAAGCCCCTCTTTGTCAGCCCCCGGAAGTTCAGAAAGGAAGGTGCTGAGACGCGAACAGTTGCTTCTCCCATATGTCAGCAAGGCATCGGCGTGCATGTAGAGTCATCCTCGGGCAATCAATCGCAGCCGGGGAGCGGCGGCTGCCCCATTATATCAGGTTCCATTCGCTATAGGGTACAATGACTTGCGGGAATGCCGAGGGCGCGGCAGGGCGGTCGAAGGAGCACATAAGCCCGCAACTCGTTTGGTCGGACGCTGATGCGTTGCCCCGGGCCGTGCAGCTCTAACCTCTTTCCTGCCCGCCTGAGGAGGCTGATTCATCCATGCGTCCCCTGTGCCGAGACGCGGGATCACGGAGCGTGCGATCGGTCCTTCAGGAAATCACGGTAGTGCTCTTGCGCACACGATGGACACAGGGAATGGGAGAACTCCACTGGTGCACGATCCCGAACGAATTCCTCTATGGGTACCCACGTGTCTTCTCCGACCCGGACTTTCTTACAGAACGCGCAGACGACGATAAATCCTTCCAAGTATTTGATGTGTGACAAGAATTTCCGGGTAAACCCAAGAACCATCAAGGCTAGTATCGCGGTGCAACCTGACTCAAAGACCGCTTCTCGGAGATTGACCTTTGTTGCGGGCGATCCGAGAATCAGATGCGGAAGGTCGAAGACTTCGTTTGCCCAGATGAATGCGATGACTGCCGCGAAGGCCAATGCCTGGTACAAGAGAACGTTCCTCTGTGGGGGCGGCCGACTATTCAGCTTTCGTGCATTCGATACAAGCATTGCGGTTCTCCCGCTGGCTCTTTGTTTCACAAGGCATGCAGGTCAGGAGTTTACCAAGCGGACATCGCCCGCCGCCTCGTATCCCAGCCGGTGTTCCACTGCCTTCACAATGGATTTCAGCATATCCGAATAACTCCTTCCAGCCATGGCCGCCATCTTTGCCAAATGCCCGTCCCAGCACCAGCCAGGGTTGGGGTTGACTTCCAGTAGTCTGGGCTGCCCTTCCGCGTCGAGTCGCCAGTCGAACCGAGTGTAATCGCGACATTCCAAACGATCCGCGAGCATGGTTGACCACTCGATCAAAGCCTGTTGGGTCTCCTCAGGTAACTGTGCCGGGATCGACTTGATCTCCCAGTACGGTGAATCCGGGCACCACTTTGCTTCGTGCCCACATATCCTGGGTAGGCCCTCGGGAAGACCGGAGTAATCTTCTTCGGCGATCGGGAGTACGATGTACGAACCGGGTGGATTGCCTATGATACCCAGAGTGAGGTCGCTGCCGGTGAGAAGTTCCTCAACGAGAAGCGGTTTTTCATACCCCAAGTTCTGTCGAATTTCGACAATGGCATTAATGAGACTCTCCGCATCGGGAGCCACGCTCCGCGCAGTTATGCCGAAACTGGAGTCACCGAAATTGGGCTTCACAAGAACCGGGAAGTCGAATGGCAGCTCATAGGAACTTTCCTCCGGCCTGATGAAATACGCCCGGGGCACAGGTATCCCCATTTCCTTTGCCACGCCTCGAACCAGAGACTTGTCATAACAGAAGGCGAGGCACTGGGGGCCGGCCCCGCTGTATGGAAGGCCAAGCGTCTCCAACACGGCCGGGATATGTAGTTCGCTGCGAGGATCGTTCCGGAGGCCTTCATCGCACAAGTTCAATACCAAGTCCACCCTGCTTCTCATCTTAAGGAGATCTGTAACGAGGGTGTCGTGATTTGTCAGGTACGTAACGCGATAGCCGCTAAGTTCGCGGAGGGCTCCTTTCATCTTGTCTATGGTGTAGAAGTCGTCTTCGTCAAAGACGGACATCGGTTTGAGAAGATCGGGTTTCTCAGGGTCGCCGAGGATCACCGCGATATGCCTCTCTCTCGCAGCGCCTCTGCGGCTGATCGGGGTCCATTCCTTTCGAATCCTGCCCCTCACGACCAGGCGCTTTTCCATCATGCCCAGATCCTGGCCTCTTTCCGAGTCGGGACGGAATTCCTCCGGGATCGACACCTCGCTGAACCCGGCTTGCTCCAGAAGTGAACAAATCCGCTCCCTGGAGTAAAGGCGCTCGGCGTAGAACTGGTCCGCCACAACACCTTTTGATACGTGGGTGACCACTTCTCTGGATACCAGACGCTCCCCGTCAGCGGACAGCGAGCGCTCTCGGCAAACAAACAGCTCACGATCGATCCATTCCCAAGATCGCTTCTGAAAGTGCTCCTTTAAGTATTCCCCGTCGGCAAGGTCAATGAGGAGCCTGCCCCATGGTTTGAGGACTCTTGCCACCTCTTCCAGTACCCGCAGATCGTCTTGAATCGAATCGAAATATCCGAGGCTGTTGCCGAGGATTAGCACGGAGTCAAATTCATCCGGTCTGTGTGGGAGTTTCCGAGCATCTCCTTCCCTGAATTTTGTCGGGAGACCAAGCGACTTGGCGCCCTGTCGCGCCTTCTGGACCAGATGACGTGAGCGGTCCAGACCCTCGACGTGCGCAAATCCTCTTGCTGCCAACTCCAAAGTGTGTCGTCCCTGTCCGCAGCACAGATCGAGGATTCGGTCCTGTGGAGACAGAGACAAAATGTCACAAACCGCGTCTACCTCCTTACTGGTGATGCGCGGGTCGTTGACCACATCGCCGTCGGTCTTGAGGTAGATCGCATTGAAAATCCTACACCACCAGTCCCGGCTGATGTGCTTTTCTAAGTTCCGCACGGGACCCAGGCTTGAAGTTCTGCGTACGCTCTTGCCATTCTGCTTCGGATTAAGTTTAAAAATCGGCCTGTTAACCATGGGCACCTCGTACCTCCTCAAGGATGCACAGCACTTCGTCAACGAATTATCAGGAATGTTCCCTGAGAAAAAGGAAAACCACCTGAATAATATGCCTTCGCCAATTCCGTTCGAGGCCAGGTAACGGCCACGCGGAAACGGTGGAGAGTCCGGGATCCGGTACGGTGAATCAAACGGCAAGCTGTCGGCTTACCCGGAATTGATATTCATATCGTGCAGAGTCTTCTTGGCCTTTTGGTGGCCGTTTTTGGCCGCCTGGCGGTAGAGCTTCGCGGCTTCGGTCGGGTTCCTGGGGACCCCGAACCCCTCAGAGTACATCTCGGCCAAGTTGTAAAGCGCCTCCGCGTTCTCAAGTTCAGCGGCCTCGCGGAACCATTTCATGGCTTCGTCATAGTCTCTGGCGACTCCTTCTCCTCTGAGATACATCTCGCCGATGTTGTTTTGCGCGTCCGCGTATCCCTGGTCCGCCGCTTTCTTGTACCACTCAAGGGCCCGGCCGTAATCTTGAGGCACACCCCTGCCTTCGGCACACATAAGACCCAGACTGTTCATTGCGTCGAGGTTCCCGGCTTCAGCGGCCACACGGTACCATTCGGCCGCCTCGGGAAAATCGCGGGTCACGCCCTGTCCGCTCTCATACAGGACGCCGAGGTCGAACTGAGCCGGAGAGTACCCCTGCTCTGCTGACTTGAGGAGCCACGCATGGGCCTCCTCATAGTCCAGCGGAACACCGAGTCCAAACCGGTACATGACCGCCAGCGCGTGCTGAGCCATTGCATACCCCGATTCGCCCGCCCGACGAAACCATTTCAAGGCTTCGGAATAATCCCGTTCGACTTCATCCCCGTTGTAGTATATGGCTCCGATATCGTACAGAGCCGCGGCATTACCCTGTTCGGCGGCTTTGTGGTACCAATCGAGTGCCGCAAGGAAATCCTGCTCTACTCCCTCGCCACTTCGATACATCGAAGCGAGTGTCCTTTGAGCCTCGTCGTGGCCTTGGTCCGCGGCTCGCCGGATCCACTCGAAAGCTTCCGTGAAATCCCGGCGAACGATCTCTCCGTCATGATATCGGATACCTAGAGCGAACTGGGCAAGGACGTCGCCCTGTTCAGCAGCCTTGCGATACCATTTCAGCGCTTCCAGGTGGTCCTGGGGGACACCTTCGCCATTGTCGTACGCCACGCCCAGGTTGTGCTGCGCTCCGGGATGGCCCTGCCGAGCGGCCTTGAAGTACCACCGGACCGCTTCCTGGAAATCCTGGGGTACGCCCTCGCCGGTGTCGTACGCTACTCCGAGACTGAACTGAGCTCCCGCGTGACTGCGCTCGGCTGCATTTCGGAACCATCTTACAGCCTCTTCGTGGTCCTGGTACCCTCCCTCTCCGGTTCTATAGAGGGTTCCGAGGTTGTACTGGGCGTACGGGTCCTCCTGTTCCGCTGCCTGAAGGTACCAGTTGACGGCTTCGGCATAGTCTTGCTCAACGCCGTGGCCGCTCTCGTATGCTCCGCCGAGGTGGTTTTGAGCGGCCGGGTGGCCCTGTTGTGCGGCTTTTTGGTACCAATTGACCGCCTCTTCATAGTTCTGCGCTACGCCGTAGCCAAAATCGTGAGCCATGCCGAGTTCGAACTGAGCATGTGGGTCACCCTGCTCGGCCGATCGTCTGAGCCATCGTATAGCTTCAACGGGGTCGTGGGGCACACCGTGACCCCGGAAGTACAGCATCCCGAGATAGTATTGAGCAGGCGCGTCGTCCTGTTCCGCTGCCCTGCGGAACCAGCGGGCCGCTTCGGTATAATCCTCCGGAACCCCTTCGCCCTCAAGATGCATCAGGCCGAGGTTGAACTGCGCGGCGACGTCACCATGTTCCGCGGCTCTGCGGTACCATTGGGCCGCGGTGGGCAAGTCCCGCTCAAGCCCATACCCGTGATGGTATGCCATGCCGATTTCCGACTGGGCGAATGCATTGCCCTGGAGCGCTGCTTTGCGGTACCAAAAAACGGCTTCACTGAGATCCTCGGGCAACCCGCGTCCCGTCCTGTACAGAAACCCCAACGCTGCCTGGGCATCCGCGTTGCCTCGCTCAGCCGCTCTGCGATACCATTCCACCGCGAGGTGATAATCCTGCTCTACACCGTACCCGTTCTCATAGGCCACTCCCAGGTTGAATTCAGCTTTCGTGCTTCCCTGCCGGGCTGCCCTTTGGAACCACTCAACCGCCTCGATGAAATCGCCATAAACGCCCTCTCCCCCTGCATAGGCTAATCCCACCGCGCATTGCGCCTCGTCATGGCCCTGTTCCGCTGCTCTGCGATACCATTTGACCGCTTCTTCCCTGTTCTGGGGGACCCCGAATCCGTTCTCGTATGCTACACCAAGCTCATACTGGGCCTCGCAGTGACCCTTCTCCGCTGCACGACGGAACCAGACCACCGCCATGGCACGATCCCGGGCGACGCCGTGTCCATGAAAATACATGAAGCCGAGCGTGTACTGAGCGTCCGCAATACCTTGCTCGGCTGCAATTCGATACCAGTTTACGGATTCTCTGGTGTCCATGTTGGTTCACCGCGTCTGGGCGTTTGAGTCGTGATCTCCTGATAGCGCGCTGCCCGGCTTGGCGCTGTCATGGGAAGCGCATCATCCGCTCGGCCGCGTCGAGGCCGGGGGCGGCTTCCATCTGGACCGGCGTTAAGACACGGTCGAGCAGCACTTTTGCATGAAAACCCGTTCAGGAGATTCCGAAATCCTCCTCGCATTCTCTGAGACATTTTTTTCGATCTGTCAACGGGTACGCCATTCGCGCCGTTTCAGGAGGTGAATCGCAAGACAGGGAACCGAACGCCCCGGTACCGAGCCAACCGGCAATGGCGCCGACCGAACGAATAGGATATCTTTCAAGGGAATCGGAGAACAGATGACAGCCGCCAATCTCTTGATAACGGGCCCCCCGGGATGCGGGAAATCATCGCTGATCGAAGGAGTGGTGACGTGCATTGAACGGCCGACAAGAGGCTTCTTCACTCGGGAAATCAGAGAGAGGGGCAGGAGGGTCGGCTTCGCAATAGAAACCCTGGACGGTGCAAAGGGCCTGTTGGCTCACGTGAATGCCCGAAGCCGACTCAAGGTGGGAAAATATCACGTAATTCTCCACGATCTGGAAGAGATCGCGGTGCCGTCCATGATTCCGAAGAGTCCGGATGAGGTAATCGTCATCGACGAGATCGGCAAGATGGAGTGCTGTTCGAATCGCTTCAGGGAGACGCTGGAATCCACGCTCGATTGCCCAAACCGAGTTATCGGTTCAATCGCCCTCAAGGGAGGACGGTTCATTGAGGCGATCAAGGAACGCGGCGATGTGCAGGTGATAGTCGTCTCCCCGGAAAACCGGGATGGGCTGAATTCCCGGTTGGTTCAGCTCCTGTCGGGCGGCTAGGTGAGCACTCGTGCGAGCAACTGTATCGTGTGAATTACCTCGGGATCGGAATCCTCGCGCAGGTTGCCGGTTAGCGTGAGGCGGCAGCCGGGACAGCCGGTGGCCACAATGCACGCGCGTGTGGAGCGGATTTGGTCTGTTTTGGCCAACGTAATTGCCCCGGAAAGCTCGGTTTGTTCGAACTGGTACGATCCGCCTCCCCCACAGCATTCTCCAGGATCTTCCATCTCCGTGAAATCGATTCCGGGCAGGGCGCTGAGAATCTCTCTGGGCTCCGCTTTCACGCCCATGCCTCGCACGAGGTGGCACGGATCGTGGTACGTGACCCTCAGGGACTCAACCGCGCGCGGCTCGCCGATTTCCAGGTCACCCAGCCGCTCGGCCACCACCTGGGAGATGTCCTTTACCTTGGCCGCGACCCGGAGCGCCTTTGACGGGTCGCGGCCAAGATCCTCGAGCAACTCGGGGATGTCCTTCTTGAGAGCTGCACCACAGGTGGCGCAATCAACCACAATAGCGTCGACGTCCTCCCGGTCGAAGATCTCAAGGTTCCTTTCGATGTTCGACAATGCCACCCGATGGAATCCACTGAGGAATATGGGCGCGGCACAGCAGAGCTGATCCTTCGGCACGATCACTTCGATGCCGAGCCGGCCGAGCACGTCCAGGACAGCTTTTCCCACGTCCCCATGAATCAGGTCTGTCGCACAGCCGGTAAAATAGAGGAGGCGTCCGGTTCGCTTGCCTGGCGGGGTAATCTTTTCGGGAACGGACCTGCGAAATGATTGGCGGTTGAACCTGGGTAGCCGGTCGATCGGTATGTTTCCGAGTTTCCCGGAGATGCTGAGGAAGTCGACAACGAGCGTCTGCCCCATGCGAGCGATTCCCGCGCCCACCCTCATCAAAGCTGGGCTGGTGAGCACTGCGAAGAGTGCTCTCTTATTTAACCCTGCTCGCACCAGCTCGGCCAGATCCCCGCGCATGTTTCGAAAAACTCTGTCGATGCGAACTCCGCTGGGACAGAATGCGGCGCAGGCATCACAGAGGATACAACTCAGGACTGCTTCCTGGAACTCCAGGGTGATTCCGAGGTCGCCCTCGAGGTAGTGCTTGACGATCTGTACTCGTCCCCGGGGCGTGTAATGCTCGAGCTTCATGGCCTTGAATGTCGGACAGACGGCCTGACAGAGGCCGCACTTGATACAGTGGTGAAGATCTTCTTTGATTTCTTCGGAGAACATGTTCTTCTTACAATTCTCTCTGTGGCCTGGCAGTAATCCCGGTAGTCTGGGATAAGGACTGCTCGCCAAAAAGATCACACGAATTTGCCGGGATTGAGTATTCCTGTGGGATCGAAGAGATCCTTGATACCCTTCGTTACGCGGAGCGCGACGTCATCCATTTCCAGGCTGAGAAAAGGCGCTTTGGCAAGGCCGATCCCGTGCTCGCCGGAGAGTGTTCCCCCGAGTGCCATCGCCGCGTGGACCATTTCCTCGCAGGCTGCCTCGACCCGCTTGTACTCATCTTCATCACGCTTGTCAAAGACGATGCAGGGGTGCAGGTTTCCGTCACCCGCGTGTGCGAAGACACCGACCTCCAGGCCGTGATTGTCGCATATCTCCAGGGCCTTTCGGATCATGGTCGTCAACTGTGCCACCGGCACGGTGACGTCTTCCACGATGTGGTTGGGCCTGATGCGCATGAGCGCGGGCCCTGCCGATCTGCGAGCCAACCAGAGGCGTTCCGCTTCTGCGTCATCTTCGGCGGTGATCATGTTGGCCACGTCTTTGCCCCGGAGAATATCTTCGATCAGGCTCACCTCGGTCTCCAGTGTCTCGGGGTAGCCGTGGACCTCGATGAGCAAGATGCCCTCCACGTCGGCGGGAAGCCCGAGGTTGAACGCTTTCTCCACCGCATTAATCGTGTACCGGGCCATCAGTTCCAGTGCAGCGGGAACGATGCCGGCACTCATGATCTCGGCCACCGCGTCGGAGCAATCATCAAGGCTTTGGAAATCCGCACGGATTGTACGGGTTGCCTGAGGTTTGGCTACCAGCCGAACCGTGATTTCCGTGATCACCGCGAGCGTTCCCTCTGAACCGCACAAAAGGGTGGTGAGGTTGTAGCCGGTGACGTTCTTGATCGTGCGTCCACCCGTTTTGAGCACGTCACCGTCCGCGAGCACCGCGGTAAGGCCAAGGAGATAGTCTTTGGTAACTCCGTATTTGAGAGTCCTGGGACCGCCCGCGTTGGTGGCCACATTGCCACCGATGGTCGCCGCAGCCCATGAAGCAGGATCCGGTGGATACATGAGTCCGAGCCTTTCGACCGCCTTCTGCAGGTCCATGTTGATAACACCCGGCTGGACGGTTGCGATTAGGTTCTGCTCGTCTATGGAGAGAATCTTGTCCATACGTGTGAGGCAAAGAACGACCCCTCCCCGTACGGGAATGGTCTCTCCTGCCAGATTCGTACCGGCCCCTCGCGGAGTGACGGGGAATGACTCCCGAAAGGCTACCTTCATGATCTCCGATACCTCTTCGGTACTCTCGGGAAATAGGACAAGCTCCGGCCGGTGCTCCTCCGTGTACGCATCGTACGAATAGGCAACCAGGTGCGCTGGTTTGTCCGTGGCGCGATCAGGGCCGACGATCGAGGCCAGCTCCCTTTTCAGTTCATCCTTCATTCTCGTCTCCTACCGGAACGTCGTGGAATTCGACGGAATCCCTCGTGACCAGCCGGGAAGGTCACCATCCGCATTCGTGAAGAACTCAGCAGAGATTCAGTTGGACACGGCGAAAGTCTCACGGCAGGCTCAGGAGGCTCCAGTCCACGTGCACTGAGTTCTCGGCAGTTGTCCGATATCCGCGCAGACTGGGACCCGGTCAAGAACCACCGCTCTGTGTCTCAAACTCCGAGATATTCCCGCATGAGCCCTTCGTTCGCTTTTAATTCCGGGACATTCCCCTCGTATACAATCGCGCCTTTGTCAATTACGTAGGCCCGGTCGCTCACGCCGAGGGCGAAGAGAGCGTTCTGCTCCGTAAGAAGGATAGTGAATTTCTGTTCCTTGAGCTGTTTTAGCTGGTTTTTCAGTTGGTTGATCACGATGGGCGCCAGCCCTGTGGTCAGTTCGTCCAAAAGCACCATTTGCGGATCGCCCATCAAGGTGCGTCCGATCGTGAGCATCTGCTGTTCGCCGCCGCTCAGGCTCCCGCCCGCGTGGGTCTCGAGTAGCTTAAGCCTGGGGAACAGTTCATACGTGCGTTCCAGCCTGTCCGAGGTTTCCCTTTTGTCCGTGCCGCGGCTTCCCAATTCCAGGTTCTCGCGCACCGTAAGATCTGGAAAGATGAGCCGATTCTCAGGGACGAATCCGATGCCCCGACGGGCGATCTGAAAGGGCCTCTTGCCTGTAATGTCTTCGCCCTTGAAGCTCACTTTTCCCGTACGCGGCGGGTTGAGACCGACGACGGAAATGAGCGTCGTGGTCTTGCCGGCCCCATTTCGGCCGAGCAGGCAGACCGCCTCTCCCTCGTCCACGCTGAGCGAAACATCGAAGATCGCCTGGAAGACATCATAGAATGAATTGATGGAATCGACTTCCAAGAGAGCCATCAGTCCTCTCCGAAATAGATGTCCTGCACTTTCTGATTACTCCGGATCTCTTCCGGGGTCCCCGCGGCGATCACCAGACCGAAGTTCATCACCGTGATGCGTGAGGAAATGGAAAAGACCACGTCCATCTTGTGTTCCGTGAAGAGAACAGTCAGGGAGGTGGCTTCCGATATTCTCCGGATCAGCTCGATGGTATTCGCGGTTTCAACAGGGGACATCCCGCAGGTAGGCTCGTCAAGGAGGAGTAGATCCGGCTTCGTCGCCAACACGATCCCCAGTTCGAGCCTCTTGAGATCACCCGCGCTCAGCACCGCTCCCAGATCGTTCTCCTTTTCCCGCAGCTCCACCTGGGCGAGGACATCCTCAGTCTCCTCGCGAACCAGCCGGTCCGCTCGGGAGAAGAAGCTGAGCCCCTTGCCCTCTCGGAAGAGAATCGTCGCCTGCACGTTTTCGAAGACCGTGAGCCTGGGAAAGATGTTCGTCACCTGAAAGGATCGTCCCATGCCCATGCGCGTGATCTGTTCGGGCCGCAGGCCGGTAATCTCTTTTCCCTTGAAGATCACGCGGCCCGCGTCGCAGGGGAAAAAACCGCTGATGAGATTAAAGAGGGTGGTCTTGCCTGCTCCATTGGGCCCGATAATGCTGTAGATCTCGTTTTCTTCGATCTGCAGATCCACCCCTCCGACAGCCATGAGGCCTCCAAAGGATTTGGTGAGTCCCTGTACCTGCAAGATGGCCATCTACGCTCCTCTCCTCCGCTGCCATGCGAGGTACTTCTCGTGCGCGAGGCCTGCGACGCCCTGGGGGATGAACAGTACGATCGCGATGAGCGTTGCCCCCAGCACAAGGCCCCAGTATTCCGTATACGCCGTGATGTAGGAATTGAGCAACACCATGATGCCTGCTCCGATCGCCGGTCCCATAAACAAGTGCATTCCTCCGAGAAGCCCCATGAGGATCACTTCCCCTGAAATGTTCCAGAAAAGCACTTCAGGAGTAATGGAGGTCTCAAGGAATGCGAAGAGCGCTCCTGCTACTCCCGAGAAGAAAGCCGAGATGACGAACGCGATTAATCGATAGTTCTCTACCCTCATCCCGATAAAGGCGGAACGCTGGGGATTCTCCCTCGATGTTCTGAGCATGAGACCGAACGGCGACTTCACAATCTTCCACATGATGTACAGGCAAACGAGCGTTATGATGAGCGCGAAGAAGTAGTAATTGATATAAGTCGCGTCCGTGGAGATGAGAGCAGGAACTGGAATCCCCTGAATTCCGTCGTCTCCGAACGTGAAGCTTCGCCACTTGTATACAAGCGTGAAGAGCAATTGCGCGAAGGAGAGCGTCAACACCGCAAAATAGAAAACCCCCTTGATGCGTACGCTGAAATATCCAATGACCAGCCCTACAAGCGCTGCGGCTACTGGGGCCGCCGCGAAGGCCAGCACCGCGGGGCAGGAAGTCTTTACCAGGAGAAGAGCGCAACAATAAGCTCCCATGCCGTAGAAGGCCGCGTGCCCGAAGGACATCATGCCGCCATAGCCGAGTACGAGGTTGAAGGCTACTGCGTACAGAGCCCAGATGATGATCTTGATGGCAAGATAAAGGTAGTACTGGGAAAGGCTTTCGAGAAAAAAGGGAAGCACAATGAGCACAATCCCCGCAACTCCAAGCACCGCCCACCGCGTTGTCCTGGTCTCGGCCATGGTAATCAACCGCCTTCCTGTATAGTCTTGCCGAGCAGACCGGAAGGCCGAAAGATGATGATCAAAGCCGCCAACGCGAAGATGAAGCCCATGGCGTACTTCTCCAGCACGAGTATGCCCAACGCGTAAAGCTGGCCGGTGATGAGCGCTCCGAGCAACGCGCCCCAGACATTGCCGAGACCCCCGATGATTACCACGAGAAACGATTCAATGATGATCTCCATGTCCATGCCGAGCGACAGACGGATCGTCGGTGCAATTACCACTCCGGCCAGCCCGGCAAGCCAGGTGGCCATCATGAAGACGATCGTGAACAATTGTCCTACGTTGTAGCCGAGGACATCCACCATGTCCTTGTGGTCCGCGGCCGCCCTCATCAGTTTCCCGAGCCTCGTCTGTGCCAACAGCACCCAAACCAGCACCGCAACCAGCAAACCGACGCCGATGATGAAGAAATAGTACACGGGGAAACTGTGGCCCCAGATTTTTACAAAACCGCTCAAGGCATCGGGCATTCTCACGATGCGAAGGTCCACTCCCCATATCAATTTCGTGAGGTCGTTGAACACATAGATAAGTGCATATGTCAGCAGAATCTGGAGGAGGTGCTCCTTGCCATAGATACGGCGCAGGAGTGTGACTTCAACGATGCCTCCGACGATCGAGACGAGGGTGGGTACCACGATGAGAGCTATCCAAAAGCCGCCCGGGTATCCCATGAGCACTTGGGTCAACGTGTAGGCAAGATACGCGCCGAGCATATAGAAGGCTCCGTGCGCGAAATTGATCACCCTCATCACGCCGAATACGAGCGTCAGCCCCGACGCCATGAGAAAGAGGATCATCGCGCGACAGAGACCACTGATAAACTGCACGAATAGCATTGAGGGGTCGAATCCCATGTCCGTGCTCCGGAAAGCCCTCCCCGGCAATGGCTCGGTACGAGTCGAACGCCGGGGAAGGACGGTCAGTCGAGGAGATCGCTACTTGGCTTTCTTCCTCGCCTCGGCTATCTCCTTGCATGACGGGACCACCTTGTCAGGCGGGGTCATTACGATATCCTTCATGATGGGGAAGGGATAGCCCTTCACCACAGCCAACTTGCCCCAGAAAGCCGGGGTCGAGGCTTGGTGGTCGCAGGCCCGCAACTTGATCGGGCCGACCGGGGACGGTATGGTCAGCCCCTCGAGCGCCTTGATCACCTTTGGGGTCTCAGTGGTTCCGGCCTTGAGGATGCCCTGAGTGAGGAATCTGGCCGCGCAGTAACCACCGAAAACGCCGATCCCGGAAGGATAAAGGTCGGCCTTGCCGGTCTTCTTCTTCGTGAACTCCGCGTACTTCTTGACGAAATCCCTGTTCGCTTTGTCGTCGGGATAGTACCAGAGGTAGTTGTTCCCGCCGTACGCGCCGATGGGCATTTTGTCCTTCAGCACCTTGGGGAAAAGGGAATCTCCCAGAGCATATACGAAGACCGGGACCTTCTCGAAGAGCCCGAAGAGCTTGGCCTGCTTAGTGAAAGAGATGAGCCCTGAGGCTCCGAACGCGCCGTAAACCGCGTCGGGCTTCTTGGCCATGAGCGCGGTGAGGTACGGCGTGTAATCGGTCTCTTTGAGTTTGGGCCAAGCTTCGCCGACTTTTTCCACGTCGGGCTTATTCTTCTTGAGCCCCTTCCAGAAATTGTCCGCGATGGAGTGGCCGTACTCATAATCGTCACCGATGATATACCACTTCTTGAAGGGCTTCTGAGCAGCATACGCACCACCCGCCAACCCCTCGATGTCAGCGCTGGGGCAGCCGCGAAACACGTACTTGTGGCCCTTTTCGCCGGTGATGCGATGGCTCCGGGAAATGTGCACCATGAAGATAATCTTCTTCTTTTTCGCGAACTCGGAGACAGCCAGCCCGGCACTGCTGCTCACGGTGCCGGCGAGGAAGTCCACTCCCTCTTTGAGCACCAGCTCACGGGCGTGAGCAAGTGCTTCGTTGGCCTTGAACTTGCTGTCACGGGTGATGAGTTCGATCTTTCGTCCCTTGAGCCCTCCCTTGGCGTTGAATTCCTCGACGACCATCTGCCATGCGGCCAATGCCGGCTTAGTGAAGGCTGCCGCACCACCGGAGTAACAGTCGATGATCCCGATCTTGATCGGCTTCTCCGCACTGGCGACTCCGGGGCTCAGGGCAAGAACCAGGACCGTCAGCAGCCCGAGAACCAGGCCGACTAGTCCGAACCGTTTGCGATACACCATTCTTTCCCTCCTTTGCTGAACGGTTTGATGTTGTTGCGGCTCGCGTAGCCGTTGGAAAAAAGGACTCCAATTCGTATTGTTGCGAAAAACCCATCCTTAGCTTTTGAGGCTCCTCAACCCTGTTGTTGGCCCTCGTCCCCGAATGGAGGGGATCCATGCTATCGTGCGGACTCAGGAGCGAGGTTCTTCAGATCATCCTGCAAGAGGAGGCCCTTCAGCCATTTCCCCGTTCTGGCCGAAGCCTGGAGGTGGTCGTTGTCTCGAGAAACGGATCTTGGCTTGCAACGCATGCCTGTTCGGGTCTTCGCCGGAACGTGCGCGCGGTCATGTTGTAGCGTAACCACTCAAGGAACTGACTGCGTCAGATTTAACCACAATATGGAACCGTAAGCGCTGTGTCAAGCCTTCAATTGCCGTCCCTTCGCGGATCCTTGCGGGGCGATCCGCAGTGAGCCCGGGAAGCCAGCCCGTCTCAGCCGGCAATTCGATTCGCTATGGCTTCGCCGGCCCTGAGACCGCTGGCCGACGCCTGAAGGAGTCCACGGGTGATTCCCGCCCCATCGCCGATGGCAAAAAGATTCGGGATCTGGGTCTCCAGTTCCGGGGACAGTTGTATGCGGTTGGAATAGAACTTCACTTCCACCCCGTAGAGTAGCGTGTCGCGCGAGTAAATCCCCGGCGTGAGTACATCCATAGCCTCAAGCATCTCCATGATGCTCTTGAGTAACCTGTAGGGGAGGGCGAAGCTTAGATCTCCGGGAACCGCCGTCGAGAGGGTGGGGCGGGTAGTGCTTCTATCCAGTCTCTCGGAATTGGTCCGGCGTCCCTGAAGGAGGTCTCCAAGTCGCTGCACGATCACCCCATGGCCGAGCATGTTCGCAAGGCCCGCGATATCCCGGCCGTAGCGGATCGCATCGTCGAAGGGCTGCGTGAAGGAAGCGCTCACCAGCAGGGCGAAGTTCGTGTTGTCGGTCCGTTTCCCGGAATAGGAATGGCCGTTGACGGTAACGAGGCCGTTGATTTCCTCGGTGACCACTTCGCCGTAAGGGTTCATGCAGAAGGTCCGGATCTTGTCCTCAAAGGTCCTGGAGTAGGCTACGAGTTTGGTTTCGTAACACAGATCCGTGAGACTAGTCATGATTGACGCGAGCGTCTCGACGCGAACGCCGATATCGACTGGATTCGGTCGTGAATCGAGGCCAAGCCTCTCTGCTTCTTGTCGCATCCACGAGGCGCCGACCCGGCCCGGCGCACAAACCACAACCGGCGCGAAGAACTCTTTGCCGGTGTCAGTGACAATTCCTCGCAGCGTTCCGTGCTCGACGATGATCTTGTCCGCGCGAGTGTTGTTGAGCATGTCGACCTTTCCGTTCAACTCTTCCTTCATTTGCAGGAGCATCCGAAAGCAGTTCTCCGTTCCCATGTGGCGCAATCGGTTAGGAACGAGTTCCATACCGGCCTTGCGAGCCTGAGTCTTCAAATCATCCAGTTCGTCGGAGGGGGTACAGTAGATCTTACTGGGAACCCCGAAGCGCAAATAGACCCGGTCTGCTTCCTCGAGTAATCTCAGCAGGGTAGGGCGGTCGAGATAATCGCTGAGGAATCCGCCCACCTCAGGAGAGAGGGTCAGCTTGCCGTCACTGAACGCTCCCGCTCCGCCCCATCCGCAGATGATGTCCCTGCCTTTGTGTTCCCGCTGAGCTATGTCCTTGCCCATTTCCACCATCAGGATCTTCGGAACACCGCACTCCAACAGTTTCATCGCGCAGAAGATCCCCGCGGGACCCGCGCCCACTGTGATCACATCGTACGCATTCGTCGAACCGCTTGGCATGGTCTATACTCCCCGCACCAAGACCTCAGTTGGGACCGAGCAGCAAGTAGATCACACCTCCGCTTCTCGCGCAAGAAGGAACGGGATTCTTGCCATATCGGCACAAAGCGACTCAACACAGGAAGGTCAGGGAAGGGCTTTTTGCAGAAGAGAGCCCGCAGGCAAAATGCGGGAAAGACTTTCCTGGCGGGATTTGGGGAAACGCCTTTGGTCGCGTATCTGAAAGAGCGTGCCATAGACGACCCCGTGGTCTGTGCCATGATGACCGCGATCTTTGTCAATTCAACGGTCCGGGACGCGTTCGACTACGGATTGAAATTCACTCTGTTTAGCGACGCTTGTGCATCTAGGAGCGTTACGTACCATACCATGGATATCCGTTCGGAGCATGTCCACAGGCCCTTCGTCGCAGCAATGGGGACCTTTTTCGCAAAGAGGGTTACTGTGGACGAGTATCTGGAAAAGGCAGACTGGTACGAGCCCGGAAGCCGCCGGGCAGCCCCGACCCGGCTTGGTGATGCGATGGCCGAGCCTTGGACCGGACAGAGGCGGGGATGCCTCGCCCACAAACAGAGTGTCACGCTCCGTCTTGGAAAAGGGGAAAGTGATGCCCCTCGGTTCGGACGAGGGGTCGGCGCGGCCAGCACGCGATCTAGCCCAACCACCGTTTACGACGCCGGTAGTGTTTCACATTGCGATAGCTCCTCCTGCCGATTTCGGTTAGAGCGAGCTCGAATTCCCGCAGATCCCCCGTGCCGGAAATGACTTCCGCTTCGGCATCGAGCGCCACCGGGCCGTCTGCATCACGTAGGCGTATTTTGCGAAATATGGAGCCATGGCCGCATTCTGCTCCGCGAAGAGAAGCGCGACCTTTTCGTCTCTGGTCATGCGGGGGACGATCTCGAAGATCTCCTCGACGAGCAGCGGCGCCAATCCCATAGAAGGCTCATCCAGGAGCATGATTTTCGGCCTGGGCATCATGGCCCGTCCGACCGCCGCCATCTGCAGCTCACAGCCTGAGATGTACCACGCCTTCGCTTCTGTGCGTTGCCTACGGGGGGAAATCCCCGTAGACCATTTCCAGATGCCGCGAGATTTCCCTGTTGTTTCTCGTGTACGGGCCCGTATGCAGATTGTCTTCGGCGGTGAGGTGCTCGACGATGCCGCGGCCTTCCATGCCTTGGATGATGCCCGGCTTGACCACTTCCGCTGCGTGCGTCTTGTCGATGGGCGTGCCTGCGAATTCGATGGTTCCCTTGGTCATCTCTATCGTTCGGCTCGTAGCAGGTCGGAGATTGTCTTGAGGGTGGTGCTCTTCTTCGCTCCGTTGGCCCCGAGGAGTGCGATGATGCCGCCTCGGGAACTTCAAGCGAGACCAGCTTCAGCACCAGGATCACATGCTCATAGATGACCTCGTGTTGATCCTGAGAAGGAGATTGTCGCCGTTGGGGCTCATTTTTTCTTCTTCCCTTTCTTTGCGGCGTAGTCTGCGGCTGACTTCTTTACCATTTCGTAGACCAGTTTCTTCATCGGCGGGATCCATTCGGAAATCTCCACCCACTTGGAGCCGTCCCATTGCTGGAATTTGACCCAGCCGCCGCCCTGATGATCCGTGGGAGTTGTCTTGATGGGCGGCATGAAGCCTGCGGCTCCCAGCTCTTTCAGACGCGCCTCGGTGATGTCCAGGTGTTCCAGGGCCCACTTCATTTGCTCGCCGTTGACCGGCTTTGCACCGAACTTCTTGTACGCGGTGCGCAGAGCTTCGCAGGTTATGATTCCGTGAATCACGCCTCGGTTGTAGTAGACCGAGCCGACACGGGTCACGGCCAGATTGCCCTTCTTCTTCATATAGATTTTGTCCAGGATTTCCTGGATCAATGGGAAGTTCCGGCCCACGCCGTGAAAATTGGTGGAAATATAGCCCTTGGCCGCTGCACCTGCCGGGACTACGTCTTCCTCTGAGCCGCACCACCAGACGCCGATAATGTGGTCACGGGGAAATCCCACCCGGGCGGCTTCCTTGAGCGGCACCGTGCACGAGATCCCCCAGTTGCGGTCAATGACCCAGTCAGCTTTGAAACGGCGTTTGATGTCCACCCACTGAGCGCTCTGCTCCAGGCCTGGAGGAGAAACCGGGAAGAGGCCCAACTCGAAGCCGAACTTCTTGGCCATCACTTCCAGAACGGGTATGGTCTCCTGGCCATAGGAGGTGTCTAGGTAAAGGAGAGCAATCTTCTGACCCTTGAGTTTGTCCAGGCCCCCCAGCTTCTCAGCGATGAACTTGATCATCCCGGTGGTCTGAGACCAATAGGTCGTCACGAGAGGAAAGACGTATGGGAAGATATCTCCACCGGCCTGCGCGTCGGCTCGGCCGTATCCGATCGTCGTCAGCGGGATCTTGTCTTTCGTGGCCCGCTCCGTGAGCGCATAGGTGATGCCGGTGCTGATCGGGTGGATGACGCACGCGCCTCCGTGGAGCTTCTTCATCCGTTCGTAGCACTCCACCGCGCGGGAAGGGGAATAGGCGGTTTCGCACTCCTTCCATTTGAGTTTGATCCCGTCGATGCCGCGCTTGAGGTTGACAAGGTCGAAGTAGTCCTCCATGCCGCCGCATAGACCGCTTCCCCCGGCGGCGTACGGGCCGGTGCGATAGCACAGTAGGGGCAACCACTGAACTTTCCCCTTCGCTGCAGCCACAGACGGAACAAGTGTGCCGACCATCAGCAGCGAGATTGCCAGAGCACAGTAGAACTTCGAAGCCTTTGACATGGTCTGTACCTCCTTGGATTGAATCAGCAAACGGTTTTTCCAGCTAAATCCCACTTTTTCCCTTGGCCGGCACGGCCGCGCGACCAGCCTCGGTATCAGGACCTCCACCCTTGAGGGAACGGCCACAACCTCAGGTAGTCCCTGCTAGTGTTCCACAGGCGTGTCAATCCCAAGGGCTCGACCACAAGGAAGAAGATAAGCTCGCTCTTCGCGAAATCGCGTACCATAGTTTGACAGGGAAAGGAGGACATGTTTCTCCTTCTTGGAGTTCCACAAATCTGAAAAGGCGAGGAAGTCATATCCAGGAGCATACTCTACCACTGTTTAGGAGTTGAATGACCCCCGGCAAAACCGGGGACGCCCCACTTTTTTGGTTAAGGTGAAAATCAACAGCATGTATCCACCTCGGGGACCTCGCTTGCTGTTGAGATGAGCCGCCTTAAGAAGCGGTCCGAAAATCTGTTCCAGGTACCGCTTTGACATCTTTCGACGTCGGCTGATGTCCTTCATCTGGGTCGGACGTCCTCGGTTGTTGTGAACCATGTCGAAAAGCGTCCGAACACCGTAAGTCGTGGTGGCGTTTATCCGCATCCTCTTTGCCCTCGATAGGTTGGTAATCTTGGACACTCTGTGGCGTTAGTTACTAATCTCTAGAAGTAAGATCAAGAATAGGGGAAAAGTGAGTTTACCGGAAAGGTCCACAACTGACCTGAGGCAATGGGACAATACGGTGCTAACGCACGACTTCCGGGTTCCTCTTCGCACAGGCAGCGCGGAGATCTTGGGATGCGGCGCGCGGGGCCAAGGCCACATTCTCTGGATGCAGACTTTCCCGGGCTTCTGTCCAGTACGCGCGAGGAGCGGCACGGAATGCCGGGAGCCGCAGGACAGATCCTCGTCTTCATGCACAGAGGCATCCCTACGATACTATTGGCAACATCGTACGAGGCAGACTATTCGGGAGGTACGCTGCGCAGGGATGGATAGGATGAGATAGGGGAACCACGCCTGTTACCATCCGAGAACATGGCCGGACGTGCGACTTCCCGGCGCTGAGCAGATCGCGTTTCTCGGGGAGTGCGGAGAACAAGCGACAGGATCTGCTTATGAATCTTCCCACAGGTTTTGCGAGTACCCTGTCAATACCTCTCCGCATTCTGCACGTCCGGCACGAGCTGTCGGAGCGTGCAACAGACCGTCTTTGGCCGCGCCTCTGCAGGTGCGCGACCCGTATCTCAGGTCTCAAGCTTCGTCGAAGCGTCCGCCGCCGCGCGCACGGGGCCGGGCTTCGTTCACCCTTAGGCTGCGCCCGTCGAACTCTTTCGAATCAAGCTCTTCGATCGCGCGAAGGCCTTCTTCCCGATTGGGCATCTCGACAAAACCGAATCCCCGTGACCTGCCTGTGAAGCGATCCATGATGATCTTGGCCGAGTCGACCGTCCCATACTCTTCGAACAGTTCTCGAAGGCTTTCTTCGCTGGACTGATAATTCAGGTTGCCGACATAAATGTTGATGCTCACCTCACGGCTCCTTGTGAGTTGATGCCCTCTCATGCATGCAGGAGCGCCGCCGGGGACGTTGTCTCGTTCCACACCCCATGTCCTCGAGAAGACGCGATTGATGTGACCGAGAGGAAGTCCTTACGCGGGCGGCTTCACCTCACACTCATGGTCTTGCATAACGCCCGCGGTCCGGATCGGAAGGCAGGAGAGATACAAGCGGCACTGTTCATATTTGGATTTAGCGGGAAGAGCGGCAACTGTCAAGCAAATCCTGTATCGTTCAAAGGTCGTAGAGGTAATGACAGAGCTTGCAGCCATCCGGGGCTTCGAGCATTGCCCTGACCGCAGCGTCCAAGAATCTCTGGTGACCGGGCTCGATCCACGGGCAAGTGTGTTCACAAACATATCCTCTTATGCCCTTACTCGACTCTGAAACCTCTCACGGTAGAACCTGCACGTGTCGGCCTCCCAGAGATCCGCGAGGTCCTGTCCAGGTATGCGGCCGTATTGGACTGTAGGCATGACGACCTCTTCCCGGAGGAAGGTAGTAGGTCCTCTGATGGCCGGATTGATACAAGGTGCCACTGCACCGTCGTAGCCTATGAAGAGCGAGTTTCTCGGCTCCTGGTCGCAAACGGGGCTCTCTCGCGAGGTGAACGGAGCCACGGTCGTGGCGACGCCCAGTTTCTTGGCCAAGCTTCGCGCCTTGGTTGGATCTTTCTCGAGCCGGCGCACTTCCTTGGTCTTTTTGATCCCGAAAAGACCCAGGTCCTTGCCGTGCTCACCGCGGCTAACGTCACACTACTTGACGTTCACGTGATCGACCCACCAGAGGGGCCGCCAGCCTCACGATTTCCTCAACCTGGTCGGAGTTGAGGCGCATGAGCACGAAATTGATCATGGTCTTGGGAACCGTCCCCTACCTTAGCTCAGCAAGAGCGGACAGGTTCTCGCACACCTGTTCGAAGTAGGAGCCGATGCGTATCTTTTCGTAATGCTCGGCATCCGCGCCGTCCAGGGAGACACAGATCCAGTTGATGCCCGCGGCGGTCAATTGTGCGGCCAGTTCCTTTTTCAGAAGCAACCCGTTGGTGAGGAGGCCGCTCTGACAGCCGGCTGCGTTGGCTTGTATGAGCCAGTCAACCAGCCTCGGTTGCACCAGCGGCTCTCCGCCTCCGGTGAGATCTACGGACTTGACCTCGGGCATATGGGGGACGATCGCATCCCACACCTCCTGCTTCATGACGCTCCGCTTCTCACAGGCGCGGCGGAAGTGCATCCGGGCGCACATGACGCACTGGCGGTTGCACGCCATCGAAGACTCGACCTGCAAGAACCTCCAACTCCGCTCCCCGATGGATCCGGTCGTAGCAACAGAGGCCCAAAGGTCGGCGAACTTCCTGACGAGAGTCGAACCGAGCCCGCGGATCGCGCTCGTTCTCAGTAACCTCGTGTCCGAAAAGGAGCATCTATCCCTCGCGTTCCGCCCCGATAGCAGTGGTGCAAGATGACTCCAAGGATATAAGCCATAGACGCATTGCACGACGGAGACAAGCTCCTGTCCACCCAATTGACTTCGCCGGGTTCTTTGCGTTACATGAGAGCTGCCGGAGATTGAAACACAGGAGCGTCGAATCGCAACGCAAGGCTATTCGCTGCCCGCACGGCCTTGCGCATGGCACGATCCTCCCTCTTTTTCACGGGGACATTCCGATGGGAAACTCCCGAGTCATTTGGCGCCACGAGTCGGACGAAGCTGATAGGATCGCACGTACGTTGGTAACCAGGGATGGACCATCTCACGGAGGAAGATCATTCTTCCCGCCAGCTCTCCTCGCGGAGTTCGTTCGCTCCAGGGGAAAGATCAAGCTCACCCGTCAAAACCTGTTGTACACGAAGCAGTTGGCCTTTGATGCGGCAAACGAGATCTCGAGGGGGAACGCACGAGTCAAGCAGTTGGGCATAGTCGACCTCACGACACGGGAAACCCTCCGGACTGAGGCCGGCGGGTTCTATACCGAGAAGATCCGAAAAAAACAATTGAAGGAGATAGAACTGCTCGTTGACCATTATCTGGAGCTGTTGAAGTCCCCTGGGAAGACGTATGACGAGATGGTAAGAGCCGCGTATCAATCGAGAGAGCAGTTCGAGGCTTTTCTTGTCGAGCTCTCGAAGAGAGAGAACGACGTCATCGAGGCCGCGGTCTCCACCATGCGCAAAGGGAGCAAGAGTGAGCGCGTGTCCTGGTTCAAGACGGTCCGCGAGGTAACAAAAGCCGTGAGGAACGAAGAACTGACGAGGATATTCGGGGAACCATGCCCTTCGTCGAATTGAGCGACGCGAGGATTTTCTATGAGGTTACCGGAGAGGGGCGGCCCTTGGTTCTCCTCCACGGTGCCTGGGCTTCCTGTCAATGGTGGAAGTGGCAGGCGCCCGCGTTATCGGAGCGGTATCGGGTCTTCGCGGTGGACGTGCGCGGCCACGGCAGGTCAACTCCTCTCGAGAAGGTCTACTCGGTACCGGGGTTCAGCGCAGATCTTGAGGCCTTCTGCCAAAGCGTTCCCCTCGACGAAGCAGTCGTTATCGGCTGGTCCATGGGGGGGCTCATCGCCATACAGCATTGTCTCGATCATCCGTCGAGAGTGCGGGCCCTCGTGTTGATCGGTACAAGAGGCCAGAGAAGCCCTTCAATGAAGCTCCGCATAGTTCAGGATTACGTTCGATCTCTGCTCGATCTGCTCATGACCTTTGCCGCGCCGAGGAAATTCGATCGAACAGGGTCGGCCGCGAATGTGGGACACCGCACCTGGATCGAACGGGAGGCGCGGCGAATGCTTGCCCGGGACGCCCCATCCGAGGTCATCGAGTGGGTCACGAACGAATTGGCCGCAGTGCCCACGAAAGCGTACTTCGAGGTCGCACGAAGCATCTGGAATTGGGATGCGGAGGATCGTCTTCGGGAAATCGATGCTCCAACGCTGATCATCGTAGGTGAGAATGATGTGGCGACTCCTCCTCGTTTTTCCCAGGTGCTCCACGAGGAGATACCCGATTCAAGGCTCGTTGTGGTCAGGGGCGCAAGCCACTACGTTGCGATGGAGCAGTCTGGCTTGGTAAATTCCGAGATCGTACGATTCCTGGAAGAAGTGGGATACGGCTAAGGCTCAGGGTGCAGTTCGCACTGGGCTGCTTTCACAGCTTGCTGAGGAGCTTGCCGATGTCCGTCGGCCCGGTGCGAACCACTGTGGAGGCATAGGACAGAAAGGGAACCGCTCCCCATTTCTCTTTGAAGCGTCGCACCCCGGCGTGCAAACCGAGTCCGAGGTTCAGGGCCTTCTTGCCCGAATCAACCGCGCGTCGGATCATCTCATGGAGGAGCAAGTCCGACGCTCCCGGTACGTCAACTTCTTGCGATCGAAAATTGAAGAGGTAGAAGCCGTAATCGGCTGATCCAAGATCCAGAACGCTGAAAGCTGCGAGGCGATTTCCCCTGCGTGCTTCCAGGAGCAGAGCCGAGTCGGATTGTTCGACGTACCCGGGAAATTTTTTGAAAAGCGTTTCCTGCTCCTTCGTCAGGGCTCTTGCTGAAAGGAAGGCCCGGACCATTCTCTTATGCTCTTTGCCGAAATTCCCCTCCGAGACGCCCACTTCTCGGCGTGCTCGCCGGACCATGTACGCCACAGCGGACGGCAGTTGGACCAGTGGCAGTGCTAAGCGGTAGTACTGGTCCTGCTGGTGGTCTTCCGAGCCACGATCAAGCCAGATCTTCGGTGCGATGATAGCCGCGGACGCAGGACGGAAGCGGTCGCACGCTGACGTGTAAGCCTCCTGCGGGTCAACCTCGGTATTTCCCAGCGGATAGCCGACGAATATTAGAAGGCCTCCCCCGAAGAAACAGAGATACCGATCAACGAGGAAGGGTTCCGCGGCAGAGATGGCCCTCACGTAATCGGGGAGGTGTTCGGGAATATAGGCGTGATGAAAAACGAAGGAACGCTCGTGATGATTCAGCATCAGACGCTCAGCCGCTTTCGCCGAAGATCCGTTCCACCGAGGCCATCCTCAGGCTGTCGATTTTCTCCTCGATTCGTTGGACGAACTGAGGGTCGCCACGGGATCCCACGGTCTTGAGAGCGGAAATGTTTACCTCTCGTTCCGCCTGCTTGAGCTGCTCGAGGAAGCTCACGTACAGGTCTCGCGTGCGGTACGAATGGATGACAAGGGTGCCGTAATCCCGGCCCTCGGCAGCGAGGAGCTTGGCATAGTGATCGACGAGCAAGTCCATTTCGACGAGCTGCTTCTGGCGAATCTCTTCAGAGTAAATCGACTCATCCACCGTTGAGAGGAGCTTTCGGGTCTTCTCTTCGACCAGGGCGATGGCTTCACTCTTGCCGCGGCCGCTCTTGAGCGAGCCAAGGGCCGCCTTCAGCGCGAGATCCTTTGTATAGAGGACATTCTGTATGAAGATCTCTCGATCCGTCTTGCGTCTCGCGAAATTGAAGATGAGCAGGAACGGCATGAGCACTTCCCACACGGATACCGGACGGGCCTGCCGTAGGGAAGTTGCGAGTGCTCCTGCCCACGAACGCTCGTGCGCGATGATGCACTTGTATTTCGTATCATATTGTTTTGGCGAGGCCCGGCTCATCTCTGCTCGTCGTCCACGAGAAAGACTCCTTCCGCTTCGTCTTCCCTCAGCTCATCCGCGAGCATTTCCTGGTCGCGAATACGTGCCCGCGCGGACTCGGGCAGTCGGGGCTGCGCCAGCACAATCTCGTCGACTTCCTTCTCCAAGGCGGCAAGCATCTCAAGATATTCCGCATAGCTGCGGTGATCTCCATAGGCCGCCCTCACCAGTCCGCTGTGACTTTTTCCTTCTACCTGCATGAGTTTCACGAAGTGATCGCTCAAGAGAATCACCAGCTCCGAGAGCTTCCCGTGAAGCGCCTCGTCTTTCAGGCCACGTTTCCCAGCCCAGTCCCGGATTCGGTCGGTTATGTGGGTAAGCGTCTCAGCTCTCTCGGTCCCCTGAGCTCTTTGCCGGGCGGCCTCTGCCGCGAGCCTACGCGGAAACATGAAGTACTCGGAGAACTCTCTGAGTTCCTTCTGTCGCCTCAGGAAATCGAAGATAAACATTCCGGGAATCAACTGAGACCAGACCTTCACCGGTCTTTTGACGATCGACCTGAGGACGACCCGTCTGGCGAAGGACTCCTCCTCGGCCAGTATGAGATTGATCTTGTCGGTCATGCCCCATTCCTTGCGGAAATAATACTCGTGGCACGAGGCTCAGTCAATCCGGGGTTGAGGTCGGGAGGAGAGGAAAAGGGAGGAAATTCAATGCCCGAATTTCCTCCCGAGCGAGCGATCTTAGTCAGGCAGGATCGCCGGGGTGAAGAAGGTCCCTGACCAGAGTATCCAGACGATAAACAGAGTCCAAAAGGCATTTGCCGTCTGAGCGAGCCAGTACGCGACCGCGGGCCTACCTCCACCCACGGAAACAAGCTCCTTGAAGTTGGTTTCCAGTCCGATGGCGACGAAGCAGAAGGTGAAGAACCAGCTCCTGTAGGACTTGCAAAGCTTCCCAATTCCCTTTGCCGCCTTGTGACCCATGCTCGGCTCTACAAGAAACGAGACCACCAGCGACGCCACAATGAAGCCGACGACGAACTTGGGAAAGCGGTACCAGACCTCCATGACTGACGGCCTCTCAGCCGTGGGGTCCTCTCTGCGTTCCAGCGAAATGGTAGCCCACAAGGCCATCAAGAAGGCGACGATACCGATCAAGACGTTTTGGGCCATCTTGACCATGGCTGCGGCGTTGACGGCGGCTTTGCCGCCGATTACCTCTCCGGCGGCAATCACCGCGCCGGTATTGTCGATGACTCCGCCGACCCACGCTCCGGCCATGTTGTTCGGGAGCGCCATCCAAATCGCTATGGGCGGCATGATAAGGATCAGGATCACCGCACAGACAAGCACCCACGCCACCATGTAACTGACTTCCTTGGGGTCGCCCTGTATGGCTCCGCCCGCGGCGATGGTTGCGGAGACGCCGCAGATGGAGTTGGCCGTCGCGATGATCGCGCTGAATCGCTCGGTTACCCCGAACTTCCTACAGATCCAATAGGTCATGAACCAGACCGTGGTCGCCACGAGGAGGGCCTGGGCCACACCGAGCGCGCCGGCCTTGACCACCACGGAGAACATGATCGTCGCGCCCATACAGACGAGCCCGATCTTGACGAAGAACTCAGTCTGTCCCGCGGACTTGAGGATTTCCGGCACCCTAAAGATGTTGCTGATGATCAATCCGATGACCAGGGCAAAGAGTACGTACGATATTCCCCACTTGTGCACGAACGCCTGTTTGGCAATGACCATCGAAATGAACGAAATGATGAAGATCACGACGAATCCGGGAATGTACCGCTTGAGGTCGAACTTCATGAAGATCCCGGCGATGAATGTGAGTATCAAGCAGGTGAGGAAGAAGACAATGGTAACCCAGGTGGTAGTCGCAGCCCCCTTGGGGAACGCCGCACCAAGGCCGGTCCAACTGGCAATCTTCGGCGCGTGCGGCAACAGACCGATGATTGCAAGGAATAGGATGAACCAGCCGATCCAGCAAGACCACCAGTCCTCGCTTGTCCACAAGCTCGACCAGTATGATTGCTGCTCATTGCCGTTGCTCATAGGATCCGCCTCCTTTCGGTTTAATCAAATGAACGTTCATGAAACGGGGATGATTGATGACCGAGAAACTGGATCGAATCGGTAAACATAGCATCATGATCGCATAGAGTGAGAGGAGAAGAGTCCTTGGGCTGCATCCCCCTTGTGTTCCCGGTACGCCGCCCGAGAGACCTGACCCACCCTGTTGACGAAGGTTTGCGAGAATCCCACCCACCACCATCATGCTACAGTTTCTCGGGAGATTTCAAGTTAATTATTCTTGTGACGAACTTCGGGAAGAACGGTGCCGCTTGATCGATTTTTCAGGTGTCTCCGTCGCTTCGACCGTGGTAGCGGAAAAGGTCGCGGGTATGCCTGACCAAAACGCTTTAGGTCGAGGCATCCTCTTTACTCCGGTCATCAGGACTGTTATCATGACGCGCTATCCTGGGCCGTAGCCAGACGGCCCCATACTCACGGCACATTCCGGGTCTGCCAAGGCAGACAAACATCCGCACCGATTGAACGCGTCGGTCCCCTGGGTGAGCGGATCGGCGTGGGGGGGACCAAAGGGCCTCCACAATCGGGCGGGAGGTCGGATGGTACGCCCCTACTGCGGGATCATACGCCGGAGCAGTGGTGAAAGGAGATTATGCTCATGGCTCTTTATGTCGTCCTTTGCCTCGTCGGATTCGTGATGCTCTATTTCGGAGCCGAATGGCTGGTCAAGGGATCATCCAGTCTGGCAAAAAGCCTCGGCGTAACGCCCGTGGTCATCGGCCTGACCGTCGTCGCGTTCGGCACGTCCGCACCGGAGTTTGTGGTGAGTTTGATCTCTTCCATCCAGGGAAAGAGCATGATCGCCGTGGGGAACGTCGTTGGGAGCAACATCTGCAATATTGCTCTCGTTCTCGGGCTTGCCGCGCTCTTCCAGCCGATCAAGGCCCATAGGTCCGTGGTGAAGAGGGATATTCCGATCATGCTGGGCGTATCGTTGTTCCTGCTCATCCTGTCGCTGGACTCAAAACTCGGGAGGATTGAGGGAGCAATCCTCTTCGGAGGGATCATTCTGTACACGCTGTTCAACTACTCCGTGGCTCTAAAAGAGTCCCGAGAGGGAAGTGGCGAAGCCGAGGTCATTGCCGACCTCGGCCTCGAAGAGGTCGAGTACGTCGAGTCGAGAAGGCGTCAAGTAGTCCTCATCGTAGTCGGCATTGTCGGTGTGGTATTCGGCGCTCAGATCGTGGTTGACGCTGCGGTCGAGATCATGAAAATGCTCGGAGTAGACGAGAAGTTCATCGGCCTGACCATCGTTGCATTCGGGACGTCGCTTCCGGAACTGGCCACATCCGTGGTCGCGGCCATCCGAAAGGAACTCGATATCAGCATCGGCAATCTCGTCGGAAGCAACGTCTTCAATATTTTGAGCGTACTCGGCATGGCCGCGCTGGTAAGACCGATCCCGATTCCCGGGGGATTCTTCGAAAGCGGATTGGTATTTGATTACCTGGTAATGCTCTTCACCAGCTTTCTACCGTGGCTCATGATGCGAAAGACCAACACAGTCGCACGGTGGCATGGGGCAGTTCTCCTTGGCTGTTACGTTGGGTATATCTGTTACCTGGTAGCGAAGATCCAATGACGTCCGGCGCTGCAGGGATCTGTTTCCGGTCCGGGGCGTGTCACGGTTAGGGGCATGGCGACCTGTAATCAGTCCTAGCCGAATGTCAGCTCGTCGGCGGAGCTGTCGCGATGACAACGTTCGAACAAGAAACGCACATCCTCACGCGGGGGTACGTGCCGGAACACAGCGTTCGCTTGATGTCCCGTGTGTCGGGAGGCGAGCCGTTCATCCTTGACGGCTGCCTCTGTTTGAAAAGGAAGAACTGGCTTGTCTTCGTCGGCTACCCGATTGATCGCGAGTTCCGGTCGGATCTCCTGGAGGAGACGCTTGCCAAGATTAAGGGGGAGTTTCGGCCGGCATGTATTTCACTCATCGCGCCTGAATTGCCCATCTCGATCGCTCACGCGTGCCGGGAACGCGAGAGCGATTTCTACTATACGCTCGATCTGCACAGGACCGGGGTGCGGAGTGGACTAAAACGAGCTGTTGACAAGGCTCGCAAGGATCTCTCGATTGAACGGGCCGCGGGGCTCACAGACGCGCACGAGGGGCTTATTCGGGAATTTGAGTCGAGGGTGGATTTGCCGCCACGCGTGAAGAGACTGTTCCGCAGGATGCCCGATTATGTGGGGCAAGAGGAAGGCGGTATCGTGTTGAACGCTTGGGATGCCGGTGGGAGACTGACTGCGTTCTACGTACTGGACGTAGCGCCGGAGCGCTTCGCTTCGTACGTGATCGGTGCCCACTCCAAGATTAACTACGTAAAGGGCGCGTCGGACGCCCTCTTCTTCGAGATGATGAGTACGGCCCAGGTGTGGGGCAAGGATTATCTTCATCTGGGCCTCGGGGTGAATCGGGGGATACGACAATTCAAAAGAAAGTGGGGCGGGCAACCCACCATTCCGTGCGAAATGTGTGAACTGGTTCTGAGGGAATCTTCGATTATTGAGTCAGTGCTCGACTATGTGGGCGACAGGTGAGGGCAGGGAAGGGAATACGGCCGCGACATGTTCTTCGGAAAACTAAGGGAAAAGGAGCTGAGGACGATCTTGCGGGCCGACGGTCACGGCAAGAGGTCGTTCCTCGTCGGCACGGCCCATTTCTTTCCGTACAGCTTCCGAGAGTCTTTCGTACGGCTTTTCCGTGATGCCGAAACCGTTCTCTTTGAAGGTCCCCTTGATGAAGAGAATATGGCAGCAGTGGTGCGCGCGGGATCGGGGGAATCCGACTCGCCCCATCTCTTCGACGCGCTGGACAGAGCTACGATTGCCAGAATAACCGATGCCATAGCACCGGTATGTAAGGACAGGCAGGCGCTGCTCCTCTTTGATATTCTGTCTCCCCGGGTGGAGAATCCTGCCTACGCCATGGTGAAGGGAATGCGTCCGTGGCTGGCCTTTTTCACCTTATTCTCCAGGTTCCTGCAGAAGAAAGGGTGGAAGCACTCCGTTGATATGGAGGCCTACCGGATTGCCACAGAAATGGGCAAGCACATTGTTTTCCTCGAGTCAATAGAAGAACAGATCGCGGTGCTCGAGTCGTTGGACCACGACCGGATCATCGATTTCCTGAGGCGGATCGAGCATTGGGACCGGTACACCGACCGGTACGCGGACTGGTACCTGGCCGGAGATCTTGAGAAGATCAAGTCCAATCCGTTTGGATTTCCTACTCGTCACCCTTTGGTGATTGACCACCGCGATGAGACGCTCTGGGAAAGGCTACGACCCTTCGTGGAGCAGGGAGGGGCGGTTGCCTGCCTCGGCGCTCCTCACCTGGTCGGGGTCACCGAAATGCTGCGCAAAATGGGCTACATGGTGGAGCCGTATCGGGCAAGGTGAAGACCTTGACACGAGAACCGGCGAGGAAGCAATTTTGGACTCGGAAAGAAATCAGGGCGACGGCTCCTCGACCGTGGAGCGTGTGGGTGAATCATAAGAGGCAACCGGGGAGGACGTTCTGCAAAGAACCCTCCTCGAACCCATCCCCGAAAATTCTACAGTGTCGGGCCGGTAGGTCGGTCGCCTTCGTGGAACACAGGCGGTGGCCGGCCACGCGTCCTGGTATTTGGGGACGCAATTCCGCGTTGGTCTCCGGGAGCGATTTCGTCAGGTTACCCCGTCCTAGCAGCCCCTAGTTCCCTCCTCTTCTATGCCGCAAATACTCGGGAGCAATATCCAGGAGGTATCGAATGTCAGCCGCCAGGCCTAGCAACCGTGTGAAAAGAGACGCCGGGGTCGGTTCGTGGCTCCACGAGAGTTCGGGGGGTTCCGTTTTCGGAGGGAGCGTCATTCCGTCCGGCACTGCGACCGACAAAAGCCGTCCGGATTCCGCGATACGCATGGCTTCCCAATATGCAACGTGGAACTCTTTCGCAGTCAATCTGAACCGATAGCCGCAAACCCGCCCTAGGAAGGCGTTCAATAGGTCCGAAAGACCCAGATGGCACCAGTCCCACAATCCGGACAGAATGTTGTAGGCGTACATCATTTCTCGAACGCTTTGCCGGATGCCCCAACAGAAGTGTCGCGCTATTCCCTCTTTCTCGAGCAGGGAGAAGACGTGTTCGCTCCTCTCCTCAGTGAACTCAGTGTCTACGAATGGTTCCAGAATGAGCCCCCATACGTCAACCCGTTCAACTACGGGAACGCCAACGTCAATAGCCCACTGCTCAAATTCCGTCTCCTCCGCGGCGGGCACAAAGAGAACCTCCCCCTTGACAGTGCGGATCTCTGGAGGAGCTGCAGAGGGGATCACTTCTCGAATGGAATCCGTATCAACAGATCCGTTGGGGTATACGGAAGCAGCGCTGTACGGGTACCTTCTAAAACGTACCTGTGAATGCTGGAGTTCGACCAGAGGCACTACTGTTCTCCGCGTGGCGTGGAATGTGGCTTCGCTCCATGGGCCTTGAGCATCTGTACGATCTTCTTGTGCTTACACTTTTCGGCCTCTTTCAGAGCAGTCGAGCCATAGGGTCCCTTGGCGGTGACATCCGCCCCTTTGGCCAGGAGAAGTTTTACGACCTCGGGGTTGCCTCCCCACGCAGCATCCGTCAGAGCGGTCCAGCCGGCCTTGTCTTTGGCGTTGACGTCAGCTCCTTTGTCCAGAAGCAGCTTCACCACGGCCGCGTGACCACGGATCGCAGCGCACATGAGAGCGGTCCTCCCATCCTCGTCCTTAGCATTCACATCCGCGCCGCGTTGGAGGAGTAGTTTCACAACCTTCAGCCGACCTTCGCCGGCAGCCTTTCTCAACGCCGTCCGCCCGTCCCTGTCCTTTGCATTGACGTCAAGGCTATTGTCGAGAAGCATTCTCATCGTATCGGATGCATCTCGTTCGACGGTTTTTGTCGAAGCACCCGAGCCATGCTCCTTCTTGGGTTCGGCGCCAACTTTCCCCTGCGAGCGGCGCGGGGTTTCGCCCCTTTTGCAAATGTCTGATGAACCTCTGCACCTCCAGGAGGCGCCTTCATGATGCAGTCGTGCAATTACCTCGTGATCGTCTACTACCTCCACCGTCGAGTGGTCAGACCACCGGTAGCCAAGGAAGCAGAAGCCCTCCACCACCCACTCCTGGACCGTGCCTGTGCGCGACAACGTGCGTATCTGCGTGTCACAAGGAAACTCGCCGGGGTATCCGACCGCAAGGAAGCGGGTCTCGTCCGGAGAAAACACTGAATATCCCTCAATGATCTCAACTGCTCCAGTGTCCCGGTTGACAAACCTTGTTCCGTAGCCTTCGTAGTATGCCTCGTCAATCACGTACCAAGGCGCGATATAGCGATTGTAAGAGTAACTGACTGGGTATCCGCTCCCTTGGTAGGAGGCAGTGTTCAGCGCGGAGACTACCGTCCCGTCTTTCAATCGGAAGAACAGTTCGGCGCCTCGGCGTGCCGCCTTGTCAGCAACTCTGGCAATCTTTAGAGCCTCTGACGTCTTGGCGCCATAGGCTCTGAGGAGGGTCTCGAGTTGCTTGTTGCCTTGCTCCTTAGCAAGATCTAATGCCCCTGCCTTCGCGTCAACGTCAGCACCCTTTTCCAAAAGCAGCTTCACGACTTCCAGGTTGCCGCTCTGGGAAGCAGCCATGAGGGGTGTCCCGCCGCTCTTGTCTCTGGCGTTAACATCCGCGCCGTCCCCGAGAAGACGCTTGACTTCTTCAACATCGCCCAGAGCGGCTGCAGCCGCTAACGTCATTTTGGAGCCCCGCTCTTTGAGAAGCCTCACTGCGTGCATACCCCCCTCGGTGGCAGCCCACCGCAGTGCCGTCCAGCCGGACTCATCCTTTGCCTGGATATCAGCGCCGCTGTTGAGCAGGAATTCTACCATTCCCAGATGGCCCCGCCGGGCAGCGATCATCAGAGCCGTCAAACCACCCTTGTCCTTTGCATTCACATTCGCTCCGTTTTCCAGTAGCAGTCTCACGACCTCGAGGGCATCCCTTCGGGCAGCGATCATCAAGGCTGGCTCACCGCCGCCGGTCCTTGCATTCACGTCAGCACCCTTCTCCAGAAGCAGTTTGACCACTCCAAGACCGCCCGACTCGACGCCCCTCATCAGAGCCGTCCACCCGAACTCATCCTTTGCATTGATGTCCGGCCCTTCCTGCAACAGTCGCGTGACCTCCTCAACGTCGTCGTTGGCGGCGGCTTCTATCAACTGCTGATTCTTGTCCTTTGCGTCTGCCAGAGCAAGGGACACCATCAGCATGAGGGCGAGTCCGATTCGTGGCAAGATTCTCACGACCCCGAGAAGTGGAGTGGGCTCTGTGGACATGAAATCTCCTCCTCCCTCTTCGCGAATCGTCAGGGCTTTGCCGTGCTGCGAATCTCCCGACCGTGACGTGGCACTGGGGAGCCTGAGTGAACCTATCCCGGCACAACCGGCGATCCGTCGAAGGGCTCGCCTCCCTCTTCGAGAATGGCGTCGGAGGGGTCGGCGTGTACCGCATCAGCCGGGTAGGGGGAGCGAAGGAGCCATCCCGTCTCGGTCCTCACCGCCCGGTTCCTCAGCGTCAAGAGACGCCTTCCGATAAGGCGGGTGGGTCTGTACTTCTTGTTCACGCGCCAGCAGGAGACTGCGACTACGGCCTCGACATCCTTTTCCACGGCTTCACCGGCCGGACTTTCCTCTACCCTGACCACCTCGACGCTGCAATAGGCCGGTCGTTCCGTGATCATCCCTTCGCATTCCTCGCGAATATCGTTCCAGCGCTCTTCGATGAGCTTTTCCGGCCGCTTCCCGAGTCGGACCACGGTCGCAGGATGGAGCAATTGGAGCAACTGGTCGGGATTGATGTCGGCTCTGAGTGCGGTCTCGTAATAGCGTTTCGTCACTTCCACGGGAGTGCGAAACTCGGTCCTGACAAAGGCATGCTCGAAGCACTCCTTTGCCGCGGTCAGTCCTATTGCCAATCCGGCGAGCGCGACGGCGGAGAGGAATATGACGAATCCTGTGTGGAAAGCCTCACTAGTCCGGCTCAGCGAGACCAGCACAAAGAAACAGAGAGCCACGATGCCGGTCGCAAAGATTCCTCCCGCGAACCACAGCTTCCTTCTGACAGACGAGTGCCGTCTGATCCGCGCGTATTCCCTCTGAGCGGTCAACTCCTCGGACCCGTGCTCACCGGGCCCAACCGAGCCGTTATCGGTCTGGAAGATTGATCGGCCGGTCTGTGCCTGCTCACACTCTAATTCGCGAATCAGCGCGGGCGTGATCTTCTGTGCGCGGGGAATGACCCTGGCGCTGAGACCTCCGCATTCCGGACAATGAGGGTAGGGTTGATGTGCCCAGCACGAAGCGTGGAAGAACTGTCTACAGGAGTAGCAGTAGTACGTGGGACCCTTGCCCGAACGAATACTCACGGAACATTTCCCGCACAGCAGATCGTCCATTCCTCTGTTGGCTGGGCTCATGTCACGCCCTCGGGCGGGCATCTCCGGGTGGGTCCGGGAACAGGGGGGCTACGACCCACGACGCCGGGCACCCGGTCTTGTCAGGACACCGCGAGTGACACGGGCAGGAACGGTCAACTCGGCATCTTGGTCGCAACGCTTCTTTCCGGAGTCTCTCGACGATAGTGGTTCGGGACTGCTCTGTCAAGGAACCATTCAACGATTGCCCCTCTCACCATTGCAAACAAGGGGACCTTGTGCAATAGTCTGGGCACTTCTTCCGTCACTGCTTGCGTGACGCAGTTGATTTCGATGGAGGGGCCGGGAGCGTGACGCCAATGGGTAATCATAACGAGCTATTGCGTGTTAGCTCTACTCAGCATAAAATAAAGCAAGGAGACAGGCGATGAAAGTAGCCATAACGAAGAGGACCGGATTTATCTTGCTTGCAGCTTGGCTTATCATAACCGGTGTCATGCAAGCGCTTTCTGTCGGCAACCCAACGATCACTGTTCTTCTAGGGATACTTGCCATCGTGGCCGGTGTCTTTATCCTCCTAGAGAAGTGACAACCCGTTTCCTCGAAAACGTTCCGTACACTCATGTGCTGAGTAGAGTCGACAGGCAATCATAGGATGTCCCTTCCAAGACTCATTCATTGCATAGGAGCTGCTGGCCGTCACTCAGTGCCTTGAGCCACTTTCAAGACAAGATCCGCAGCGTACCGCGGTCCGCCTTGCCGGAGGATCTTCCGGCCGTAGGTTTCCGCGGCCAATTGGAAGGAATGCGATTCCAGTCTGCGGGTGCCTTCGAGCACCCGTTCGGGGGTAAAATCTTCGACAGGGAGGTGGATTCCCGCGCCGATCTTGTCTACTGCCCGGGCGTTGAAATCGCGCTCGAAGTCCTTTCCCGGAATGATGAGGCTGGGAACCTTGTGAATGAGAGCTGCCATTGCCGTATTCTGTCCTCCGTGGAAGATCGCGGCCCGGGAGCATTTGAGGATGGAACGGCCGGGCACGAATCGAAGCCATGTGGTGTTTGGGGTGTCCTGGGGAAGTTCGGGCAGTTCGGGATGGTCTCCCACCGCGACAACCGCGTGGAACTCCGTGCCATCGAAGGCCGCGGGAATCACTCGAGTGTAATGGCGCGGTCCGATCTCTCCGGTACTAAAATAGACGAACACGATATTGCGGCCCAGCGTGGCCTCGATCAGTCCCTCCGGGAGAGGAGCCAGTTCCCTCCGATCGAACAGAAGATATCCGACGTAATGAAGATCGGGTACATCTTCGAGTAGGGGTTCCAACTCGAGGATCGTCGGCGCGGCCTTGACGTCGGACCGGGTAAAAAAAAGCTCCGATACGTCCGCAATCGGATCCTGTCCGTGCTCACTCAGAACGCGGTTGAACCCGGCGATCGCTCCATCGTGATTCAGCGACCTCTCTCCCGGATACAACGGTGATCGGAATCGCGGGTCCGCGGGACTGCACGCGGTAGAGACCAGAGGAAGGCCTGTGTCGGCAGCGGTTATGGGAGCAGTGAGCTTGAACTCGCTGAACAGCACATCAGGGGCGAAGCGGTCCACAGCGCCTCGTTCCGCGTCCAGAGCCCTCCTTATATACGCTTCGTCGCTCAGATTCAGGAAGACAGCAACATCGGCAAGGTCGTGCATGGGATGGTGACGCCCGGGGGGGGCCGGGATCATCCCTTTCATTGCAGGATAGCCTGCGTCGGAAACGAACTTGGCCCCTTCTCCGTTCGTCAGGAAGAAGGCTTCGTGGCCGAATTTGCGCAGATGATCCGCTACCGCGAGACAGCGGGTGATCGTCCCGATTGCCGGTCCCCCGGTGATGAGAGGCAGAAAGAGAACGCGCATGAGCGGACACTAGCCTGCACGGTTCCTGATCGCAACAAAAAATGTGAGCCTAAGGTTTTGGCGAGTTGTGTGTCTGCTGGCGGAAAATCGCGGAGGCCCCTTCCCGAAGGACCGGCTCAGTTGGCCTGTCACGTTGCGCCCGGTTCCGCCTCCTGATCGCAACAAGCCTGCCTGCAGCTCTTTACCTCGGGAGGCGCCGCTGTCGCGCCGGCATGTGCAGGCCCTTTCGACCGAAGCTTCTTCAGCCATGGGAGCGCCAGGGCCTTCAGACAGAGAGCGGCGAGGATCACCGCGGCGGACAGTTCCAGCCACGGTGGAAAGACCTCGGCAGCGGATGTCCCGGCAGCGGCTTTGGCGGAAACTCCGAGGCTCGCGTACAGAAGATCCGTGAGATATGCGAAGAGCAGCGTGCAGAAGACTATCGAAGTCAGATAGATGAGGAGCGTGCGTCTGCCGAACATGCCGCCCAACATGGTGATCGTCGCCACGTTCGTTGCGGGACCGGCAATAAGAAAAACAAGGGCCGCGCCCGGACTCAAGCCCTTCGTCACAAGCACAGCAGCAAGGGGGGTCGATAGAGTGGCACAGACATACATCGGCAGGCTTATCAGGAGCGCTCCCAGGTAGGCCGTTGCGCCCGAAGCCAGAGATCCTTCAAAAAGCGACTCGGGGACGAGATAGGAGATGGCTCCCGCGAGCAGCACGCCCAGAAGGAACCATTTCCCAAGATCGGCGAGCAGCTCATCAAAGGCAAAGGAGAGACCAGAAGAGAGTTTTTCCAGAAAGGTGTGATGCCGCGCGTGCTCGGCAGGATCACAGTCCACGCCGTCACAGCACCCATCCACAAGGCAGGTCTTGTCGGGGGGGCTTTTGCAACTCTCCGCGTAAGAGCGGCCCGTGGCATTCTCGAGGATTCCCGCCACCATTCCCGTGACAAAGGCCACGACAGGCCTGAGAACCGTCATGATCGGGTCCAGGAGGGAATAGGTGAGAGCAATGGAATCCACACCGCTCTCAGGAGTTGATATGAGGAACGCTACGGACGCACCGTTATTGGCGCCCTGCTTTTTCAAACCCGCAACCGCGGGAACGACGCCGCAGCTTCACAAGGGGATGGGAATGCCGAGCAGGGAAGCGTAAATCACCGACCTGATCCGACCCCGGCGAAAATAATGCGCGACCGAACCCGGCTGAAGATAGACTCGAATGAGCCCTGCGATTCCGAATCCGAAGAGAAGATAGATCGAAGCCTCTCTGAAAATATCCCAGGAGGCGGTCAAAATTCCACTCACGTAGCCCACGAGTACCTCACATTCCACCCGGAGCAGAAAAAAACTCCGAAGATGTCATAATATAGTTCTGCTCCAGGATTTGACAAGAGGAGCGCGCCCCTGATTCAGGGAGGCTTATAAACGACAGCCTGAATTGACTTGCGTACGGCATTCCGGTAAGCTCGGAAAACCTCAAGAGCGCGTGGAAAGGGCAATCCCGGTCAAAGCCGGTCGGTGGGGATCTATTGTGCCTACCTGTCCGGGAGGTTGAGCACGGTATCGAACAGGAGCTGCCCCAGGGCATGAGTCTTCGCTCCCGTCATGGAGAAGCCTACCCAGACTCCGTTTGGCAAGCGTTGGAAAAATTAGCGGTCAAGCGGGGGGAGTACCGACACGAGTTACCGAGGATTCTCATACTCGTTGCGGCGACGGAGGACTACGAGCTTCTCAAGGAAACGCTGCGTCGGATACCGGTGGAAGTCGCTGAAATGGTGGAGGAGATTACGATCTTCGATGTTCTCCCAGAGGAAGAAGTTGCTCGGCGCATGAGGCATCCGCTAGCACCCCATGTCAGGGACAAGCTGCGATTCTACCGGAATCCGACGAGATATGGGTACGGTGATAATCTGAAGAACTGTTTCGATTACGCCGTGCTCAAGGGATTCGACCACGTGGCGGTTCTCAGAGGCGACGGGGCCTACGATCCCTCGTACCTGGCAATTTTTCTGGCCGCCCTCCTGGAGGCGAATTCCGGTGCGATCCTCGGACGTCGGGTCTCGGTGCGGGGCGCACGAAGCAGCACCTTGAGTTCCACGTCAAAACGTTTTGCAAACAGGCTGCTCTCACGGGTCGAGGATCTCCTGCTCGGAATGGGAATCGAGGACTACCATTGCGGGTTTCGGCTCCTGAGCACGGAAATACTCCGGCGCATCCCCTATCACCTCAACTCAGGTGACTATCTGTTCGACCTCGAAATGCTCATCCAGATCCGCTGCCTTGGAATTCCGATCTCTACAGTGTCTGTTCCGGATTTCCACGATGAGGGCATGCGTGTGGGAACAATGTGCTCCTATGCTATCCGAGCCGTGGGTACTGCACTGGGATACCGTCTGCACCAGCTTCACCTGATTCGCAGGGGAACTTATTTCGTCGATCTCGGCGAAAGATACGTCCTGAAACGCAACCGCTACAGTTCACACATGAAGATCCTGAAAGCGATCGAGCCCGGTTCCCACGTACTCGATCTGGGATGTGGGCAGAGCCTGCTCGCTGAAGAGTACCATCGACGAGGCATCACCGTGGTGGGAGTGGACAAGATCCCTCCAGATAAGGTCTCACCGTTCGTCAAAGACTACGTCAGGCACGACATGGAGAGCCCCCTGGATTTGAAATACGGGAGGGTCTTCGATTATGTGGTACTCTCCGACGTCATTGAGCACATAAGCGATAGAGAGTCCGTCATGAGGAGCCTGAGACGGTACCTCAAGGCTGACGGCCGACTCATCGCTTCGACGGGAAACGTGGCCATCTGGTTCTATCGTGTGAGTCTTCTCATCGGGCGCTTCGAATACGGCCCGAGAGGGATTCTTGACCGGACGCACGTGCATCTTTTCACCTTCGATTCATTCAAGCGATTCCTGAAGCAACAGGGATATCGGGTCCTTCGTAGGGAGTACACGCCGATACCGTTTGAACTGGTCTTTGAGTCAACGGGACGCAGCCGCACTGTCGAGAGAATAACCAGATGGTACTATTACCTTGCACGGGCTTGGCCGACGATGTTTGCGTACCAATTCATCATGCACTGCACCTTCAGCTCATACGAAGCGGCCCTCGGGGAGGAGATGTGGAGTCCCGACAGATCGAACGGAGGCTACGACCAAAACCGACAGGCGGAACAGGGAACGAGGAGCGCCTCTGTGGAGCCGGTTCGCGACGCATCCACCGGGGAAGCAACAAGGACTGACGACGATGCGCGTCGGTAAGGCACTCATTTCGGTTCTCTTTGTGACGGTTCTGTTCATCTATCTCAGTTGGACGAGCGGGTTCACCTTCTCCTTCCAGGAATTCAGGGTATTCCCCAACTACAACATGCTGGCCAAGGCGTTTGCCCAAGGACAACTCTTCCTGGACGAGCGGGGCCTGGAAGACTGTGCAGACTACCGCGGCAAATCGTATATGTACTCGGGACCGGTTCCCGCCCTGCTCCGGTTGCCGTGGGTGCTGCTGACGGGAAGAGGAATCCCCACCGGCGTGGCAATAGCCTTTTGGTGCGCGGGAGTGGTCGTCTTGTTCGTTATGAGCCTCGGCGTACTCACCGAGCCCGGGAATCATCCAACCTTGCCCTCCGAGGCGACATGGTTCACTCTCGTCATGGCCTTCAATGGCTACACGCTTTTCGTGGTTGCCATCCCGTTGTTCCATCACGAAGCGATATCCTCTGCCTCGCTCTTCCTTGCCGCGGCCGTTTATCTCGTCTTGAAGGTGATGAAGTCGGGATATAGGCCAAGTTGGCGGGCTGCCGTCTTGCTCGGACTGTCGTTCTCGCTGAGTATAGGCTCTCGATTTTCCTTTATCTTCGCAGTAGGATTCCTCTGTATGGTGCTGTTTATCGGGATGATCAGGAACCGACGCGCCGCAACAAGGTCAGAGTTCATTCGCGATTTCGGACTCATATTCGGTGTAACGGGTTTGTCGATCGGGCTGCTTTTTCTTTATAATTTCCTGCGCTTCGAAAATCCGCTTGACTTCGGGATTCAGTATCTTGACTCCCTGGTTTTCCAGACCTACTTCGCGCACGGCAACCTGGTGCGCTACGATCATATTCCGTACAATCTCTGGTCCATATTCTTCAGATTACCCTATGTGGCGCCTCAGTTCCCTTACCTCATCATGCCCGCATACGTGCTCAAGGTGAAATCATTTGTACTCATGCCCTATTGGCTCCTCAACGCCAATGAGCTGGCCGCTTCGGTCTTTTGTCTCATGCCCGTGCTCGTCCTGGCGCTACTGCCCGTGGTTGCCCGGGAGTTTTTCCAGGACGTTCCACCGAATAAGTGCTATTGGATTCTCGCGGCCGTGGTAGGTCTGCAGGTGTTCTCCAGTTGCATTACCGTTGCGGCCGCGGCGAGGTACTATTTCGATTTTCTCCCGACAATGCTCATCGTTTCTTACATGGGCGGACGATGGCTCGCCGACCGGTGGCGTGCCGGCCGGTTCCTGGTGGTCTGCGTATGTTTGGTCTCCGTCGTGGTCAGCTTTGCTCTGCCCATGAACGCGATACGTCCCATGTACGCGGCTTACATAGGCTACCTTTCACCGCTGTCGAGGATCTTCTTTCCTGTCGGTCCCTGAGGAATGCAAACGCGGGACGGCTCGCTTAGGGTCATTCTCCGCGAGGCTGCAAAGCCCGTGCTGAGAGATGGCTCTCAGGGAGCGTGTTGCAAGAATCTCCCCGAGTCGAGTCGGCAATCCACCTGAGAGGAAAAGCCTTGCACACGACCTTGATTCCGGTCATATTCCGGAGAATCGGACCGCTGAGGGGAGGTTGATAGAAGCCGTGAGAATTCTGGACATTCATGCGCATATTGGACGGCGACGCCAACTGAATCCTCGCATGATTGACTATTTCGAGGAGACCATAGGACCCGAGACGCTTGGAGTTCTGGACCATATCACGCCCGAATCATTCCTGGGCTACCTCGATCAGGAAGGTGTCGATTACTGTGCCTTTCTTGCAGAGTATTCTCCTGAGACAACAGGTATCATTCCTAGCGAATTCATCGCGGGGTTCTGTAGGAGTTCCGATCGGCTCATCCCGATCGGTTCCGTTGATCTGGGTTCCGCGGAAGATGCCGCGTCGCAGACGGAACGATGCGTCAAGGAACTCGGCTGCCGCGGTCTCAAGCTCCTGCCTTCGTACGGTCATTTCTATCCTGATGATCCGCGCATTCTTCCTGCGTACGAGGTTGCACGGGATCTTGGAATACCTGTGATGTTCCACACTGGAACTTCACTCTTTCCGGGCTCGCGGATCCGGTACGCGAATCCGCTTCTCCTTGACGATGTGGCGGAGGACTTCCCCGATCTGACGATCGTCATGTGTCATGGAGGCCGCCCCTTCTGGTACAAGGAATCGGAATGGATGCTGGCAAGGCACCGGAACTGTCACATCGACGTCACCGGGATCCCACCCAAGCAGCTTCCGGAAATCTTCCCCAAGCTCGAGAAGTTCTCTGACAGATTTGTTTTCGGCAGTGACTGGCCGAACATCCCGTCTATCGGGCGCCAGGTGGAAGCGATACGGGAACTGCCTCTAAGTACCTCCGTAATCGGGCGCCTGCTCTGGGAGATCGGCGCCAGGATGCTTGGACTGGACAGGTAGACTAATCAGATAGGCGAAGGCGTCCCTGGATTGCCGGAATCGGCGATCAACGACTGCGGGCTGCACAGGACACAGTTGCGACCCTGTTCTTTGGCGCGGTAGAGGGCCCTGTCAGCCTCGCTTATCAGGTCGTCAAGGGACATATGGGTGGAATCAAACTCTGCCACTCCCGCGGTGCAGGTGACGTTAAAAAGGTGCGAGTCCTGGACAAAGACCGATTCCTCTAAACGCCGGCAAATGCGCCTCATGAGGTTGGAAGCTTCCGGAGCGGTGGTGTGGGGGCAGGTAATGATGAACTCGTCGCCTCCGTACCGCCCGGCACTGTCGCTTTGACGCAGCTCCAGTCTCACGATGTCGCCGAAGGCCGTGAGCACCTGATCGCCGGCCAGATGGCCATACCGGTCATTGACATCCTTGAAGCTGTCGATGTCGCACAGACATAAGGTGAGCGGGAGCGAGTAGCGCTCAGCTGTTCGGCACGCTGACTCGAGTGATTCCAGGAAATGGCTGCGGTTGGAGAGTCCGGTCAGAGGGTCGTGGGTAGCCATGAGCCGGAGCCGTTCTTCGAACTCCTTGCGCTCGGTGACGTCCCGCAGGAAGCCGAAGAAGAGCCTGCGGCCGCGGGAGCGGCAGAAGCCCGCGCTGATGTCGCAGTAGAAGATGCTCCCGTCCTTGCGCGTGACGGGTACGTCTTTCGCCAGGGTGGCATCTCCCTGGATGAGACGCGAAAAACTTTCATAGACTCCGGGTATGTCGTACCGAGCATAGAGTTCTTCGATGTCGAGGCTCAGTACTTCTTCCTGCGTATAGCCGGTGAGTTGGCACAGTCTTGGATTGACGATCACCGTGCCTCGAGTATCCGGATCGATCACGTGGATGCCGTCTCGCGCGGATTCAAAGATGGTCCTGAACTTCTCTTCGCTCTCTCGGACGGCCTCCTCGGCCTCCTTTCGCCGCGTGACGTCCTGGATGATGCCGCCCGTTCGGTAGATTTCTCCCTTTTCGTTCTGCACGGGAAAACAGCGCGACCAAATCCAACGGATAGAGCCGTCGGCCCGAACGATTCTGTACTCTTCGTCGAACGAAGCGGTGTTGTCCCACACGCTGTTGCAGAGCGATGAACGAACGCGGTCTCGGTCGTCAGGATGGACTGACTCCAGGAAGGTTTGCACACTTTGGGTCGAGCCGTCGGCCGATTTTCCCCACACCCTTTCGAATGACGGGCTCACGAAAATCATCTCATCCCGGGTTCGGAGAAAGAACACCTCCTGGATATTTTCCGCCAGATCGTTGAACTTGCGCTCCCATTCTCTGAGGTCCTGCTCGAGTTGCGATGGGTCACCATGGGGCTGCTCGAGGCGTTTCAGCCGCCGTCGCGTTCGATGAAGCGCTGTAGCGAGTTTCTTGCGGCGCCTGGATCTATGTTCCACGCATTTTGCTCCGACAGGTCAGGGTTGAAGCCGACCGGAACCACTCCTTGGTGGAGCTGTTCCCCTGGGGGGAACCCATATCCCATATCGGGATGTGAGTCAAAACAAACCGCGACCCTCAGGAACCTGTCAATCTTCGTCAGGCTATTTGAAAGGGAGGTGATCGGCTCGGCCGCGGGGGACAGGAGGAAGATGGCAGGGACGCCGGGAGGGCGAGTCACCTTGTTGTAGGCTCGCCCAAGAAGGTGTGGTGCGTCCGCGACAAGGGTGTACACACCTATATCCTCGGGACGGCCTGATCCCGATAAATCTTTCCCGCAAACCGAATCGCCCTGGGAAGGATTCCGCTCTGAGGGTACCGCCCGGGCCGATGAGAGGAGTTCCCCAGGAAGATCCCGCGGTAGTCACGAGCGACATGAGATGGAATTCCTGGGGATCCGAACTGGATACTACACGCAGCCGGTCGGCTTGGGCAACCCCGCGACCTTGCACGCCCCCTTGGCAGGTCCTGAAGGGAACAACTCGTAGATCTTCTTCAGCTTGAAGCCGGTGTCCTTGCAGAGCTTGCGGATCATGGGCGCGATGTTGAATTCGAGGTAATAATTCCTCAGATAGTGGACGACCTTCCAATGCTCCTCAGTCATCTCGGAGATTCCTTCGGTTGTGGCAAACAACCGGGCGACTTCCTCGTCCCAAAGATCGGGATCCTGCAGGAATCCATCCTCATCAACGTCAAATGATCTACCTTCAAGTTCAATCGTAGGCATATAAGAGCCCTCCTTGTTTTTTACTGTCAGGGTATCGACCCGGTAGAAGACAAAGTAGTTATTCTAGCATTCCGCGGTGAAAAAACAACTCTGATTTTCAGCCGAAGTCGGAAAAAAGCGGCCGCGTTGCCCGCTTGATCCGGCACGAACGGCTCCGCGCCTGCGGCAAAACTCGATCTCGTCCCCACGGTGGCAGCGGGCGGCCAGAGCCGATCCTCGACATCAGCCTCAACCGAAATCTGGCAGCCAGTTCCGACGGGCTCAAAAATAACGCCGACCCGGGTACCCCGTGATGCCTCAGCCACCCTTCTAACGTGGCACCTGTGACAACCGCACCGTGGTACTGTGTGGCGTCCGCTGCGTGGCAGGGGAATGAAACGGCACCGTTTCGGCCGCTTAATCCCAGACCGAGCTCGCCCGGCATAAGAAGCGCCAGGTGAACGAGCTATCAGTTCAAGAAGACATACTACTATCATGAGTGCCCGAGCGCGGCAAGGCAAAAAATTCCCCCAGTGAGGATTCGAGCGCATAATATCGGCAGAGCCTCTTGCGGGAGCAGACATCCTCTGAACACTATTGTGCAACACTCTGGCGAGTTCCCGCCGGACTGAGAGAACCATTTATCACCTTTCCTTAGCCCGGGCCCCTTGAACGTCTGAGCGATTCGGGCGCGCCTGCTAGGGGGCGACACCGTTTCCAGCGCGGATACTGGGGGGATCATGATACCTTCGCGCACGTGCCGGTCGATCAATTGTCGCCGCAGTGGTACGTCGGAATCTTGCGTGAACGGGCCGCGGTCACGGCGGGAGGCAATAAGGCATGGTACTCAGTCCTGTTTTTGTGATATCTAGAACAGGTTGACCGATGGACAGGTCACGAGTCGAGCGCTGCCCTAGGGCCTAGGGAACGAAGGAGGACGTGTGTGGAAAGGGTCATTCTGTCCGTCGATTGCGGAACCCAGAGTCTGAGGGCAATGCTCTTCAGTCCTGAGGGGGAACTTTTTGACAGCGTCAAGACCGACTATGAGCCCTACTTCAGCGAGAAACCCGGATGGGCCGAGCAGGACCCGGAGGTCTTTTGGACGAGTCTTTGCAAAGCGACCCTCTCCCTCATGACCAAGAAACCGGATCTATTCGGGCGGATCGCGGGCATAGGCGTCACAAGCCAACGGAACAGCATGGTCAACGTGGATCGTGAGGGTAAGCCGCTACGTCCAACGATAACCTGGCTTGATCAAAGAAAGGCTAAAAAGGTCTATACCCCCAAAGGCATCACGAGGCTCGCGTATTGGATCGCAGGGATGAACGAGGCCATTGCCAAGGCACAGTCGGACGGCAAATGTAACTGGATACGCCAGTATCAGCCTCAGATCTGGGAAAGAACTCACAAGTATCTGCAGGTATCCGGATTCCTCAACTTCAGATTGACCGGAAACTTCGCCGATTCTGTCGCATCCCAGATTGGTCACATCCCTGTCAACTACAAGAAGATGCGCTGGGGGAGGAAGAGAGATCTTTGCGCCAAGCTCTTCCCCGTGGAGAGGGATAAGCTCCCCGACCTGGTGGCTCCCGGAGAACAGATAGGAACGGTTACGAGAAAGGCCGCTGAGCAGACCGGAATCGAGGAGGGCACCTCGGTTATCGCCTGCGGTTCGGACAAAGGATGTGAGACCCTCGGCATGGGTGTGGTAGATCTCTCGATGGCCAGTTTGAGCTTCGGAACCACCGCTACCGTCCAAACCACTTCGAAAAAGTATTTCGAGCCCTTACGTTTCATGCCGGCCTATCCCGCACCTATTCCCGGGCATTACAACCCCGAAGTGGAGATCTTCCGGGGCTACTGGATGATAACCTGGTTCAAGAATGAGTTCGCTTACGAAGAGGTGCTCGAGGCTAAGAGGAGAGGAGTGCTCCCGGAGGAGGTGCTGGACAAACTCCTCGGGGAGGCTCCCCCAGGGTCGATGGGACTTGTGGTGCAGCCGTACTGGGGCCCCGGTCTCAAAACTCCTCTCGCCAAAGGGGCCATGATCGGATTCGGCGACGTTCACACCAAAGCACATGTATATCGAGCCGTTATCGAGGGGCTGGGCTACGCGCTCCTTGACGGGCTGCACCAAATGGAAGGAGCCGGCAAGTTCCGGGTGGAAAAGGTAGCGGTGTCTGGAGGCGCTTCGAAAAGCGATGAAATTTGCCGCATCTCCGCAGACATTTTCGATCTTCCGCTCGCCCGGGGAAAGACGCACGAGACCTCGGGGCTCGGTGCGGCAATCGTCACCGCAGTGGGGACCGGTATACATCCATCCTTTGACTCAGCGATCCACGAAATGGTGAGGTACGACAGGTTCTTTGAGCCGGACCCCAGGAATGTCGAGACATACCGAAGTCTGTACCAGCGAGTCTACCGGAAGATGTACAGGTCGCTCAGTTCACTCTATGCGGAAATCGGCGACATCACCGGCTACCCTGAGAAACACCATCCATAGCCCCGTTGTCGTACGCATGAGCTTTCCGATAGTAGGATGGGTCTCTCTATGGGACGCTCCCTTGCCCGATCTCATGGAGAGAGGAAGCGTAGCGGCCAGGGACACCACCCCCACAAGGAGGTTGCCTCTCTCCATCCGTGGGAGGATTGAAGTGAGAGAAGATCCTGCACGTTTGAGAAAGCAATGATGCGCTCGTTTTGCTTACTGTTCCTCGCCGTCTCTCTCACATTCTCGGGTTGGCCCGCGCCGACGAGCGCCGGCACGAAGGCCCCTCACGACAAGCCTGTTGTGTTCGGACTCCTGCTCCTGGAATCGCGTGACGACCGCGGATGGAGTCAGGCCCAGTATGAGGCAGGACGGTTTGTCGAGAGGGCGATACCCGGCACGAGAATGATCTTCGTCGAGAATGTGAATCCCCGAGACCGACGTCATTTGGATATTCCCAAGCTTGTGGACGACCTGGTTTCCCGGGGGGCCAGGCTTGTCATTGCCGGGTCGTACGACATGCGAAAGGGGATACTGAACGCGGCCCGGCATCATCCCCACATCTGTTTCGTCCACGTTGCCGGCGACGACGCTCTGTCCGGTAATGCTCCGGCGAACCTTTCGAATCTCATGTGCAGGGCCTACTTCGGAGCCATGATGGCCGGCTTCGTGGCGGGGCTTACGACCCAGTCCGGCAGGATCGGTTACGTCGGTGCGAAAGCTCAGCCTGAAACCTTCCGGATTGTTTCGTCCGCTTATCTCGGGGCCCGATACGGGTGGAGTGGGATCCGGATGCAGGACTCAAAGGATCTGCATTTCACTGTGTCGTGGATCGGATCGTGGTACCCTATTCCGGGCAAGACGCTCGATCCAGGCGCCGTGGCCCAGAGCTTTGTGAACGCCGGGCATGACGTGATCATTTCCGGAATTGACTCTCCGGATGCCCTGAAGATCGTACAAAGGAACCGCAAGCAAGGGAAAGAAGTGTGGGCCATCGGCAACAACTACCGGAAGGTCTGTGCAGTGGCTCCACACGCCTGCCTCGGAACACCCTACCTGAATTGGGTTCCGGGGTATGTGAAGTTCATCGAGGCCCTGCGTCAAGGTGACTGTACGAGCAGATGGGAATGGTTGGGACCTGATTTAAATGACCTCAACTCGGCCACCAGGAGTTCTGTCGGATTCGTGCCTGGCCCGGCTCTCAAGCGAGAGATCGGGGAGGCGCTGGGCCGGTTCGTTGGCGGCCTCGCATCAGGGAAGGTTCGACTCTTCAAGGGGCCACTCCAATTCCGGGACGGGACGTTTTTCCTGAGGGCAGGTCACGTTGCGACCGACCAACAGCTCTGGCATATGAGGGAGCTCCTCAAAGGCATCGAAGGCCCCGAGAGGCGGCAATGAAGCAGCACTTGTCGGGAAGACACGACGAACCGTACTTTCCGGAACCCTTCTGGAAACGATAGAGACGGAGTGTCTGTTGCCCGTCAGCCTCCGGGCGGTCAAGCAGTACGATCCCCATGCCACCATCTCCCCAAAGGATTCAGGAGAGACGCTCATGATAGGCTGGTTCTACCTCGGCGGCGCCATTCTCTTCGAAGTGGCCGGAACGACCGCAATGAAACTGTCCGAAGGTCTTACAAGGTTCTGGCCTTCGGTGACTATCTTTGTCACGTACGGAGTGTCCTTTGTACTGCTCACGCTCTGTCTCAAACATATGGACGTCAGCATCGCATACGCGATTTGGGCGGCACTGGGCACTGCCCTGATTGCTGTGATCGGCCTGCTGCTTTTCAAGGAGCCGCTTTCATGGCAGAAGATCTTTTTTCTCGGACTCATCATCGCCGGCGTCATCGGCTTGGAAATGTCGCACGCGAGCCACTGATTAGACCGGCCAAGATCAATGCGCCCGGCCGGGATCGAGACCCGTTCTGCACGCAGCGCTTACTTGCGCCCGAAAAGTCCGGGGAGGAAGTACCTCACGATGAGCATCGCCCGGCCCTGGTAATGCTTTCCGACCTCGTCCTCCCTGAGAAATCCGAGGGAGGCATTGTACCTCATCGTATCCCTCCAATCCCGCGAGAAGTCGTCGGAGAAATCCTCCAGTCTCTGTGGCCGGATCTTCCAGCCGGACTTGGCCCCGACCTGCTCGACATGTCTCCGGTGGATTTCGAAGAGTGCCTCAGGGTCGAGGACTTTCGGGTGATTGCTCACGCTCACGTGCGGGAGCGGAGTAAGGGGCGACCTCATGGGGGTGTTGCCTGTATTGACTTTGGTTCCGTCGTTGAAGACCGTCTGAAACTCCAGGCAGTTGACACGCCGGATGCTTCGACACTCCGAATCCCTCGGCTCGGCCATGATCTCGTGGAGAAGGACCGTATGTTCGTCATCCGATGAGCTCATAAGGCGAAAGAAGCCCTCGTGAGGAAGCTCCGGGACGGTGAAATCCAGGCGTCTCGTGAAGCCCAAAGGCGTGAGCCGCTTAGTAGTGGTTCCGATATAGGGGCTGACCTGCTCCAAGGACTCAAGAGGAGTCGCGAACGGTACGACGCTCACCTGAACCGGCTGCTTCACCGCCTTGGCTATGGCCATCAGGATCAACCATACCGCGACGATCAGCATGACGAAGGCGATGACAATCGTATCGGAGCGCGTCACGAATTCGAAAATGTCGTGCAGTCCAGGAACATATTGTTCGAAGAGATTTGGTCCCATGGGAGATTCCGGTGGAGGTGGGATATCGCGTCCCGCCCGAACCCCCGGTGCGAAAAGGGAGGACGCCAGCCACGGAAACAGGGATATCCCAGCGGTTATGAATCTACTCGGGAAGGTCATGTAGACAGAGCACCTCCGCCACAGGCGTGACACAGCACAGAACAAATGAGGACGATTCACGGCCTTGCCCGAATCTCCGGATCGATTGCCGTCGGCTGTTCTCTCCTCGGCAGGTTACACGAAACCGGCATTCGTCGCAATCGAGAAGCAGGTCATCAGGAAGACAACCGATCCGGCTAAAATACGGCTATCGGGCGACGCTCCAGAGCCTCAACTTCATGGTGCGCTCCTTCGTTCCGACGGGGCGGTACCTCAGGTAGCGTGCGTTGACCGGCTCTGCTCCATAGTACTCGAAGCCAGGCCACCGGGATAGTGAGTCGAGCTCGGCATTTTCCGACTGCACGAGGGTCTTCCAGTCCGTTCGGTCGACGGACCACTCTACAACCCATTTCTTTGGTACGGAAGTCTTGTCCGCCCAGACGATCCTCATCCGGCTTACGGGTTCGACCCGCCCAACATCCAGGATTACTTCCAATTTCTCTTTCGGGCTTACGGGCTTTGAGGAGTAGAGCGCAGGCGACGGATATCCTTGCACCATGTTCTTGGGGCCGTTTTCCGGCGAATCCGGAGGAGGGGCATAAAGGATCTTTCCCGACGCTGCCAGATCCCAGAAGTAGGTGTCCTTTTCCCCGATCCGGTCACTGGCGCTGAGGGGTTGTTTGAAGAAGTGCTCCTTGATGAGGTTGGAAAGCTCTTTGGCGATCAGGTAGTTGGCTCCTGCGGTCAAATGGCACCAGTCGGTGAAGACCCGTTCCGAGACATCGTCGAAGTATCGAGAGAAATCAGCCACGAAGTAGTGATTTCTGTTCGCGCTCTCGACGATCCGCTCTATGAGGAATTCGTACATCTTGTCCGACGGCAACCCATAGTAGCGCTTCGCACCCTGAAGCTTCATGAGCGCCTTCTCCTTCTCCTGGAGCGGCTTCTTGGTGAGGTAGAGCCAGGGCTGCAAGGCGAAGATATGGGCCACTCCGTCATTCTTGAGCGCGAGATCGAATTTTTCCACGACGCTCAAGACTTCCGCGACATTTCGACCAACGTGCTTGGATCTTTCCTCAACCGAAATCTTGAGCGAGTACGGCTTGGGTCCCTGGGCGTCCCATGATTCTGTCTTGTCCAACAGAGCCCCGCTGAGTTCCTGGACCGTGTCCCTCCCCGCCCAAAACGCGGACATGAGGTACGTATTGTTCTTGAGCCAAAGGGTCAGATATGAGGACAGGCCCGCCCTGTTGTACGAGAATACCTGGCGCCATATGTTGCTGTACTGGCCCTCCTTAAAGTAGTCCCAATCTGGAGTGATCTTGCTCACCAGGGCAATTTCGTTGGCTCCGTCCAGGGAGACGATCATGTCCGGTTTGTACCGTCTGAGCTTGGTGATATAGCGCAGAAGATCATGCTGGTACGCATATCCCCATACAGCGGCGTTGTACACACGGATCTTCTTTCCGGGGATCCGCGCGGTGGAGTTGAGTATCTTCTCCATGATATGGGAGATTGTCTCGCGATATTCCAACGTGTATGGGCCGACAACCGAGTGAGCTTCACCGGTGGCGCCCATTCCGAAGGCAGTAGACCCGCCGGTGAGGAAGATCCGCAGCTCATCCGGAGGCTTCTCAAGCGGAATTTCTCGGGGCTCGCGGAACCCCGCGTTGTTTGCGTACTCGAGTCTGTTCCCTTTGCCCAGATCGAATATGAGGCATACACCAGGGACAAAATCGTAGTCGTAATGGCTGACCGGCCGCGTGTAGTCGCGCTTGACCATCTCGAAATTGTGCGGGTAGATTTGCCCATAACCGCTCGTGCGGAGGGCGTATTCCGCCGCCCATTCCAGTCCGAGCAGGATGAGGACGACGGCGGCCACCAGGAAAACCGTGTAGAGCAGGGCTTTGGCCGAAACCGACGCGGCCTTCCGCACGTACCTCAGGGGGGGGGACCCACCCGCTGTTGCATCCGTATCTGAACGGAGCGGCGGCTTCAGGTCGCTCACTTCCTTTTCTTTCTCTGAATGACCGTCCACGGCATCAACCTTGGGTCGATTGACTTTGTTAGGCATCACATCCTCTTCATTGCTGTGGGATTCCTCTGCGAACCCGACGGCTCACGAAGCCCGGTGGCCGGGTTCGGCAGGATATCTCATGGAGAAGACCGCGCTGGGATGGGGAGCCAAGAGTCTCACGGCTCTCATACCGTGCACTATCAGACAGTAACGCGTGAGTTCCACCTGGGGTGACGGGGAATCCGGGCAGTTTGAACACGCGTTGGTATCCCGCGCGACGATCAGCCTGTAGGTTGCATTAGATGATGAGGACCGTGGTGAGAATGACGTCGAGGTGTGCATGGAGCACGAAGAAGTCTGTCGAAACAACCTCGGGACACGGCCCGGAATCACAGGAGTGAAGACCGGGGTCTATGCGGTGTCCGATACCGACCGAGAACGCCGAACGAGGGTCGGAGACGGGCGAGCGTGCACGGCCGATCATGACCCAAGGAATCTCCAGACACTGTCCTCTGCACTTACAAGGCAGGCTCCGGACCGCATTGGAGAACCGTCCGTAAGAAAAATGGGGTGGTGCACTTTCCCAGGATGACTCAGAGCAGCAGTAATATACGTGTGCGACGTGCGATTCGGCGCAGTGGCCGGGATAGCCTGGGCAGAGGACCGCGTCACCCGCTCCAAACATTGCTGTCAGGATGCAGACAAAGAGGTTTATCCATTTCCGCAGTCCTACCATTTTCAGAGACTTCCCACCGGACACCTTGTTGGGAGGACGAGCACCACGCGAATACTCATCAGTCCTTTTCTCCTCGATGACGAAGAATTTTGGGTGACTCTGTCGGGAAAGTCAAGTGCTTCCCACTCGATCCCTTCAACGGACCGAACCGTTCCGGTTGGGGTCGCCTGAGGGGGGAATTGATTAGATGTTGACGCAATGCCGCGTTTATGCTACGGTTCTCAGAAGGGTTACTTTCCAAGTGAATACAGACGTTGCACGGGAGATGAGGGAATGCGTCACACCTAATGGATAACGAAATGTTATCATAGATGGTTTGTGAGGGCTTCCTCGTTCCCGACACGGGGTGTTAGGAAGGCGGGGCGTCTGTAAGGGACAGCGCTAACAAGCGACTGTAACGGAGGTTTAGGAGGTTTCACAAGATGAAGAAGACAACGAAAGTGGTGGTCATTGCCGTGGCGGTGGCGGTCTGCCTGTGTCTGTTCGCAACCGTGGCAACGGCCGGATGGTACAAGTGGTACCGCGCGCCGGTGGTCGTGGTTCCTCCTTGTCCCGTGGTGCCATACTGCGGCCCGGTGTACTGTGGGCCGCCGGTAGTGGGATGGTGCGGTCCGGTTTACTGTCGCCCACCTCTCTTTCCCGCGCTGAAATTCAAGAAGTGGTTGCGGGGCTGCTGGTGGTAGATTGATGGGTGGCCGGGATTTCTCTTGCGGCCTACCCAAGGGTTGAGAAGGACGCGCATGCGCTCCACTGGGAGGGGGGGCACATCAAGTTGTGACTTGTTTCGGTAACCGGGGTGTCTTGATCGTTCCAGGAATGGGCGGAGGCACACCGGTTTCCTTTGTCTGGAGTTCCGACAGGGAGGTGCAGCCGGTTGTCTTGATGAAACGCGGCTGCGTGACGACAGCACCCGCTCACCTGGCTCCCTTCAATTTCATCAGGGCGTCAAGCTGAGTGACAGCAGCCTGAGCGAATGCCTCTTCGTTTATGTGGGCGTCGACCTTGAGCACCTCGATCTCCGGATCAAGCAAACGCTCAATCTCGGAAATGAACAGCTCATTGGTTTCCGGCTCGAAGAGAGGTCCTTTCTCGGAGTCGGCCTCGGACCAGCCCTTGATCGGGATCACGAATTTCGTCGGCCCCGTTGCCCGGTTGAGCTTCTCCGAAATCGTGTGAGCAAGGCTGGTGACGTCCTCAGGAGTCGTACGCACTGCGGATCTGAAATCATACCAGAAGACTTTCCGGCCTTTGACAGCATCGGGCATGTTGTCGAGGGAATCGAATTCCAACACGACGCAGTCCAGTCCCCCGGGCACCACAACCTGAGGAATGCCACGGCGACCGGCCGACTCGAGCCTGCCGGGTCCGATGGCTCCGCAATAGCCATCATACATCTGATCGGAGAATTCATGGAGAGCGAAGTCGAGCACGCCGCTGATGATCCCCTGGTCCACGAGGTCCTCCATGGCCATTCCGCCCGTGCCGTTTGCGTGAAAGGGCGCGACCTCGTATCCATTGGCCTCCAGCAGACGTTTGACGCTCATCGCGCCCTGGGTAATAAATCCGAATGAGGTCAGGCCGATGATGGGCCGCTCAGACACTATTTTACCCGCTTTTCGGGCCATTCCCGCTATCGCGGCCGCGGCGTTGGCAAGAATCTTCTCGCTCACGGGGTTCAGGCCGAGGATATCAATGACCGAGTGCATCACCGCGATGTCCTTGGTCCCGATAAGCTCGCTCATGTCCCTGGAGGCCACGGTGGAGACCATTAGTTTGGGGACCCCCAAGGGGAGTTCTCTCATTACTCCCATGCCGATATGTGTTCCGGTCCCCCCTCCGAGGGAAATGACCGCGGCGATCTGCCCCTGACGGTGAAGCTCCAATGCTATCTGAGACGCGCCTTCGATCATGGTCTCGACTGCCAGCCTTCGGTCCTGGGCTTCCCGGAGTTTGTCCATGGTTGATCCCGCGCGCAATGCGACCTGCTCACGAGAGATGTCCGGTCGGGTCGCCGGCTCATGAAGCGTGCCAACATCCACCACCAGGGTGGTACATCCATTTTCCTCGATGAGTCTGCCCAGGTATCCGACTTCTTCACCTTTGGTGTCCAGGGTGGCGACAATCAATACGACAGGAACCATAACCACGTCTCCCGATTTCTCAATACGTACCACGTGAACGTGATACCCCACAGATTACATCCTCCGCGGACTTTGGAAAAGTATTTCGTTTTCCGCTACTCCTGGAGTTGTCAACGCAAGTCTCTCTTCGGATCCCTATGGAATCTCCACGTCGGAAGGTTTTCGTTAGCCTAGCCGACTGCTTCTTCAGTTGGAGGCGCGGGGAGTTTCGCGCCGTACTTCCGGGCAAGTCTCAGGAAGTGTCTGATGGGAATGGACAGTGACTCATTGCGACGGGTGACGATGTCGGTATGGAAGCTGATGTTCCCTTCCTCGAGCATGATCTGTCTGAGCAGACCCTCGGCCAACTTGTCTTCGACTTCGTGGGACAGCATGAATGAGACGCCCTTGCGGCGCTCGATGTAGGCGAGGATGAAGTTGAGGCTCTCCGACTCCACCACCATGGAAGGATTCACGCCGAAACGATTGAGCTTGTCGAGAATCGCGTTTCGCGAACCTGAGCCCCTCTCACGGATAACCATTGTTTCGCCGCCGAGAGAAGTGATCGACACGGTCCCTCGCTGAGCCAAAGGGTGGTCGGGACTGGCTACGAGCACGAACTCGCACCGGGCGAAGGGAACTGCTTTGAGCGATGAACCGTACTGTGTACGGGCCACCACTACCAGGTCTTCGTCTCGTTTGGCTACCCTTCTAATAAGATCTGCGGAATTGCCCTCGCTTAATCTCACGTGAACCTTGGGGAACTTCTCCTGGAACAGGTCGATGAGGTCGGGCATGACTGTCCTGGCATAGGTCTTCGTCGTCCCGATACGAAGATTCTCTTTGGCGCTCTTTCCGGCTTTGTCGAGGATGTCCTCGATTTGCCGTACTCGGGAGAACACGCGCTTGCTCAGAAGGAACAATGCCTCGCCCGTTGGCGTGAGGTGGTATCCGTCCGTCTGTCGATAGAACAGTTGGACGCCGCACTCGTCCTGAAAGCCGCTCAGTTGCTGGGAAACTGCCGGCTGACTGACGTGCAGGTGCTGCGCGGTCCGGCTCATGGACATGAACTGGCAGAAATGGTGGAACGTTTCGAGGTGCCTGAGATTCATCTCGGTGCTTTTAGCGGCGTGACCTTGCAGCCATTATAGTATAAGTTCGCCTAATAAGCCCATAACTTTTTATTACTTGACTTCCCATCAGAAATACCGAAAAGATGTTAAATATCTAGGACTCGTCGCTTCCGCAGGGAGGGATGGTCTGTTCACCTCTAGGCAATCCGGCCGGTTCACGGGAAACGCGTCGCGTCCTGCGCGGCGCTGTTCAAAACGTACCGAGAATCTTGACGTTCGACGATCTCTACCAGGCGGATCCAGAAGGAGACCCTGGTGCGTCGCGGGGAGTTTCAACGGAGCATTCCAGGCCTGCAATCGGCCTCAACGGTCGGTTGGTGCGGCGCAACACGGGAGCCTGAACCTCAAGCGGCTCACGTATTTCCAGATAACTCTGTTTCGTTACCGGATTGCGGCCGTCCCGAATCGGGGTCCGAAGCTCTATCAACCGTGCGTCTAGCGAGGCTTCGGCTGTCCGAAACCTTGCGGAGGCTCAATCAAAGTGGGTCCGTGGGATAGGGCTCTGCTCGGACCTCTTGATGTCCCGGACGAGTCCGGAAAGGGGATGACTTGCGGAGAATAGTCATCGGCATCAGCGGCGCCAGCGGAGTCATCTACGGAGTTCGAATCCTGGAAGTGCTCTCTGAAACCGAAGGTATTGAAACCCACCTCGTATTGAGTCAAGGCGCCCGAGTGACGCTGCAATTGGAGACTTCGGTGCATCCGGACGAGGTGGAGGCTCTGGCCGATTACGTCCACAAGCCGGAGAATCTTGCAGCACCTCTCTCAAGCGGTTCCTTTCGTACCGATGGGATGATTGTTGCTCCGTGTTCCATGAAAAGCCTCTCGATGATTGCCCGCTCCCTCAACGACAATCTCCTCGTGCGAGCGGCGGACGTAACCCTCAAGGAAAGAAGGAAACTGGTACTGATTCCCAGGGAAACTCCCCTCCATCTCGGCCACCTGCGGGCAATGGCCGAGGTAACTGAGATGGGCGGAATCATCCTGCCGCCCGTTCCGTCCTTCTACCACAAGCCGCAAACTATTGAGGAAATCATTGACCAGACGGTGGGCAAAGCGCTCGATCAGTTCAACGTTTCCCATGACCTTTTCAATCGCTGGGCGGGCGGATGACCCGAGACGAGCTGGAAAAGACGGTGCTCGAATTCATGGACGGCTTCACTACCATGACTCTGGCCTGTGCCCGCGAAGGGCGACCCTGGGCCGCAGCGGTCTATTATGCTCGGTCCGGGTTCGATCTCTTCTTCTTTTCGTCTCCGGAGTCTCGGCACGCGGACATTTTCGCGGAGAATCCGATGGCCGCAGCCACGATTCATGGGGATTACATCGGTTGGAGGGAGATCAAGGGGTTGCAGATGGAGGGAACCGTGGCCCCGGTCAAAGGGGCTATGGCTCTGACCCGCGCGCTGGCAACCTATGTGAAACGCTATCCCTTCGCGAAGGAATTCCTGTCTGATCCCAAAGGGATATCCGGAAGGATAGCAAAGAAAATGGCTAAAGTGGCTCTTTACGTGTTTCGACCGGAGAAGATTCTGTACGTGAACAACGAGGCCGGCTTCGGAACACGATGGATGTTGGAGGTGAAGGACGGAAGGGCTGTAGGTGAACCGGTCCGCACCTGAGTGCCGCGAGACCGCAACCTCTTGGTGTCACATGTCCCTTCCAGGATTCTTGGGGGCCCGTCGAACTACTGACCACCGGACATGTCTTGGGGCGTCGAGCGGAATCGGCCGAAATCGTGAAGCGCCCGACCGGTAGAGGCAGGGAGCTGGCAATCTTGGAAGGGAAGCATTGAACGTTCCGGCCCGAAGGGCACGGAGGGACGAAAACCAGCAATCCCATTTAGGAGGTGGAGAGATGGCCGATTTGAAGTTCCCGGATCCGCACGAGGCGGAGAATATTCCCGGAACTGAAGGATGGGAACGGATGTATCCGTATCACTATCAGTTCAGCACCGAAGATCCGGAACGGACGAAGTACGAGAAGAGCATGTTCTGGTTCTACGACGGGCTGCACTATCCGGAGCCGATGTATCCCTTCGACATCATTTGGGACGAGGCATGGTTCCTATCCTTGTCTCAGTACAACAGCCGCATCTTCATAGTTCCGCCGGCCATGGGGATCGATCATCGGATCCACAACGGGTACATCTACATAACCCCACTTCCTGTGGCCAATCCCGATGACATACCCAAGCGTGCGGAACTATTCATGAAGCGCGCAGGGTACTACTACGAGAACTGGAACAAGCTCGAGACCCAGTGGGAAGAGAAAATGAAGGGGATCATCCAGGAACTCGTGGAATGCGAGATCCCGCCGTTGCCGGAGATGGAGGACGATTCGGTCGTCTTCGAGGGTAAAGGAATGTCGTCAGGGTACAAGCTTCTCAATGCCTATGACAAGCTGATCGACCTCGGCATCCTCTGCTGGCAATACCATTTCGAGTTTCTCAACCTCGGGTACGCGGCGTACGTTTTCTTCATGGACTTCTGCCAGAAGGCCTTCCCCGACGCTCCGCCGCAGAAGATAACCCAGATGGTCTCCGGCATCGACGTCATCATGTACAGGCCCGATGAAGAGCTGAAAAAATTAGCCAAGCTTGCCATCGACCTGGGCGTCGCGGATATCTGCCTGGATGGCAATTCCGAGACCGTTCTCAAGAAAATGGCGGAAACCGACAACGGGAAGAAATGGCTCGAGGCCTTTGAAGCGGCCCGTGACCCCTGGTTCTACGTTTCGAGTGGAACGGGCTGGTATCACCACGATGTGAGTTGGAACGACGATCTCGATCTGCCGCTCAATTTCATGAACATTTACATCGAAAAGCTCAAAGCCGGCGAGAGCATAGACAGGCCAATAGAGGAGATCCAAAAGGAGCGCGACAAACTCGCCGAGGGTTACCGTGCCTTGCTCAAGACCGATGAAGACCGGGCCACCTTCGATCAGATGCTCGGCAGCGCAAGAACGGTCTTCCCGTACGTGGAGAATCATCTCTTCTACGTGGAGCACTGGTTCCACAGCATCTTTTGGAACAGGATGCGCGACGTGGCGAAGATCCTTGTTGATTTCAAGTTCATCGGGGATGTGGAAGACGTCTGGTACATGACCCGCGCGGAGATTAAGGACGCTCTCTGGGACGTTGTGACCAGTTGGGCCACCGGCTGCAATCCTCGCGGTCCGCTCGTATGGCCCAAGGAAGTCGCATGGCGCAAAGGGTGCATGGAGAAATTCCGCAATTGGAGACCGCCTGATGCAATGGGAAAGGTTCCCGAGACGATCAACGAGCCCTTTACAATCGTGCTCTGGGGCATTACCTCGGAATCCATGTCCAACTGGGCGAAGCTCAAGTCGATAGCCGAGGGCGACGTCTCCAAAATCGTGGGATTCGCCGGTTCACCGGGAACCGCCGAAGGCCCTGCTCGTGTGTGCCGAACGGTCGGCGAGATCAAGGAACTCCAGGAAGGAGAGATCCTCGTGGCCCCGACGACCTCACCGAGTTGGGCGCCTGCCTTCCAGAAGATCAAGGCAGCGGTCACCGACGTAGGCGGAGTCATGTGCCACGCGGCAATCGTCTGCCGCGAGTATGGTCTCCCCGCGGTGGTCGGCACCGGTTCCGCCACATCCAGGATCAAGACGGGCCAGATGATCCGGGTGAACGGAGTCTCGGGAGAGATCGACATCCTCTAGGCGCTGAGTGCGCGAGTTGATCGGTCAATCATAGGGTGAAGAAACTTGGTAAAAACCTGACGTGATAACAGAGTCACCTGTGGGGCCGACCGGAATCCCTCAAAGGAATTCGATCAAGCGTCGGTCCCACGGAGGGACTCACCAGCCCAAGGATGCTCCCATGGATATTTCCCAATATGTGATTCCATTTGAGGAGTGTGACCTGAGTATGGTCGGTAGGGTCGGAGGCAAGTGCGCCAGTCTGGGCGAACTGTTGCGGGCGCGGATCCCCGTGCCTCCCGGTTTTGCGATCACCACCGATTCTTACTTGCGGTTTATGGAAGAGAACGGCCTGGCGGAACGGGTGATCGAGAGGCTCAATGGACTCACCGAGTCCATGGTCGAGGAAACGGAAGACGCGTCAAAGGAGATCCGGAGCTGGATCGAGGCCGGGACCATAGATGAAGAGCTCGAGGACATCTTCGCGGAACACTACCGGCTGCTCTCTCGCAGGGCGCGCTGTCCGGCTCTTCCGGTTGCGGTTCGATCCTCCGCCACTGCTGAAGACCTTCCCGGCGCGAGCTTTGCAGGACAGCAGGACACATTCCTTTGGATTCGAGGTGTGGACGACCTGCTTGACCGGGTGAGAAGGTGCTGGTCGAGCCTTTTTACGCCGAGGGCCATCTCGTACAGAACCAAGATGGGATTTGATCATGCCCAGGTCTTCATCAGCGTAGCAGTGCAGAAAATGGTGCGCTCCTTCACAGCCGGGGTCATGTTCACACTCAATCCTGCCACCGGTGATCCTGCCACGATCGTGATCGATTCGAACTGGGGCTATGGCGAGAGCGTCGTCTCGGGAGAGGTGACGCCTGACCAGTTTCACGTCAACAAGGTGACCAAGGAAGTCACTCAGAAGACTCTCTCGGACAAGGCGATCTACTACACGACGGATCCCGAGACGGACCAGGTCATGAAGATCGAAGTCGACGAGTCTCGACGCAAATCCCAGACGCTCCTTGACAGCGAGATTGTCGAGCTGGCGGAACTGGGAAAGCGAATCGAGGCACATTACGGCAAACAGATGGATATCGAATGGGCCACTGAAAAGTCGCTCCCGTACAAGGGAGAGATATACATCGTACAGAGCCGCCCTGAAACCGTATGGAGCCAAAAGGAAGCCAAACCTGTGGTGAAACCCCGAGCAACCGCATTGGAACACATTGTAGCCGGCCTCATTGAAGGGAGGAAGATAAAGTAGACGACGTGGTCGGCTGTTGTCAATCCTGGCCCGCAGGACACTACGGGCACAGGGTATCGTGCCCTTATACGCACGAGCATACTACGGACAAGGAGATTCAGGAATGAAGCAACTGGGAGATTTCATCAACAAGTGTGAACAGGAAGGTGAATTGCACCGGATTACGAAAGAAGTCGACTGGTACCTCGAACTGGGAACCATAGCCAAGCTCAGTGAAGAGCGAAAGGGACCTGCACTCTTGTTCGAGAACGTAAAAGGCTTTGATATCCCGGTCCTTACAAGCGCGTTTACCACCACCAAACGCTTCGCCATAGCACTGGAAATGCCGCTTGAGTCTTCCATCTGCGACATGGCCAAGGAGTGGATGCAGCTCGCCACCAAGAAGCCCGTCCAGGCGACGGTCGTGGATTCCGGCTCCGTCAGTGAGATGATCGTAGAGGGTGACGACGTTGATATCGAGGCTTTGCCGGCCCCTCACTACAATCCTCTGGACGGCGGCAGATTCATCGGGACAGCCGTCTACCTTGTTACCGAGGACAAGGAAACGGGCTAGACCAATTGCGGTACGTACCGAATGCAGATCCATGACCGCAATCATTGCGGCGTCCAGATCATCAAAGGTAAGCACGCGGACTTTCACTTCAATCAGCACAAGAAGGACGGGACCAAGATGCCCGCGGCCGCGGTCATCGGCTGCGACCCGGTTCACTTCCTCGTTTCTTCGACGCTCGTATCGGCCCAGACCGACGAATACGACATCATCAGTACGCTCCGACAGGAACCCTGCGAGATCTTCAGGAGCGACCTCACCGGCCTCAGGCTTCCGGCCCATGCGGAGATCATCCTCGAAGGATACATCGATCCCGCCGACATGCGCGAGGAAGGGCCCTTCGGTGAATACACCGGCTACTATTCAGGAGCCAAGGGGGAGGAGTGGCCCAAGCAGGTGCTCCATGTCCAGCGAATCCTCAGGCGCAAGAAGCCCATCTTCTGGGGGACCACGGTGGGCAAGCCGATCACCGACACCCACATGATACAGTCCTTGAACCGTACGGCCACTCTGTGGACCGACCTGGAGACTATGAAGGTACCGGGCATCAAATCCTGTTACTTCCTTCCGGAATCTACGGGTCGCTATTGGTGCGTGGTATCGGTTGAGCAGAAGTATCCGGGGCATTCCAATCATGCAGGTAACGCGGCCATAGCAACAACGACGGGTCATTACGGGGTCAAGGGAGTGATCGTAGTGGATCACGATATCCCCGCGGACGACTGGGACAGGGTCATGTGGGCGCTTTCGGTTCGATTCGATCCGAAGCGAGACGCCCAGATCATAAATCGAGGTCGTTCGACGCCGCTCGATCCCGCGCTCCCGATCGATGCGCGTCAAATCACTTCGAGAATCATCATGGACGCGTGCACACCGTACGAATGGGAACGAAAGCCAGTTGAGATCTTTCTCGACGAGGACATGAAGAGCAAGGTCCTCTCACAGTGGACCGAGTACGGATTCAAAGAGTAGGTTTCCCGAGCTCTGGCGACTCTCGGCGACGCAAAAGCCTGCGTCAGGTCTTCCGTGAGACTCGGGAAAATCAAGAGAAAGCGATAGAAGGCAATGAAACCGATTCGATATACCGATAAGATCATCCAGGAGTTCAAGTCAGACGGATACTGGACCGATGAGACCTTCGCCGATTTCTGGCTGAGAAATGCCAAGGAGCGGCCGGACAGCGAGGCACTCGTCGATTCGACCATGCGGGTGACCTGGGCCGAGGCAGCCAGGCTCATGGATCGATTTGCCCTGGCATGGGCCGACGTGGGCCTGAAGAAGGACGACCGGACGATTCTTCAGTCGCCCAACTGCGCATACGGCTTCCTCGCCAGGATCGCCTGCGAGAGGGCGGGCCTCATCAACGTCACGGTCATGCCGTACCTGCGCCAGAAGGAACTGACCCATATCATTAACAAGATCAATCCCAGCGCGATCATCATTCCCGGCATATACAGGAAGTTCAACTACCTGGAAATGGTGGAGGATTTGAAGAAGGAGAACCCCGATCTCAAGTACACGTTTCTCCTCGACGAATCGATCCCCGGCCCCTACCCGGCGAATACGTTCTCGCTTATGGAAATCGCCAAGGAGCCGTGGGAAGAGAAGAAGGACCCAAAAATCCTCGATGAGCGACGGTTCGACTCGACCGGCGACGTGGGAGCCCTCACGAGTACGAGTGGCACCACCGGCGTTCCCAAGATCGTCGAATGGCCCCTCGCGCCCCGGGTGATGACGTCCAAGTGCAGGGTCGAGATCTGGGATCTCAAGGCCGAGGATACGGCCATGGCTGTGGCCCCCTTTGCGGGCGGGGCCGCCGGTACACTCACCTATTTCGCAGCTCCGATCGTTGGGGCGAAAATCGTTCTTCTCGAGGAGTTCTCACCGGAAGGTGCGCTCAAGATGATCGAGAAAGAGAAGGTTACCTGCATCGGGGTCGTCCCGACGCACATCATCCGGATGCTGGAGACTGACCTTTCCAAGTTCGACCTCTCTTCTCTGAGATTTATCAGGTCCGCGGGAGGATATCTGCCGCCTCAGGTGGCCATGGAAGCGGAAGAAAGGCTGGGAGGACGCATTACCTCCGACCTCGGTACCCAGGACGTCGGTTCGGTCTCAGGATGTTTCATAACCGATCCCGCGGATGTGAGACGTCGAACTGTGGGAAAGCCCCTTCGCGGAAACAAGATACGGCTGCTGAGCGAGGACGGCCAAGAAGTCCCACCGGGTGAGCCGGGTATACTCTATCTCAGGGGCCCTCATTCTCCCGCAGGATACTGGCGTGATCCGGAAGCGAGCAAAGACGTCTTTGACGACGACAACTGGACCACGACCGGGGACATCGTCGCGCTCGAAGAGGGACGCATCTGGATAATGGGGCGGCAGAAGGACGTGATCATCCGCGGCGGTCAAAACATCTACCCAGCGGAAATCGAGGGATTGCTCAACGAGCACCCAAAGGTTTCAGCGATCGCCATCGTGGCCATGCCAGACCGTGAGTACGGTGAGAGGTGCTGTGCGTACGTCGTACCAAGGCCCGGTGAAGACTTCACATTCGACGAGATGATCTCGTTTCTCAAGGGGAAAAAGGTGGCCATGTTCAAGCTGCCCGAGCGACTGGAGATTCTTGGCGATATGCCGACGGTGGGCGACTCGGGCAAGATTGATAAGAAGGTCCTCAAGAAAAACATTGAAGACAAGCTCAAAGCTGAAGGGAAGGGCTGATGGAACGAGTCATACTCCTGCTGTCAACGTTGGACACCAAGGGGCCGGAGACCCTCTATCTCCGGGATCGCATCGAATCGGGAGGCGGTAATCCCGTTATCCTTGATCTGAGCATGTCTGGAGACACCGAGGGTGCGGACATCACTCCCGCACAGGTGGCAGAAGCGGCCGGCACGACGATCGAGGAGATCCGGGCTTCCCGTGAGCGCAAGAAGATCACTCGTCAGATGATCAACGGAGCGGTCAAGCTTGCCGGAGACCTTCTGGAATTGGGTCGTCTTGCCGGAATCATCGGACTGGGCGGGTCGACGGGAAGCCTCATGGCCACTGACGTGATGCGTTCGATGCCCTTTGGGGTTCCCAAGTTGATGGTCTCTTCCACTGCTGCCCTTCCGGGCCTTTCGACAAGGTATATCGGGACTGGGGATGTGGCCATCCTCCACACGGTGATCGAAATTTCCGGGCTTACCAGGCCCCTTGAAAACCTCCTGGAAAGGGCCGCGGCTGCCATAGTCGGCATGGCTGCCGTGGCCCCGCTCACCGTGGAATCGGCCCGTCAGGAAGGAAAGCCGCTCGTTGCCATGTCCATGTTCGGTCCCACGGAGAGGTGCTGCGAGCGGGTCCGGGAGGCGCTCCAACAAGCAGGTTACCAGGTTGTGGGCTTCTCCGCTGCCGGGGTTTGCGATCGGGCCATGGAAGAGATGATCGGCCGGCGGTTCTTCGACGCGGTGGTCGACGTGGCGCCCGGAGGAGTCGGCGAGGAGATCCTCGGGGGCATGAGAGCCGCGGGACCCGATCGTATGACCAAGGCAGGGGAGCTCGGTATCCCGCAAGTCGTCGCGCCGGGCGGAGTCAATACCACGAACCCCCGGAAATCCCGCTACAAACCGGAGCATTATGAGAGACGCAAGGTCGATCTCGACGAATTCAGGACATTCCTCAGGGTATCAGACGAGGAGATGGAACAGATTGCCCACGTCTTTGCCGAAAAACTCGGCCGGGCCGCGGGACCGACTACCTTCCTCTTCCCGTCCAAGGGCTGGTCAGCGCTGGACCCCCCGACCGGCCACATGTACGATGAAGAGCAGGATCGCATCTTCCTGAAAATCCTCAGAGACAAAGCCGTTCCGAACCTGAGCATTCGGGAAGTGGACGCAAATCTGGAAGACGAGGCCTTTGCCAATGCTGTGGTGGAGGCATGTGTCGAGATCTTCCCGAAACCGGGAGCCTAGAAGCGGTTCGAAGTGGCGCTGAGGGTGGAACAATCCGGTCATAAGGGGGCAAACCAGTCGGGGCGCGGCGTGCCGGAGAATCTTCACAGTTGTCTCTGGTAGGACAATGTGACATAAGGCAAAATAACCCATACTTGGCTTGCTAGATGCGAAACCGCTGAACGAATCGTTTCCCGGAGATATTTCGCCCCTCTATGGAGGTGAACATGATTGTCAAGAACTGGATGTTGCCACAGCAGTACTCCATATCGAGCGATGCTTCGGCAACTGAAGCGGCCATGCTGATCAGTGAGCACAACCTGAAGATGCTTCCCGTCGTCGATGAGGGTCGGCTGCGGGGAGTGGTCCACAGAAGGGACCTGAGCGAGGCCGCCATGTGCGTGAGCGGCAGCGGTGATGTCTGCGAGATGAACTACTTCTGCAACAAGCTCAAGGTCAAGGATCTCATGGTTCGCATGCCCGTGACCGTCTCCGTGGATGACACGGTTGAGCGAACACTCATCAAGGGAAGAGAGTTGACCATGAGCACCTTCCCCGTAATGGACGGGGAAAAGGTCGTGGGTGTGGTCTCGGACCGGGAGATTTTCGTCACCCTTTTCAGACTCCTAGAGGCCGCCGCGGACCGAACCCGCGTTACCCTAACGGGAGTGACCCTCGAGAACGGAACGCTCTCCGAGATCCTGGCCATGCTTGACCGGACGGGTGGCACCGCCCGAGCCATATTCACCGTTCCCGAAAACAAGAACGGTACGGTGCGCGTAGTGCTAAGAGCCGAAGGCGGTGATCCTCAGGCCCTCAAGAAAGCCCTGGAAGAAAAGGGCTTCGACATCTTGGAATTTACTTAGCTCTAACAAGGGTCGTCGGCCGCCGAGTGACGACATAATCGTGGCCTGATCGACCGGCCGAAAAGAGAGTGTCATTTCGAGAGTAATGCACATACTATGCTGAGATGACGGCTTCTGAGGTGAGTCCGGCGTTTGATTGTCGGTCACAATCTCATAGGCATGTCAGGATCCAGCCCAATTGATAGGAGGTTACCATGGGCAACACTCTCTGTTTTTTCGAAATTCCCGGAGATGACCTGGAAGCTCTCAAGACATTTTACGGCCAGATGTTCGACTGGGGATTTGAGAAGGTCCCTGGTGATTTCAGATACTTCAGTATCGAGACGGGTGACGAGAAGATCAAGGGCGGGCTGACTGCTCGGCAGGACGCTGGGCACACGCCGGTGAACTATGTCAAGGTTGATTCCGTTCAGGCATCCCTTGACAAGGCCAAGACATTGGACGCAACAACGGTGGTTCCCAGGAAGCCTGTGCCCGGAATGGGATGGTATGCGGTCCTCACCGATCCCCAGGGGAATCGTGTTGGCCTTTGGGAGGATGATCCGGGCGCATCCTAAGGAAGACCCTACACCAGCTCTCATGCCCATGTGAATTGTCTCCGACAAGGGTTCCGCTGCCCGAGTGGCCCGTGTGCCCTGTCTGGCCAGTGGGAATGCAAACGTGAATGAGGCGTGATAGCAGGCCTGCCGGTGCGGGGCTGGCCCACGCCTTCCGGCCGCAACTCACGGAACGTAATATCAGGGGAGGTATTGAGATGCTTCTGCCGAAGTTTGACTATCACGAGCCTTCGACGATGGAGGAGGCATTGAAGCTGCTCTCGGAGCTGGGA
>CAZCDS010000025.1:0-85789 GCA_964497585.1 uncultured Syntrophaceae bacterium
CCCGTAGCTGCGAACTGCTGGGGCACTAGTCCGGACAGGGTTATCGAACCTGTGATCGGCGGAGAGGTCTCGATCGGATTCTGGTTCTAGGGAAATCGGTCGACTGTATCGGCCTGACAAGTTCGACAAATCTTCTGAAGCAAAGTCAAGATAAGGAATGGGAGGAGACAATGCGAAGTTGCGGATCCGAGACCTCAGCGGAGGTAACTCATGGTTACAGGCTTTCAGAATACGCGGAAAGAGCAAAGGGCTCCATCATGAAGGTAGGGAAGCGAAATCGAGGTGGTAAAATATGCGCCTCTAACCGATCCCATAGAATGCTTAGTCAAGGGATATCACCTCTCCCTCAGGCGGGAACAGGCAGCGAATATCCTCATGAGTCCACCTGAAAAGGAGAGCTAACCGCATGAACAAAGAAATAACAGTTGCTCTGGCTGGAAATCCCAATTCGGGCAAGACCACCATATTCAACGCGCTCACCGGCGCGAGGCAGCACGTAGGAAACTGGCCCGGTATGACCGTCGAGAAAAAAGTTGGGGTTCTCAAGCACAACGGCACGAAAATCCGTGTAGTGAATTTGCCGGGAATCTATTCGCTTACGGCTCTGTCCCAGGACGAAATCATAGCCCGCAATTTCATCCTCGACGGCGGAGCGGACGTGGTCGTCTGCGTTCTGGATGCGGTCAATTTCGAAAGAAACCTCTATCTGGCGATCCAGATCATGGAAATGGGAGTGAAGGTCGTCCTCGCTCTCAACATGATCGACGTGGCCCGTGGACGAGGCATTCACATCGACGACAAAAAGCTTTCCCAATTGCTGGGAATCCCTGTGGTTCCTACCAACGGGAAGACACAGGTAGGCATATCTCTGCTCATCGACAGGATCGTAGAAGGGCGATCCCTGCCCGAGAACGGTGACGGAGCCTACACTGTCAGTTACCCCGGCGACGTCGAGGAAGAACTGGGAAAGCTCGAGCGGGTGCTCAGGGAATCAGGCGTTCCTCGGGACGGGACGCCCGCCCGTTGGCTTGCGGTCAAGTTTCTGGAACGAGACCCGGAGGTGCGGAGGAAGCTGGATAGCCTCTGTGCGGGAGACGGTCCGAAAGAGAAGATCGAACGGAGCATAAAGCATCTCGAAGGCGTCTACGGAGACAGGCTCGACATCCTGTTGGCCGACTCACGGTACGGGTTTATCTCGGGCGCGATGAAGCAGACCGTCCGCGTGGAAAAACCGGACAGGCTTTACCTGAGCGACAAGATCGACAAGGTGCTTACCAACCGTCTTCTCGGTCCCGTGATTCTTTTGGGTGTCCTTTACGGGGTGTACCACTTCACCTTTGTTGGCAGTGAGGGCCTTGTCGGGTACTTCGAGTCGTTCTTTGCATGGCTCAGCGATGCTGCTTCCGGCTCGATTCCCGAAGGCCTCTTCCGATCTCTCATCGTGAGCGGGATAATTGACGGTGTCGGCGGGGTGCTTGGCTTTACACCGCTTATTGCGTTCATGTTCTTTGCCATTGCCATTTTGGAAGACTCGGGGTACATGGCGAGGATCGCGTTCATGCTCGACCGCGTATTGAGGGGATTCGGCCTCCACGGGGCATCTATGCTTGCCCTCATGGTATCCGGAGGTATCGCCGGGGGATGTGCCGTGCCGGGAGTCATGGCGACCCGAACCATGAGGGAACCCAAGGAACGGCTTGTTACTATTCTCGTCATCCCCCTGATGAACTGTGGGGCCAAGTTGCCTGTGTACGCTCTGTTGATAGGGGCGTTCTATCCGGGAAACAAAGCGGGCATGATGATGCTTTTGACCGCGATATCCTGGGGAATGGTGCTGATCGCGGCCAGGGTCATTCGATCCACTGTCCTTTCCGGCCCGCGGCTCCGTTCATTCTTGAACTGCCTCCCTATCGCGTGCCCACGATAAGGGGACTCCTCATCCATGCTTGGGAGCGTACCTGGATGTACACCAAGAAGGCCGGGACGGTAATTCTCGCCGTTTCCATCGTTCTTTGGGCCATGATGACCTTTCCCTCCCTCCCTGAAAACCGACAGAAGGTCTTTGATCAACGACTCGACAAGGCGACCAAGGCCTTCCTGGCTGACTCGGCAGTAAAGAGGCACTTCCGGTCCGAAAAGGATCTGGAGCGCTTTGAAAAGTTCCTGGCAAGTCCTGGTGAAACCGATCGGGAAGCTTCCAAAGCAAAGAATCCCTTTTTCGTGGCCCTTGCCGAGACCCTGAAAGCAGACGGGTTAGAGGAATCAAGCAGCGGTCAGGAGCCGGATGTCCAAACGGCCGCCGGGATGTACGAGGAACTGACGGAGAAGAGACGGGTCATCGAAAACCTCCGCAAGACCGTAGAGCTGAAGAATACGCTGGGAGGACGCATCGGCGTCGCTCTGGAATACGTCTTCTCACCCATGGGCTACGACTGGCGGACAAACATCGCGCTCATAGGCGGCTTTGCCGCGAAGGAAGTCGTGGTCGCCACTCTCGGCACAGCCTACAGCCTCGGTGAGGTGGACCCGGATGAGGCCGACCGACTCGCAGAAAAACTCAGCAGGGAGCCTGGCTGGAATGCCCTCAAAGCCCTGTCTCTCATTCTTTTCGTGATGCTCTATGCGCCCTGCTTTGTGACTCTGGTCGTCATGAAGAAGGAAACAGCCGGTTGGCGTTGGCCTCTTTTCGCCATGGTCTACACAACCCTCCTCGCCTACGTCGTTGCATTGGCCATCAGTGGCCTTGGAAAGGCGCTTGGAGTGAGGGTGTAAACGATCCTAGCGAATTGCCAAAAAAGCAACGTGTTTACACCATGTCCCGAAGAATCGAAGGCCTACGGTCTCAGTCCGGAGCGATTGACTTCCGGTCCGGCTTCCATTATATGGGGAACTCGGCAACGCGGGCCGGAGGGAGTATCCGATGAGGGACAAACAGAAAGAGGAAAAGGGACGATCCAGGGTATTCTTTGCAGTTCTTTCGCTCATTTTTCCCGGATTGGGACAACTCGTTCGCGGCCGAATCATTGTCGGTCTCCTCTTTCTCTTGAATGTGGCGCTCTATTTTTTCCCTCTTTTCACGAAACAGGAGATGGGTTATGACGTGCAGACCCCATCGTTGCTCATCGCCCTGGGAGTCTGGTTCTGTTCCGCGATGGATGCGTTCCTCTATCGCAGTTCCTTTCTCGTCCTTGCACTGTTAGTGTCCTTGCTCTGCTTCGGCAGCGGTTTTTTTGGGGCCTATTTTATCCTTCCGCACCTTGACATCTGATGCCGACGCCGACCCTGGTATGAGCGATTTACCTAAACTCGCCTCCTGCCACTTGAGATTTGGCCTCCAAACGCGTAAAACGTGGGAGCTATGACCAAACTCTTGGACATTTCTGGACTCGTGACCGTTTTCAGAACCGAGGACGGCACCGCGAACGCGGTGGACGGTCTGGATCTCGACTTGCCCGCTGGGGAGACACTGGGGCTCGTGGGCGAATCCGGCTGCGGCAAGAGCGTTACCGCGCTCTCGATTATGCGATTGGTCCCTTCTCCTCCCGGGAGAATAGAGCGCGGGAGCATTTATTTCAACGGGATCGACCTGCTGGCACTAAGTGAATCGGCCATGCGGGAGATTCGGGGGAACGACATCTCGATGATTTTCCAGGAGCCGATGACTTCGTTGAATCCGGTCTTCAGGGTGCAGGATCAGATCGGAGAGGTCTTTCGGGTTCATCGTAATATGGGCAGAGCGGAAGCCGCGGAGGCTTCTGTAGAGATGCTCCAAAAGGTGGGCATCCCGTCGCCGAAAAAGCGTGCAAAAGACTACCCCCATCAGATGAGTGGCGGAATGCGCCAGAGGGTCATGATAGCCATGGCCCTGGCGTGCGATCCCAAACTGATGCTCGCGGACGAGCCGACAACTGCGCTCGACGTGACCATCCAGGCTCAAATACTGGAACTGATGAACGACATAAAGGCTAGGCTGTCCACTGGGATCATTCTCATTACCCATGACCTCGGGGTGGTTGCCGAGACGGCCGATCGAGTCGCCGTCATGTACACGGGTAAGATCGTTGAAGAAGCGCCGGTCAACTCCCTGTTCAGTTCTCCTCAGCATCCGTACACGATGGGGCTGCTCAGATCGATTCCCAGGATCGGTCAATTCCAGGGAAAGACCAGGAGGAGTCTTCACGTGATTTCGGGGATGGTCCCGGACCTTCGGCACTTGCCGCCAGGGTGTACGTTTCAGGAGCGGTGTCCGGAAGTGCAGCCGATCTGCAAGGAACCACCGGATCTGGAACGCAAGAATTCCGGCCACCTCGTTCGGTGCTGGATGAGATGAACACGCTGCGGCGAAGGCATGCCGCAAGATACGGAAACAACGGAAGGAGTGACCTATGGCCAATGGGGCAGATCCCCGCACGTACAAGATCAAAGAAACAAAGTCCTATGTACGAATTGCATACCGTGTTCGCAAGGTTGACGGGCCGTTGCTCAAAGGGGCTTCCGGCCAGGAAACCATGGATTTTGTCACGGGGTACCTGCAGGTGATCCCCGGTCTGGAGAGCCGATTGATCGGATGCTCAGTAGGAGAGAAGCTCTCCATGACGATCCCCCCTGAGGAAGCATTCGGACCCAGACACGAAGAGTTTGTTATCGAGAAGCCCGCCTCCGAGTTCCACTTCCCCGAGGGTTACCACCCCTATGCTGGGATGGAGATTCCCCTCATTTCAGGCGGTGAAAATGCACCCGAGACGGCAGTGATCAAGGAAGTGACGGGAGAGACTATCGTCATAGACCTCAACCACCCTCTTGCCGGTGTAGCGCTCCAATACGAAGTGGAAATCCTGGAAGCCCGGCCCGCCCAGTCAGAGGACATCTGCTCGGAGTGGGAGAGCACAAAGGCCGCGGACGCGTGCTGCTCTTCGGCTCCTACCCTGGTACTAGGGCAGGACAATTCCGAGGAGAATTGACGCTCAGTTAGCCGTTTGTAGCCTGTGTCCAAAACAATGACGCATTGCCGTCGCGGAGGCTCCGGTATCCGTATTGCCGGACGGCACGCCGAAGCTACCAGGTTCATTCTCGACTCCTCCACGGCTTCGCCCTGGATTGCGCAGTTATCGTCGGTAGGGCTGTCACCCACTGGATGGCGAGGGAAGGCTCATCTCCTATTCGGCCCTCCCCATCGCATATAGCGGGGAGATCCGATCGAAACGTCGATGAGAATTCCGGACACTATTGGCGGCAAATGCTAGTGGGATGACGGGTTTTCCAGTCAGTGAGACCCTGGCGCCTCCCCGCAGCCACCTGTGAACGGAAATTCCGCCTGTCCCCCTCTTACTAAACGGGAAAATTAGACATATCCACCTTGAACAAGGGCGGAAGTGGACATTTTGAAACCGGCGAGGCGGTATTCGTGCACTATCACTTCTGTGAAAACCAGGCGCCATAACAAGGCGGGATAAAAGAAGTGATCTCTGATCGAAGGTTTCGGTCGGCCCGTAGCCTATCTCTCGCCTCCCCTTTGGCTGAGTGCGGGAGACATTTGAAGCCGCGACGCTAGGGACTCCTCGCCGGCCTCTCGCGGTTCCAGGGGAAGCCAGATTGTGAACACTGTTCCCTCTTCATCCGACTTGGCCGAAATAGTGCCGGCATGGTCCTCGACAATCTTCTTGGACACGGTCAACCCCAGTCCCGTGCCTTTGGATTTTGTCGTGTAAAAGGGGGTGTAGATCTGATTCAATTCTTTCGGAGGAATCCTAGGGCCGTAATTACGGATCTTCATCTCGAAATAGCTTTTCGATTCGAGTTCCGCGGTTCTCAGGGCCTTGTCGCTTGGGATTGAGGCACCTGTCTCAATCTCGACCACCGCGCCGTTCGGAGACGCTTCGATAGCATTTGACAGGAGGTTGAGTACGAGCTGCTGAAACCGGCCGGGGTCGAGGGGAACCTCACCGATTTCCTGCCCCAGTTTGGTTCTTATTTTGATTCCCTTCTCCCTGCGGCGTCCTTCGGTGATGCCGACAATGTACTCGACCAGATCGTTGGGATTGACCTTCTGAAGGCGAACCGCGCCCCGTTTGGTAAAGTCGATGAGACTGTCGAGGATTCTTTCCAGCCTTTTGACTTCCGTTACGATGATCTCCACATACTGCTTCTGGGTCTCTGGATCGAGCACCTCGTGCGCATTGAGCTTGCGGGCCATGCGTCGAGCGAATCCTCCGACGATGGCCAGAGGCTGCCGCAATTCGTGGGCCACTTCTGCGGTGTGCTCCTCGATGGCCTTTGACTTACCCGTCTGGACCACATGCTCGTAAAGTTCGTCGATTATTTTGATTTTCTCCATAAGGGCGGTTCGAGAACTCCGCAGGTCCTCTTCCAGTTTGCGCCTTTCTGTTCTGTCCCGCATGACCCCTTCGAAACCGAGCAAGCGACCGTCTTGGGCAAAGGAGCCTTTGCACCTGATTCGTGCGAATCTCCGGTCACCTTGCCGGGAGATTATTCCTATCTCCTCGTCCCAGACGGCTTCAGGTTTGAGATGGTGCATGGATTGGAGGCGGGACCTGTCATCCTCGACCACATATTCGCTCAGAGGGGTGTCGAGGATCTGTCGGACGGATTGGCCGAGAAACGCCTCGGCCTGCGTGTTCACGAAGGTAAAACGACCCTCCTTGTCCAGCGAGAAGATGATATCGGGGACTTGCTCGACCAGTGTCCGATAGCGGCGTTCGGAGTCCCGCAAATCGGCCTCCATCGCCTTGCGACGCGTTACGTCGATCATGAGTTCGGACGCGCCGACGAGGTTTCCGCCCTCGTCCCTCATGGGAGTTGCAGTGTGTTGCAGCCAGATCTCGAGCCCCTCTTTGGTGGACCGTTTTCTTTCAGACGTGGCTCTCGGGGCGCCCTGGAAGACTCTCTTCACAGGGCAGTCCGGACAGACCACATCGCTGCGCGCCATAAACTGATGACACAATTGCCCGACGGGATCCCCGAAGACCTGCTTTACGCTTCCGTTCGCGTAGATCACCCGGAACCCAAGGTCCACCTCCCAGTAGAGCTGGCCTGCAGTTTCAAGCAAGCCTCCAAATCGTTCCCTTATGGAGATTTCGGCCACATCCGCTCCTTCCGGCGAAGCTGCTGGAACGTTCATCCCCTGCGATCGCCTAGTCAGATTATCCTCACGGAAATCATCCTTGTCCAGAGGATTCGATGTCGCCACTCCGATGCAAACGATCTAATCGGGGCTATATCCAACGATGCCGACGAATGCTGAGTTCCTCCCATACCTTCATCCACGCGTGACACTTGACGCGGCTTTCTCCCATGAACCCCGTTGCGCTGTCCCTTCCACCCCGCGCCCGGTGCAACCGGTAGACTGTTTCTTTTGCTCAGTGTAGAACTGACGCATATCCGGCTGTCCCGCGGAACGCGTGACCGAGTTGGTTGGCAGCGCCTTGTGAGGCCACGGCGAAACGTATCAAGATATGTCTGAAACGATGTACTAGTCTGCCAGGAGCCAGAACGCGGGTGATCTTCTCTCGCTGTACTTTCGAAGCAGCTTCTTGATCCGTGGATCCTCCCGAAGAGTGTAAAAGAGATTCTTCTCATCGAGCGACTCCTTTTCGAAGCGACTCACGTGCTTCTCAGGGTTCGCCTTAAAGGCAAGTTCCAGATACTTGAACAGTTTTTCCTCCTCTCCGAGGGCAAGGAAACACTGCCCCATCAAATAGTACCCCAGCCCACGGTCTTCGTCAGGTTCATATCTCTTCAAGTTACCTTGCATCTCTTCGGCAGATGCCAGGACCTTTCCCGCGCGCTTAGCCTCGTTCAGCACTATGAACGTTCGGGCAATGAGAATAAGGTAAAAGGGATTGTTTTCCACAATGGAATGGGCTTCCCTGTAATAGCTGAGAGCTGCACGCGGTTTTCCCGTCGAAAAGTAGAGATTCCCGATGTTGGCATGTACTTTGGCTCCATCTTCAGGGGACTCAACGAATTCGAGAGCCCGTTCGAAATTCTTCATGGCAAGCGAAAGGTTACCGGAATTCTTGTAACATACCGCCAGCGCATTGAAGCCGAAGAATTCTTCTGGCTCCTCTTCCACACACTTCTTGAAGGCATCGATTGCGGGAACGTATTCTTTCCGGGCAGCTAATCGGAGTCCCTTTTCCCGCGCCGGCTCTTCAATCTCCTCTTTGAAGTTGCTGCTCGTACCTTTGGAAAAGATCTTGTCCAGGTTGAAGATCATCGATGATTTGACGGATTTGCGCGCGCATCCCAAACCCAGAAGAAGTACGCAGAGCGACGCGAAAAGCGGGAGTAACAGAACCCGAGTCCGTCTCGTCTTCCCGCGCGGGCAACATTGTGAGCGGTTTCCCGGAAGTGAATTGTCACGGTTGTCCGGACATCGGGAGACACGTCGGCCTGGCCGCGCCTCTCCCGTGCGACCGCGCCGGAAAGAAGGCTGGGAACCGCGACCGACGCGAACTGCCTCGGAACCGCTATCGTGGCTCATCGGTACCTCACTGAACTTGTCGTCGGTCGCTTGCGGCCCTCTCAAGGCGTCCGGCACCCCATGAAGTCTCTTATGGGACCGGCTCGTCAGAGTTGCCGGCCCAATTTTGGGCGGGCCGCCACGGCGTGTTCGTTGACGACCCGCGCAAGACACCATACCTAATCGACCTTCCCGTCGCAACCTCCAGGATGTTCTGCAATCTTGACAAATTAGCCTCCTCCCTCTAATATTTGAATCGGAATCGGCCGATTCGACGAGCGATTTCACGTGAGCGTAAGCCTGCATATGGAAGCCTCTGAAAGAAAGATCGTAAAGGTAGGTTCCCGGTTGACCAAGTTCATTGGCGCCAAGGCCAGCCGGGAAAAGAAGCTTCAAGCAGCGTCCATGCAGGCTGAATTCACGCTTCGGGACACGCTCATAATGCTCTGCTATCTGGGCAGGGACTCGGATAAGGAAATTGCCGGCAAGGCACGTACCAATCTGATTCCCGCGGCCCGGGCATGGCATTCCCGTGCCGATCGCCCCGAACTCCCCGAACCTGTCCAGGATATCGTTTTGAAAGTACTCGAGCGGGTCGGCCCCGGTGAAAAGGAAGAGGAAGGCCCGGAACATCTCAACGTGGTCAGGGGAAACATCGGTCTGCTGGGCCTCGGAGAAATAATCCAGGCCGTTGACCATAACAACAGGACTGTCTGGATCTCCTTGAGAACCAACAAAGACTCAGCCAGGGTTTTCACCGAAAACGGCAAGGTGGTCGGCGCGGTCGCGGAAGAGGATGACGGTTTGGAGGTCCTGTACCGGGCCTTCGGCTGGGCCGACGCCTCCTTCACCTATCTGCACGAGGCCCCGGGGGACTTCCGGAACCGAATACGGATCAACACCCTGAATCTCGTTATGGACGCGCTCGAACGGGCACCCGACGAAGACCCTTTTGAAAACGAGGTGAGTAGGACCTGGAAGGTCGAGGGGCATCTCAAGATCATGAACATCTTTGAGATCGCGGAAATATTTGAGATGAACTCCAGGCGGGCCGTGTGCCTGCTCACCAGAGAAGATCAAGATGGTAGCCTCTACTTCGGGGATGGAAGGATAATTAACGCCAATCTGGGCGACCTGGAGGGAATGGAGGCAGCCTGCCAACTCCTGGCCTGGCCGAGCGCACGGTTCCTGATAACCCGAGGTGGAGAAGAGGTCCAGGACGTCATCCATATAGGGATGCAGAACCTCATCATCGAGGCCATGCGACTTCTCGACGAGGGGGTTACCGGTTCAGACAAGATCAATTCGGAAATTCAGTTGGTCAACGAGCTGTTCGAAGGACAGGACGTCGTTACACTGCCTGTGCTCGACCGGGTGCGACTTGTCTTCGGCGAAGACGAGCAGATCCGGGACGTGCTGGAATCCGACGACAATCCCGTAGTTCGTAAGGCAATCAAGGTCAAGATCAGCAAGACCGTCCACCGTTTTTTGTCCGCTGCCACCGAGGTAGATATACGGCTCAAAGCAGCCAAAGGCCGGGTCCCTCTGTCGACCACCGAGAAGCTGGTTCTGCTCAGTTATCTGTCACACGATGAAGTTGCGGAGGTCAGGGAGCAGGCAAAGCAGACGCTTGACACCCTTGATACCGGCACGTACCGCAAGGGTCTCGGTTCCAACCTGCACCCATCGGTCATGGACTTCCTCGTACGGGAGACGATCAAGGACGAGTCCATCATAAAGGTCGCCTGCGCTGGCGAGGCCATTTTTCCCGAAACGGCCTTCTACATCTTGGATAAGTGGAAAACTGACGAGGTGCTGGCCACTCTCGTGGGGAACAACAAACTGCTCGAGAGCAGCAGCGCCATGACCGGTAAGCTTTACGAGGCCCTCCCTGAGGGCAGCGAGCTGAGAGGGAAGATCGATACGCTCGAACAATCGATACATCAGGGATTCGGCGATATCAAAGTGGAGGGGCCTCTGCATTTCTGTGGTCTGGGGGGCCTTTTACGGGCCGCTCTGCGGGGGAGCCGAACAGGAACTATTGTGCTCCAGGGGACCGACAAGGAAGGAAGTGTCTTCTTTTCGCGAGGCAAGACCATTGGGGCCCTTTACGGAGAGTTCGAAGGGAAGGCAGCCATAGAGGCGATCCTGAAAGAGCGGAGCATGAGGTTTCGCTATGTGCTGCGCACCCACTACCATGTCGAGAATGTGGATCCGCTTTGGGTCGAAAAGCTGCTGGAAACTACCGACACCGGTCCCTTTTCCGAGGAACAGGATACGACTGGCCTCAGACTCATGACGGGAAGCCTCGAAGCCATGGATGTTTTCGAGGTGCTTACCGCCCTGGAGGGTACGCCGACACCGGTTCTGCTCTCAATTATGTGTGAGGAAGGCTCGGGTGAGATCTACCGTGACGCCAGCAGAGTGCTCCATGCTCGAGTGCAGGGCAAGGAGGGCCCCTACGAGGCAATGGCGGCCATCCTCTCCTGGAGCGGTACCAGGTTCCTTGTGCGCTACGCTCGTGAGGCAATCCCCACCACCGTGGACAAGACGCTCGGTGATTTCTTCGTAGAGTCCCTCAAGGAGGTTCCCGATGAACTCAAGCAGGTCACCAAGCCGGGTGAGCTGCCCGAGTGGGAGCTGTCAGAAGCAGAGTACGAAAGCCTGTACCATCAGGTCCTAGAAATGGGCGTTGCTGAGAAGATCAAGCTCGCCCTCCTGGGAAGCAAGGAGGCCCGAGGAATCCTCGTGCGAGATTCCAATAAGCTTGTCGCTGTTTCCGTGGTGAAATCTCCGAAGATCCAGGAATCGGAGATCGAATCCATTGCCAAGAGCCGCGCTGTACATGAAGACGTGCTCAGGCAGATTGCGGCCACCAAAGAATGGATGAAAACCTACTCTGTCAAATTGAATCTCTGCAGCAACTCGAAAACTCCGGTACCCATAGCCATGAAACTGCTGCCACACCTGCGGGAGTACGACCTTCGGAAATTGGCCAAGAGTAAGGACGTCTCCAGTGGAATCGCTACCCAGGCCAGGAGGTTGGCCGAGGCAAAGTCCGAACGGAGGGTCTGATCATCATGCCTCGAGCAGGAAAAACGGAAGTCCGCCCTGTTGCAGGCAAGGGAGTCTCTGCAATTCGCTGTGCCTCACGGCGCGACGAAGCGAAGACAACCGATGAAGGACCGAATACCCGTGATTCCCGCAACACGTTTATCCGATCTCGTGTCCGCGGCCGATCCACGTAGGCTGCGGGAAAAAGAAACAAGGTACGCGGAGAAACTTCCAGAAACCGGAGGTGTGTGTTAAGGTTTCGTCTACAGAAAAGGTGGCGCGAGTCTGTTTCCCGGGGACACCGGCGCGCCGTGCTCGGTTGCTGAGAAACGGAGAGGCGGCCGAGATTTGTGTCGTTTTGAAAAGGTGAAGAATCTCGGCCCGTTTTGTTGCTTCGGGGTTTGGTGACAGAGGGACGAAAGGCAAATGTCCGCACAAGAAGTAGTGATTAAAGATATCTTTGAGGGAGCTGACAAGATAGAGCTTCTCGGAAAAATCCCGTCCATGCTCTGGGCTTACATAGAGAGGGCTCGGTCTGCGACAGAGCATGGGGACGACCCCGATCACTACGCCCAGAGCATGCAAGATACTGATAAAATACTGGGCATCTTGGGAGCCGCGGCCCGACATCTGGGCAATGACCAACTGAAGACCTGCATTGAACGACATGTCAAGATCTGGGAATCGTCGGCCGGAGGCGAGATGCCTGCCGAGGAATTCAAGGCATCCCTGATTGCAGAACTGCCCGCCCTGGAAAGGATGGCCGGTCCGAGGCCGGTGACCACCAGCAACGGGTTCATTAACCAGCAGTTTTTCGAGAAAGAAATGGAGAAAGCGGATAGTATCAAGAAAGGGCGCAGCGCGGACCTCATTGTGAGCGTGGAGCTTCTCGATGAGATACGTAACTACCTCCTGCAAGAGACCCTCACCGAGGGAATCAGCTCCATCATGGTGATTGACGACGCCGGCACGCTCATCGTCAATGTTGGAGAAAAGATCGAACTGGACGCAGTCTCGCTTGCCGCTGTCGCGGCCGCCAACTTCGCTGCCACGGAAAAAATTGCCCGGCTCATCGGTGAACGTGATTTTGTTCTGCTCTATTACAAGGGACACAGTGAATCGTTCCACTTCACCCGCTTGGGAAAGGGGTACATCATTGTGACGATTTTCACGAACTCCATGACCCTCGGGTTGTTGCGCTTAAAGATCGCAAAGGCCGCCCAGGTCCTTAAGAATAAGCTTCCGAAGGGGGTGGCCTAGGCATGGCGTTCATCAACAAGAGTGCCAAGGAGATACAAGTAAAGGTGGTCTTTTACGGCCCAGGAAGATGTGGAAAAACCACGAACCTTCTGTATATCAATCAAAAGATGAACGCCAAGTTTATGGGGCAAATGATCTCCATCGACACCCGAGGTGACAAAACCCTTTTCTTTGATTTCCTGCCGCTGCAACTGGGGAAGATACGAGGATTCAACATCAGGGTCCAGCTCTACACGGTGCCGGGTCAGGTATTGTACAACGAGAGCAGAAAGATGGTGCTCAAGGGAGTCGATGGCGTCGTTTTTGTGGCCGATTCCATGGAGGTCCAGCAGGAAGCCAACTTGGAGAGCCTCCAGAACCTCAGGGACAACCTCGCCGACGACAACCTCGATCTCGATGAACTCCCTCTCGTGCTCCAGCTCAACAAGCGCGATCTGGAAGGGAGCGTAATTCCTGTTCTGGACAAAGAAACCATGGCAAACGACTTGCAATCGATGCTCAAACAGCCGGCGCCCATGGTGATGGCCAGTGCTCTCCAGGGGCCGGGGGTATTCGAGACGTTGCGAGAAATCAGTAAAATAACGATCAAATCCGTGCACTACAAGCTGCGGAAATAGAACGATCACGACCGACCGTGCTCGACACTGCACCACCGGGGCAACCCCTGCAACATACCGGGATGCAGTCGGGCGCCTTACCCGATCAGAGAGTCTTTTAAGAAGGGGCGCTTCCGGAAATGGACCGTTTCGACAAAGGTCCCGAACCCAAGGACGGAACGCTAGAGGCTGGAGGTCCTTCGTTGGATGAGGCCGTGGACTCCCTCTTCGTACAGTCCTTTGAAGAACTCAGCACCTCGACTACCATCACTTCCGGAGACGAGGAGACTGACCGTGCGATAGATCTTGCCGTCGATACCCTCTTTGTCGAAGAACCAGAGAGCGTTGCTCCGGAGACCGCGCAGCTCGAGGCCACGATGGTGGAACCCGGTGAGCGGGCCGAGCCTCCGGCTGCCCCTCGTGAAGAGCTGGTCGAAGAGGAATCTGAGGAGGATCTGCTTGATATTCCGCTCACAGGTCTGGAAACCCGTCCGATGCCCTACGAAGAGTCTGCCGAGGCAGAGGCGCTGGGGGAGGAAGTTGCTGACTTTCCCGATTTCGAGTTCGAGGAAGAGTTCGAAGAGCCGGCCCCTGTTCCACCGCCGGTCCGCGAACGGGTTCCCGCGGCCGCGCAAGATCGGATGCCGCCGCGCGTTGACGCGGGTGAACTCGAACCCATCAGAAGACTTCAGGAGGCGATTCTCACCCTGGAGTGGGAGATATCTTCCCGTTCTGTCACTGCATTGGCCAACGAATTACAGAAAGTGCGGACTCGTTTTCAGGACAATGTGACGGTTGATTTTGCAGCCCTTGCCATGCGATTGGTCCTGGACTACGTTGTGAAACGCATGTCCCGGGCGCACCCCGAGTCGATCCGTTTCCTGCTGGAGGTTTCCCGTTATCTCGAGGGATGTGTCAACTCGTCTAAGCAGGACCCTCTGGGCACGTTTCATCAGATTCTGACCAGGTACGAATCCTTCAAGTCCACAGTGCGACGGGCGGAAGGTATCCCCGACAGAGAGGCAGCCGCGAAGCGGGGCCTGGAAATCAGGAATCCCGACGCCTTTTCCGGCCTGGTCAAGCGCCAGGCGGCCACGCTGGCTATGGCGGGTCTCTCGTTGGCCCAGAGGATAGAGTCTGCCGAAGACCCGGAGAATCTCATTCGTTCCTTCAGATTTTTGGTCACCCGATCTTTCAACCGGATTCTCGACAACACGCAAAAATCCAAAACGGGAATGCGAAAGAAGAAGGGAGGCTAGGCTCATTTGTAAGCCCGTACAGCTCAGGTCGGAATGCCCAGGCGATCGATATTGGGACCACGGACCTGCTATATTTGTGGTTGAGCTTTCTCCCTGTGTCGGACTCCATACTACTCCGAATGTAACAGGTGGAGAGAATGGATAGCAAAGAACTCGCGGAAACGGCAGAGAACCGCAGAAGATCTAAGAGAAAATACACGGTGTTCAAGATCCCGGCCTATGATTCCCAGACCAGAAGATTTCTCGGGCTCGTTCAGGACATCAACGAAACCGGCGTACAACTTCTGGGAGTCCGGGTCGACGCGAATTCCACGAGAACGATTATCATTCAAATGGCGGACTATATTCAGAGTACGCCCTTACAGTTTGTCGCACAATGCAGATGGTGTCGAAAGGAGAGTCCTTACGGCTACTATGCCTCCGGATTCGAAATCGTTGCCATAACCGAGCCGGCCCGAAGGGAGCTGCTTAAGCTAATTCAATTCGTTACGTTGGGTTGAGTTGCGAGCTAATCATCCTGTCCATCGGACATCCCCTGCACTGCGGAGGTTCGTAAGCGAAACAGCAGCCAAGCTGATGCGCGGCGACGAGATAATGGGATCTGGGCATCCCAACTTGACTGTCACCAGCCCGGTTCGTCGGCGCTCACGTGTCGGGAGGACGAGGAGCAAGGAAGGGTCAAGGCGGCTCTAAACCGAGAAGCGTACATGTTTCATCTTACCATCGTCAGACCGGACGGGCACGAAGTTGAGCAGGGATTCTCCCGAGACAAAATCATCGTGGGACGCCATGAAAAGTGCGACCTGCGCCTGGTCGACAGTCTTATTTCGCGAAATCACTGCCTGATCTTCAGAGAGGGCAACAGATATGTGGTTAAGGATCTGGCGAGTCGCAACGGCACATGGCTCAACGGCAGAAAAGTCAAGAACAGAGGAAGCATCAAGAAGGGAGACGCCATCCAGGTTGGACCCTTCCGGATCATCTTTGAACCGGGAACCCTGACCCCCGACACGTACCAGCTTCAGACGCTCGACATGGCAGGGCTGAAGCAGGAACCGTTCGTGCACAAGGATGAGACCGAGCAGGTGGTCAAGCCTCTGGGGATGATCAGCAGTTACCTGTCCGAAACGAGCGGCGCGCGTCGGCGCCCGGAGAAGGCCAGGCGCGAGCGCCTCAATCGTAACCTGCTCACAATCTACAAAATCACGGAAGAGTTGGTTGTCAAAGAGGACCTCGATGAAATCCTGGAACGTATCATGGATCTCCTCTTTGATACCTTTGACCCGTCCCAGGCCGCAATTCTGTTGAGAGAAGGCTCCGGTCCCCCCCTTCCGAAAAAGGAGAGAAGCGCCGAGGGAACCGGCAACGTAAGAGCCGTCAGCAATACGATCATAAACCGGGTCCTGACCGACCGTATCGGAATCATCACCGACAACGCTCTTGAGGACCCTCGGTTCGATAGTGGTGACAGCGTCATCATTGACGGCATTCGTTCGGTTATGGCCGCACCCATATGGGAGGACCAGTCCATTTTGGGCGTGCTCTACCTCGACAGTCTGGACTTCATCAACGGATATCAATCCGAAGACCTGGATCTGCTCACAGCCATCGGGCACCAGACCGCGCTGGCTATTCAGCGCCATAATCTTACGGAGATGCTCAAGGAAGAGGCGGTCAAGAGCGCTGTCATACGAGAGAACCTTGGTCGTTTCCATTCGCCCCCGGTGGTCGATCTCATCCTCAAGGGAGCGGCGGATCTCGAAGTGAAGGAGACACTGGCCACCATCTTTTTTTGCGATGTGGTGAACTTCACGTTGCTCTGCGAGTCCAGTACGCCGAAACAGTTGCAGAATCTCCTCAGCCTCTTTTGCAAGACCGTTAACGAGGTGATCTTCCAGGAGCAGGGTACCCTGGACAAATTCATAGGAGATGCCGCGCTGGCCATCTTCGGCGCGCCCCTCCCGCAAGAGGACGCCCCTTTGAGGGCGGTGCGTGCAGCCTTGAAGATCCGCGAGCAACTCGACCTGGCTCAGAGGGCTATCCCGCCGGAGCTTCACTTCCAGGTCCGCTACGGCATAGACACGGGCAAGGCTGTGGTAGGCAATTTCGGGTCGGACGAGAGAATGGATTACACTATTCTGGGACATGCGGTGAACCTCGCTTCGAGAATCTCCAAGACCGCGGAGCCCAACCAGATCCTCATAGGGGCGGAAACGTTGGCAGGTATACAAGAATCGAGACTGTTTCAGATCAGAAGTGTGGGGCCGAAACGGCTCAAGGGAGTGAAGGGCACAATGAAGCTTTTTGAGGTGGAAGGCTTCCTGTAATACCGATGGCCAAACAAACGAGTGAACGGTGATCTGAGCGACCGATTCTCTCATACCTGGCTCTCTCTCGCGGATTTCAAGCCAAGACATAAGACCCTCCGGAATCGCCGTGGCCCCGCGACCCTGGAAGGCCCCCTTTTACTATTGAGGCCCCGAAGAGCGTGTGGTAACACCCCTGGAGCGGAGTGATCACCTATGAACAGACGCTTGAGCTACACGCTGATCATCGAATATCTGGTGTACGTTTTGGTAAGGGTCCTCGAGCGCGTTATCGTCATGATCCCTGAAGGGCCGGCGCTCGCCATCGGTCGTTTCGTAGGAAGACTCGTCTTCGTTCTTCTGGCTGACCGACGCAAGGCAGCCATTGAAAACCTTACCATCGCGTACGGCCGAGAGAAATCCCGCCGCTGGATCCTCAGAACGGCCCGGCGCAACTTCGAGCACACCGGCATGTCGTCGATTGAGTTCTTTCGTATCAGGCGCTGGAGTGAAGAGGAAATGGCCCGTCGACTGGTCGTTGACGGAAGACTCACCTACAACCTTCTGATGAGTGCCGGAAACCACGGTATCTGTATTCTCAATTCCCACTTCGGCACGTTTGAGGTCGGAGCAACCCTGGCCAAGTGGCTCGGTTGGGACGTCCATCTGATCGTGACCCCGCTGCGGAACCCGTTTCTCTCACGCTATCTTTTTAGCCGCGGAGGCGAGGATACGGGAATCAAGACCTACGGACACAAGGGAGTGGTCAAAGACCTGATCCAGTTGCTCCGGTCCGGTGCAATGGTGGCATTCCTTGCTGATCAGCGGGGTGACGCGGAAAGAGGCATTTTTGTCAACTATTTCGGAACCATGGCGCCGGCAAACGAAGTCTTCGCGAAAATCGCCATAGAGGGCAAGGCGAGGGTTATGCCGTTGGCAACCTATAGAGGAGACGACGGGAGATACTACTCCAGGTTCTACGAAGAGGTACCCATTGAGCCCACCGGCGACGGGAAAGCGGACTTGATCACAGTAAGTCAGCGCTTCCACGATCTTTTCGAAGAATGGGTGAGATCGAAGCCCGAGCAGGGCTTCTGGATTCATCGTAAATGGAAACGAAAGAGTTCTCGACGCCGATCGAGGAAGAAGACGCCGATCAGTTCTCGGACTGCTGATGTATCCCGTGGGAAAAGCGTCGAGGCTGAAGGAAAGACCCGGTGATACCATTGCGCATTCAAAGGAGCAGTCCCGCCGGTGAGCGCAGACCTCAAGGAGCGAGCGGCTGTCACTCCTGAGAAAGCTCATCGCCAAGAAAGACCGGGATCGGGGTTCGGCCTCGGGTCTGAGTAGCTCAGTCGTCTTTGTGACGGAGGGGACAGCATGCTGCGCCCATGCAGCCCTTCGGGACCGCGAGGTCTTTCATGGTGCGGTGTCTTGGACGTTCCCCGCATCACTTCGCGCCGTGAGCCTTCAAGTACCGAGCAGTTGCAGTCCAGTATTTGGCAGAAGCACAGCTCAGAGCCGTTTTGCCATCTTTGTCTTTGGCATTCACGTCGGCCCCCCTATCCACGAGGAACTTCACGACCTTAAGATGTCCCTTCTTGGCAGCGTGTATGAGGACCGTTCGGTCGTATTCGTCCTTGCCATTCACGTCGGCCCCCTTATCCAGGAGGAATTTCACGATTCCGAGACGTCCGTGCGCGGCAGCCTTCAAAAGGACGGTGCAGCCCCATTCGCTCTTGACATTCAGGTCGAGCCCCTGATCGATGAGGAACTTCACGACGTCCAGATATCCACGCTTGGCAGCCACCATGAGGAGCACGTGTCCGTCTTCCCCCTTGGTATTCAGGTCGAGGCCCTTTTGGATGAGGAGTCTCAAAACTTCGGGAGTTCCCGTCTTGAAAGCGTACTGGAGGAGCTTTCGACGTAGTTCGCCTCCGACATTCACGTCGCTCCCCTTGTCAATGAGAAGTCTTAGGACTTCGAAACGGCCCATCTCAGCAGCGTACATGAGGGCCGTGTCGCCATCACCGTCTTTAGCATTCACGTCGGCTCCACGATCAATGAGGAACTTCACGACCTCGAGATTTCCCGAGCCGGCAGCCGCCATCAGGGGCGTTTTGCCTTGCTTGGCTTTGGCGTTCACATCGGCCCCTTTGGCAATGAGGAGCTTTAGGAATTCGAGGCTTCTCATTTGGAGAGCCTTTATGAGGACCGAAGAGTAGTGACTCGTTGCATTTACATCAGCTCCCTTGTCGACGAGGAATTTGATGAGTCCGATACTTCTTCTCAGCGCGGAGGTCCCTTCGTCGGATTCGCGCCAGCCGAACACAGAGATGCCGCGAGAAACATACATGTTTTCTTTACTATCCCAGTCCGCAGCGTACATGAGAACCGTGTTGCCGCTTTGGTCCCCTGCGTTCATGTCGAGGCCCAAACCGATAAGGAGCTTTACCAATTCGCGATTTGCACTCTTGGCCGCGTGCATCAGGACTGTTCGACCGTACTTGTCCTTGGCGTGAATGTCGGCGCCTTTATCGATAAGGAGTTTCACTGTTTCGGTATTCCCCAACTCTGCCGCCTGCATGAGTATTGTTTGCCCCTCATAGCCCTTGGTATTCACGTCGGCCTGCTTTTCGGTGAGGAACTTCACAACTTCGAGGTTTCTCCACCTGAGAGCCCTCCAAATTGCTGTATAGCCGTATTTGTCCCTGGCATTGAGATCGGCGCCCTTATCGACGAGGTACTTCACAGCCTTGAGCGTTCCCTTGTATGCAGCATTCATGAGGGCCGTATTACCCTTCTTGTCTTTCGCGTTTACGTCGGCCCCCTTATCGATGAGGATCTTTACAATTGCGGGATTTCCCGACTCTGCGGCCGATATAAGGGCCGTCCTGTCGAAATGGTCTCTGGCATTCAGATCGGCTCCCTTGTCGACAAGGATCTTAACAGCTTCGAGGTTTCCCAACCCGATGGCTTTCGTGAGGACCGTGGGGCATGCTTTAGCCCTGACATTTACGTCAGCGCCCCTGTCGACGAGGAGCTTCAAGACTTCGGCGCCTTTCTTCAAAGGAGCGCTTGTGAGGGCCGTAACGCCGTACCAGCTCTTGGCGTTCACGTCGGCCCCCCTATCGATAAAGAATCTTACGACTTCAGGATTTCCCGATCCTGCAGCTGCCATCAGGACCGTACGTCCTTCTCTGTCCTTGGCATTCACGTCGGCCCCCTTATCCATGAGCAATTTCACGACTGCAAGATTCCCCGACCTGGCGGCCGCCAGGAGGATCGGGCCACCATATACGGTCTTGAGATTCACGCCGGCGCCTTGGTCTACAAGGTATTTCACGACCTCGAGATTCCCCGACTTGATGGCGCACATGAGGACCGAGTCGCCATATCCGGTCTTGGCATTCACGTCGAGTCCCTTGTCGACAAGGAGTTTTACGAGCGCAAGATTCCCCGACTTGGCCGCGTCCATGAGGACCGTTCGGCCGTGCTCGTCCCCGGCGTTCACATCGGCGCCCCTATCGACGAGGATCTTTACGATTTCCGGATTTCCCGACTTCACGCCGTCCAGGAGGACCGATCGGCCATGTTGGTCCTCGGCGTTCACGTCAAGTCCTTTGTCGATCAGGAATTCAACTACTTCCAGATTGCCCGATCTTGCGGCGTACGAGAGGACCGTGTCACGAAATCTGCTCTTGACGTTCACGTCGAGTCCCTTGTCGACGAGGAATTTCACTACCTCAAGATTTCCGGACCGGGCGGCGTACATGAGGACCGTAGACCCGTGTTCGGTCTTGGCATTCACGTCCGCTCCCTTATCGATGAGGAATTTCAACATCTCAAGATTCCCCGACTTGGCGGCTTCCATGAGGGCCGTTTGGGAGTATTGGTCCCGGACGTTCAGATAGGCTCCCTTATCGACAAGAATCTTTGCGAGTTCGAGATTTCCCGACTTCGTGGCGTGCATGAGGACAGTTCTGCGGTAAGGGTCTCTGGCGTTCACGTCGAGCCCCTTTGCCAGCAATGTCTTGATCCGCTCCAGAGAACCGCTCTTGGCTGCCTCCAGGAGCTGCGCGTGCACTGAGGTCTCGGTCACGAATCCTGGTACAGGGAAGGCAAGGCAAGCCCACACCGAGGTCTCGGTCGCGATTCCGGATACCGGCGCCAGAATCCAAGCCAAGATGGCGGCCGACCTGATCATCCTGTTCGCCCAAGCACGTTTTGTCCTCATTGGTAGTCCTCCGGACAGTAGGAATACCGGCGTGTCCGTCAAGGCAAGCTACATTGAATCTCGGAGACACCATACACGATTCCTGCAATTCGGCAGACACCATACTCAGTTGCTGCGCATTGTGCCCAATTCAGGATTGGGTATCAGGAGGCCGGACCGCCCAGACACGCTGACCATTGCCCGTGGGTCAGTGCTGTGGTTCAGAAGACAGGTATAGACGTTCTTCCGGCCTCGGTCAGACTTCGGCGGGAGATCGTGGAGAGCCGGAAGGAATCGTACTCCGCGAGGATGTCCCGGGTAAGGCCCAATAGTCCGAGCGGTCATGAACTCGACGCCCCCTGGCAGGGCAATCTTTCAACCCTACTTCGAAGGGGGATGGGGAACTCGATCTCCGACCGTGGGGGCCGGGTCCCAGACCAAGAGAAAAATATGGTGTACTCGGAATTGTAGTCTTCGGCGCCCAGTTGTGCGCGAATGCGTCTTCATCTAGAGCCCCGTTCCTCGAATGGAGGGGCTAGGGGGGGTGGCATCTTTGGCGCGCTGTTCGATGCGGAAGACTATGGACGCCTTCACTTCACAGCCGGCGGCAGCTTGATCCTGCGTTTCTTCTTGGCCCTGAGGGTCCTGGGCTTGCGGGTTTTCTGTACCGCTCGCTTGGCCCAAACGTGGCTCGTCTTCACACCGAACTGACTCAGAATCGCCTTGACCTCGCCTGCGATCCTGTCCACCATGGCAGAGAAGAGCCCAAAGACCGGGATCTCGGTCAGTTGGTTCAGGGTATCCGGGATTTTCCCCTTCGCGGTGGCCCCGGTGCACTGGCAGTTCTCTTTTCCGACGGCGTATATGCCCACGGCCTGGGCGTTACCGAGGAGCGTGGCGCCCAGTGCAATGCACATCCCCAGAACCAGGAACAAGGAGCGCATTTGAACCTCCTGTGTACGGTGTCAGGGGCTATTATACTGAAATTGTGAGGAAAAAGCAAGGCATTCTCCCATCGACCGTTTTCGGTGTACCATGTCCCCTAAGCGGAACGTGATAACACAACGGCCAACGAGCCGGCTTCTTCAGAAGGTGTAGGTCACGATGAGGCCAGTGCGGATGAGATTGTGACGAGAATCCATGGAAAAGCGAGTCGACCTGGTAAGCGTACTTACCGTAGCTCCGCCGGAGAGTTCCAGGTAGTCGTATTTGGCATACAGTCCCACAAAAGAGTTCCTGCCGGCCGGGATCGACCATGAGAAGAGGGTTTCATACCAGAAACCGGTGACAGAATGACCCTTGATTCGCATCGGGTCAGAGTCCTGGAGATTGCGTTCGCCTTCGTACCGGCAAAGAGTGAGAGGCGATGCGTGGAGGTCAAGCCGGACCACCGATCCGATGAAATTGACGTGAGCGTAGTACACGCCCAGATAGGGTATGTGTATCTCCAGATGGTCGTCGAAGGAGCCCTGGGGGACAATATCTCTCAGCGAGTGATAGGAGAAGTCGTTGAACCGATAGCCCCCGACAAGACCCGCCATGTACGGGGTTTTCCTCAGTCCCAAATGGTATATGGCGGCGATATCTGCGCCGATGTGCCGAGCCTCGACTTCCCAGCCCAAGACCGTGTCGTCAAATAGGAAATCATTGCGGTGCTGAAACGGGATGTTCATCCAGCCTTGCACTCGTAAGGCAAGATCCTCTTTGAGGAAAGTTTCCCCATAGACTCCGAAGAGCGGACTGTTGAGGGTAATCTCCTTCTTGGAAGGTGCAATGTGAGCATTATCTCCATCTCTGATCCATATCTCGTGGGATCCCCAGAAGTAGGCGATGCGACCCTCGAGGAGCCTTCTCTTTGCAGCCTTCTTGCCGAGCTCGGGGCCGTAATCCAACCGGTTGGGATGGTCCTGCCCGAGGGCATAGGTCGACCACGCGAAGAGCATCAAAAGAACAGGGATAACGATGCGTATAGGAGATCTCCCGTCGCTGGATAGGGGACGGCGCAAGATTCGATGTGGGCTCACTGCTCAGGTTTTTCCACGGTGTCTCTCCCGGTGGCCGGCTTGCGGTAAGCGGTTCCCGCCTATCTTATCTTTAGGGAGAATCCACCGAATATCGTACGTCAGAGATAACAATTATGTAGCCGTAAATGCGGGAATTGTCAAGGTTAAACGGATAAGAGGAGATTCGCCCGAGCGGATAAGATTTGGCCAAGCAGAGCCAGGAGAGTCGAACATTGAAGGTCGAAATCTCGTTGTCATGTCGGTGTAGGGATGTTAGACTTAAAGTTTAATTTGATTAGGGTCAACAGACCGTGCGAGGAGCTGTAAATGGGCCGGGATCTCCTGCCAAAGGCATACGAACCGCAAGAGGTAGAGCAACGCTGGTACGGGTTCTGGGAAGAGAAAAAACTCTTCCACGCGGATGAGCACAAGACGGGCCGGGAATACTCCATTGTCATACCGCCTCCTAACGTCACAGGCTCCCTCCATATGGGCCACGCTCTCAACAACACGCTCCAGGACATTCTCATCCGTTACTACCGGATGGTCGGTTACAATACCCTGTGGATGCCCGGCATGGACCATGCCGGCATTGCTACGCAAAACGTCGTGGAACGCCAGCTCGGAGAAGAAGGGCTGAGCCGGGACGACCTCGGACGGGACAAGTTCATCGAGCGAGTCTGGTCATGGAAGGCTCATTCTGGAGGCGTGATCCTTAACCAGCTCAAGAGGCTCGGATGCTCCTGCGACTGGGACAGAGAACGCTTCACCATGGATGAAGGCCTCTCCAGGGCCGTGCGCGAGGTCTTCGTCCGTCTCTACGAGGAGGAACTCGTCTACCGTGGTGACTACATCGTCAACTGGTGCCCCCGCTGCCACACGGCCCTGTCAGACCTCGAGGTGGAGCATGAGGACGCGCCGGGGCACCTGTGGCTCATTCGATACCCGGTAGAGGATTCCGGAGAAGCTCTTGTTGTGGCCACGACGCGGCCCGAAACGATGCTCGGAGATACGGCCGTCGCCGTCAATCCCAAAGACGAACGGTATCGACATCTCATCGGCGCACACGCGGTCTTGCCCCTCGTGGGAAGAAGGCTCACCATAATCGGCGACCCGATTGTGGACATGGAGTTTGGGACGGGCGCACTCAAGGTCACCCCGTCACACGATCTGACCGATTTCGAACTCTCGCTCAGGCACGACCTGGAACGGGTAACAGTGATGGACTATCAAGGTCGCATAAACGAGCAGGGAATACACTTCAACGGAATGGACCGATACGAATGCCGGGAAGCGATCGTCGAAGAGCTTGACCGAAAAGGCTACCTTGTCGGGATCGAGCCCTATACCGTCGGGCTGGGACGCTGCTACCGATGCAAGGACGTTGTTGAGCCGATCATTTCCAAGCAATGGTTCGTGAAGGTGGGGCCGCTCGCGGAACGGGCCAAGGCAGCAGTGGAGAACGATTCCACGCGAATCGTCCCGGAGCAGTGGAGGAAGACGTACTATGAGTGGATGAACAATATCAGGGATTGGTGTATTTCCCGCCAGATCTGGTGGGGGCATCGAATCCCCGCGTGGACCTGTGACGATTGCGGCGAGGTAATCGTAGCTCGCCAGGACCCTTCCCAATGCCTGTCGTGCAAGGGATCGAACCTGACGCAGGAAACGGACGTCCTCGACACCTGGTTCTCGTCTGCGCTGTGGCCCTTTTCCACCATGGGGTGGCCCGACCGGACGGATCTCCTGACTACGTTCTATCCCACCTCATGCCTGGTTACCGGCTTTGACATCCTCTTCTTCTGGGTCGCCCGCATGATGATGATGGGCTTGAAGTTCATGGACGACGTTCCCTTCAAGGAGGTGTACATCCACGCACTTGTCCGGGACGAACACGGCAAGAAGATGAGTAAGTCTCTCGGGAACATCATCGATCCCCTTGAGGTTATGGACAAGTACGGCACGGATGCCTTTCGCTTCACCCTCGCTGCGATGGCCGCGCAGGGACGTGATATCCGCCTTTCAGAGCAGCGCATTGAAGGGTACCGCAATTTCATGAACAAACTTTGGAACGCGGCCCGCTTCACTCTTCCGTACATCGACGGCAATGGGGGCGAGCCTTCTCGCCCGACCAAGAAGCCGCTGCCTCTTGCCGAACGCTGGATACTTTCGAGATTGAACGCGACAATAGAAGAGGTCCGCAGCGGCATAGAAGAGTATCGTTTTAACGATGCCGCACAGGCGCTCTATCGATTCACGTGGCATGAATTCTGTGACTGGTACATCGAGTACGCAAAGCTCCCGTTGGGAGGAGACAATCCCGATGCCGCGCGCAATACGGCCGACGTGCTCAGGACAGTACTTGACTCACTCTTGCGTTTGCTTCATCCGATCATTCCTTTTATCACCGAGGAGGTCGCTTCCCGAATCCCCGGCAACGGCGAGACGATCATGCGCGGGCCTTTTCCCGAGTTCGACGAGTCCGCGAAGGACCGTGGCGCAGAGGAGAAGATGGAAGTCCTCATGGGCCTGATATCCGTCGTCCGCAACATCAGAGCCGAAATGAACGTTGCCCCCGGCAGAAAACTCCCCGTGATCGTAGCGCCCTCCACTGAATGGGAGAGAGAACTGATTGTAGAAAGCGAGCCCATGGTGCTTTCGCTCGGCCGGATCGATACACTCGACATCGGGATTCCGGGAACGGATGCCCGACCCCCGCGCATGTCTGCCACCGGCGTTGTCGGCGAAATGAGAGTCTTCGTCCCTCTTGAAGGGATCGTCGATCCGGAGGCTGAAATCTCCAGACTGGAAAAGGAACTGGGCAAGATCGAGAAGGACCTCGCCGGAGTTCGCAAGAAACTCTCCAACGAGAACTTCCTCGCCAAAGCCAAACCGGACGCGGTTGAGAAGCAGCGGAAGAAAAGCGAGGAACTCACAGCCAAGTCGGCGGCGCTGAAAGAGAGCCTGGAACGTATGACGAGGCTAAAAGGGAGCTAATGCCGGTTGCCGCGCTTGAGAGAGATGGCAATGCAGGAGCATGCCGGCACCTCCGGTGGTGGTGAAAAGGGGGAGGCTGCTCGTTTGTATGCAAAAACGATACTGCTCAGCGGGGTTGACCGCTCTATTGGGCGGGCGTACGGGGCAAGGCCCGTATGGCGAAGTGCATGACCGTACCCGAGGACTTCGAAGCAGGGTAGGGTAGTTCTCTGTTCCCCGGTGCATATTGCTAATTCTTGTGGTCCTCGCAGGATTCCCATGGAACCACGACTCATCGTGAAGAACCGCGTCGAATCGACCCAGGACGAGGCAAGAAAACTGGCCCTCATGGGTGAACCGGAGGGCTTGGCGGTCATGGCCCTCGATCAGGGGCAAGGCCGCGGGAGGTTGGGTCGTTCCTGGGTGTCTCCTCCAGGTAAGAATGTGGCGCTCTCCATGATCCTCCGCCCCCATGTGCCACCGGGGGACGCGACGCTCCTGGGGATGCTGGCATCAACCGCGGTCGCCGAGGCCCTCGAAATCTTCGGTCTTACCAGAGTCCGGCTCAAATGGCCCAACGATGTCCTGCTTGACGGACGAAAGGTCGCGGGTATCCTTTCTGAGGCCCGAGTGAACGGGTCAGAGATCGAGTTCGTGATTATCGGGATCGGTCTCAACGTGAATACCGCCAGTGAGGACTTTCCTCTTGAACTGAGGCAGACGGTAACCTCCATGGCCGCCTTTTCCGGTAGAGAGTGGGACTTGAATGAGGTCGCAGGCCTATTGATCGAGAGAATAGCCGCTCTGTACGACCGAGTCGCGCGGGAGGGATGCCGGTTCGTTGTTCCACAGTGGGAAAGTCGCTGGCTCCACCGGGGACAGGTACTTGTGCGCGACGACACGAAGGGCATTGCCGAGGGGCTGACCGAGGACGGGGCTCTCCTGTTGAGGACCGACGAAGGAAGCCTGGTACGGATCGATTCGGGAGAAGTGAACCTGGCTTCCTAGGGATCCGGCACCGGCTGGTGGACGAAGATCCATGAGCTGGTCCCATCCGTTTGATTGCCCATCGGTAGAGAAAAAGAGTCACCGGTTGCGGTTTATCCCTACCGGACGATTCCGGCGAAACGGAGAAAGGTGAATCTCTCATGGGTATTACCAGATCCTTGTGCAGAACCCCCGCTGTTGTCACGGTGTTGGTGTTTCTCGCCTGTGTGGGAATCAGCACGTGGGGTTTCGTTCACGTGGTCTCTCCGAAGATCGATTCATTCCTCGACCGTATAGCCCATGCCTATGATCGGTACCTGCCGCAGATCACAATTCGCAACGGCCACGCAAGCATCAAGGAAAAGCAACCCTTTGTGGTGAGCGCGCTCAAGAAAGAGGGAACCTTTGCAGTCATTGACACAAGGCCGGGCAAAGAGCAAGAAGCGTTGAACTACCTCAAGCGCGTGCGGAGAGGCTTGGTGCTAACAAGAGACAACTTGGTTGTGAAGAATCCTCAGCAGGTCCGGATCTTCGCGCTCAAGAACCTACCAGATGTCGTGCTTGACTCCAAGAGCCTGCGTACCATGAAAGATCGGTACTTTCCCGACGTGCTCAGGATCGGCACCATTGTGCTTGGATTCTACTTTCTCGTGGCGAAAGTCCTTCAAGTACTCGTTCTTGCACTGATTCCTTACTTCGGCGCCCGGTTCTCCGCGAATGGCGTGACGTACGGCGAAGCACTCAAAATAGCGACCATTGCAATGGTTCCACCCGTGGTACTCGACCTGTTCGCGGATTCTTTCCACATGGGATTGGGTCGCTATATTTGGCCCTATATAGGCCTCTACCTTGTACTGCTCGTCGTGGCAGCCTGGGACCTAGCTCAGGGCAGGGCCGAGCGGACCGACATGTCGACTCCCATAAACCCCTGAGTTGGTGAGCCCATGGAATTCTTCTTCTGTGTGATCGGCATGGTCATGATCCTGGAGGGACTGCCCTATTTCGGGTTTCCGGACAAGATGAAGCGCTTGATGCACGTCGTACAGCAACAGGACGATTCTACCTTGCGTGTTCTGGGTGGGGCACTGATGCTGCTCGGGCTTCTCCTCCTCGTCCTTGCTCGCGGGGGGCTCGGCGTCACATAAATCGGGAGCACGCCAAAATCATGACCGCTGTTGACCCAGCCGTTCAGGGTGACAAGGTACCGCCGGTTTACCGGCTTTCAACGTACGACTTTGAGCTTCCGCCGGAGCAAATTGCCCAGTGCCCCGCTGAGACGAGGGATGGCTCAAGGTTGATGACCATCCGCCGCAAGAGCGGTACGTTCAGCCACAGCACTTTCGTTGAGCTGACCTCTTTGCTCCGGCCTACGGACGTGCTCGTGCTGAACGAAACACGGGTGACGCCGGCGCTTCTCCTTGGCCGTAAACCCAGTGGGGGACGAGTGGAGATCCTCGTCCTGGATCCGGCGGGGGCCGCGCAGGGCTGGGCCAATGAAAAGCGTGCCGTGCGGGTTTGCATCGTTCGATCCAGCAAGCCGGTCCGGCCCGGGACGATAATTGAGATCGGAAGGGGGGAGCGGGTAACAGTAGTAGAGAGCGTTGCGCCGGGTCGCGTGAGGATGCAATTCGAAGTAGCGGAACCGGATTTTACCGATTTCCTGGACGTTCACGGCCATCCTCCCTTGCCCCCCTATATCAAGCACGAGAATCGGGATTTCGCCCGGGACAGGTCCCGATATCAGACGGTTTACGGACGAGTTGCCGGATCCGTGGCCGCTCCGACCGCGGGTCTGCACTTCACCGAGGAGATACTCGGGGAGCTTCAGGAGCAGGGACTCACTCTCTGCAAGATCGTGCTCCACGTCGGACCGGGAACGTTCACGCCTGTCAGGGAGGCCGACATCCGGCGGCACACCATGGAATCTGAATACTATGAGATTCCCGAAGACGCGTCGGAGAGGATCAACGAGGCCATACAAGACGGCCGCCGAATAATCGCCGTGGGCACAACCTCTGTAAGGGCCCTGGAGTCCTCGGCTGCGCGCGAAAAGGGCGTAGCGCCGGGCAGGGGGACGACCGACCTCTTCATAACGCCGGGGCACACGTTCAAAGTGGTCCGAGGTATGCTTACCAATTTTCACCTCCCTCGCTCCAGTCTGCTCATGCTCGTGTGCAGTTTCGCGGGGACCGACCTCACGCTCGCTGCGTACGCCGAGGCCGTGAGGCGAAAATACCGCTTTTACAGCTACGGCGATGCCTGTCTGATCGTGGACTGATTCCAACTCTCATGCAGGAAGGGTACGAGACGTGGTCCTATGATGCTCGGGAGCTGCTGTGGGTACAAAGAAAGGACCCCGGAAGAGGCGGGACCCCCTCCGGGGCATCGGGTAGGATGCACACAGGCTGGCGTGTCTGGTAGGTCTATATGGTAGGACTGATGCAGGTGGGGACCTTCTAGTGGGATAGCATGTACTTGTCAAGTCTTTTTTATGAAAAAATTCTTATTATGCTGTTATGACTAGTATTAGTTATATGTCCGCGTCAAAGGTCGTGTTATGTTACCCTAGTATAAGGATTTATAAATATGAACTCTCTGATAGTGTCGCTGGCCCTGAATGATACGGACAATAACTTGACATCACATGGCATTTTGAGGTAGTATTCACCAGGACAGCGAAGCTTCGAAAACCAAGGAGACTTTCATGCATCGCCCCCCCTATTCAGTCGTTTTCGCTGCATTGATCGCCTTTGCGGTTGCCTCGGTAGCATTAGGTCAACCGAACGGCAAGGCAAGGACCTTTCAGGAATTCGATGATGCCCCGGCCGCTGCTGTGGCGCAGAAGGCGCCAGGCGCAAAGGCAGATGCTCCGGTCCCAACACAGGCGAACAAGACGGAGGGCTCGTCCGCTGACACACCAACTCGAACTTCGGCAGTGAAGCTCGCGGCAAAGGGTTCGAGCAATCCCCAACGGGCCTCCGGTGCCGAAGCAAGGGCGACTTTTCCAGGCCAGGGAAGGACGATAAGAGAAGTCGCTGAGGGCCTTAGGGGAATAATTGCCGCTCTGACGCCGAGCAACGAAGACCTTGAGAAGGCGCTCGTTGCGGTGACTTCGCCGCCCGACTCACCCAGCGGAAGGCCCGGTCCCCCGTGGAAGCAGTCACCCCAATGGGTGCTCCGTTGACGGCCGGACAATTTTGCTAGCAGGTTTGGATTTGGATTTGGTTTTGGCTCTGGTTTTGGTATTGAAAGAAGTTAGCTTAGGTTTGTCGCTATGGCGTTCTCGCCGCAGAGAGGTGGAGTAGGTCGGTCGAGGTTTTCCAGGAAGGACGCTGCTTCTTCGTGCGCGGCTGGTCCATATGTTGAGTGGGCGACACCACGACTCTCGTGCACCCCGCGCATTGACAGGAAGCGGCCATGATTCGACTGCCGGCCGATTCTCGGATCCTGGTTCGTGGGGTTCTGGCGTTTCTTGCACCTCCAGTCTCTACGCTCGTTCTCTTCCTGATTCTCTACAATAACCTGTACAACGGAAAGCTCATACTCGGTCTGCTTGTGCTGTTCAACGGGATCATCCTCGTGTTTCCCAATCGAACGGGTCGCTTTCGCGGGGCGCGGTCCACGGCAAAGTTCGGTTCCGTGTGCGCTTTGGCGGTACTCTGCACGGCGCTGGTACTTGAGACGCTCTTCCCGAAGGTCATGCCCGGCGACTATGCCCGGATCAGAGAAATAGCACAGGGTCCCCGGGATCGCGCGAAGAAAGACCTGCGATGGTTTTCGGTTGTCTTTACTAACGGCGATCAACGAAGGTATCTTCCTGCAGCAGCGAGCCCGGCTCGGACCGAACGGTTCACCGCGTGGCACGTCCCTGGCAAGCAGGTGGAATACTACGGGTACGATCCGAACGGGAAATACCGATACGTCAACATTATTCGCTGGAATTCCCACGGATACTTCGACCACGATTACGAGTACGGAAAGCGGCCGGGGGTTTACCGGATCCTTTTCATCGGAGACTCGTACGTGGAATCGACACAGGTTCCGCTAACCAGAAGCTTCCACAAGCTTCTTGAGAAATCGCTCAACGAGTCGATGTCTGCGACGGGCCCTTCGGTGAGGCGCTACCAGATCATTGCTCTGGGATATTCCGGAACCGGCCAGGAAAACAACTACAAAGTCCTGAGAGATGAGGCTGTTCTCTATCATCCTGACGCGGTGGTGATGACCCTGTGCACCAACGATTTCTGCGATGACAGCCGGGCACTCAGGGTCGAGCGAAATCTTGCCACCGGCCGGATCACCACGCGATTCCGGGATCTCGTACGCCACGGCTACGTAGCCGGCGCATTTATCCTCAGGCGGTTCAACCAGTTGCGGAGGGATCGATACAGTGTGTCTCCGGAACTCCTTCAATGGGCCGGCCGGCCCGAACCCCGAATCGAAGCCGCATGGGATTACACGCTTTCAATGGTCCTCAAGTCCCGCGATCTTTGCCGCAGCAAGGGCATAGAGTTCGCGCTCGTTTATCTCGGTTCCGAGTTGGAGGTCAAGTACGCGCTGGACCCCAAAGGGACCATGGCGCAACTGGCCAAGATTCACGGCCCTCGGGCCGTCGGCGCCTGGGACATGGCACGAACGACCAAGCGGGTGACGAGCTTCTGTCGGAAACACCGGATCACGCTCATTTCGTTGCTCCCCAGCCTGGTCCAAGCGCAGAAGCAAACGGGTAAGAAGGTCTTCGGAGACCATTACACCATGTTTGGCCACAAGGTCGTCTCAAAAGCCTTGGAGACAGGCTTCAAGTCGACGATCCTCCGAAACCGTTTCCCAAAGCGCGCGCGGTCTGATACTGACGCGCGGTCCGGCGAGTAAGATTCTTCCCAGGAGTCTTTCTCAACAAACCCACCGTTTCCCTTCCAGAGTGGCACGACGGTCGAAGCCGAGGCCACTTGATAAGGCCTTTGCGTTTCAACCGGCAAATTCAGGGATAGACGTACAAGCTCGAATTTGAAGGAACTCCTCTCAAGAGTTGACATTGACAGTGGGGCCGAGGGTGTCGTATGCTCAAATGCGGGACAAAGAGCTACTAATCCGACGCAAAGGTGAAAATTGGCATCCTTGGGCCGTGTTCGGGGAGGGGTCCACGGCAATTCGGGGTTCGAAAGCCGTCGGACGAGCCGATACCGGGCCAGGAGACCCGCATCGAGGACATCGCGGAGCCGGTTATCGACTTAGCTCCGTTGAGACCTGACAGACTCCCTCGCGTTGGAAAGGTCGAGCGGTCCAGAACAGAAGGAAGTCAGTCAATGGGCATTGACAGTGCGAGGCAGCGTTGCGTCTCAGACGGCTCCTTGCCGGTTCTTGGGGCGGTTTCTTCCAAGAAGGAGCCCTTAGACGGCCCTTCCGATAGAGTCACCTTTGGGGAATAACTCCCGATGAAGGAGGAATAAGATATGCGTGCATTGGTGTTGGGCGGAGCCGGCGGCATGGGCCAGGGTGTCGGCCGAGACCTGATAAAACAACAACAGGTCACAGATGTTGTCCTGGGTGATTTATACCCGGATCCAGAGAGATTGGCGGCGAAATTACGCGACAGTGAGAAGGTAAACCTGATCAAGATGGACGTAAACGATCATGCCGGCATGGTAAACACCTTCAAGGACGTTGATGTCGTGATTAACTGTGCAGGTCCCTTCTACAAGACTGCCGTGCCTGTAGCAAGAGCGGCTGTGGAGGCGAAGGTAAACTATATCGACATCTGTGATGACTACGAAGGAACCGAGATTCTTTTCAACTCTGAGATAGATGGAATGGCCAGAGAAGCGGGCATCACCGTTCTTACGGGCATGGGCTCCGATCCCGGAACCAATAATGTTCTCGTAAAATGGTACGCAGACCGTCTGGACAGTGTTGATGACATTTATCTCTATTGGGTGGTCAGCATCGCAGAACTTGCAGGAGCTGCCTGGGACCACAGCCTTCATATGACCCTTGGGAAGATCCCGCAATATCTCAATGGTGAACTGGTTCATGTGGAAGGTGGAACCGAAGCGGTTGCCGAACAGTTCCTCGAGCCGCTTGGCACCTGCCATGTCCGCTACGTGGGCCATCCACAGCCTTTGACCATCCCGAAGTACATCAAAGGGGTCAAGAATGTGGTGATCAAGGGCGCACTCATACCCTTATGGGTGGATGAACTGATAAAAGAACAGAAAGATACGGGCTTTCTTGGCAAAGAGCCCATTGACATCAAGGGGACCACGGTGACGCCCTATGACCTCGCACTGAAGCTTTGGAAGACCATTCCGGAAGGAAGGGATAACGGTCCCCAGGCTTCGGGTCTCAAGGTTATTGTCAAAGGGGAAAGAGATGGCAAGAAGATAACCTACACAGCCGACATGGTGGGAAGGATGGCTCCCGGGACGGGACTTCCCGCATCCATTGCAGCGCTCATGATGGACGCAGGTGATGTGACCGAAAAAGGTGTGGTTGCTCCTGAAGGCTGCATCGATCCGGGCAAATTCCTCGCGGCGTTCTTGAAGAGAGGCGCAAGGATCCACCAGACCGAAACAATTTCATCGATGTTTGAAGTCTAGCACGGGACAGGAGACTCTCCATGAAAGAGATAGGAAGACTGAACATCGCCAGGAGCCGGGAGCTGTTTGAAGAGGCGTGCGGCCTGGTACCGGGAGGTGTTCTGGGTGCGAGAAAACCAGCCGATTTTATCGACGGAGAATATCCCATCTTTCTTGAAACCGGCAAAGGCTGCCGCCTGACCGATGTCGACGGCAATGAATTTATTGACTTTCTCTGCGGTTACGGCCCCATTATCCTGGGCTACCGGGAAGAAGAGCTTGATGAAGCCGTTTACAAACAGATCAAAGAGAAAGGATTCTGTTTCACCCTGACACAAAAGTACCAGAACATTCTGGCCAAGAAACTCACTGAACTCGTGCCCTCTTCCGAGTTGAGCATCTTCCTGAAGACAGGCTCTGATGCAACCACTGCGAGTATTCGCATTGCACGAGCCCACACGAAGAAACTGAAAGTGATGCGCTGCGGCTACCATGGCTGGCATGACTGGTGTGTTGAGATGAAGGGCGGGATTCCATCGAAATTCTACGAGGATGTCTTTGAATTTCAGTACAATAACCTTGACCAACTGAAAGACCTGATGGCAACCTACGGCGACGACACCGCTGCCATCATCATGACTCCTTTCGGCCATCCCAACCACGAAAAAATGCAGATACCGAACCCCGGGTTTCTTGAGGGCGTACGAGAGATTGCCAACAGGTACGGCGCGGTGCTCGTATACGATGAGATCCGCACCTGTTTCAGGCTTTCCATGGGCGGCGCACAGAAACTCTATGGTGTCACCCCTGACCTGACGGTTCTGGGAAAGGCGATGGCCAACGGATATCCCATCTCGGTTGTGACCGGGAAAAAGGATGTCATGATGGCTGCCGCTGAGAAGCTTTTTATTTCCTCAACCTTTTTTCCGAACAGCGAGGGCTTTGTCGCCGCGCTCAAGACCATAGAAATCCTTGAGCGGGACAATGTGCTCGAAAATATCTGGGAAAAGGGCGAAAGGTTTATAAAGAAGATCCAGGCGGTAATTGACAAACATGATGTGGGAGCTGAACTGACCGGCGTTGCCCCCATGTTCTACATCACTTTCAAGAAGGAGGAGACAGGGGCGTACAAAGGCAAACGTAAGGATTTCTACACCCAGCTCATCCGCAGGCGGTTCTTTTTTTCACCCTACCATCATGCCTATATTAGCTTTCGGCATACTGAAGAAGACCTGGACTTGACCTTGAACGCAATTGACGAATCTCTGGCCTTCATAAAGGAAAAATATCGGTAAGAGTTCACCGGGGAAGGCCTTTCTGCAAAAGGGTCTCTCCAGACTCATCCCCCGAGACTTCATGTTTCCAAGCCGATAGGCTTCCTCCCTTGACGGAAGGGGGCGCCGAAAACTGCCCCCCTGGCGGGCAAAGGTAGCGTGAGGGGGAAATCGTACGAGGCCCCATACGGTCAAAGTCAACGCCTTCGGCCTCCCACACAGCCTGTCACAAAAGCAGCCTGTCACTGAGCCCCGGCTAGGTCGAGCACAATGAGGGCGTCGACTGCCACCGGTTTTCCGTCCCGGAGTATCAGAGGATTGACGTCCACTTCCTTGACGACCTCGTTTTCGAGGCCGATTCTGCCCATGGAGATGAGGATGTCCGCCATCAGTTCCGGATCGGCGGGCGCCATACCGCGGACTCCCTCGAGTATTTTGTGCCCCTTGATCTCAGACATCATCTCCATCGCGTCGCGCCGATCCAACGGCGCGAGCCTGAAGGATACGTCCCGCAGAATCTCGGTGAAGATTCCACCCAGACCGAACATGACGCAAGGGCCGAACTGAGGGTCCCGCGTAAGCCCGACCATCAGCTCACGTGCGCCCTTGACCATCTCTTGTACGAGCACCCCGGCGGAATCTGAATTCAATCCTGCCACGATCTCTTCGTAGGCCGCGGACGCCTCTTCGCTGTTCCTGATGTCGAGCTTGATAAGCTGCTTCTCCGTCTTGTGGGTTATCTCCGGGGAGCACCCCTTTAGAACGACCGGAAAACCTATCGCGTCGAGAGCTTCGATGAGCTCGTCGCGGCCGCTGACGAGCCGCTCCTCGGCGACGGGGATTCCATAGTGGGCAAGCACCTGCTTGGATTCGAATTCGGAAAGAGTAGTTATTCCCTCACGGCCAGCCTTCTCGATTATCTCCATAGTTTCCTCCAGGAACTCATTTATAGACTTCTCCGGGGCATTCGCGCAAGTCGATTGATGAACGCCGATGGCTCTACCATGGTATACTGTAACCTCACGGTCGAATCCATCCGGAGGCATCCCCTCTGGGAGTCTCCACAAGCTGTCTTCCACGACACAGAAGGAGGGAAAAGCGGATGAGGTGGTTCCTCATGATCACTCTGATTCTCGTGGCTCATGGCCTGGCCTACGGTAACTGGTTCCTCAACAAGTTCGATTCCAACGGCGACGGCTACGTGGTGCTAAAGGAGTTCCCGGGGAGCACAGAAGCTTTTCGTACCCTCGATGCCAACGGGGACGGCCTCATTGGTGCGGGAGAAGCGCCAAAGGCCCCGGCCTCCTCGCTGGGAAGCGATGTTCGAGCAGTAATCATTGCCCCGGGAGTCGTCAAATGGGTTCCCCGGGGGGCGGCCGTACGGAGGGCGCGCGAACTCCACGGTAAGAAGGTCATTCGGGGAAAGGCACGCGTGGCGCATCCTCGTGCGAAAGCAGCTAGAGCACGAAAACTGGGTGTGGTCCCCAAAAAGAAGCCGGCCCCGGGACGACGAAGGCCGCTCCCTTGACCTTCACGACTGTGCCGGCTTACGGCATGTCGTTGCGGAAAAGGTTACCCGGCGGAGCCCCTCTACCAGCAAGGTCTTCCCTGCGAACCCCTTCGTTGATCGGGATTCATCCTTTCAGCCCCAGATCTTCACAGCCTCAGTGGGACACTTCTGCTGACATTCCAGGCAGGTGATGCACTCCTCGGGGCGATAATCGAAGACGCCGTGAAAGCCTTTATCCGCGTCAGTTTCCATGGGGCACACCTGATTGCAGGCCCCGCACGCGGTACACTCGACCGTTCGTTCCGGGAAGACCACGGCGAAGCGATTGAAGACCGACAGGCAGGCACCCAAAGGACAGATTACCTTGCAGAAAAAGCGCCGATGCCCCATCGCGAACATCACAACGGCGAAGAGGATTCCCAATCGAACCGCGAGCCAGGCCACGTTGGTTGAACCTTTTATGATAGCCCACGGGACTGCCGATTCCACCGTGGCCACTGGACACAAACGACAGAAGAACAGCGGTGAGCTTGTCGTCAAGAGAATGGGAACAACAACAACGAGACCCACGAATACGCCGTATTTGGCGAACCTCGTCCACCGAGGAATGTCGAATTTCACAAAGGGGATCTTGTACACGAGTTCCTGCAGGAGGCCGAATGGACAGACCCATCCGCAAAAGATCCTGCCTGCCAGGAGTCCGGCCAGCGCAATCCCTCCGATCGCGGTGAGCGGAACCAGTCCGATGCCCGCGAACTGACCGATGATTCCGATAGGGCACGAAAATACGGATAGGGGGCAGGAATAGCAGTTCAGCACGGGAAAACAGATGCTGTGCCACTGAACGAACCCAATGTTCAACAGTGCCGCAAACGCGATCTGCACCTTGAGTCGTAGTCTTTCCAAAACAGCTTTCTCCGGATTCACCACCAAGGCCCAGGGAGGGCAAAATTGGTTGCCGGTCCTTTTCCCGGAGTCGGGTCCTCGGACTGGCGGTATTCAAGTCCTGTCCGAAACGAATCAATTCATGGTGAAGGCCGCGTACCCGCGACGACCGTTAGGTTCAGGTGGGACACGGACGACGGCCCTTAAGCATTCTAAGATCCGGATACTTGGACATCAGGCGACCGTCCTTATACCTACCGATGCCGGCAAAGGTCATGGCATTGACCACTTCAGGCTCGGAAAACCACTGCGACTGCACCTGAAATTTCTGTTGGCTCTGTCGGAATCCCGGAACTTTGATCTTTATACCGACGCTCTTGAGCTTGTCGAATTTCTCCAGATTGTCGTACACCTTGAACTTACGGAAGAATCCTCCGTACACAATGGCAGCAAGGCTCAGTGCGATGAGAATGCCGAGGAAAACCTTTCGAACCATTCTGCGATCCCTTCGAACCGGTCCGGAATGCGCAAGCCCTCAGGGTTGCCGCTACCGGCCGAGCAACCCGCTTCTGACCAGACCGATGCACCATCCTGGAGAGTGCGCCACCCCAAGGGAGTGTACCTAGCTCCGGAGCATGATCGTGTCAAGGGTTTTCGGTCGGTACCCTCGGGGCCGCCGGAGTTCCTTCTCTGAAAGGTCATACGATGAGATTCGCGTTGACCAAAGCCGGAGATCGTGTCATGAAACACCAGTCGATCGACACAGGACGTGTCCATGGATTTCTTCGAGAGGAGAAAGGGCCTGCTCTTCATCGTTTCGGCTCCATCGGGCGCAGGGAAGTCTACGCTTCTGGAGCGGGTTCGCAGTATGTTTCCCGACATGCTTTATTCGGTGTCCTGCACTACCCGCAAGCCAAGATCAGGGGAGATTCACGGTGTCCACTACTTCTTCCTAGACGACGACCAATTCACGCGAATGGTGCGAGAGGACAAGTTTCTCGAATGGAAGGAAGTCCATGGCAAGCGGTATGGTACGCCCGCGGAGCCGGTGCTGGAGTGCCTGGTAAGGGGCGGCCGCATGATCTTGGACATCGACGTGGAAGGAGCAAGAGAGGTCTTCAGGAAGATCCCGGAGGCTGTGGGCGTGTTTGTGGTTCCGCCCAATATGGAAATCCTCGAGCAGAGGCTTAGATTGAGAGGCACCGACTCGGAAGAGTCTCTCCGAATCCGGCTCGGAAATGCTGCGCGGGAAATGGAGTCAGCGGGCTTGTTCCGGTACCGAATTGTTAACGACACGCTGGAATCGGCCGTGAAAGAGCTTGTCTCAATCATAGCCCGGGAATCGGCGGGGACGCCTGATACCAACGCCTGATCCAGCAATTGCCCCCTGAACGGCACTGAGGCGCCAGGGCTATCTCTCTTCGGGCTTGGGAGGGGTAGGTCAAAGAACAGTACTTACACGTCCTCGCTAGCCTCTTTCATCGAGCTGTTCGACGAAGGCTTCGATATTCGTCCTCGCCTGCTCTTCCGAGTAGCAGCGCAGGTCGTTGAGATCTCCGTTGATCACGAGCGACGGGATTCCAAGCCGCTCGGACATTCGCTGTGGCATACCGTAACGGTTGTTGGAGTTGTTCGGGCAGGTCTTTGCATCGTGGAATATGAGTCCGTCCACGGAAAAGTCCTTGATCCACTGTTCCATGTAGGCTTCCTTGTATGACTCGTCCCGAACGATGAACAGCTCAGTGTACGCTCGTGCCATGGACTCGAAGGGTTCCTTCGGATCGAAAGCATCGAAGATCCAGCTATTACAATAGGTTGACGCCACGACATTGGTGTTCAGAGACATGAACTGCTCGCTCAGATCCCTCAACTTGCCCCAGATCGGCATACCGTCCCAGTAGAGCCGGTGGCGTTCACCCTCGACCGCGGCCACCTTGTTATCGATCCGCTCGTGGAGTTCCTTCAGCAGAAGCTGGTAGTATTCCACCGCTTCTGGAAGGCCCCGGAGCACCACCGCGGGCGCCATGTGGATCGTCGCATCGAAAAAGGTCAAGGGAGCAGGCTTTGCCGCGCCGCATTCGAGCACTTCTCTCCAGAGCTTGGTGCATTCCAGGGAGAGCGCGACAGTCTCCCGGAGTTTGTCTATGTCGAAAGTGTTGCCCGAGACTTCCTCCAGGGTGGTGACCATCGCCTTCATCTGCTGGACCAGGTCCGCGACGTGATGCTCTTTTATGGCCTTGATCTGCCGGTGCGTGTGCACACCGATCAGCGGAACATTCCATTCCCGGGCGTAGAAAGCAAACCAGTCCTGCACGTCCCTGCACTGGTTCGTGTTGTACACGAGTACATCCGCCTTGGGTATCGATTCCAGACCGTACGCCTTGGATAGAGGGGTTTGGCCCTTGAGGTACGAGCCCACATCGGCCGTCAGGTAGGAACAGATGTCCGGGGAATATCCCACGGCGTTTGCAATCGGGATGAGATCCGACGCCATTCTGGTCGCTCCCAGGAGAGCACCGTGATTCTCCGGATAGTAAACGAGGAACCCCATCGCGTGCAGCAATTCCGCCGGGCCGACCGACGTGCACCAGGCCACCTTGGGTTGGCCGTCCTTCTTTGCCTTGTCCAGCGAGAGGAAGTGGTCGGCCATGAGCTTCTTCATCTGCGAGGTAGCTGCGATAGATTTTCGTGACGATTGGGCCTTATCGGACATGAGCTTCTCCGAGCGGGATACCTATTCGGCTGTAAAATTAAAATAATAGAGATGCCGGCCGAAGTCAAGGTCACTGCGAGTCCCCCAAGTCCTCTTCAGGAGACTCTTGCGGCCATATCAAGGGGGCATTTTGCAGGGAGGCCTTCCTCGACGAACTCTTACCTCAAATGTCCTCCTCACGGTCCGAATCTTCTCCATCCTTCTCGGTAGTACTTGACGAGCGCCTGGTCGTCCAACCGGTTGGTGCGGATTTCCCTTTTGGGGAGACTGTCTTTGGGGAATGCGAAGAGGGTCGGCAGGAGTTTATCGCTCAGAAATTTCATCGGAACATCTTTCGAGACCGTGAGCCGGTCGGGATCCAAGTTTCGCCGCGCAGCCATAACGAATCCCCAGTCGCCGAAGGAGGGAACGTACACGTGATATGGGTAGACATGGAACCGACCCTTTTGTTCGGGCCCCACGGGAGTCTGCTCCCAGGTCTGTACGATGCACCAAAACGCTTCTCGCGCGTAGAAGGGACTCGTAGCCTGAGTAACGGCTATTCCTCTCGATCCCAGATGCTTGGCACAGAGCCGGTAGAAACTCTTTGTGTAGAGGCGTCCAAGGGAAAGCGTATTCGGGTCAGGAAGATCGACGAAGATCAGATCCCAGAATTCCTTTGAGCGCTCCAAGAACTTGCCGGCATCCATGATATGGATCTTCACGCGTGGATCTGAGAGCGCGTGGTCTGACAGCCGTGCCAGGAACGGTCTATCACGGAAGAGACGAATCATCTCGCCGTCGAGATCCACCAGGTCGATCCTGCGGATTCGAGGATACTTGAGGATTTCCCGGGCCGCCATGCCGTCGCCGCCGCCGACGATCAAGGCTCTCTGTGCTGCAGGTGCGGCCGACATGGTGGGATGCACAAGGGCCTCGTGATAGCGGTGCTCATCCACCGTGGAGAACTGGAGGTTCCCGTCGATGAAGAGACGGATATCATCGTGCCACCTGGTTACGACGATCCTCTGGTACGGGGTCTGCCGCGTGAAGAGGATGTCGTCCTGGTACAGCAGATCCTCGGTCATGGACGTGAAAACCCCAGCCCCTGCCAGGCCTGCCGCGAGAACCAGCCCGGCGACCGCAGCCATGGTACGAAGGACTCTTCGCCGGCGAAGCATTGATGCGAGAACCCTCGTGGCAACCGCCGCCACCGCGACGTTGATGATCCCGAAGAGAAAGGAAGTACGGAGGAGGCCAAAATAAGGAACTAAAAACAGGGGGAACGCGCAGGAGGCAATGAGCGCACCGAGATAGTCCAGCGCCAGCACGTTGGCCACGGTAAGTCGGAGCGTAGCACGGCTCCGAAGTATCCTGATGAGAAGCGGAATCTCCATCCCCACCAGGGCACCCGTCATCGCAAGGACTCCGAGGAGGACGGGAAGATAGGTTTCAAGGACTGCAAAGGTGAACAGAAGGATCGCGGCCGAAAGCCCCCCGGAAAGACCGATACCGATCTGGATCGCAACGAAGAGATCTGCCAGGTCCTTCTTCACGAAGCGGGTAAGGTACGAACCCGCACCCATGGCGGTAAGGAATACTCCGATGACGATGGAGAAGTGGGTGACCGAACCACCCAGCAGGTAGCTGGAGAGTGAAGCGGCAATAAGCTCGTAGACCAGACCGCAGATTGCGATTACAAATACTGCGGCGAGAAGAAAAATCCCTGGCAATCGATCAGCCATCGTCCTCCGGAAAGCAGAGAGTTCACCGGGGAGGGCCTTTTAGCACAAAGGGCCTCCATCCGCACAGCGTGTCCGCAAGAGCGGGTCCGACCGTCAGGTTATGGCCGCGTGGATGATGATTGCCAACGAAAGAAATACCGCGCCCATGAGGATGGCCAGCGCGGTATTCTGGTCCTCTTCAATCTCCTTGCGAATGGAAAATGGCGCGACTTTCTGCATGATCAACAACGCGATGACGAATAGGATCATTCCGAGCACCGTGTAGACGATGCTACCGATAATCGGCTTTACGTAGATCATGTAGTTCATAATCCTCCTCCAGCAATCCAAGCCACATTCGAAAAGTCTCGGCCGTACCGGCTGCGTGACGGGCCGATCCGACCGGAACCGATCACTCCGCGGACTCCGAGGTTCGTTCAGAAAAGGCGCAGGACCAGAGGCCCCGGTCTACTTCCCACGTCCGTATCCTCCTCCAAAGTGCCGTCGCCCACCTATGAAGTAGTATCCGTAACCCACGGCCCGTGCCCGCTTGGAGCCATCGCGAAGGCTCACCGGCTTTTCAAGGGGCTTTGGAAGAAACAGCCCGTGAAAGCACGCGTCGTAGGCCATGATCGTCAGGCCTCCGAGTACGCCGACAATGAAAAGTATCGGAATGATTCTCATGACGGTAATTTCCGAATGACTCTCGATCGTCTGAATGAAGCCGCAATGAGGCCCGGAAGCAGATCGCCCGGTTTCCGAGCGTAATCAGTCTTCCTCCATATCCTCGTAGATAGGCGCCCACCGTCTCGCTTCGAAGGTCTTTTTGTGGACTATCCCCGATGCCGCGACGAGTCCTGCGACGAGGATGGGGAAAATGAAATACCACGACAGGGTCTGACCCGAAACGAGAACGATTTGTATCGGTTCGTTTCTTGGGCCTCCGAATCGACCACTTCCTCCCTTTGCGTGGATGAGGAGCTTGTACGTTCCGGCCTTTTCCACGACAAAAGGATCGCTAAACCTCCTCGAGCCTTCAGTCCAGTAGCCTTCCGAATCCCTTCCGTGGTAGTACGACGCCTCGTCCCAGAACTCCTTGATTACCTGGTCCTTAGCGTCCACGAGCGCGAAATCCAACGCGAGCCAGGAGTTGTTCAGCGGCGCGGAGCCCTGCAGACGGAGTATGTCCCCGTCCTTTGCAACCTTGAAGGGCTTGCTCATGTACTCCTTGGTGTATTTTGCCGCGGGAATGGTCTCTCGCAGAACTGTCTTCGGCTTCTCGGCGCCGACGCTGTAAAAGAACAGAACTACGTTCACAATGAGGAATATCAGCCCGATCAGACCCCAGCCCTTCAACCAGCGCGGAGCCACGTAGGGTTGACAGGAATAGACGCCTCTGGGCGCCATCAGCATGAGGTCTTTGGGGATGGCCGCCTTCATCTCATCGTTGCTGACGTACCGCCCCCGGAAGAGTTCCAGCTCTTTGCCCGTGATTTCCTGATCGATATACGCGGGCGGCTTTATCATGTGGACGTAGTCGGTTCTCTCGCCCACGGTCGCGGTCCAGGGAAGGGCCCCGTCCACCCACTCGAGCTTGACCGTTCCCCAATCATAGACCTTGTAGGTTTCGTTGCCGACCCGTACGGGCGTCCTCGGCGCCTTCGAAGGGATGCGAATCCTTTGGTGGAGCGGTTCACTCACGGTGAAATGGCCGTCCTCTTCGGAGAGCCACAGGTAGCCTTTCTCAGGATTGTGAAGGATGTACTCGCGGGAGAGATAGATCTCGCCCTCGTCACGTTCGACATAGTGCAGTCGGCCCATGACCTCGTACCGGACCTTGTCGAGGGTGATGGGCATACCCACTTCGAAGCTGAACAGAGGCTTTCTTCCGATATTCCTGCCAACAACCCGGGTTTCGGCCTCGTCCAGTTGAAGCCCAGCCCCGCACGCGTCACAAACGACCATTTCCGTCGATTCCAGCCGGCGGCCTTCGTACGGCTTGCCACAGGAAGCACAGCGGATCTCACGGGCCACCCGCTCCTCTGCCAGCTCGCCCGCGCCGGCAGCCGCAGAGCTCTCCCGGGGTGAGAGAACCTTGCCGATGAATGCCGTTGGCGCGCCTGACTCGGTATCGTATTCGAGGCCAAAAATGAAGCTGCCGTCAGCGCCGGTTCCGTCCGCGTACGGATAGGTCTCACCGATTTCTATTTGGAAAGGTATCTGGCCTTCACCGCCGACGCAGCGCGCCTCACCGATCTCCTCGACCACGCCCGTTCTGTCGTTCAGCGCGATCTGCATTCCAGGCTCCAGTTGATCGTGGGACGGGACCGGAGAGGTCAATTTCAGGGGCTTCTCCAGGAACAGCTCTCCCTCGTCCTCCGCGAGCCACTGAATCTTTCCGCCCTGCATCTCGATAAACCACTCGTCCCATTCTCCTTTCTCATGGGCGTAGCGCAGGCGCCCCAGGACGGTGAACTTGTGCTTGCCGAGCTTCCCCGTGGCACCGACCCGAAAACGCGATGACCGCGGCAGGTCCATCGACTTGTTCCCCGCCCTGAGCGCTGATTCCTTGTCCCAATAGATTGCGGTCTTGCAGAAGTCGCAGACCTTCATGAGGATGCCGGGATTGGTGACAACGTTTGCAGCGCCACATGAAGGGCATTTGAATTCGCGTGTCATGACTGTCCCACGTTGCTGCCGAAGCCTTGTGTCCGGACCGTTGAGGAAAATAATCGACGTAGAGTCTACCTCACCCGGGCGGACTCTTTCAATCCCATTGATGCCAACGAGGTGTGCTAGCCCTCGGACTGAAGCTCGTCACCCCGCTCGGTTGCGGCTTTGATCGCGTCCATGAGGATGCCGCGAACTCCGGCGCGCTCCATCACCCGCAGCCCCGCGATGGTCGTTCCGCCGGGCGAGGTGATGCGGTCCTTGAGTTCGCTGAAGGACGCGTCTTCCTGTGCGGCCATGGTAGCTGCGCCCAGCATTGTTTGCACTGCGAGCTCCCGCGCGGTGGGTCGATCCAGGCCCATGAGTACGCCACCGTCCGTGAGACCCTCCAGAATCGGAAAGAGATACCCCGGTCCGCTCCCGGAAAGTGCAGTCACCGCGTTCATCATCTTTTCATCGACGACGACCGCAGTGCCGAATGCGGTAAAGATCCCCCTGGCCCGGCGCAGATCTTCCTCATCGGCGTTTCCGGCCTTGCACAGGGCGGTCGCGCTTTGGCCGACGATCGCGGCCGCGTTGGGCATGGCCCGTATGAGCCGAACTCCCTCGCGCAGCCGGCTTAGGTAGAAGGAACACGGAACCCCCGCTGCTATCGTTATCACAAGCGGCTGGGCTCCCAGCCGGTCCGAGATCTCGTCAAGGACAACGCCCATGATCTGCGGCTTCACCGCAAGTACCAGCGTCTCCGTCCCAGCCCCGATCGTGTCTGCTGCGCTCGAAGCGATCCCCACGTTGAACGCTTCCTTGAGGAGTTCGGTCTTTTCCCCATCGATATCGAACACGATCAGCTCTTCACCTGCGGCCTGCCCGGAGGCGACCAGTCCCCTGACAAGAGCCGTTCCCATGTTGCCGGCGCCGATCAGACCTATGCTGCTCAACCTGTTCTCCTGTCTCTTCACCCCGGAATCGGGGCACGTTGTGCGGCGTGAAACGGAATCTAATAGACAGACCCTATGCAAGATATGGTAAAATACAATGGCACACGGTCATCGCACCGGATTCTAGCACGGATGAAACGGTCGTCCCATGAAATTCGTTCCGTCCTCTGGTGCCTCGAAAGAAGTTTCACGGGCGATATTGCGTCGGGATCTGTAGGACTCTCGGGAGGAGTTACTCATGAGCGATATACACATTGTTGACGCGAGAGGGCTTACCTGTCCTCAACCGGTCCTCGAGACGAAGAACGTGCTCGAGACAGGAAAAGTAAGCGAGTTCCTCGTTCTCGTGGACAACCCAGCGAGCAGAGAGAACGTTATGCGATTCGCCCGCAATCAGGGCTGCGGCGTCGAGGTCAGGGAGGATGGTGCAGGGCACTTCGAGATCAAAGTCGGCCCCCCTGGACAGCCCAAGGCACTGGAAGAGCAGGAGGAAATGTTGGCCTGCACTGTTCCGGAACCGGCCGTCCAGGATAAAGTGGTCGTGTACGTTGGCACGAACTGCATGGGTAAAGGAGACGACGAACTGGGAGCCAAACTGATGCGGGGCTTCCTGCAGACCCTGATCGACGTAGCACCGATCCCCTGGCGGATCGTGTTTATCAATTCCGGTGTGAAACTCACCACAACGGACGAGCCCGCGGTGCAGGCGGTGGGCATGCTCGCTGAAAAAGGAGTGGACGTGCTTTCCTGCGGAACCTGCCTTGAGCACTTCGGACTGGAAGATGAGCTGAAAGTCGGACGCGTCACCAACATGTTCGAGGTCATCGAAACCATGCAAGGGGCGACAAAGGTGATCTCTCCGGATTAGCCGAGAGGTGAGACGACGCCGGCGCGAACCGACTGCTTCACCGAGCGATTCAGTAGCCCGTCTGTTCAGGGGTTACTGAAGACCTGTTCCTCGTGGCCGAGGCCGGGGAAGAGGGATGCCTGCGCGGGGTACGAGAGGAAGGGGTCGATCCTCTTCGTGCCCCTGCGACCAAGGTTTCGTCCCTTCCTGGTTGCTCTGGTTTTCGTGGTTGGATGTTCCGCCTGCAATGGCCACTTGGTGGACTTTGAGAAGATCTGCTAACGTACTGGCGACCGGATCGCATCGAACCCGAACCGTTCCCGAATTTCGTCCACCGCGCTATCGCGGAGTATGTCGGTTCCTCGAGGAGCCCGAAAAAGGTTCTGCTGGAAACTCGGCCGGTCTATGCCGGAAAGCTTTACACCCACCTGGCGGATGTCGATCCGGCGCGAGATAGTCGTCCAAAAGAGCCGATCCAAACAGGCGAGGATCTCCGTGTTCGCATTTGTCGGCTCCCTCAAAGACATGGACCTGCTCTTGTCCTTGAAGTCCGAATATCGCACCTTGAAGGTGATCGTGGTGGCACCTCTACCGTCTCTTCTGAGTTTGGCAGCCAGTTTTTCCGCGAGTTCCCTGGCCACCGATCGTACGAAGACGTAGTCAACAGTGTCCGACGCGAGCGTCCGGTCCTTGGAGTATGATTTCTGGGCTTGCCGCGGACCATCCCGAATTGGTCGAGGGCTTTGACCTGCAGCTACTTCGACCATCCTCTCTCCCCACTTCCCCAGGAGACGCCGGACTCGGACCGGCGATGCTCCGGCCAGATCGCCTACAGTCTTGATGCCGTGGCTTTGCAAGACCCTTTGGGCCTTCTTGCCGACCCCAGGTATCTTGCCGACGGGAAGCAAGCCGAGTACCCGATAAGCCAGGAGCGGTTCCAAATAGAGTAATCCATTCGGTTTGGCAATACCCGTAGCCATTTTCGCGCTCGTCCTATCACCGGCCAGCCCGCCTGAAGCATTGATGTCCAACGTAGACCGAATCTCCTGCAACATCCGGTGCGCCACCTCCCAGGGTGGGGCTCCGTGCAGCTTGAAGGTGCCCGTGAGGTCCACGTATCCCTCGTCGATGCTGGTGGCTTCTATGGCAGGAGAATACCGGCCCATGATCTCGAACATCCGGCGAGAGTATTCTCTGTACGCCTCGAAGTTCGGACCGAGAAAAATCCCTTGCGGGCACAGCCGCCTGGCACGGACAACCGGCATGGCCGAGTGCACGCCGTAACGTCTCGCCTCGTACGACGCAGCAGTAACGACTCCTCTTTCCGTTCCCCCGACCATGACCGGCAGCCCTTTGAGTTTCGGGTTCAGGGCTTGCTCAACCGATGCGAAGAACGCGTCCGCGTCCACGTGCAGGATAAATCGCAGAGGAAGTGAATGATCTTGAGCTCCACCACAGCGCGAAGAACAGGAACTTTCCCGTGACCGGTCAGTCGGCCGGAAGGACTGGCTGTTCGTTTCGGTGAAGGCATGAACCGTATTCATTTCACGACTGTTTCCAGGGATCGTCCCGCATGTGGGTCTGCCCGCCACAGACTGGTTGACGTGCTTGGTTGGCATTCAAGGGTGCCTCGCGTACTTTCTGAGTATTCCGATCACCACCCCCTGAACCTGGACATCCTCTTCGTCAAAGACCATGGGGTTGTATGCCGGGTTGGCGGGTTCGAGCCTAATCTTCTCACGATCTCTCCGGAATCTCTTGAGCGTCACGTCATTGCCCCGAATGAGTGCCACGACCATCTCGCCGTCTCGAGCAACGTCTCGTTTTTCCACGATGACATAATCTCCGTCGAGCACATGATCCTCGATCATCGAATCTCCTTTGACCTGCAGGATGTAAGTCTCATTCCTCCCAATCATATCGGGTGGAACGCCAATCGTCTCAACGTCCTCGATAGGCTCAATAGGCTCGCCGGCCGCAATGCGGCCTGCCAAAGGAATCTCAACCGCGACGGACGGCCGTTGCGCGTTGCTGGCAACGTCAAGGGACCGGTTTGCATTCCACTTCTTGGTGAGATATCCCTTCTCCACAAGATTCCTCACATGCACATGCACGGTGGAGGCCGCGGAGAGCCCTAGCCCATCAGCAATCTCCCCGTAGCTTGGGGCAAAGCCTTTCTCGTCTATGAACCCCCGGACGAAGTCAAGAACCACCTTCTGCTTCTTCGTGAGAGTGCGCATGACCCACCTCCTGATTCTATTCGGCAGCGACTTCTTGGCTCGGCGAATCGCTTACCCAGCATCCGAGCAGGTCCTGCAATCCCCCCGGGAGCCTACCGTTCACTCATAATATCGAATATAAGACGAACGTCAAGCGAAATTGAAACGACAGTCTCGAATCTGAGCGACCTAACTCGAAACAGCCGGCAACTCTCCTGATCTCCCCCAGCCTGGAACTTGCAACGCGCGATTGACAGCCTACAGCGGCTATGTTAGGAATATCAAGATGTTCCGTCTTTCCACGGAGGATTGGTGGGGATTTACCAGGTCATTGCTGCTGGCGCGGCCGCAGCCATGCTCCTCACGGGGTGCGGCGGTCGAATCGCGAAGACCGGCCACGCGAGAATCATCGGCGTGGGCTGCGGTGTGATGACGCTTCAGTATGCGGACGGAAAAAAGAAACTCAAGCGTATCGATCCGGACAACCTGCGTGCAGGGACCAAGATGGCGCTTGAGAACCTCGGCAAACCCGGCAAGTACGTTGAGACGACCCAGGGGAGTACGCTTACCTTTCCCTGCGGCGACACCATGAACTATTACGAGGACACGTACGAGCCCGAGGAGGAGTGACACCCACAGTGGTTCAAGCAGGTGAGGGCAACCCCCACGCTGAGTGAACATATCAGTTGGGCCAGCGCACATCGCTTTGAGTCCCTAGAGCCGGGCTCACGGAATAAGAACCCTTGCATCTTTTTCCCTTGGGGCCCATCTATATAAGTAGAAGAGAGAGTCAGGAGGAATTCCCACTATGCCCATTTACGAATTCAAGTGCGGAAAATGCGGTGATTTTGAGAAGCTTGTTTTCGGGGATGACGAGGTTGTATGCCCCAGTTGCGGCGGCGCGGTCGAGCGACTGATGTCCGCGTGCAATTTTAAGAGCGCCGGCGGCGGCGGAGATTTGAAGTCGGCGGCATCGAGCACGGGAGGCTCCTCCTGCAGCGGTTGTTCGGCGACATCATGCGCCACGTGTCATTAGCGCGTGACGGGGAGTGAAAGGAGTTCTGAATATGGCCGACATGGAAAGTCCCCATCTGCGATTGCAGCAACAGATAGATTGCCAACTGGAAGTGAAGCCCCTTGAAGCCCTGAAGGCCTGGGAAAGCGAGGGCTGGAAAGAGCTGCCCGGAACCGACGCGGACGAGGCGCCCCTGAGGTACATGGCTCTGGCGATTCTCGAGGCGATCGAGGAAAGGGCGGTCCGCCTCTCCTTGGACAAGGACCAGGGAGTCACCGTATTCGCGGAGAAGACGTACACGATTCCCAAGGCACCGCCTGAATTTATCGCTCGAGGACTGGAAATTCTCAGGGAGATCACTGGTCTCGAGGTTCCCGCGGGACAGGGAACGCTCTCCCTGGGGATAAGGAATGACAGTATGGAACTCATCATTCAAAAACAGGGGGGCACCCACATCATCAATATACCCGGCGTGTGAGAGCAACGGAGTCCCACCGAGTCGCGGCAGAGGTAAGAGTTCAGCGGGGAGGACTTTCTCGTACAAAGGCCCTCCTGGGAGCACCATAGGTGTCGAATCTTTCCCTCTCCGCCGAAACATATTGCAGAAAAGAGAATGAAGGACGGAGGGCTTGCAGATAGGCGGCCCGACTGACCCCGGATCGGAGTCCGGGCAGGCGCCGTGTTCGAGGCTCGCATGAAAAAAGCTGCATTCCTAAGTCGGCAGGAATGAAGGAAAGAAGAGGGGAATCCGAAGGCTTATGTTAACCTGTAGGTTCCAGCCCACTCCGAAAAAGCTCTTTAATATCGGTCCGGCTGCGAGCTGTTTCGGAACAGGATCTTCAGCTACAGCTTATCCTCGTTGACATCAATTCTGACTTGTTGCCCCATTTCGGCAGGGTTACCCGTGCACCTTTTTCTCCAATGTCTGGTATTGTTGTCCCGTAAACGATGACACTTGGGTATTCTCGGCGGTATCCATGAATTCCGACACAGAGCTTCGAGCAGAGCCGATGAGCGTCGAAGATGTCGACGACGTGCTCGCCATAGAACGCGTCTCGTTCCCTGCCCCGTGGACTCGAGAGATCTTCTTGCGCGAGATCTCGAACCGGAGCGGCAGAGCTATCGTATTCAGAATCGGTGCGGACCTCGTCGGGTATCTCTGCTATTGGATGGTGATGGATGAGGCTCATATTCACACGATAGCCGTTCACCCGGATTACCGCAGAAGCGGTTACGGTAAAGCCATCATGAGCTATCTGGATTCGGCGTGCTTGCAGGGGGGGCTGAAGAAGATTATCCTCGAAGTGGCACGGAGAAACCTGACCGCAAGGAATCTCTACAAGCGATGCGGATTTCAATCCATCGGTTTCCGGAGGCGGTACTACACAAGCGTTAACGACGACGCGCTCGTGATGCAAAAGGTCCTTGGATCCCAATCCATCCGATCACCGGCTTCGACCGGACGGGAGATGCCGTGAACACGCACTCTTTCTTCAAAAGACTGGTCGCAACCGTCGCCTGCTGCGCGGCCTTTGTTGTTGGGTATTCGGGGCTTGGCCTCCGAGCCGGGGAACCCCAGGACCTCAAGGCCGCCTTTTCCCAGCACAAAGCACAACGCGAGAAGATGGTCCGCACCCAGTTTCATGGCTTCGGCAGGACTGCAATCACCGACGAGCGAGTGATCAAAGCCATGCTCCGGGTACCGCGTGACGCGTTCATTCCCGCCGCGGACAAGGCTCTTGCCTATGCCGACTCGCCTGTTCCCATCGGGTACGGACAGACCATATCTCAGCCCTACATCGTCGCCCTGATGACCCAGGTCCTGAAGCTGAAGCCTGGAATGAAAGTCCTCGAGATCGGGACGGGTTCCGGTTATCAGGCTGCCGTGCTTGCCGAAATCACCCCGAAAGTCTACACGATCGAGATAATCGAGCCCTTGTACAAGCGGGCCAGCGCAATTCTGAAGGGGCTCGGATACGACACGGTTACCACACACCTCGGCGACGGGTACTACGGGCTGCCGGACGCCGCGCCCTTTGACTGCATCATCGTCACCTGCGCCGCGCTGCATATTCCCCCTCCGCTCTTCAAGCAGCTCAAGCCGGGAGGTCGAATGGTCATTCCGGTCGGCGGACGATTCGAGACCCAACGTCTGCTTCTCGTTTCAAAGGACGATCGGGGAAGACGCTCTTCCAAGACCCTTTTGCCGGTCCGTTTTGTTCCGTTGGTCCGGGGGGCTCCGCGGAAAGACTGATACCTTCCGGCTAAAGAATCCATAACTGAGCGCGCCTTGATGCATTTCGCGGGGCGCGGCGCTTCGGCTAAAATGCGGACGCGGCAGTAAGCCCTTCATTCGCCAAGTTATTGACATCAAACTACTTTCGTGGTTCGTTGGGCGGTCAGGACAGAGGACTTGGTATGATCAGGCGAACCTCAGGCATTCCACGGGGCCTGCTGCCCGCGGTCTTTTTCGTCTCGTTCGCGGCCATCGGTTGGCAGCTTGCTTTGATGCGCTGCCTCCTCATTGCACGGTACCACCACTTTTCCTTTCTCGTCATCAGTTGTGCCCTGCTGGGTTTCGGCGCGAGCGGCACGCTTCTTTCCCTTGTCAGGGACCGGGTTGACGGGCACTCACAATCCCTCTTTCGCTGGGGCCTTTTCGGTTTCGCTCTCTCCATGCCGCTGTGCTTCCGGCTCGGGGAAGCACTCCCCCTCAACGTGTACTTTCCCCCGTTGCTTATTGCGTCAACGCTCGGTTGGTGGGCCCTTTACTGGCTGGTCCAACTCGTTCCCTTTCTCCTGGCTGGAATGCTCATCGGCCTGGCGCTCATGACGCAAAAAGAAAAAGTCCACCTCGTCTACGGAAGCAACCTCGCGGGAAGTGCTGCCGGATCGCTCGGAGCTATCGTGCTCATGGGATTGGTTCCGGCTAACGGGCTCGTGATTCCCTTCAGCCTGACGGTTCTTGCGTCCGGGCTGTTTCTCGTTCGGGGCATGAAGCGCACACCGGCTGTCATCTATTCGACACTGACTGTCGCTGCATCAGTGGTGCTTGCCGCGGGCTTGGTCCTGGGGATCGACCGGATCTTTCCTCTGAAAATCGACCAGTACAAGACGCTTGCGTACGTGCAGCGGCTTTCAGACCAGGGGAGCGCGACCAAGGTGCGGTCGTTGCACGGTCCCCGCGGTCGGATCGACCTTTACTCGAGCCCGCATTTCCATACGCTACTCTCCCTGGGTTCAACGGAGACGCCCCCCCAGATGGACATCCTCCTGCGGGACGGATTCCAGGTTGGTGTGCTCCCCTACGTCGGCACAAAAGATCACTCCGCGTTCCTCGAGAATATTCTGCCGGCGCTCCCCTACAAGCTCCTGAATCCGAAAAGCGTCCTTATCCTCGGTGCGAGTGGAGCGATCCAGGTTCGGCTCGCTGGCTTGAGCCCGGCTCGGTCGATCGTTCTCGTTCAGCCGGACGCCAACGTGATCAGGATGCTCAGGAAACACCCAACCTGCCCTCTGAATGATCCCCGCATCGAGGTCATCAACACGGAACCGAGAGCGTTCGTCGATAAGACCACCAGGAAGTTCGACATCATCGAACTCGCCGCACTCGAAGGGTTCTCTCCGGGGTCCGGTGGAATCGGCGGGCTCAGGGAAGACTACCTTGCAACGGTTGACGGATTCGAACGCTGCCTGGATGCACTCACTGACCGCGGACTCGCGTGCACTGTCCGGGGGATTCAGGAACCGCCCCGGGACAATATCAAGCTCTTGGCCACCTGGATCGAGGCGCTGAGAAACAGGGGAATCAAAAATCCCGGGAATTGTCTTCTCACAGCCAGGGATGAACTGGCGATGGCAATCCTGACAGGGTCCAAGCCACTCGCGCACGGGCTCGTTGAGCGATTCCTGCGAACCTGCAAGCACATGTCGCTGGATACGGATTGGTTTCCCGGAGTGTCCTCCGGCCAGACGAACCGGGTCCACGTCCTGCCGGGACCTCCGGGGAAGAAAGTCTCCTGGTATCACAACGCGCTGGAGCGACTCCTATCCAGGGACAATGAGAAGTTCTACCGAAACTGGATGTGGAACGTCAGGCCGGCACGCGACGACCGGCCGTTCTTCCACGATTTCTTCAGATGGGCCTCCCTTTCAAAACTCCGAGCCGCGTTCGGTCCGCTCTGGCCGGCACGCTCGGAGATGGGATTTCTCGTGCTCATCCTGGCCCTTCTTTTCACTGCGACCGTTTCCCTTGTGCTGCTGGGCCTCCCGCTGGTCCTCTTTCGCGCTCGGACGCGCGCTGCTTCCGGCGTACGATCTGCCGCGGTATTGGCCTATTTCGGCGCGCTCGGTATGGGCTTCATGTTCCTGGAGATGAGCTTCATCCAGCTATTCACCCGGTTTCTCGGAGACCCCATACTGGCCGCCGCCCTCATCCTGGGCGGCTTTCTTTTGTTCGCCGGGGTCGGGAGCATGGGCCAGCCGCGATTGACCGGATCGGTTCCACGCGGGATCTTAGGGGTAACGGGGCTCATCGCGTGCCTGGTGGTGGCGGACGCGCTGATGTTTCCAATTCTCTTCCGGGAAACAGCTCTCCTTTCGGAGGCATGGAAGGCGGTACTGGGCCTCCTGATCATCGCTCCCCTGGCTATCCTCATGGGGAACCCGTTCCCCTGGGGCCTGGCAGTGCTCCACAGGAAAGATACGGGATCGATCCCGTTGGCCTGGGCGGTAAACGGGTTCGCGTCAGTGGTCTCGGCTTCCCTTGCCGTGATACTGGCGATGGTTTTCGGATTCAAGATTATTGTCTGTGTTGCCGCTCTGCTCTACGTTTTCGCGGGTGGTGTTTCCTGTGTGCTCTGCACCAGCGACGAGTCCGCGCTGAAATCCTGAGAGCAGCCCTCCTTTGCTCATGTGGCTATTATCCAGCTCTTTTCTCATTTTAGTTCATTCCATAGTTGAGGTAATCTGATATCCAGATTGTATTAACTAAAAAAATCATTAAAGAAGATATAAAAATACTTGTGCTCCCGGAGATCAACCGGTATAAGCTCATCCCCAGATTGGTGACCTTGCATCAACCCTTCTGTATCAGGGGTGTTTTACATGAAGGCTTTATCGGTTCTCGTCGCGGTGCTTTTCCTCTCTTTTCCCCTCTTCACTGCCTGCTCAACCCTCCGATCCGGAATCGCGGTGAAAGCCGCAGCGAGTTCCAAGAACGACTGGGCCGCGATCGCTTCGGAAGGAATGGAGCCCCGGGATGGGTGGGCCGCCCGGAACATCCCCGGATGGAAGGCGGTCTCGGATTTTATCCCGAAACCCACGGAAGCGAGAAAGCAATGGGACCGGTTGAAGAACCGAAAACGGTACCCATGGGCCGATGAATTCACCGGTGATTAATTCGATTGCAGTGAGCGTTTCCCGGGAAGGCTTCCTTCGCCAAAATCCCATTTCCGGTCACTTTTCTGTCTCCGGCTGCGCCTTGACAGGCCGCTTCTCATACTGATAGACATCAGTTATCCTGTACCTAGCAAATCGAGTCTTGTCGCGCATCTCCGAGGTGCGACCGCATAAAGGGGACTCCCATGACCATGCGGCGTTTGATCGTCAAACCGGACCTTCCTGAAGAGCTTGAGCCGCTCAGAAGAATCGGTATGAATCTCTGGTTCTCATGGAACCCCGACACCAGTCGGGTTTTCCAGGCTCTGGATCCCGATCTGTGGGAGGAATTCGCACACAACCCAATCCGGCTTACTTCGAACCTCTCTCGGGCCCGCAAACAGGAGATCCTCGGTGACCCGGCGCTCATGGACAGGATCAGGGAAGCTGAGCAGGCCTTCGATCAGTACATCGGGGATCCAGGAGTCTACTCGTTCAACCTCGAGCGTCCGATAGACTACCGGATCGCGTACTTCAGTATGGAGTACGGACTGAGCGAATGTCTTCCGATCTATTCCGGCGGACTCGGGCTGCTTGCCGGCGATCATTTGAAGAGTGCTTCAAATCTGGGGCTTCCGCTCATCGCCGTCGGTTTGCTCTACCAGAAGGGATACTTCAAGCAATATCTGAACATTGACGGATGGCAGCAGGAGTCGTATCCGGACAATGACTTCTACAATCTTCCGGTCTCGCCGGTCCTCGACGGCACGGGCAAGCAGGTTTCGTTCTCTCTGGAGGTCGGTGACGAACTCGTCAGGGTACTCGTTTGGCGGGTCCAGGTCGGTCGCATTTCCCTCTATGTGCTTGACACCAATGATCCTTCCAACTCCGTGGAGTCCCGCAAGATCACTGCGGAACTCTACGGCGGCGACATAGAAATGCGTATCCGCCAGGAGATCGTGCTGGGAATCGGAGGAGCGCGAGCGCTGCACGCGCTTGGTCTGTGGCCCTTCGTCTATCACCTCAACGAGGGGCACGCAGCGTTCGCGGCGCTGGAGCGGATACGGCAGACCATGACCACGTTCCGGGTTCCCTTTGAGGTGGCCCGCGAGGCGGTCTCCGCTTCGACCGTCTTCACGACCCATACTCCGGTTCCGGCAGGGATCGACATGTTCTGGCCCGACCTGGTCGAACGTTACTTGGGCCAGTATATGGCGTCCCTTGGCATGACGGTGAAAGACCTTTTGGATCTGGGCTGTGAGAAGCCCTATGATCAGTCTTCACCATTATCGATGGCGATTCTCGCCATGCGGCTATCCCGGGGAGTGAACGCCGTGAGCGAGCTGCACAGCCGCGTCTCCAAGAAAATGTGGGCCGGCCTCTGGCCGAATCTGCCAGAGGAAGACCTTCCCATAGGGTACGTGACCAACGGGGTCCACATCGCGTCCTACATCTCCAAGGAGCTGGCGGACCTCTACTCCCGATACCTCGGCGAGGGCTGGATCGAGGAGCCCGACAACAAGAAGATTTGGCCTCGTGTATACAAGATACCGGATGAAGAGCTATGGCGGGTCCATGAGACGCGAAGGGAGCGCCTGGTAGCCTTTTGCCGGCGCCGCCTCTCCATCCAGGTCGAGGCCGCGGGGGGCTCGAGCCTGGACACGCAGCGCGCACGGGAAGTCCTCAACTCAGAGGCGTTGACGGTCGGTTTTGCCCGCCGCTTCGCTCCATACAAAAGGGCGGGGTTGCTCTTCAGCGATCCCGAAAGGCTCCTCCGAATGATCTCGGACAAGCGGCGTCCCGTCCAGTTCATCTTCGCGGGCAAAGCGCACCCCATGGATAATCTGGGCAAAGAGCTGATCAAGAGGGTCGTGCATCAGTCCAGGTCTGAAGGGTTCAACCGCAATCTCGTCTTTCTGGAGAATTACGACATCAACATCGCCAGGTACCTCGTTCAGGGAGTCGATGTTTGGTTGAACACTCCCCGAAGGCCCATGGAAGCCTGCGGAACCTCCGGAATGAAAGCCGCGGCAAACGGTGCGATCAATCTGAGTGTGCTCGACGGTTGGTGGCCGGAAGCCTACGACGGTGAAAACGGTTGGGCCATCGGAAATGGTGAAGAATACGAAGATCACGAGTACCAGGACCAGGTCGAGGCCGAGGAGGTTTATGAGCTTCTCGAAAATCGGGTGATTCCCCTGTTTTTCGATCGAGGGCCGGATGGGCTTCCCCGGCGCTGGATCGAGATCATGAAAAACAGCATGGCTCGGATCTGCGTCCACTTCAATTCTCACCGGATGATCGAAGAGTACATGGAGGATTACTACGTCCACGCCGCGCTCGCTCACCAGATTCTGGGAGAGAACAGGCTCGCCCGCGCAAGGGAGCTGAGTGAATGGCGCAAAAGGGTCCGAAACTGCTGGTCCCGGGTGAAAGTGCTCGAGGTCTCGGAATCTCGCAGCGATCGTCTTTCCCTTGGCGAGGAACTGAGCGTAAGCGCGTCCATAGCTCTCGGCGGTCTGACCGACCATGAAGTGATCGTCGACCTTTGCCACGGTATGATCGAGCCGGACACGGATCGAATGATCAACCGAAGCATCACCACCATGACAAGTTCAGACCAAGTCTCGGACGAAACCTGGCGCTTCGAAGGAAAGATCCAATGCGATGAAACCGGGGTCTACGGATACATGATTCGGGTCCTTCCCTTCCACCCCTATCTCTTTAACCCCTTGTCAATGAACCTCGTGGCCTGGGGGTGACGCGGACGCGGGGCAAGCATACTTTTGGCCCTTTTCCTCTCTCCTTGGCAAAGGGATTGGATCGTCCTGAGGTGGTCGCCGTCCTCCCGTTCGGAGGCACGGGACTCTCCTGCTTCTTTGAGCTGTCAGGAGATGGGATTTGGCATCACGCACCGCGGCGCCGCGCCCGCGCCAGTGCTCCGAATACGTGGAGCAGGAAAAAGCGGCCGCGAGGACTGACCCTGGCCACGGGATAGGTGGCGCCCGCTTCTTCAGGCTCATCGAGGATTGTTCGCACAACATGCTCTTTCTCGCTTCCCGTCACGAGCACCATCACGGTTCGGCCGGCGTTGATCAGGGGGAGCGTCATCGTGATTCGCGGGATTGCCGGAGAGCCCTGCGAACCTTCCACGGCCACGACCCAGCGGGTCTTCTCCTCGATGGCTCGATCGCTTGGAAAGAGCGATGCAGTGTGACCGTCGGGCCCCATGCCCAGAAGGATCAGATCGAACGACGGGACGCGGTCTGCTGTGCCGGGGCGGGCCTTGCCCGTCCCGGTTCCCTCGGGAAAGTCGAAGAATTTACGAAGTTGCCCTTCGTACTCCAGCGCCGCTTTCGCGGGAGGCCTGAGTTCGCCCCGAATTCGGTGAATGTGCGAGGGGTCAATCGGGACCTTGGATGTCATGAGGTCGTGGGGTGCGAGGAAATTGCTGTCGGGATGGTCCGGCGGTACACACCTTTCATCCCCCCAGAACAGATGGGTCTGCGCCCAGGGCATTGACTCACGAAAGGGGGGAGTGGCCAGGTTGGCATAGAGAAGCCTTGGCGTCTTGCCACCGGCGAGGACCATGGTGAAAAGACCCCTCTCGTCGATGCTCTTCCGGGCGAGATCGGACACGAAGTCCGCGGCCCATTGGCTCATTTGAGCAAGGGATGGGAAGTATCGGGGGTCAGCTCTCATCGATTTCTCAATGGCCTGCGGCTCGATGTCCAGGAGGAAGCAGCCAGGCAGTGATAACAGTCGCGCGCCCCTATGAGCCACAGGGCTATTCCTCTTTCAGGCACTTCTCGATCTCTTCGACGATGGTGTCCACCCAATGGGGCGGATAGGTAGCCGTGAGGTGGCGCATACTATAATGTCGGAGTCCCCATTTCCAGACCTCGGCGTCGGCTCGGCATTCCAGGGCCTGCTTGTACCTCGCTCGTTCCGCCCGGGCCTTGGGCCATTCGCGTTCCGGCGGCCGTTCGAGGACCACGTGCCCCAATTCTCTGAGGACCGACCCCACGAAAAGGTCTTCCTGCCTGTGGGTCTGTTCCTCGTACATGGTGATGGTATAGGACCGCGATCTTCTCGGTCCCTCCACGATGGTAGCCATTCCAAGCGGAACTATGGGGTCGGGTTTGATGACCACGGTAAGTCTTCTCTCAGACTTGAGAAAGAGGTCCTGAGCCTCTTCAGGAATAAGTTTCAGGGCCTTTTTAAGGCGTTTACGCGTCTTCTCGCGGGAGGCCGCGTCCGGCGCGACTCCCTCGAAACGAACCGAGTCTTCAATGAATCGGTCGATTGCGCTGTCTCTTTTGGAATCGACCATCTCGGCAATCGTTCTCCTTTTTTAGGCTGACGTGAAAGAGAAGCCTGTCAGTCTCCCTCTTGATCACCAGAGTGTGGAACCCTTTCGCCCCTGTGCGCGAGTCGGCCTTCGTGCGGGACCGGATTCCGCTGGTTCCTCTCTCCGGCCGGCACGAACTCTCTCGCCAGGGCCCGGCCCTCCACCCCATCTCTTGAGGAGCGTCCGATACTCTTCGTTGTCAGGAGCCAGGGCAATGGCCTTCTCAAGGGTCCTGACAGCCTGCCTTCGTTCATTGAGGGCCATCTGAACCTCCGCGAGATTGCGCAGCATGTCCGGATTCTTGCCACCACTCAGACGCACCGCTTTTCGGGATAGCGTCAGCGCCTTTTTCGGTTCGCGGTATCGTGGGTCCTTTGCCGTGGCATAGAGCAACCCCAGAGCCGCGCAAGCCGCGAACAGCGTCTTATCCAATTCCATGGCCTTCTTAAAATCCTTCACGGCAAGATCATAGTCTGCGAGCTTCCGGTAGGCAATCCCGCGGTCTTTGTAGATTGCCGCCCGGTTGGGGTTGGCCTCGATCACCTTGCTGAATTCCTCGACCGCCTTTTCGTCCTGTCCAAGTCCGCTGTAGGCCTGCCCGCGGTTGTGGTACGCGGACCAGAAACTCGAGTTGAGCTTAATGGCTCTATTGAAGTCCGCAATCGCCTTTTTGTAGGCGCGCTGCCGCAGGTAGGCCACGCCCCTATTGTTGTAGATCATGGGGTCTTTGGCGTTGAGTTTCGCTGCTCGATTAAAGTCAGCTATAGCCCTCTCGTAGTCGCCCAGCCCATTGTACGCGAACCCGCGGTTGTTGAAAAAACGAGGATCGGTGGAGTCAATACGAATGGCCTTGTTGAAATCCGCTATTGCCCGTTTGTAGTCGCCTCTGCCGTTGAACGCGAATCCCCTGGTGTTGAAGGCCTGGGCCATTGTTGGGTCCAGTTTGATGGCTTTGTCCAAGGCTCGGATGGCTTTTTCGTATTCGTTCAGAGCATTGTAGGCAAACCCCAGCCGGGCGAACGCCGCCGCGAGCGCGGGATCGAGTTTGACGGCCTGGAGCAGGTCGGGGATCGCTTGGGAAGGCTGACCCTCGCGTAGGCGGACCTCCCCGCGTTTCGCCCACGTGGTGGCTGAGCGAGGCTCCAGTTTGAGCGCGCGGGAAAAATGCTCGATAGCAGCATCGTAGTTGCCGTTGTCTTCAGCGTTGAGTCCGGCGCTGAAATAGTCTTCGAATTCCCCTGCAAGCGCGAGTTCGGGTCCCTGGAACCCCAGGAAAAACGCGACCATTATCAGGCTGACACTATGTTTGGACATCTTCATCGTTGCCCATCCCCGGTACCGAATAGTTGTCATAGAACCCCGGCGGGTCACCGGTGCTCTATACTCCCTTTGCCGCGCGCAAGCAAGCAGCCTTCGCACACGAGACTGTCGGCACACCACACGCGTCTTGTTGAGGGCGGAGAATCGCTCTATAGTGATGGACGCGCCGAAGCGATCGGGGCACTATGTGGCAAATGGACCAAAAGGATTGCTCTGCCCGGTCAGACTCGGATCGGGGAAGTGACAAGGGCTCAGCCGGAAGGAGACGCTCATGGATGTTCTTGAGACCATACGCACTCGCAAGAGTTGCAGAGCCTTTAAGGAAGGGACCCTTTCACGGGAAATCCTCGAGGGTGTACTGCAAGACGCTGCCAAGGCGCCGTCGGCAATCAACATGCAGCCCTGGGAGGTCCACATGGTCATCGGCGAGGAGAGGAAAAGGCTCTCCCGTCGTCTGCTGCGGGCTTACCGGGAACGTCAACTAACCTGCGGTCCCGGATCGACCAAACCGATCCCGGAGCGCTTCATGGAGAGGGGGCGACAGTGCGCGGACGCGATGGCCCCGCTCGTCGAACGCATGGGAACGGACTTCAGAACGTACGTCAACGAGGGTAGTCTTCAGTTCTACGGGGCGCCGGCAGTGGCATTGATCTTCCTGGACGACTCGTTCCCTCCTGATCGCGGAGTTGACGTCGGCGCGCTCGTGGGTTACCTCGTCCTGGCCGCATCCGGACATGGCCTCGATTCGTGCCCCATAGGCCTCGTCACCGCGTATGAGGACGACATTCGGGACCACCTTAACATCCCAGAGACAAAGCGGCTTGTTATTTCCGTTGCCCTGGGGATGGCAGATGAATCCGCGGCGATCAATGAATTTCGCAGCCCGAGAATTGAATTGGGGGAGTTTGTGCGCTGGATCGACTAGACTGAAATTCTATTTGACTTCGGTCGATCGTCGAATGCGAAAGGTATAGCTGAGAATCGCCTCTGCACTGTCCTGATCCTTTCCGGAGATTTGTACGTCGAACGTTCCGCTCGTGCTCGGCTCGAACTTCCAGGTGATCCGTCCCTCGGGGTCGACTTTCATTCCGGGGGGCCCTTTCTTAAGCGTCAAGGTTACTGGTTTGCCTTCGAGGTCCGACGCTTTCAGTTCGGCCTTATAGACGTTCCCCTCGATCCGCTGATTCTCGAGTTTCATGAGCGGAGGGGCGTTCCGAACGACTGTGCGTATCACCTGTTCGGGGCCCTTGTCATCCTCGAGATTGAAGGGGGTCGCGGTGACTTCGATCTTGTCTCCCGCTTTTATGTCCGCGTCCAGCTCCACGGTGGCAGGGAATTCGATGGCGTCGGAAAGACCAACCTCTTCCCCGTTGATGACCCAGCGGATTTCTGCTCGCTGAGTGTCCTGCGCCGCCTCCAGTTTGAGCGCCAGATGGTCACCGGTCTGGGGTCTTACCGGTTCGAGCTTCATGGCCGATATCCGAGGTCCGGAGGGGGGCTTTGCATCAGCCTCCTGTCCGTGTGCAGCCGAAGCCATGGGAAGGATGGCCAACATTAGCAAGACGGCCTTTATTATGCTCATTCTTTGATCGTCCGTTTGTCGTTCGCTTGTCCACCTTGTCAGGTGAAGAATTTGCCAACGGCAACTCCGGGTAGGTCCCGAAGTATCCCATTCTCACGACAACATAATACCATTTTCTCCGCTGGAATCAAACGCCTATACGCGTAACATCCTGCATATTCCATATATTTCGCGCCATGACGGCACTCGAGGGGGAGCCAAGAATGGATCCTCCAATCTGCCCAACGACCTGCTGGATGCCCCCGTCCTTCGGATCGACTCACGCTCTCGCATATCTCTCCCGACACTGACCGGACTTGATTTCTCTGATGAGATCGTTCAGGTTGCCAATCCGATTTGAGAACTTTCTGAACGCACGTCCCACATGGGCCACTCGACGGCAATCAGATGCTTGCACCGACGCAAGTCCATTTCGAGAGCAACCTTTATGGCACGGTGATTCATTTCACTCGTATCGGCTCGTTGTGGGTTTCTGGCCTCCGGGCCGGAAACCGAGTTTATTGGCTCCCCACGAGACTCCCACTCACGAAAGGGGTAGGATGGGACACCTGTCCCGCCCAGGCCGTGCACGCGCGCCACGACCGTGGAGAGCTTGAGGAAGTTGTTTCTGCCCTACAGGTTCCAGGAATCGTCTTGGGGTCCTTAAACAAGCAAGTGCCCGCAGTCGATCGGGACTTCGGTACCGCGAAGGACCAGAAAACCGTAGGGCAACCGTATCCTTGTCACCGGTCGCGAGGCCTTGAGGGAAATCGTGTTCAGTGAAGCACACTCCGTCAAGTCTAAGTTCCTGGGCCCGGTCTATTAGATTTTCAGACTCCAGATGATTATCGTAAAAGTATCTGCTGTGGCAAGACAGGTCGATGAGCCTTGTCCCCATGTTGCTTGGCGCCGGTTTGGTGTCGTTGCCTTTGCTTTAGGCTGCGTGTGACCCGGCTCTAACACCGGCAGCGGTGAACAACTACTTCTGTCTCGCGCAGCGGGAAAACTCGGCTCCAGAATCCGAGACTCCGGGGAAGTTCTCCGTTCCGGAAGTCAACTCGGGTCAAAGGGCGCGGAGGACAACCCCACGCGGAGTCGATCGGTCGTTCTCGCGACGCTGGTACGATAATTTGCCATGGAAAAGCGGCACCCATGACGTAGTATGGTCAAATTGTGCCAGAACCTCTGACCTTGCCGCGAGGAGGCGAAATTGGGTTTTCTCGGTAAGATCGCAGCGCTTAAGCCTATCCCAGGAGGCGAGGCAGCGCGCGTGTATACCGCGACCCTCGGTATTGCACTGGACCACAAGGTACTGTTGCCGGAGATGAACCGCACGGAAAGAGGAAATCCTGCGGAACCTTTTAGGCCGTCACCGGCTCGAATGGAACTGAGAGCCGTCCAAACCAGGAGAATTGTATGACCACGTACACGATCCACCCTTTGGCGGCGGGATTCAACGAGACTGATCAGGGGATAATGACGTATCAGCGTTTCTACGGCAAACGTATTATGCTGCCCATATACGCCTTTGCAGTCAAGGGCGGTGACAAGAATATTCTTGTTGACACGGGCATCGAAGAGTTCATGGCCCCGCCAGACCTGGACGAACGCATGGGGTTTCCCGTCCTGGAGTTCGAGGAGGCCCTGCAATCGATCGGCTGGAAGCCCGAGGACATTGACATAATCATCCATACGCACCTTCATAATGACCACTGTGAAAACGACTACCTCTGCAGCAACGCCGAGGTCTTCGTTCAAAAGGCCGAGCTGGAGTTATTCAACGATCCCCATCCGATCGACCACCGCTATTACGCGGATGTCCTCGACGACGTGAGCATCAAAACTATCGAGGGGGACACTGACATCGTGGACGGGATCGAAGTTCTCTTCACGCCCGGACACACTCCCGGCGGGCAGTCAGTCTCGATCGAAACGACGGAGGGCAAGGCCGTCATCACAGGGCTCTGCTGCAACTCGGAAAACTTCCCAGCAGGCGGAGGCATCATAGTACCCGGTGTCCATCTGGACGTAATCCAGGCTTACGACAGCATGGTCCGGATTCGGGAAGCGGCGGACATTCTCCTTCCGATTCATGACCTGCAATTGGGCCACAAGAAGGTCATCCCGGAAAACGCCTGAGTCGTTTATCCACATGGCCAGGCGGAGCGGCCCAAGACGTGACTCGAGTGCCGCTTGCCGATCAGGCCCAACAGAGATCCGCGAGAGCCCTGTCGAGGTCATACAGCCTCCGACGAGAGTCCTGACCTGCCAGTGAAAGGAGACCCGGCCACCATGAGCGACCGCTGCTACCGACACCCCACGGAGGAGGGCACGTACTTCTGCCAGAAGGACAACGTCCACATGTGCGAGCAATGCGCGTGTTGTCACAACCCACGGATTTATTGCCAATATCGAACCTCGTGCGTCATCGACCTCCTGACGAAAGAGGGAGACTTGGCCCCCTGCAATGAGAAGACCGACGGCGAGAAGGAGCTCCCGGTTGACTGAGCTGCTCTCAAAAAATTCCCCTTCTCAGGGTGACAGAAGGGCATCCAATGATTATATAAGCAAATTGAGCAGAGGAGTGGACCATCAGGTCCACCCTGACTTTGGACTCAACGGGTTGTCTCATGACCAAGAGGGATTACTACGAAGTGCTCGAAGTAGACCGGAGCGCGTCGTCTGACCAGATAAAGAAGGCCTATCGTAAACTCGCGCTTCAGTACCATCCGGACCGCAACCCCGGCGACAAGCAAGCGGAAGAGAAGTTCAAGGAAGCAGCAGAAGCGTACGAGGTCCTGAGCAACGGAGAAAAGCGGCAGCTCTATGATCGGTTCGGACATGCGGGTCTTCAGCAGACCGGATTCACTGGATTCAGGGATTTCGACGACATCTTTTCATCTTTTGGTGACATATTCGAGGAGTTTTTCGGGTTTGGCTCGGGGAGGGGCCGAAGCAAGGGTGTTCGCCGAGGCGCGGACCTGAGGTACGATCTAACCATTGACTTCATGGATGCCTTCCATGGCAAAGAGATGGAAGTCGAAGTCACCAAGCACGAATTCTGTGACGCCTGCGGTGGAAGCGGCTGTAAGGACGGAACTCAGCCAGCGGTCTGCAGCACCTGTGGGGGAAGAGGACAGGTGACCCGATCCCAGGGCTTCTTTTCAATCAGCACAACCTGCCCTTCCTGCCAGGGGAGCGGCACGGTCATAACGGACCCCTGCCCCGCGTGCCGCGGACGAGGACGCGCCCCGAAGACCAAGAAACTGGCCCTCAAGATACCTCCGGGAGTTGACACCGGAGCGCGACTGAGGCTCCAGGGCGAAGGAGAGCCAGGTGACCTGGGAGGCCCTCCCGGAGACCTCTATGTATTTCTCGAAGTTGAGGAACACGAGTTCTTTCGCCGACAGGGCGATGATATCATCGTAGCGGTGCCCATAGGATATAGCCTCGCGGTGCTGGGCGGCGAGCTGGAGGTACCCACGCTCGAGGGAACGGACACGCTCACCGTGCCGAAGGGAACCGCTTCCGGACAGGATTTCAGGTTGCCACGCAAGGGCATGCCGAGGCTGCGGGGCCGCGGACGAGGGGACCTCGTCGTGGTGGTCTACATTGACGTACCCACGAAAGTAAGCGCAGAACAAGAGGACATCCTCCGCAAGTTGGCGGAAATAGAGGGCTCGAACGTGAGGTCCAAGAAGAAGGGGCTTTTTTCACGGAAAAAGTAGGTCGCCTTCGTTTGGCTTCTTGCGGAAAAAAGAACACGCTGTTTCCAAGGTCCTCGGTCCCGCGCTATGAAGCGCCGGCAATCCTGACTGGCGGGAGAAACTCCGCACAACTTCAACGTCTTGTGCTTCCCGGACGTGTGAGTGCTACGTCGTTTTTATAGCCAAAGCTCTCTATTCGGTGATTGCCCCAACCTTGCGCGAAGCGCTCGCTGAAGCGACTCTGTTCACGGCTGCGTCCTGTCTGTGGCTGTGGGGGCGGCCCTAATGTTGACGCTGTCGGAGGTAGGTGCTATAGCTGTGGGAACCGGATTCACATTTCGCCTACCACGGATTGATGCGCCGCCGTTGTTGGGAAGTGTCCGGCTGGAGGCGACGAGCACGATGAGTCGGGCGGTGATCAGGATGTGGAACTCTGACAATTGTCAATCGGCGCATCCTGCTGAGCGGAGATCCACCGCTATGAGACCGTAATAGCAGAGGGTCGATAGGGACATCGAAAGGCAAAGGGTCCGTGAGATCACCGACGCGGTGGCAGCGTGACGGAGGTGCTTGATATATGCGGGTTCTACTCATTAGTCCACAAACAGGACTGTCATTCTGGACGCTACCGAAGGCCCTCCGACTCACGGGCAAGAAGGCGTTCAATCCACCGCTCGGCCTCATCACGGTTGCCGCGCTTCTTCCTCCTGAATGGCCTTTGCAGCTGGTTGATCTCCGGGTCCGCAATGTCACGGACGACGACTGGTACTGGGCCGACATGGTCATGATTTCGGGGAACCTCGGGCATCGGCCGAGCATGCTGGAACTGGTCGGGGAAGCAAAGAAAAGAGGAAAACCGGTTACGGTCGGCGGAGTATACCCCACCGCGCTTCCGGAAGAACTGCTCGACGCGGGGGTGGACTTCGTCGTGAGAGGCGAAGGTGAGAACACCGTTCCCCTTTTGCTGGAGGCGTTCAAAGGAGGAAAAACAGGAGGGATCATCGAGAACGGGGAGTACCCCGACCTGGCCACGTCGCCGGTTCCTCGTTACGATCTTCTCAATCGGGACCACTATCATTACGCCTTGCTCCAAACATCGCGTGGGTGCCCGTTCAAGTGCGAGTTCTGCGACATCATCAGTATCTACGGGCCCAAGCCGAGACACAAATCACCTGATCAGGTCATCGCGGAGCTGGATAGTCTTTATCGGCTCGGCTGGAGGGGGACGATCTTCGTCGCGGACGACAATTTCGTCGGGAGCAAGAAACATGCCCGAGCCAAACTGGAGAAGGTCACGGCATGGCAGAAGCGTATGGGAGAACCCTTCGCATTCTGCACCCAGGCCTCCGTGGACCTTGGCCAGGATCTGGAGCTGATCGACCTGATGACCGCCGCCAATTTCGGCGACATCACCGTAGGTGTGGAATCGCCGTCCGAAGAGGTTCTAGCGCAAACCCGGAAGTACCAGAACATTCGGAACCCACTGATGGAGTCCCTCGCCAACATCAACAAGAACGGCCTGCCGGTGTTGGCCACCTTCATTATGGGCTTTGACGGAGAGAAAAAAGGAATAGGTGATCGTATCTGCGCCTTTGTCGAAGAAGCCAATCTACCTGTGGCGATGATCAGCACCCTTTGGGCTTTCCCAAGGACAGCCCTTTGGGATCGCCTGAAAAGCGAAGGAAGGCTTATTGAAACAAAGCACACAGGCGACGATTTTATCGGTGGCGATTTCAACTTCGTGCCGAGCCGTCCTGAATCGGAGATAGTGGAAGAACTCGTCGGCGTCTGGGACTATCTCTATGAGCCATCGCGTTTCTTGGGACGCGCCTACCGGCACTTCCTGGCCATGCGTCCCACCCGCAGAGCCATTGCGATCAATCAAGGGCAATCCCCGCCGGACACAGGGAAGAGCGCCAAGACTCCTCTACGGGAGAGTTTGCGTCGCATGAGAGCTTTTGCCATGCTCGTGTGGCATCACGGCATCCGTTCCTCTCACAGACGTCAATTCTGGAATCAATTCTTTGGGATACTGAGGGAGAACCCGAGCCGCGCAAATCAATATTTCATAATCCTAGGTTACGGCTTGGATCTGTTCACTATCAGGGAAATGCTTCTGAAACGATACCGGTCGGACGGTTGACGAATCCTCTCCGTCGATGCTGATCATGAGAACGAGAACATCGTAACCGGTTCGGTACCGTTTGGTTATACCAGGAGTTTGTGGCCGAGAGTCGGAACTGATGAAAGCGCTGCTGATTGTATCCTGAGTTTCCCGCCTCTTCGTACTGGACGATGGATGAGATGTGCCGCATGACGCAAACCGGGCGCTCTTCCCTCCTTTCGGCCTCGCCACACCCGCAGCCCTGCTGTAAGCTGAGAGAGAGCTTCGGCTGGTAACCTCAACACCCGTAGCATCGCAGACGACGACTGGCAGTGGGTCGATCTGGTCGTGATCCCGTCCATGATCGTGCAAGCTGAGTCCTTGATCGCCTTCGTAAGAGAGGCCAAGAGGAGAGGCAAGACGGTAGTCGCCGGCGGGTCTTACCCTACGTCGGCGCCGGAACCGGCCTTGGAGGTGGGATGCGATTTCCTCGTTCGCGGAGAGGGTGACATCATTCCGACGCTTGTCGAGGTCGTGGAAAGAGGAGATACCGGTGCGGCCCGAACGGGAAATTATGCGGGAATTCACCGACGCGTGTGATTGTCTTTGTGAGCCCTCCCGCTTTCTGGCATAAGCCTACCGCTGCTACGCGAATATGCGACCCACGGTGCCCTGGGGCTTGAGCGGAAAAACCTTTTGCCCGGAAAAGGACCCACCATGATTCAGCGACCGGAGGTAGCATGGCTCAATTTACGAGGTTTTGCGTTCCTTCTGTGGTGGCACGACTTTCGGCTCGGCACCGCCAGGCAGGTCTGGAGACAATCGTTCGGGATGCGGATGAAGAATCCGAGCCGCCTGATGGCTTATCTCAACGCGTATGCAATCGGTGCGAGCATGATTCGGCGTCGGTCCGGTATCCGGGCAGGCGTGGAGGGGTTCGGGCAGGATCATTATTCGGATCTCCCTCAGCCTGTGAAGTCAAGCACGGGCCCGATTTCGAGCCGCGGCTAAGGCAACCACAGGGACTCTGCCCGGATGTCCCGAATTACTCTGTGATCCAGGAGTTTCCAAAACTTTTCGTGGTGAACCACGAGGTCCGGCGAATTTTGTTCACAGGAGAATCGTTTGATATTATGAGAAACGTGCTATAGAATAACTTCTTTTTGAAGATGACAGGCGTGAATCGGTAATTGTTCAGCCATATCAAGATGTTGCTCTCGAAAGCCCTAGTGAATGAAAGCATTATTGATCAATCCTGAGTTTCCTTCATCCTCCTATTGGACAATGAAGGAAACGTGCCGCAGCCGACTGAGCAAAACGCTCCTGCCGCCTCTGGGACTCCTTACGGTCGCCGCTCTTCTGCCCCCCGACTGGGAGCTCCGCCTCGTTGACTTGAACGTTCGAGCCGTCTCCGATGAGGAGTGGCAATGGGCCGACCTCGTTCTGCTTACGGCCATGATCGTGCAACAGGAGTCCCTGTTTCACCTCATTCGAGAAGCGAAGGACAGAGGGAAAAAGGTCGTGACGGGTGGACCCTATCCCACCTCGGCGCCCGATCCGATTCTGGAGGCGGGCTCCGATTTTCTTGTCAAGGGAGAGGGCGAGATCACGATTCCGATGCTCGTCGATGCGATTGAAAGAGGTGAGGCCGGCGCAGTAATTGAGAAGGTTGAACGGCCTGACATGACCGGATCCCCGGTTCCTCGGTTTGATCTCCTCAATTTTCGGGATTACGTGGGCATGGCGCTCCAGACGGCAAGAGGTTGTCCCTTTGACTGCGAATTCTGTGACATCATCAACCTCTTCGGACGTAGCGCTCGCCACAAGACACCGGATCAGGTGATCGAGGAGTTGGAGAGACTTTTCAGGCTCGGATGGTGGGGAACGGTCTTTGTAAGCGATGACAACTTCATCGGAAGCAGGAAGCACGCTCGGGATCTCCTCGAGATACTGATACCGTGGAGCAAACGTCACGGGGAGCCCTTCGACTTCTGGACACAAGTATCGGTCAATCTTGGCAGGGATCCGGAAATTATCGACCTGATGACGGCAGCCAACTTTTCACACGTATTCGTCGGGATAGAAACTCCCGACGAGGAGGTGCTCAAGCGCAACCGCAAGTTCCAGAACATCTGGAATCCGCTTGTGGACTCCATGAGGACGATCAATGAGAACGGGCTTTCCATAATGGGAAGCTTTGTCATAGGGTTCGACGATGAACAGAAAGGCGCCGGAGAGCGCATTTGCGCGTTTGTCCAAGAGACGAACATCCCCATGGTAATGTTGAACACCCTTCAGGCGACCCCCAACACGCGGTTGTGGGATCGACTGAAAGCCGAAGGGCGGTTACTCGAAGACAAGACCTCCGGGCAGTCTACCGGCGGGAGGCTGAACTTCGTCCCGACCCGGCCTGAATCCGAAATTCGGCGGGAATTCGCGGACGCGTGGGACTATCTGTATGAGCCCTCACGCTATCTGGCGCGCTGCTACCGCTACTACCTGAATATGCGACCAACACGTAGCGCTCAAGGGCTCGAACCGGAAACCGGGGCGCCGCGGGAGCGGCCCGGCATACTTGATCGATTGCGCCTGATTCGGCACAGTGTGCGAGGAGTGCTACTGATTCTGTGGTGGTACTGCGTTCGATACCGGACGGCCCGTCAATTCGTGAAGCAACTGGTCTCGATACGTAAGAGAAAGCCGAGCCGTTTGGTTTCCTATCTCAATTCCTGTGGCCTCGGAATCAGCATGATTCAGCTCCGATCCTCGATCCGCGCGGGCGCGGAGGGAATCGGACAGGATCGTGATTCGCATTCCCCGTCTGCTGTGAAGTCAACCGCGGCCCCGATTTCCACCCAGAGAGGGATGAAGGCATGAGGGCTCTGTTGATATTTCCTGAATTCCCGGTCTCCTTTTGGAGTTTCAGTGAGTCATGCCGGCTCCGGGGGTGCAAGGCTCTTGGTCCCCCTCTTGGGCTTATTACGGTAGCAGCATTGCTGCCGCATGAATGGGACGTGCGGTTGGCCGATCTCAACACACGCGCGTTGACCGAACAAGACTGGCGATGGGCGGACACGGTTCTGATCTCGTCAATGTTCATACAGAAGGATCGATTGCTGGACCTGACCAGGGAAGCGAAACAAAGGGGAAAAACCGTGGTGGTTGGTGGACCTTACCCCACTGCTCTTCCTGAGGAACCGCTGGACGCGGGCGCTGACTTCGTGGTGCGGGGGGAGGGAGAGACCGCCGTTCCCATGCTGCTGGAGGCCATGAGAAACGGGAAGCCCGGCGTGATCGAAAGCGATGAGAAGCCGGAGATGTCTGCCTCACCCATCCCCCGTTTCGACCTCCTGGAACTGAGTGACTACAACACTATTGCGATTCAGACCTCACGTGGATGTCCTTTCGATTGTGAATTCTGCGACGTGATCAATCTGTTCGGACGCAAGCCTCGATACAAAAGCCCCGAACAGGTGATTGCAGAGTTGGAGTCTCTGTACCGACTGGGTGCGAGGGGAGACGTGTTCATCTGCGATGACAACTTCATCGGAAGCAGGAGACACGCCAAGGCGCTTCTCGAGGCGCTCACCCCCTGGTCCAAAAGCCGAGGAGAACCCTTTGGTTTCATGACCCAGGTCTCAGTCAACCTGGGGCAAGACCTCGAAATGATCGACCTCATGACCGAGGCGAACGTGGGGGATGTCTTTATCGGGATAGAGTCTCCGGACGAGAACGTCTTGCAGGCGAGCCACAAGTATCAGAATATCAAGAATCCGCTGGTGGAATCCGCCGAGAACCTCAACAAGAACGGCATGACCGTCCTGGGCAGCTTCATCATCGGTCTGGACGGGGAGACCAAGGGCGCTGGGGAGCGCATCGCAGCCTTTGTTGAAAAGACACGTATCCCTATGGCTATGCTTGGCGTGCTCCAGGCTCCTCCCGGCACCGCGCTGTGGCGACGTCTGGAAGGGGAGGGACGGCTCCGAGATGTCGTCTCGTACCGCGACCACGGTACCTTTTCCTCGCTGAATTATTATCCTCTCCGACCGGAAAAGGAGATCATGGAGGAATATGCCGCCGCGTGGGAATATCTTTACGAGCCCTCGCGCTGTCTGGAACGAGCCTATCGGTACTACCTGAACATGCGGCCCACCCGTCGCGCCATGGCCATCGCCAAAGGAGAGTCACCCCCGGATGAAGACATCCCGCAAGAGGGCATGACATCGAGGCGCCGGCGTCAGGAAAAGCGGGCCTTTCTCAAGCTGCTGTGGCGCCACGGCATCCGTGCAAGCTACCGACGACAGTTCTGGCGACAATTGTTCGGCATATTGAGGCGGAATCCCTCCCGATTTAGATGGTATATGTCGGCCTGTGGCGCGAGCGAGGACCTCTTCGAAATGCGAAAGACGGTACGCAGGAACGTCGACAGGATCCTCAAGGAACGGGGCCTCGATTCCCAGTCGCCTGACGAGCCTCGGCAGAGGATAGCGGGAAAGGGCAACTGAACACTGACAATGAACGAAGAGAGAATCGTCGTACTCGGCGTGGGCAACACCCTACTCAGGGATGAAGGAATTGGCGTGCGCGTCGTGGAAGAGCTTGACCGCCGCTTCAGCTTTCCCGAAAACGTTCGTCTGGTGGACGGGGGGACCCAGGGCCTGTGGCTCATACCAACCATCCAGGAAGCGGATCATCTTATCGTTGTTGACGCGGTACTGGGAAAAGGAAAGGCGGGCGACACGTACCGGCTGGAACGAGATGACCTTCCCAAGGGGCTGAGAATGAAACAGTCCGCGCACGACAGCGATCTCATCGAGGCGCTTAACCTCTGTGCGTTGATTGATCAAGACCCCGCTTCGGTGGTTGTCATCGGGATCGAACCGGACGAAATCGTCCCGATGAACATCGAATTGAGTCCCACGATGGTTGCCAAAATAGACGATCTGGTGGCGCTCGTTCTCGCTGAATTGAGTGCTCTCGGGGTCGAGATCCAAAAAAAGGTTTGAAATTCCCCGCCCCCCTGTGATATTGAAAAAGGCTGTTTCAAGACGGTTTCCGCCGAAATCCTCGGCATGCTCGGACAAATCTCTGTTGAAATGGGGAGGACTCCTATGAAGTTGAATGGAAGAGTCGTTCTTGCCCTCGTGCTGGGTATCGCCCTCGCAGCAGCCTTCACCTTGGCGTACGCTGCGACGAAGATGCCTGAGAAGGATCTGGTCATCAAGTCCGACGTTTTTAAGAAATACAAAAAAAGTCCCGTCGTATTCCCTCATGTGAAGCACAAGGAACTCAAGTGCACCGTGTGCCATCATGAATACAAGGACGGCAAGAACGTCTGGAAGGAGGGCCAGGAAGTCAAGAAGTGCGGCGCCTGCCACAAGCTCAAGAAAGAAGGGAAAGTCATAAAGCTGGAGAAGGCGTTTCACAACCGGTGCATCAAGTGCCACAAGAAGTTCAAGAAGGAAAAGAAGAAGACCGGCCCCACTTCCTGCAGTAAGTGCCATCCCAAGAAAAAGAAGTAAAGAATAGTCCGACGCACAGTCAGAGCTAAGACTCGGCTTTCAAGCCCCCTCGCCCGCGGAGGGGGCTTTTTCATTGTCGGACTTTACTCTTGACCACGGCCGGACTCACGGGGTATTAATAAGAGCCCTTCTTTTTTTCCAAGTAACGGCTTTTATAAGAAAATATGGAACGTTACGTGCGATGCCTCGCTCAGGGAAAGGAGTTGTCGATGAAAAGGAGAAGCTCCGTTTTGCGGCTGGGGGTGTGGATGGGCCTTTTCATCCTCACGGTCGCAGGACTGCTGCTTGCCTCGGGGCATATTTCTCTGCCGGTCATGGCTCAGGAGAAAGCCCCTGCCAAGGCGGAGCCTGCCAAGACCGCGGCTCCGGGATCTGAAAGCGCCACCAAACCGGCCGAGACGAAGCCCGAAGCCCAGGGGGCCCCTGCCAAGGCGGAGCCTGCCAAGACCGCGGCTCCGGGATCTGAAAGCACCGCCAAACCGGCCGAGAAGAAGCCCGAAGCCCAGGGGGCCCCTACCAAGGCCGGAGAGCCCAAACCTGAAGCCGCGCAAGAGAAGGTTCCAAAGCAAAAGGCAAAGGAACAGACTGCTGGGCCGAAGGTTGAAAGCGTAGAAAAAGCCGAGCCTGCAAAAGAAGAAAAGGAAGAGGCCGCAGAAGAGGAATCTGAGGAACTGACCAACAAGAGCTGTATCGAATGCCACAATCCGGAAATTCTCAAGTGGTCAAAAGAGGAAAAGCTCGACAACGTAGAAGTGGGTGAGAAGCCTCTGCCGCCCATAGTCAAGCCGCCTTTCGTTTTTGGCACGTTGAGCCTGTCCATGGATGTAAAGAAATTCGAGGCAGGTGTTCACGCGGACACCGCATGCGTCGAGTGCCACCAGGGCATCAAGGAACTCCCACATAAACAACGCCTCCTCCTCGTCAAGTGCGCGGAATGTCATGAGGACTCTGCCGAGACCATCGCGGCCAGCGTCCACGGTAAGAAGGCGGGGAAAAAAGCCCCCTCCTGCATCGGATGTCATGACGTTCATTACGGCAAGAGCATGGACGCGTACGTGGCACAATGGAGGATGAAGACCTGCGTGGAATGCCACAAGAGCTACGGTCTCGATACCGTGGCCGCTCACAAGCATCTGTACGAAGCCAAGCTCCACATCAATTCCCTCGGCTGCATGATTTGCCACCAGGGCAAAGAGCCTGGCGTCCACAACATGACCACAGTCAAGGCCGTTCAGTGCGACAGATGTCACTCCAAGGCCACGGTGCTCGCGGAAAAGAAAGAGCCTTCCAAGCCGTTCTTGGCGTACATCTTCCAGGCCCGGTTCATCAACGAGGCTGTCAGGAAGAAGTTTGGATACGTGATCGGGGCCAACAGGATTCCGCTGCTGGACTTGATCGTGATCCTTGCAGTATTGGGTCCGCTGGCCCTGCCGGTGTTCCACGGAGGTCTGAGGGTCCTGATGAGACGCAAGGGCCCCATCGGACTGCCCGAAGAGAAGATCCTGCTTCACCCGCTGATCGAGCGGCTCTGGCATTGGGTCCAGGCCGCCTGCATCGTGATGTTGATCATCACCGGAATCGTCATGCACTGGCCGGAGACCTTCCCCGGTTGGTTTGACTGGGCAGTGGGGTGGCACAATTGGTTTGGGATAGCGGCTCTGATCGCGTTCCTCGTTTGGCTCGTCTACAATCTGGGCACGGGGAGGATCAAGCACTATATTCCGAGAAAGGGAGAGATTCCTGCGGGCATGGTGACGCAGGCCAAGTTCTATGCCGTCGGGATCTTCAAGCACGAGCCTCATCCCTATGCGCCAACTGAGGACAACAAGTTCAACCCGCTGCAGAAGATTGCTTACTTGCAGTTCCAGGTGCTGCTCTTCCCGCTCCTGCTCATCTCGGGAATTATCTATATGTATCCCGAGACCTTCAAGGGAGTGATCGCCGCGATCGGCGGCATGACGGTGCTAGCTATCATCCACTATCTCCTCGGTGCGCTTTTCGCAGCATTCCTGGTGGCTCACTTGTATCTGGCCACCACAGGCGAGACCGTGGGAGAGAACTTTAAGGCGATCGTGTTCGGTTACGGGATCAAGTCCGACCATACCGAACACGTGTAGATGAATCCAGACGCGGCTTAGAGGGCGGCCCCACCCGGGGTCGCCCTTTTTTGGTTCATCCCAATGGGCCGTCGTTACGCAGTCAAGGTGGGGTTTGGAAGTCACGAAGGGAGCCGATAAGCCAGATCGTGTTCTACGTGAAAGAATAAAACGCCGAACGGGCGCATCCATCTGACTGGACATACCCCGCAAGAGACTGGGCGATTGACCCAAACCAACTAATGGAACTTGACACTACCAGTGGGGACTACTCAAGCCACGGGCAGTCGTCCAAAACCATTGTTTTGACTTCTAACTCAACAGGATACGCTTCGCGGATTATGAGATAGCGCGGGGCGTAGATTTCGCAAGAGACCTTGAAGGTGGTCTTGCCTCCGGGCGGAAGGCCCTTAATTCTAAAAGTCTGCTCGGAAGTGGACGCAGAAACCGGAACTCGGGAGTTCCCTCCCAGATCCTCCCATCTTTTCTTATCCAAGTAATTCGCACAGAGTCCTCCCACGACAATGCACCTGACATTCTCATCGCCGACATTTTTCAGAGTTCCTACAACCACGATGCGAATGGTAGTCGGGGTTGGACGTTGAACGAACACCTTCTTGTCAATTATCTGTGCATCACCGTAACACAACCCAGGGACCGGATTTGAGACAGCCGCCAGGACAAGAACCGACAACAACATAATAGTCCGTCTCATACTCATATCCGCGGCTCCCTAGGTTTCAACACGTTTTCCTCAAAGAGCAACTGCCCTTTTCAGAACTCCGACACGAGGCTCCACTCAAAACTCTGGATTGGATCGCGAGTCGTCAAGACGCCATCCCTCGTTACTCGTGGCTCTCTGCCACGCAGAGTAATTGCCTGATACGCCCAATCGAACCAGTGGCCGGGTTGCCAAAATGCGTAGTGGAGTTTGAGGAAATATCCCTCCAGTAATTGCCAGTGCAGTCCGACATTGATCTCCCAGCCGATTTCATCGTTGTCTGCGTAGGGACTACGCCACGGATAACCGTTGGCGTCACCAAAAAACGGAGGGCCCGGATTAGGGATATCAGGACCGGGGTTCAGGAGAGTTCCTGGGCGCGTCTCGCTGTCCGTCTCAATGATCGCTCCTATATAATTCCCGGCGCACTCCAGCCTCCGAGCTCTCATGTAGCTGGCCCAAAGGTTCAGATTGCTGGCAATGGCGTAATCGAGCCGCACGCCGAACGCCTCGCCGTCGGCCAACATCCCATTACCGTCACTGGGCATAAAGAAACCGCCGAAGGCTTGGTTGCCGCCGCCGAAAACCTTGAACATGAGCCATTGATAGGATTCCAGGGCCTGACAGTTTATCGGAAAGGGCTCGTAGCTTTTCGTTGGATTACCGTTGTTCAACACGGGGCCGGATGCCAACGCGTACATGAGTGAAAGCCTTGCGGGACCTGTAACAAAGGCGATTTCCAGGAACCAGTGGTAACCCTCCTGGTAGAGCGGAGCCACCCCATGAAAATAATTGTCTGCCATGAACCAGCTATATTCTGTGGCGAACAAGAAGCGGCCCGTGAAATACCGGGCGTAGAGTGTGTTGAAGATGATGTTCTGGTCTAGAGCCCTGACTTGCTCCGGAAATCCGCCGGACTCTAGGTCTTCCCGATTGAAGTGCGACCTCTGCCAGTATGTGGCAATTCCCAGGTCCAGGAAACCGTTGCGATACCTGATGTCCCAGAACTGGAGAAGCTGCGGCTTTACTGGCTCCACCGGAAGCGGATTCGCCGGGATTGAGGGAACCGTCTGGCCAAAACCGTGACCCGGCCAAAACTGCCAGGTTAAGAGCAAGGGCCCACCTGGCCTTTGCAGTGAAAATGTCTCCAAACGAGTATTCGGTCCAAAGGTGGCCCCGGTTCCCCAGGGAAATGACTTGGCGCCGAGGGATACCTTACCCCACGGGAGGTCGACCGCTCCCTCGAATCCCTCAATACAGCCAATCGCCGTGGTTACATTCGGGTCGCCGTGTTCTTCTGCCGGCCCCCCTCTGTTCTCGTGCGTATAATAGCGTGAAAAGGGCGGCGTACCAACGCCGTCTTTAACACGGGCGTCGGTAACTTGCCAATAACCAATCGGCGGCCCCTTGACGGGAGCTGCGGAAACCGGAATCCGGATGGCATGCACCAGAGCAGGATTGTCATACTCAGTGAATCTGTTGCGGTTTCCCCCCAGGTTATAGACGAAGTACGCCTTGATGGCTCTCGACGGTCTTATCGTCGTCTTCATTGTCAATCGGGACTGATCGATCGTGAAGTCAGAACCGGTACGCGAATAGCCGCCTCTGGTTACCCGCCAGCCCGCGGCAGTGGCCGTTTTGGCTGGAATGGTGGCTGTCCAGCCGGTGCCGTAGCAGCTTGGACCGGCGCATCCGATGAAGTTGTCCGCCTTGGGAAAATTTGTGGTTTGAAACTGACGCCCCAACGGGAAGGCCTGGGATTCTTGCAGATCAACCATTCCGAAGAGGTCGTTCGAGCCAGTCCTGGCAAGATACTGGTACCGATGTTCGAATTCGCCTTCGACCGAGATCTCCCACGCGGGAACCGGATCGGCGGGAAGAACCACCAAGGCTACGACTCCACACCACGCCGCTAACCCTGGAATCAGTGATTTGCCCAGGCGAAGAAACATGATTCCCCTGCAATCTACCCCCATTAACCTCAATTATTGCATATTATCAAACACCATGCACAATGTCAATGACAATGACAATTATGGAGCATGTGCTCTGGAGCAGCCTTACAGAAGCGCCTGAAATTCGTTCCGCTCGGTAGAGGTTGATGATCGGAAATTGGGTTGGCAGGGAAAGACAGGTGGCCTGCAGACCGGGCCGTAGAGGGAGGCGCCGTTCGAATATCAGACGGAGCCAATCACGTGCGGTTGACGTGGGGTTTTCCGACTGATGTTACTTAATTTGCCGTCCGGGATGCAGATCCATCTCTTCTTACCGTCAACCGACAAACAATTACCAGAGGAACCACTTCAGAGGCTTTGCGAAGATCAGGGCTCTTTGGCTCTGTGGGTGAGCCGGGCGTAGTGACGTCCGGGGGACTTATGCGAGGACTCCGCTGTCGGCATCCCTGCGATCTGTTAAGCAGCTACCCAAGGCCGAAATGCGCGACACTAACGACAAGACAGAGTCACCGAGCCTGGGGAGCGGTCATCTTTGCCGTCGGAACCGAAGCTGCTGGCCTCGTATGTCGACCTTGTCATCGCCGCTGTTGAACCGGTCCAACTTCTTGTCAGCCCTGTCCATCTTCTTGTCGAGTTCGTGCAACATCTTGGTGAGAAGGTCTATCTTCTTCTCCAGCCGATCCATTTTGACATAGAGTTGGTCAACTTTTCTTTCCACTCTCTCGATCCATTCACTCGAGAAAGTCAAACCGAAACAAAGCTGAGGAGTGATGACGATTACGGCCGCAACCAAAATCCAGGAAAGCCTCTTCATGTTTACCCCCCGATGTCGTTCATTGGCATGTTGAGAAAAACCTAGCGCATACGGGGTGGATGTCAATGAAAAAAGCGGGGATACGCCCGTCAGCTGGCAGCTTGGCGGCCTTGACGTCCAGCTCCCCTTTAACGTGACCCGGAAATTCACGAAAGGTGCACCAGGGCCTATGCTTGCAAGGAAATGCAATCTTATGAGAGGCCTCTATCGGACCCATCTCCCAAACTCCATTTGCCTATCACTTACCTCGGGATGTTAGGCTCGGGTGGGCCGGTGTTGTACATAGTCTCTCCAGTGACTTGGTTCAGCCCTATGAGAGGAAATCTGTTCCTCTTCTGCTTGTGAGAACAGGACCCAACGCTTCTCAATTGCGGGTTACCCCCAGCAACGATTCTTAGGCAGATAGCATTGCCGCCATTGGACCACACTCACGATCGAAATCGCCCCGTTCATGGTCTGAGCTCTGACTGCCGGCGACTCGATTTTCCTTGAAAATTCCTGAAGCCAACGTGTTGACATGCCCTAGGATCTCAGATATCATAAAAAAAACGAATTGGCACAACCAACTGAAATATCGATACGAACAGCAACCGGACGCCAGCGTATGGGTTCCGTCGTCCGGGGGGATTATTCGCTTTGATGCGGCAGCGGACGCTATTGCCGGCGCCCATGTGATTGAACCTCGTAGAATCGCTCCTGTCGAAAGGCTCCGGATCCTTCATCTTTTCCTCCCTGTTGGCCCGTCGTTGGTCTGTTGAGCGGTTCCCGGAGCATCATTTCATCAACCATTAAAGAGAGATACTTCGCAAGAGGGGGTGTACTATGTTCAGGCTGTGGAGTCTCGGAAGAGTCATGGTCGCGACAGGTCTTTTGTTAGCAATGATTGCCTTTTTGGCAGTTCCCGTAACGGTTAATGGAACTGGTGACCTTGCACGGAGCCTCGCAAAGCAGGCGACCGCTCTCAGCCAGGAAGTCACCACGGCCCAGGCCCAGCTCTCAAGTCCTATGAAGCCCGAATGCTTCGGGGCCTCCCCCGAACATATGCAGGAGGCGGTGAGTTCGCTATCCCAAACAGCGACCGAGGCTGCGAAGATGTGCCAGGGCTGCGCGTCCTCGAAAAGACTGAAGGACATGGCCGACAAACTGGCCAAGTCTGTGCAGAGCGTCGCACAGGCCCAGGAACGAGTACGCCAGCAGCGAAAGAGTGCTCAGAAGACGCTTGGCAAGATGTCCGCTATTCTGCGAAGGATGAAGAAGGAAGCACGGACACTGGCAAAGGAGTTGTCAGAACCCGCGAAACCAGGAGCAAAGAAACTCAGGCCGGGTCGGTCGAGCCCGAGAAAGATCCGGTGACAGCAACCTGCAGCACGCACGTAACCAACGCACACTTGTCACCGTAGCTCGGAAATACCGTCGCGGAGAATGGGCGCAAAGCCTGACAGGTTTCCAGAGGCCATCGAAGGAGCCAAGGCCCGGATCGGGGGGTCGTCTTCCTACGCCCGTTGGCCTGGTTGGACCTGCAAGGGCACACGTTCTTTTCAGATTCCTTGTCAGATTTCCGGGTTGGTCGCGAATGACCTGGATAGAGGGAAAGGGGGAGACTTTAGCGCAGGAGGTGAATCACCTACCGTGTGAAATGGTCAGAAAGTGGTCTGCGCGAGTTCGAAGAGAGCCATAGAAGATCGGTGAATGCGAAAAGCCCCATAGATTGCCACGTGGGCTTTTCGGGGGAATATCCTGAGCAACACTGCGCTCTCACGCTTCAAAAAAGGGGGGATGACGATGAAAGCTATGAACAGGTACGGGATATCCATCGCGACTGCCGGCCTCGTGCTGCTCTTGGTGGCCTTCTTGGGGATACCTGGAGCAGCCCCTGGAACTGACGATCTTTTGCCGAGTCTGAACAAGGCCATTGAAGCACTCCAGGCGGAGGTGAAGAGGGCCGAGGCTCAACTCTCAAGATTCAAACCACCCATGATGCCGGGGAAGCCGTCAAGGCCTGGGCCCCGCGGTGCGCGTTCAAAGCCGCCGCATGCCAAGCCAGCGGTTGTCAAGCCTTCGGTAAAGCCTTCAAAGATCGACCTGCCCGTTTCCGTTGGCAAGATGCAGAAGATGTCGGTTTCGCTCTCCCGCACTATCTCAGAGTCCAGAAAAAAGTACCGGAAGGCCCCGAGTAATCGGCAATTGGCCGGGAGTCTCAGGAGCCTGGACAGGGCCCTGAGAGAACTTGCCAAGGCGAAGAAACGGGGAGACAAGGCCGGAGCGGAGAAGGCGCTCAGAGAGATATCCTCGACCTTGAACAGCATGAAAAAACAGTCGAAGCTCCTCGCGGCTGATGTCAAGAAACTGGATGCGATGAAGCTGAAACTCAAGAAGTCCCACGATATAGGACCTTACCCCCAGCAGTACAAACTTGAGAAGAGGCCAATACCGGACCTACGAGGAATTCCGAGAGTGACGCAAATATCTCCTGATGACTATGTATTTGCACATAATTGGGATTCCCCTATTTCGGTGAGGTTTAACTGGCCTCTCGACCAGTCTACCGTTACAGCAAACACGGTCATAGTCGAAGCCTATCCTAACGGCAATAGGACGAGAGTAGCAGGAAGCGTTGAGGTTCTGTCCGACAGAAAGACAGTGACTTTCCGTCCCAGTGGACGCTATCCCACAGGAGTGGGAGATACGCGCGTAACTATCACTCTAATCGGGACTGACAAGGGGTCAGGAGCCATAAAAGGTTCCACTGGCGTTCTTATAGACGGCGACGGTGATGGAAAGGCGGGTGGTGACTTCGTTCATGAATTCAACATATTGGGCTGAACTCAGGCAGTCCTTGTCCTTCAGCGGTAGGCGTAAGAGTCAAGTGCTCTTGACTCGTCTCCGGCCTCCGCTCAATCAGTACGAGGCGGTCACGCATACTCGACGCATGCACCCGGCGCCTGTGCCGAATCGCCCTTACCCCAGGTCGCACTCCTCTTTCTCAACAGGGGCATGGCCGCACAGGCACCGGGCCGTCCCGAGGCTGTCTTCCGGTTGCTTCTTTCTGCTACTCCTCGCGAAGATGTTATTTTCAGATTCCTTGTCAAATTTCCGGGGGTGTTCACGAATGACTTAGATAGCGGGAGAGAACGACACATCAACACCGGGGGGTGAATCATGAAAAATCCGGACAGGTTCAGGAGCAGTGTGATGTTGGTGGGGTTGTGGTCGCTACTGATCGTCTTCGTGGTGATCCCGGCTGCAGCCTTCGCAGCTCATGACATCGTATCTTCCCTCGACAGGGACATGGCCTCTCTCAGAGCGGAGATCAAGGCTGCCCAGAGGAGTCTGGCAAAATCGGGTCCACGGGTCAAACCGCCTCGAAGCCGTGGACGCGAAGTCAAGCCGCGAATGGCCAGACCGGGAACAAAACCCCAAATGGCCAGACCGACGGTCAAGCCACGAAAGCGTGAACTCCCCCTTTCCGTCGGCAAGATGCACAAGCAGGTCAATTCCCTGTCTCGAACCGTGTCCGAGGCGGCAAAGACATGCCGCCCCTGCAAAGCTCCCCGACAACTGACGAGGAATATCAAAGACCTGGACGTCTCCGTCGACGCCCTCGTGCAGGCGAAAAAGGTGGGAGACAAGCGCCGTGCAGAGAAGATCCTGCGTGGTATGTCCGCGACTCTTGTCAGGATGAAAAGGCCAGTCAAACTTCTGGCATCCGAGATGAAAAAACAGCTCAAGCCTGGGTTGGCCCGCCCTCCGATTGGACAGAAACCAGGCCGTCAACCTATGAAACCGGGAAGACCCGGCGTAGGCAAGAAGCCGGTTGTCAGTTCCTCCAATATTCGAGATTTGCATCTCAAGGTCGGCAAGACTTCAAAGATAGTGCTCAAGGGGAAGAATTTGGATCAATTTGTACGAGCGCGGGTGATATTGGACAACAAGCCTGCGAAAGACATAGACGTTAGAATTAGATCGAAATCAAAGAAATCATTGGAGCTCATCATAAGAGTGAAGGCAAAAGCGCAAGCCGGCGCCTACCAACTGCAACTTGCGAATTCCAATGCAGAGTTGATGGTAGTCCCTCAAGTGAACATGATTTGGCGCCCACTCTTCGATGCAGGCACAAGTGCAGATCCCACCAAGATTGAAAGCGCCTTTTTTACCCCGAGCGAAATAAAGAGCGGTGAATCGACCACCCTGACCATCGTCCTTGACCATCCGGCCAAGGATTCCGGAGAAATCATAGAAATCGCGCGGGACCGCTATGATCTATGGGAGCGGCTGCCGGAACGAGCCACTGTCCCGGCGGGGAAGCGCAGAGCAAGCGTCAGTCTGACGACCAACGGATCGCGGCAATCCACGCCCGCTACTCAAGGCTATGCAGTTACTCTTGATTACAAAGGTAAACTCATGGCCCCCTCAGTACGCGTCACGGACATCCAACCGCCCCCATCTGATCCCTGTAATTCGTATACGTTTACCGTCAATCCGAATAGCGTGAATGCTGGGGGAGAGGCAATCGGGACCATTGAACTAGGATGTCCTGCGCCGGCCGGTGGGGCTGAAGTGGGAATTGCCGTTCCAGGGTTTCCGTCCTCCATCCAATCCATTCCGGATAAGATCGTGGTGCCAGCAGGCCAGAAGGAAAAGACTTTTGCAATCGCCACCAATCCTTCGTTCACAATGGATGTGACCGCCGTCATAGAAGCGCGCTATCGAGGCCCGCACCAGACGGCGCGCCTGAATATCAGATGTGCAAAAGTCGCCAGTGTCACTCTCCCCTCAGATACCATTGTAGGAGGGCAAAGCATGACAGGCACTGTTACGCTGGACAAAGAAGCACCTCCAGGTGGTTTCACGGTTCGTTTGGAAAGAGATGTCGATTCGGACAGTCCACCACATTTGCTGAAGGTGGCGCCCGAGAATCTCCTCATTCCTGCCGGTCAAAGAGAAGGTTCCTTTACGATCACGACCAAAGAAGTGGATAAACATTACGGATACGGGATACACGCATGGGGCAACGGCTACGCGTATAACCACGTCTCCCTTTGGCCGGTTGTGGGGGTCACCGCTCTAACCACATACCGTCCGGGCGAACCTGACCTCCATCCTCCTCCTGCAGACGGCCGAAACGGGGCGACAGTTCCAGTCTATGTGAACCTCAACTACATGCCTCCAAAGGCCGGGTTCACCGTGAACCTTTCTAAAGGCTCCAATGATGCTGAAATGCTGAAGGCTGTGTCGATTCCAAGTACCTTCACGGTTCCTCACCCAAAGAGATTTGCCGCTTTTGAGGCGATAACGACACCGGTTTCAAAAGAAGGGGGCGTATGGATTACTGCAAGAGGAGTCAGCACGGTGATTCGTTTCGCTCTCCCTCCGCCGCTGTCGGGCATACACAGCGACTTCCCTTCCATAACCGGCGGGAGCACGATAAGAGCCTCTGTCTGGCTGAGCAAAGTGAGCGAGGTGGGTGCCATCGATATCAATCTCTCTAGCAGCGATCCCACAGTTGCCCGTGTGCCTGCAACCGTGACTGTTCCAGGAACTGGAAACACGCCGGATTGGGGTTTTTTCCATATTGAAACAATGCGGGTTCCGAACAGTAAAACAGTTACCATAACTGCTACGGATGGAAAAGTGACAAAGACGCTTAAGCTAACGGTCAGTCCCGGGTCCTAATCGTTTGATGGCCATCCCCCTGGTTTTGGTTAATTTCGGCTTTGTTGCGGCCTTGTGGCTTATTTCCAGGAGGCTGGTGAGCAACCCTAAGTGTTTTCTGCATTGAAATCGGCGCATATGGACTTGCCGTGCTACGTCCCTGGCAAGATCACTCCATTATGTTCCTATACCGTTTTCATGCAGGACACGGTACTGGTTACCAAAGAACAATTCATCAGAAGGAAGGCAACCCATGACAATTTCAACGAGATTGAGCAGACTTTCAGGTTATGCAGCGCGTTGGTTCCTGGTAATTCCTTTCGTCACGATCTCTCTGACAGCCTTTGGAGCGAATGATCTTGCCCCTCGACTCAACGGAGACTTCACTCTTCTCGAGAAAGAGGCAAAGGCTCCCCGCGCCGATCTGACGAGAACCAACCTGGCAATGAACGGTGCAAGACCACGACGACTCAAGGCGGCGGCCAAGCCTTCAGCGCGGGAACTCCCCATTCCCCTAGGCAAGATGGAGAAGCAGTTGCGTTCTCTCTCACGGACGGTGGGCATGGTGGAAGAAGCCTGCCCCAGATGCCGCAGCGCTCGAGAAATGGCAAGAAGGGTCAAGGCGTTGACCGGCTCTGTCAAGGCCCTGGCGCAGGCCAAGAATAGGAGGGATAGGCCTGAGGCCGTGAAGATTCTGCACAAGATGTGCGGCACCCTGGGAACGATTGAAAATCACATAGGTCGCCTGGCTTCCGAGATGCGAAAACAAATCCAACCCAAGCCTGGCCGGGGAAAGATCAAACGTATGTCCCAATCCGGCAAACCGCTTGGCGCGTCTCAACTCAGGAGAACCTCAGGAGTCGGTGATGATGCGCAGCTGGGCCGTGTGGACATTCAGGACATGTTGCAGAAACAACAACAACTTATACAAGCCTTAAGCAACATATCCAAGCTGATGCACGACACTGCTATGGCAATCATTAGGAAAATCCGCTGACCCAGGAAGGCTTTCGCCTAACAGTTTGCGAGCGGATGAGAGTACAGTATGCGCGAATCTCGTTTGATGTTTTAGTTAAGACTTCATCTGACATTTCTGCTATAAGCAGTCGGAATTTTGAA
>CAZCDS010000026.1:0-84297 GCA_964497585.1 uncultured Syntrophaceae bacterium
GACGAGTTCTTCAATGGTGAGCAATATTCAGTACCTATCTGATCGCAACTTGGTACAAGCCCTTCTTCATGAAGCGCTGAAAAAATTCGAGTCCGGGCAGCTACCGACCACTCATATAAAACAGAAACCTCCCGGCTTCGTCGGGCGTTTCTGTTTTATATGAGGCCGATGCGGCAAGCACAGGCCGATACCACTGCCAGGTACCCCACACAGCATATTCGTACTTTCCCGTCGGCGCCTTTCACGCAACCTCCTCACGAAGAACAGAACTCCATCCTTGCCCCTCCGATGGCCGCCAGGGGATTCCCAGGTAAAGAACCCACCCCGAACTGCCAGACGGCCTCAGAGACTCGAAGGGAGGAAGATGACGATGCTGACGACCGTGATCAGTGCCCGTCCCCGAGTGCGCCCCGGGGAAGAGATCGCAGATGGCTTGCACCATCCCGAATAGACGAGACGACGCGCAAGCAAAACCCGTGATCCGGCGGCCACCTCCCGAACCCGCGAATGCAACTTGACCCAGGCTCATATCGCACTGCCGGAGGCACCGTCACACCCTCCGCTTGAGGCACACGGATCGATCCGGCTGCCTCTTGTATCCCCCCCCAATAATGCCTGCCTCAGAATTCTCCTTTCAGCACGAAGTTGAAACCGCAGACCGGGTCAATCCCGCGGTCAGGGTTAATACCCCAGAGGTTGCCCGGACCCGGCGCGGTCCAGCCGGGATTGGCCGTGTCGACACAGGCAAACTTGAACCAGTCTCCTGGCTGCCAGTACGCGATGATAACGGCTATACGGTAGTTCTCCAGGAGCTGCCAGTCTACGCCTATGTCCGCTTCCCAGCCCAGGTAATCATCAGGTATTGCCGGTGCTAGCCGCGCCGCCGCCGCGCCAGCGGCGCCCCCAAGCCGGTATCTTATTGTGCCTGCGGTGGCCACGCCCGCCGGCGCCGGAGTCGGGCTCAGGAAGCCCCAGCCGTACCCCTTTTCCGGCCTGATCGCGTAGAAGAAGCTTCCGTAAACGTTCAGGTTACAGGCCACCGCGTAGTCAAGTCTTGCTCCCCAGACCGACGCGCTCATAACCTGTCCGTTTCTGGTGCGTGCGTTGAAGTTCGTAGGATCGCCCGGAATTCCTCGCCCGGCGTTGGCTCCGGGGCCGAGTCCCAGGCCGTAACTGTAAACCATCAGATAGCTGTAGGGCTGGAACATCAGACTATTGCCGAGGTTCCCGCTGGGGAGGATGTTGTTCTTGAATATTCCCGCGGTGCCCCCGCGGCCGTATCCCGGGCGCCTGTCTATGCCCGTCACCCTGGCCCAGAGCAGGCTCAACTTGGCAGGACCGAAAACAAGTCCCGATTCCACCACAAAAGATTCGAATTCGTTATCGAAATAGGCCCTCGTCCCAGGCCCTACGCCCAGGAACAGATCTCTCCGATTGAACTGATCGTATTCCGTATTGAAAAAGAAGCGACCGGTGAAGTACTTGGCATAGACCCCCCAGTACCAATCTTCTCTGTCACGCGTGGTGCCGCGGGCGCCTATCGTACCTTCCGCGCCCCGGTGGCGTTTCACCCAGGTATGCTGGGTGCCCATCATGAAGCTGCCGGAAATGTAATGCACTGCAGCGGCGATCTGGGGTCCCCGGATGGCGGAGTTGTCGAAGAAGTTGTAATACTCGTTGTCGCTCCTTGACGGGTAGAACGAGAGACCGAATCTCATGGGCCCATAATTAACGCCCAGGACCACTGACTCGGAAGACGCCAGCTCGTCACCGTTCCACAGCATGCCCAGGCCGAAACGGGAGGGCCTCTTGCCCACGGTCAGCGTACCCCAGGGGAGCTTGGCTCGCAACCGGAACCAGTACCAATAACCTGGTGAGAACGACTGCTGCACACCACCGAGCCTATAGTTGTAGTATTCCGATTGCATCAGAAAGGGCAACGGACGACCGGGATCACCGACAGCGTCCCCATCCATGCCCCACGCGCCGATGTGGTAGCAACCCGACATGGTTACGGCCTTGTTCAGTCGTACCGTAGGGTACAGGTCCGCGTACTGGCTGTTGTACGAGGCGTCATGACCCGAGACGGTCCTGTTGCCGAACTGAAAGCCGGGCCAGAAGTTGAGCCGCTGGGACGTCCCGCCGGGGCTCCCGTCAAAATCATGGGGCCCAAAGAAGCCCGCGGATGAGTACTGGGACGCGTAGTCGTATTCCCAGGTGAACGCGCCCCTCATCTTGAATTCCCATGCAGAGGCCGCCCCTGCCACGGAAACCAGAAAGAGGCAGAGTAACGACAACCCTACCAACCTTTTCATGATTCCTCCTTATCGAACATGCACTTGGCAAGAAATGCAGTGACTCTCCGGCCCGTCGCGCTCCCCTCACCCTGAGGCTCGCTTCCGTACCGGGCCACCTTCCCCTCCGCAACAATACGGTGGCCACAGAGGAGCCGGTTCTTGTGTTCAGTCAGACCGAATGATGTCCTGATCGGATTTCGACCACGGCTTTCTTGCATGCCACGGTCAAACTCGCTGGCAGAAAAGCCCTGTCTTGTCTTCCAACCCCCTTGTCATCATGGTAATTCGGCCCCCACCCATCAAGGACACAACGCCTTCGGCGTTCCTACCTGACATCGTTGGGGAAACAGATGCCCGTCACGCGTCCCTCCTCTGCAGCAAGGTGAGTGCCATGTTCACGCCGAAAGCCACAGCGAGCAGGATCATTCCGAGCGCCAGCCCCAGGGCGAATTCTCCTTTGCTCGTCTCCAGGGCGATGGCCGTAGTCATGGTCCTGGTGAAGCCTCTGATGTTTCCCCCGAGCATCATGGCAATCCCGACTTCCGCAATCACCCTTCCGAATGCGACGACAACCGCCGCAATCACGCCGAATCGTGCCTCCTTGACGATCGTCCATGCCTGCTGACTCCACGTAGCTCCGAGAGCTTTGCAGGTAAGAAAGAGCCGGGGATCAAGCCCCTGGATCGCAGAAATCATCAGGGTGACCACAATGGGAGTCGCCAGTGCAGCCAACCCTAACGAAATCCCTGTCGGCGTGTAGAGCAGCCCCAGGTCGCCTAAAGGGCCCTGACGGCTGAGAAGGCCGTAGAATATGAGCCCGACCACCACCGTGGGAAGCGCCATCAGGGTGTTGAAGATCACCAGCACCCCGGCTTTTCCCCGGAAGTTTTTCAGAGCTATCAGGAGCCCGATCGGCATTCCCGCAAGCGCTGCCAAACAGGTGGCAACGAGAGACACGCGCAGGGAGGTCCACACGATGAAGTATGTTTCCGGATCGAGCGCCACGATCAAACCGAGCGCGGCTCGAAACGAATCCGCAAAGAAACCCATCTGTGATCCTCCCTCAAAGACGACGGCGCGTCACTCCCATTTCCAGGGCTTCCTTGGCTTCAGCAGGCCAAGGAACGATCCCAGAGCCCTATTTGATCGCATCCGGGAAGAACAATTGTTTCCCCTTCTTCTTGTAGTTGCCGATGATCTTTTGACCTTCCGGTCCTGTCACGTAGTCGATGAACTTCTTTGCAAGCTTGAAGTTGACCTTCGGGAATTTCTTCGGGTTCACCGCGATGATCCCGTAGGGGTTGTACAAAGCCTTGTCTCCCTCAAAGAGGATGACGAGATCAATCTTGTCCTCATACGCTATGTACGTCCCTCGGTCGGCAAGTGTGTAAGCCTTCTTGTTGAAGGCCATCATGAGCACCGCGCCCATGCCCTGTCCTGCCTCGATGTACCATTTTCCCTTGGGCGTTATGCCTGCGGCCTTCCACAACTGCTTTTCCTTCTTGTTGGTGCCTGAATCATCTCCCCGGGAAATGAAGTCCGCCTTTCCCTGTGCCAACAGTTTGAAGGCTTCAACGGCGGTCTTGGCCTTCTTCAGCCCATCAGGGTCGGACTTAGGACCGAGGATCACGAAATCGTTGTGCATCACGTCCTTGCGATCGACGCCGAAACCATCGGCAACGAACTTGTCCTCGGCCTTGCGCGCGTGCACGAAGACGACGTCCACGTCACCCCTTGACCCCAGTTTGAGGGCCTTTCCCGTCCCTACGGCGATGACATCCACCTTGCAGTTGTTCTCCTTTTCAAAGGGCGGCAGCAACACGTCGAGGAGACCCGAGTTCTGGGTGCTCGTGGTCGTGCTCATACGTAACCGTGTCTCCGCGTGAACGCCGACTGCGAAAGCCAGCAGCAAGGCGACTCCAACAAGAATAAGAATGGACTTCTTCATGAGCCTTTTCTTCCTCCCTCCCGCGTTTTCTCAGTGCTCGTACTTCTTCGCATAGGCCGCGTCGTTATAGAGGCTTTCCGCGAATTGGCTCTTTCCGTATCCGGCCACGATACGCTGCCCCACTTTTGAGCCAAGGAAATCCACGAACTGAGCCGCCCGTTTTGCGCCTGGAGTCGCTCCTTTGGGTTGACAGAGAGCGTGGTACACGTTGATAAGAATCGGATCTCCCTTGAACAGGACCTTCAGATTGGGAAGATTCTTCTTTTCTGCAACCCACGTGCTGCTATCTGTCATAAAATAGCCCTTCTCCGCGTTGGCCCGTCGCAGGGTCGCCCTCATGAAATCGTGCGTAACCACGTACCATGAACCCTTGGGTTTGATCCCGGCCTTGCTCCAGATGAACATCTCTTTCTTGTGCGTACCGGAGTTGTCGCCCCGGGAGAAGAACAGGGCTTTGGCACGAGCTATTCTGGTGTACGCTTCACTGACGGTCTTCGCCTTGGCTATGCCCGCTGGGTCATTCTTTGGACCCACGACATAGAACTCGTTTGATCCGATCAGTGTTCGCTTCACCGCCCACCCCTCTTTCACGGCTTTCTTCTCCGCAGCCGGTGCGTGAACCATGATCACGTCCGCCTTCTTAGCTTTGAGGAGCTTCAATGACTTACCCGAACCCGCCTTGCGCCAGCAAATGCTCGTCCCCGATTTCCGGTTGAAGTGGTCCGCCAGGACTTTGACCAATCCCAACTCCCCTGGACTCCCCGTCGCAAGCGTGAGCTTCTCCGGTCCGCTTCCATACACGGCCTTGCACTGGTCCGCCGCGCAGCAGGTGCTTATGAGTCCCACGACCAGCAATATCAGGAGCATACCATTGATGATTCGCCTCATGACTTTTCCACGCCTCCCTTCATGTCCTCTGAGCTTCTCGGGGATAGATCATCTTCCCACTCAGGCTCAAATCGTAGCCTTCTCCTTCTCTGGCCAGGTCGCTGAATGATTTCTCGTGCAAGAGCCCCAGAAAGCGTTGAACAACCTGCTCGAAGAACCGATTCTTCGAAATCAGGAGATCGAACCGCTCCCACCGCAACGGGATGAAGTCCAGGTCCAGCAGGCTCGCAACCGTCGCGATTCCGGGAGCCGCGTCCGCGCGCCCGGCAAGGATTTCCAGTCCCACGTCGAGATGTCGGTCGAACTCGTTGTGATATCCTTCGATTCGGTCACCTTCAATGCCTGCGCGTTTGAGCTCACGGTCCAGTAGCAATCTGGTTCCCGTTCCGAGCGCCCGGTTGGCCAGCCTCAGTCCTTTCCGGCCCAAGTCTTCAACACTCCGAATCTTTTTGGGATTGCCCTTGGCAAGAAGCAGCCCTTGGCGGCGTCGAGAAAGGTTGACCACTGCAGGCAAAGCGCCCAGTTCCTCCTCTGCGAATCCGAAGTTATACTCCTCATCGTCCTCCTGAAGCAGATGGCTCGAGGCTATGTGACACTGGCCCCGCCGCAACGCTCTGAGCCCACCGAGACTCCCAAGATTCCCGAAAACCGCGAGGTGGTCCGGGTAGCGTCTGTTGAAGAGGGAGATCGTTCTGTCAAGGAGGATATCGTTGCTCCCGGTTATTATCAGTAATCCATGGTTATTCTGGGGCACCGCCTGATGCTCGGGATAGTTAAGCGTTTGGCTTTCCACCCATTGTTCCACGAGGTGACTCGGAAAGCGCCACTTCCCGGTAACTTTGGTCGCAGGGAGGCCCTTCTCGGAGATGAGCGTATACACCATCTTCTCGTTGACCCCGAGGAATTGTGCCACCTGCTTGGTCGACAAGAGAGTCTTCATGGCAACCGAACCCCCTCTCCCCCGCGTGAACTGAGGCCGAACCCTTGGAGTCCCAGACCGTCTCCAAGGACGATCTCGTGTTGTCCGGTAGTCTGGAGATGTTTTTTTATATCAGTCCTGGTCAATATCGGTCAAGTAATTTGACTAGATTCTCTCAAGAGAACTCTTGGTAACCTCCACGAACATACGCGGCAGTGGGACGGAAGTCAGCATGAAGAATTGCCGCGGTTTCTCAGGAGCAGCCGGATGACCGTGGTCCGGCGAGGCCATGACATGAGAGCGCTTAACCCGTGGTCGAACGCTCTCCGTCGCCAGCCTGGAATAGAGGCATTCCGGTATTTTCCCGTGATCCATGCCCAACTTCTTGTCCACATTGACCAGGACAATCCCTCGACCGGCGCGCCCCATGATGATTGCTTCGTTCTTGCATCGAGCACGCCCGGTCGGCTGGTTCATGGCACAGCGGTCTCTGTGGAAGCCGGCAATTCACCGCAAAAGTTGTCAGGTAATAAAGATGAGTATGATGTCTCGCAAGCCCTGGGACGCGGCAGGCAAGCATCCTTGAGGAGTTGACCACACCTGCCCTTTTCGACCCTTCATTTGGCCGCGTACCGTTTCAAGAGTTCCACGATCCTCTTGTGTCCGTTGTCTGAAGCAACCTGCAATGCGGTCCCATGCAAACCCCATGCATTCACATCAGCGCCACCTTCCAGGAGTACCTGGACAACATCAATGTGCCCCTTCTCGCAGGCTAGAATCAACGCGGTACCGTCCTCCCCCTCGGCGTTGACCTGAGCGCCCTTGGCGAGCAACAGTCGCGCGGCCTCTACCTGACCCTCATCGGCTGCAATCATCAACGGGGTCATCGGACCAATGGCTGCTGCATTCGCGTCAGCCCCTCTTTCCAAAAGCAGGCTCGCGATGTCATGATTCTTCCCTGCCGCGAAGAACAAGGCCGTGGCGCCGGACCAATTCCGAGCGTTGACCTCGGCCCCGTGTTCCAGCAGCAGTCGTGCCGCATTGATGAGTCCCTCAATCGAAGCCGACATTAATGGCGTCAGGTCCCCGAAATCTCCTTGTGCATTAACGTCAGCTCCCCGCTTCAGAAGCAGTTTCATCACCTCGAGATGCCCTTTCGATGAAGCCGCGATCAATGGCGTACGGCTACAGGTACCCCACGCATTGACGTCAACCCCTTGTTCCAAAAGCCCTCTGACTCGGCTTAGGTCATTGTTTTCAGCAGCTGCGACCAATGCCTTGTTTTGCTCCTCAGTCCCCAAGTCCGCTGCGCCGGCCCTTTTCAGCAGCTCGGCGACCGAGCCGGCGCGCTTGCGCAAAGAGATTCCCAACGCAGTGAGTCCACTCCTGTTCTTCACGTGAATGTTGGCGCCCGTTTTCAAAAGAAGCCTCACAACCTTCAGATGCCGTCCGGAACAAGCTTTCATCAGTGGCGTGTCGCCGGTCCGGCGGCTCTGCAGATTGACGTCTGCGCCCGCGTTCAGAAGCAGCCTTACAAGCTCAACTCTGCCATTCTTGACGGCCTGCACCAGAGGTGGTAGGCCTGACGAACCGCGTCCGTTGACATTGGCTCCCATCTTCAAGAGAAGCTTCGCAAGCTCCAGGTGACCTTCTGAAGAAGCCAAAGCCAAGGGTGTAGTCCCCTCTGCTCCGCTTGCATTCACATCAGCGCCTTTTTGCAGAAGCAGCCTGGCAACGTTCAGCCGACCGTAGAACAGTGCCAACGTCAATGGTGTGAAGCCGAGGTCGTTCCTTGCATTCACGTCAGCGCCTTTCTGAAGAAGGAACCGCGCAATGTCAGAGCGGCCAGCAGAAATGGCCAAATACAGAGGCGTGAGTCCTGGCCCAATCCTCACATTAACGTCAGTCCCTTTTTCCAGAGCTGCTCTTATAGCCTCGACGGCGCCATCCGCTGGGATACGACGGGGGCCGGGCGTCCTCCGGGGCCTCTTTTCCGCATCATTCCTGCTGTTTACAGCAAGATCTTTTGGCGAAGGGCGTCGGATCCGGTCCAACAGTGCTCGGTCGGCGGCTTGCTCGATAGCTTGATATATGGGGATGTCTCCGGACTCGGCAGTGCCCGCCCAGACGGCGAAAGCCAGGACGAGCAGACTAGCCAGAAGAGTTCCGAAGACCTGTCTTCCCTTGAACTCGTGTCTCATTTCACCACCTCGCTTTGTTCGCCAACCGTTCTTCCGGAAATTGATGCTCGTTTTCGACATTCTTCGAATCCCGGGAGTTGGTCATCCAGTACACGGCCGCTATGATCAGAGCGATCTCAAAGAGAAAGGTCCAATGGAATATGAAATTCCATACCCACCAGTGGTACACGAAAGGGACATCGAAGAGCGCCACCGCGCGGGTTGAGAACGGATAAAACCAGCAGATCTTCCCCACGATCGTATCGAGCAACAGGTGCACGAATACGTTGACTGCAACCACAGCGGAATAGACCGTCATGCGAACGCTCCGCAATGACAACGACAACGCGGCACCCAAGAGGAATATGCAGACCCAGAAGAGGGGAATATGCGTCCAGTAGCTGTGATGGACATGCTGCCGGCCATCAAGGAGGTAGAAATAGAACAGATCGAGGTCGGGCAATTCGCTGCCAACTATGCCCACGAGAAGCAGTCTTTTCTCTCCGATTCCCGCAACCAACCGTGACGGAACGAGCGAGAACAAGAACTTTGTGCAGAGATAACCGGCCGGTACATGACCGAGAAACAAGCGAGTACCTCCGGGAAGGACGTCGGCTCGTCGCGGCAAGCAGTTACGGGAGCGCCAACCGGAACGCGGCCGAAAAGACCGTCACGCCGAATACCAGTGCGAGCAGCGCTACCTTCTTCGACCGCCGACTCACGGCCGGACAACGGACTATCCAATGCGCGACGACCGCGGCGATCAGAACAGGTTCCAGCAGAAAGACCGGATCCCTGAGATAGGCACACAAACCCTTTTCCAGCTCACGCAGCGCCGACGACCCGAACAGTTGCGTCGATATGGGATAGAGCAGGGTCGTCCCATGGGCTATCACGTCGAGAAACAGATGAGACAAGCCACCGAACGCTATGAGTCCGATCATGGTTCGGAGGTACGGCCGGCGTCCGGTTCGGCGGATCAACCACCATACGAGCACCATGCCCGTGTACGGGAACAGGCTATGCGTCAGCAGAATCGAGTGGCCGAAAAACCCACGAAAGAGAACATTGTATATGATGTCGACATCGGGCGCGACGGTACTGCCGAGCGCTGCGAACCAGAGTGCGGCCCGCTTTCCTCTGTTCCATCCGGGATCCCAGCGGGTTCGTGACGCGATTGCTGCAAAGTAGCCTGGAACGAGATGAGCGACGAGCATACGCGTTTCTCCGTGTTGCCGGACGCTGCGGGTTCGAGCTATCTTCAACCACCCTCAGAAATCGATTTACCAGCCGATTGTGCAACGGTGATGGAGCGAATGAGGAAAGGTCTTGGCGATTCCGTGCAAAAGTCGTGCAACCAGCGACAGCGCGAAGGAGAGCGTTGAGGCCGCAACGGATATGCGAGTGATGGAATGAGAAAACGCGGAGGGAATCCGAGCGGGCGCTTTCCCTTCCCGCTCTCCGGTGAAGGTCTACTTGGAACGAGACCGGTCAGGAATCGGCTTGCCGGCCACTCGATAGGCAAAGAGTTCCGCGCACTTGCGTCTGAGATCGTGAGCGAGGATTTTCGCGATAACCTCGTTGCCCTCTCGTGTCGAATGTCCCTGAAACCAGCGTTCGAGCTGCGCTCGGGTGGGATGCATATCCGCGATCTCCTGCAGAACGTCGATGTACGCGTAGCGTTTCTCGTCCAGGTAACGGGTCAAACGCTCGACTCTGCTGGTGTGATAGTCGAGGATCTCTCGCACCTGGTCCTTGTGCGGCAATATCACTACGACCGGCACTGATCCGCGGCTTCGAGCGGTCTTCACGAACCGGTCGATAATATAGCACATCACCCCGAAGGGGCCCGGTTCGTCGAAGAGATTCCAGGGGTACTTCACATCTCCGGCATAGGGCAGGACTCTGGACGTGGACAGAACCAACTGCTGAAAAACGGGCTTGCGCCATCGGATCAGTGAGATCGTGAACGGGAAGGAAATCGCCGGCAGCCTCTTGTCAAGCTGATACCAGTAGTCTTGGCGGGCGATCCGCGTCAGGAAATCCGGCTCGTCGAGTTTCTTCACCTGGGAAGCTTTCGTCAGGGGATTGTGGATCAATGTGAATTGATTCCCCGTGCGCATAAAAAGCGGTTTCGTGAGTCCCAGTCTTTCCTTGTGGTAAAGAAAGGGGCGATATATGTTGACGACGCGATTGATATTCTCGGGCCATATGCAGAGCATCACGACGCGGGTGTTCACGTCCCGATTGGTTTCGTACTTGAGACAGGCCTGATCCGTGCCATATCCCGCGACACCGAAATTAAGCACGTTCGTGCCGAGTTTGTTCCCCAGGAAGGTTTCCCAGGTCTCTCCGTCTCGGACATCGGTGCCGTACGTGAAGGAGTCACCGTATGCAGAGACGAGCGTTGTGCCGTACGACGTGCACGTGATCCGCTCTCCCTCGGGGCCGTGGGAGTACGTGATGCCGTCGATGTCCCGGTAAACGACGCAGGGGGGATAATCCCATCCCAACTTCGGGTTGAACATCATCAGGCTGGAGCTTTCATCGGGCAGGGGTGACTGTGTGTTGTCCGGCTTTCTGATGAACTCCGGTTGATACAGGCGTGCCCGGGGCCGTTGGGCAATGTGGTACTCGATGGTTCCCCGGCCGAGTCTCGCGCGGATCCTCGACGGTATATAGTTGTTGATGACTATATAGGACGTCACCTCCATAAGGATCATGAACGGGAGAAGCGCTACGATCCAAAAGCAGAGTCTCTTAACCAGTGACGGAGCTTGATTCACGGTATCTCTCCTGACGTGTTCGCAACGTGTCCGGGCATGAGTCAATACGCTGCCGGGGGACTCACCGGCTCATGTGGCCGACGGGAATACCTGCTGAAGACCTCCTCTGTCTAACCCTTCCCTGAGCGGAGAGTGGACAATCCAAGCACTACGCGCGTAGCACACTGTACCCCGGCGCAAGAGCAGCCGCTCCACCACGGATAACCCTATGTGTCCCCCTTGACCGCTTTCTTCCCGCGTCGGGTGGTCTTGTCCCGACCGATCCGGACGAAGTAATCCCGGGTCCCGGGAACCCGTTGCCAGCCTTCCCGTGCGAGCTTTCCAAAGCCGGGTCCTTTGCCCACGACCGTATCCACTCCTACCGACCGCAGGGCTGCGATTGCCTTCATTCTATTCTGCGGTGTGGTGCCCAGCAGTTCTCGTTTTTTGGGGATCTCGCCAATGATGCGCAAATTGGCGAGCCGGCCCCAGTAAACCGGAGGAAAACCCACTACCGCGACGTCCGCTCCTCTAGCCACTCCGTGCCGTGCCAGGAAATCCTTGACCGCGACCATATGGAAATATGCTTCTCTGTACGAGGGCTTCTGCGTCGTGGAATTCAGGCTCCTCCAACTCTGATCGACGACGGAACCGATCATCAAGCCCAAAAGCAAGAGGCTCAGGGCAGACAAGCCGGCGCTTGCCCTCAACACGACCTTGCGATCTTGCTCCGCGTATTGCGGCCAAAGAACCAGCGCCAACACAAGGAGGAACAGAAACGGCGCGAGATAGCGCATCTCCACATGGATTGTGCAGTAAAGCACGATCCCGGCACAGGCAGTCCCGCCAAAGAGTAGAGGCGTGGGGATCTCGGAAATGTGGCGCAGGTGCAGAGTCCTCCTTTTGAGATTCCAACCGAGCCAGATGAACAGCCCCAAAGCGAGCCATGGACAGTCGGAAAGGATCTGCCAGAGATGAATCACGAAGAGTCTCACCTGCTTCGGAACATCCGTCACCGGTTCAATGCCTTCGGTCCAGTAACCCGGATCAAACGCAGCCGGCCGGGTTGAGTTGACGAAGGGAGTGTCCCTGTACAGTAGCACTTCGGGCATTTCGACCAGCCGAATTGGGGCGTTTATGCTTTTTCCCCGTTGGCCCACATAAATTTTGCGTGTGAGGTTTCCGGCCTCTCCATATGAGAATCGACCTGCCTTAAGTGACAACGATACCACGAGGGGAGCACAGACTATGAGCATCACCCCTGCGGCCGCCGATAACCGAGGGGCAGCAACGCGGAGCGATCTCGATGATAGTCCCGCGAGCACAAAGTATACGAGGGAAAAGGGAAAGAAAAATGTCTTGTAAATGTAACTCACACCCGCAATGACGCCCAATATGATAAACTTGAAATAGGGTTGAGGATCTTCTTTGATCCAAACAATAACACTGACCGATAACAGCACCAGACTGAAGACAATCATCTCCGGAGCCACAAGTCGCGGTCTCACCCAGTTGAGTGCGCAGAAAAGAAACATGCTGTAACAAACCGCTGTTATCAGAGACCACGGCAGCGTTCCTGCTCCGCTGCGACGGACCGATGAATACTGGTGCTTGAGAAACTGCAACAGGAGGTCACAGGTCCACATGGCAAAGATGAGGCACGCGAAGTTGACCCATTTGAGCAGCGGTACCTCGTTCGCTCGACTGGTGGCCAGAACAACCTGGCCAAGGCCAAGCAGAATCGCATAACCGGGACTCTCCGTAAGATTCACGAGGTCCCACCACTGGCCGTACCGCAGCGCTTCCCCCATCTCAATGTAATTGATGGCGTCGCCATTGATGAAGTGCCGGGTCGTATAGGTAGCCACCGCGCCGGCGCTAATGCCTATTATCCAAAAGGCCCACCGGACGGCCTTTTCCCCGCCGTCAGAGCGTACTCCACCTGTCCGATTGTTCATATGACAACCGCCTGCCATTGTGGTCATTCTATGTGCGAGTGAAAAAACCTACATCGAAGCTTACATTCTAGGATTCCCCCACCGCTCTTTCACGTTGGCTCTGGTCACCGGCGATGATCCACGGAGCCTTGCTATCGTCCGCGTATAGAAACATCATCGGCGGTGCCCCCTACTCCCCGGAGGGTTTTCTCTGCTCCCCCTGCAGACTCGCATGCGCTGTTCGTCGTCTGAGCACCCTTCCACTCTTGCCCGGATGGACGGCATCAGTCCACGGCAAAGGCTCACATGGACGATATGGGCTGCAATCATTCTTGCTAATTTCCCGCTGTAATGTATTGCGTCCACGTACAGGGGCTCCCTCAAATCCTTCTGAATATCCGCGGCCCATATGAAATTGTTCCCGAACCCTTGGGACCGGGCGATCTTCGCCATGAGTTCGTACCCAGGCCTCAGGGTCGGCATGTATTCTTCCAGATCGAATCGGCCGAATATGTTGTATCTCTGGTCGTGTTTGTATGCGGGGACCGGCTGCCACACAAAAATGGGCGTCACGCCGAAGCCTCGGCATACGCTCTCCGTGATCCGTTTGTTCAACCGGTAACGCTCGACATACCGGGAAAGGGCCGATGGCAAATCGCCCGGACGAGGGAATGTGCCCGAGGAACCGCTTGCATCGGATCGGCCCGAAACAAGCAGCGATACGGCCTTCACTACGGGAAGCTCCTTCAGCGCCTTGTAGTAGGCCGGCGTTCTGCCCTCCTCCATAAAGGATCGCAGAACCTTGGTGTAGGCCGGATTGCCGTCGTAGAAACAGAGGTCATTCAAACCGTCGATGAAGACCGCGAAATCCGGAACCACGCCGGAAAGGATGAGCTTCTCAAGAAGGATCCGCTCCTGGACCGACATATAGCTCCCACGGCCAAAGTTGTAGACCTGGACCGGCCTGGGGCTCGCCTTTGCCAACAACTCCTGCAAGTACGAGGCGATCGTCTTATCGTCGGCAACTCCATAGCCGAAGGCTGTCGAGCCGCCGAACACGAAGACAGATAGATCGCTCTCACGAGGAGGCCACCGATGCTGGTTCTTGATCGGCCTGAACCCCTGGCTGTCCACGTTGACGAACCGTGTTCGGTAGGGTTTTTCCCTGAACTGGGTGTACGGCTCGTACCCTTGCGAGAGACTATTGGTTTGAGCGATAAGCCTGTCTATCTGGTTCTTGTCCAAATCAGGGTGGACGGTTTGAAGAGCGGGATGAAACCTCCGGTAGCTGTATGGTCCCCCCTTCTTGGCTGCCTTCTTTTTCAAGTCTTCCCGGATATCTAGTGCGCCGTCCGCGACCAGATTGACAACCAGGAAAAAGATTAAGCAGTTCAGAACAATAACAGCCACCATCTTGTAATATTTGGCTGTTACCGAGAAGACCTTGCCCAGCCTCATCTGCGCGCTCCCGCTTCGAACTATACTCGCTGTCTGATAGTGGTCGGGGGGAGCGGTATCAAAGGAATGAAACGCTGTCAAGCAGAAAAATTCATGGGTTGATGGCCGAAGATCGAGCAGATTGTACCAAAGTCAGTCGAACTCATCGAAAAGAGAATTGGAGTATGGGCACCAGCTCACTACGATGATGTCGACGCCGGGACATGCAGTCGCCAGGATGCGGAGGGATCAGGAAGGCAAGAAATTTCCATCGGAGAGTCGCAGAGAAGACTGAGTGACGTGTCCTCTGCCTGTTTACGGACGAGTGTGGCAGAACGACAATCTTCGCCCATACGCTGAGATTCCTGGAAGCTGCCGTGCGATTCTCAAGGCAAGGGGCCAGCCGGTTCGTCAACTCTTGCAGGCCTGGCAGTCCAAGGGGCCTACTTCTTCGGGCTTCCGCACAGGCTCCGCAACTGCTTCACATGATCCTCGATGGCGCGGCGGAAAGAAGATGGGGAGCCCTCAATACGGTACCGCGCCTGCACGCCCTCGTACGTGTCCAAGCCCATGGAGGACGTCAAGTCGAGGATCTTGTCAATAACCTCATGGGGCCTGTACTTCTCCAGAACGGCAGCCATCTTCCTGTAGGCCCCATTGATCCGTCTCAGCATGGCGTCGGTATTACTCATCTCTGCATATGAGCGGACTGCCTTCACATAGCGTGCCACGGCCTTGCAGACTTCAGCCTTTGCAGCTTCTTTTTGAGCCTTGGTCAACCTTTTGGCCGGAACTTGCCTCGGCGCACCTGTCTTCCTCTCTTCCGGCAATCCCATCCGCGGCTTCATGAGTTGACCGACCGCCTGTCTGAGCGTATTCACCTCGCGCCTCAGGTCGTTCACCTGCTGCTGCAAATCCTTTATCTGTCTCCCGAGGGTTAACACGTCCTGGGCTTGTGCCGCGCTCCCCGCCACGAGAACCGACAAGACCGCAATCATGAGTTTTGTTTTCGCCCTCGAGCACTGGTACATAGGATTCACTCCTTCGCGGAGGTCTTACCCAGCGTGTCCCGGCTCATCTGCTCGGCACCCGCAGTGGTACGAACGAACGCCTGCCGTATGGGGCATGTCCAAATCAATGACCGATTGCCGTAGAGAGAAGGCTCCCGTATCCTCATGACCTGCCGGCACTCCGAAGCTCCTGGGCTCCTACGCGGTTCCTGCCCAGCTCGTCTCTGGACGGCACGATGGCTCGGTAGGACTGTATCCACGGGAATCGGACGGGAGACGTTTCTCCTCTTCAGCTTCCTCCTCGCATATTGGTGCATGTAGATCCGGTCAAACCGCGGACGAGTATTTCGGAGATTATTTTGAACACTGCTATGATGCCTCCACCCCAGGCGAGTTCACCCTCGGGAATCGAGCCCCACAGTCAACCGAATATGTAAGCCGCGCCAAGACTCAGTCAAAGTCCACCGGTCCGCTTGCCGCTAAAATCCGGCCTCGCTTGCTGTTTTCTTGCACGCTTTCAAGACGGCGTTTCTCTTGACAAGGAGCTGGAAGACGATGTCTCCGCCGCTCTTGTCCCAGCCCTTGTTGAGTTCCGCGACCCATGCCTCGGCTTGCTGGACAGCCGTGGACGGCGCTCCCTTCATTTTGCCAGCGTATTCCTTTTTGATGGCGGCCAAGCTTTTGGTTCGTTCCGCGCCCTTGAGCTGGCGGACCGCAGCCGAGCACTTATGCATGAACTGGACCACCGCGTCGCAGGGTGTGGCGCCACCTGTCGTTTTCGCCATGGGCTTGTCGAGACCGGGCTTTGCCCCAGGCTTCTCGCTGGTCGGCTTCAGTTCCCCTTTTCCGGGCGAGGGTTTTATGGGCTCAGGTACGACCGGTTTGGGAGCCGACTTGGAAAGGTCGGCAACCTGCTTTTCGAGCTTGTCGATCTTCTTTTTCAACTCGGCGTTTTCGTTCTTGAGTTTGCTCGCTGCCCGAGCGGCCTCTTCGTTCTTGCGCTTCAGGTCTGCCACCTCATCACGAAGGCCCGATTGGGAGCGTTTCAAACGCGCGGTATCCTGGCTCAAAGAGAGATTGCTTTTGCTGAGCCTCGCTGCCTCTTCGGTCAACTCGGTCTTCTTCGTTTCCAGCCGTGTGACCTGAGCGGAGAGGTCCTGCTTCTCGGCAGTCATCGCCGTGATCTTTCTCTTGGCTCTCTCGAGGTCTTCCTTGCAGGTTCCGCAGCCGGCAACAAGCACTGCACAGAAGCACAGCAAAAGGATGCCTAGTCCGGTCAGTCTTTTCATTGAGCTACCCTCCTCTCTCGTCGTTCTCGTGAAATGGATATGGCTGCCGCCGGTATTCTTGGCCGATTGCCGGGCTGGAAAATCGGACCCAATCGGAGCTTTGAGCATACGCCAGTACCAACGGGTGCGTCAAGCGGCTTTGATTACAGATCCGTCGCCGCGGTGCCTGCCGACCTCGCGATATCTCCTTTTGCCGCGCCATGGCATGAACCGATGCGCCCTCGGACCGGCTTGACATTTCTGACCGGCAAGTCCAGGCTGGGCATACCGACATCGAGGTGTGATAATTCCCGGCTCTCACCACCCGGTGTGAACCACGGGCCAGGCCTGGGAAACCCTGGTATCGGAGCAGTCCCACGGCCTCTCACAGAGGTCAAGCGAGGAGGGCTTGTCATGGAGAGCGAGACCGATTTCCTGTCTCAAGTGCCGATCTTTTCCCGATTGCGAGCGGAGGATCTTTCGTGGATAGCGCGACGAGCCCAATCTCGGATCTTCCCTCCGGGAGAGGAGATCATCCGGGAAGGCGATCAAGACGGACGCCTCTTCGTGATCCTTCGGGGGCAGGTCGAAGTGGTCAAAGGTCGAGGGACCTGCGACGAGACGAGCCTCGCCACCTTGGGGCCGACCGATTATTTCGGGGAGATGGCCCTGCTTGACGACATGGTTCGCTCTGCAACGGTCCTGACCAGAAAGGAGACTCTCGTTCTCGAGCTGGGGCAATCCGACCTGCGGGCCGAGCTCGAGAGGAATCCTTCGATGGCTTTCGAACTGCTCCGAATGCTGAGCCAACGGGTCAGAGCAATAGAAAAGAGCCTCGTAAGAACCCTCGGGGGTCTCTTGCCCATTTGCGCCAAGTGCAAGGCCATCCGTGACGAAAACGGATCATGGATACGTCTGGAAACGTACATTGAAGATCATTCGGAGGCCGATTTCACCCACGGCATTTGCCCCGAATGCGCGAAAAAACTCTATCCCCGTTTGCCCCAGGTTGAACCGTAGCCAGTACGGAAGCGTTCCGGCTCAGGAATCGGCGTGTGCCTCACCCACCCGTCCTGCCATGAGGTTTGCGACGGGGACCGTCGTTTCCGTTTTCTCGAAGACGATTTTCACAACGGCAGTGATGGGCACTCCCAGTATCATTCCCTCGAACCCCCAGATCATGCCCCAGAAGATGAGAGCCAGAAGTATGGTGATCGGGTGCAGGTCGAGCGACCTTCCCATCATGTTCGGCTCCACCACATTACCGACCGCGAGCTGAATGATTCCCGGTATAACAAGCGCCAGAACCAGTGTTGCAGTCGAAATGCCGGGAGTGAAAAGGAGCACCGGCAGGGGCAGCAGCGTCGAAACGATCGAGCCAAGCGTGGGAATGAAATTTAGTATGAACGCAAACGCACCGAAGGTGATCGCATAGGGCACGCGAAGGAACCACAACGTGACAAAGACGAGAAACCCGGTAATCCCGGAGACGAAAACTTTGGTGGAGATGTAGTTCTTGGTCCCGGTCTCCATCTGGTATACAAGCCCTTCGCCTCGCTCTTGCTCCCCGTGGTTCCCCACCAACAGAAAGATGACGAAGAGCATCACCAGCATGCCACGGGAGAGCAAACTCGTCATCGCATTGGTCACGCTGATGATTACCCCTTTCAACGTCCCCGTCGGCAGGAGGGAGAGAAGATCCGTTTCTTGGGGGAGCTTGATACCGAGTTTTTCGAGCACGCCCGAGGAGGCCACCTTCTTGATGAGCTGTTCGATTGTGCCCTCGTACTGCTGTGCGCTCAGCGCGAAATCCCTGATCGACGATGCGATCAGCCCGCCGAGGACGATGACCGCCACGAAGAAGATCACGATTGTCGCGGCAATTGCCAGGCCCCGAGGGAAACGAAGATAGCGGACCTGCAGGTCAATGAGAGGACTGAGCACTGTAGAGAAGAAAAGCGCCCACACAAAGGGGACAATGACCGGCCTGAGCCAGTACAGTCCCACAACAACGGCAAACGTCGCGAGGATGATCAGACAGACCGTTTGGGTTCGCAACTCGCTGGTGTTGGCGCTCATTGACAGACTAACTCCCAGCCCCGCTGTAAAAGCCCCGGCGCGACGGCATGAGGTTCCACCGCCGCCCCCCATCCCCTGATTACAAGGACCCTCGGCGCAAGCGTTTACCCGTGACCACCGTAGCACACCGCGACACACCGAGCAAACGGTATTCACATAGTATTTTCCGAGATGCCGCCGGGCCTCTTTCCCCCGAAAATTGGGGGTTCGGCAGGTCGTGCCCATCCGCCTGACGCGCAAGTCCTGTTACATGTGCGCCTCCCTTTGGGTGAGCGAATCCCGCGTATGGCGGTTACCGTGGGGATCAATCCCTCCCATTCGCGCTAAAAGAACCCTGCCTGTGCGAAAGGTTATTGATTTCCGAGGTCGGGAGCATCACAATAAAGGCGCTCACGGAATGACCAAGAACGAGCGCAGTGATTCCATGCTGCGAGGTGAGACTATGCTGGCCATCTGGAAGGGAGCCGTTGAAGAGATACATCAGGGCCATGATTTCGTCCTGGTCACCATTCTAGACGTGAGGGGCTCGTCCCCGCGACATACGGGTACCCGCTTCCTCGTCAAAGGGGACGGCGGAATTGTCGGGACGATCGGAGGAGGGCTCTTTGAAGAAAAGGTGCGGCTCTTCGCGGCCAACGCACTGGAAGATCGCACCTCCCACCGGCTGATGTTCGCGTTCAGAGGTCAGGACACCAAACATACCGAAATTATGTGCGATATGGTCTGCGGAGGAGACACGCAGGTCGTCCTGGAGCACGTTGACGCCGAGGACACAACAAACCGCGCAATATATGAACGGCTCCTCGAGATGACCCTGAATCGGGAGGCCGGGCTCTTCTTCTCTCATGTGTCCATGCCGGTCGACGCCCAGGGAGAAATCAAACACCTGCTCGTCGATTCTCAGGGGACGCAACTCGGCGGATTCCCCGGACAAGAAGCGGCAATCGGCCTTGTACCTGACCGAAGGCATCTCAAACCGGCTCAACTGCTCGACGTCCCCGGTCCGGATCACGCGGTCTTCCTCGAGTGGATTCATCCGACGGGAACCGTTTTCATTCTCGGCGCGGGACACGTGGGCAGGGCCGTGGCCCAGCTCGCGGGGTTCGTAGGCTTCAAGGTCGTTGCGGTAGACGACCGCTTCGAGTTCGCCAACCGCGAAAACGTTCCCGAAGCAGACGAAATCGTGGTTGTGCCGAGCTTTGGCGAGTGCTTTGCGAGTCTGCCCGTTGCCGAGGACAGCTATATCGTCATCGTCACCCGGGGCCACATGCACGACCAGATCGTCCTCGCTCAGGCCCTTGGTACGGAAGCCGCCTACATAGGCATGATCGGCTCACGGAGAAAGAACCGCCTCATCTATGACGCGCTGCTCGATGAAGGCGCGTCCGAGGAGGACTTCAAGAGGGTGCACGCTCCCATCGGACTGCCCATCGGGGGTGACACCCCTGAGGAAATAGCCCTCTCCATCGTCGCGGAGATGGTTCAGGTCAAGAACCGGGATAACAGGCCTCGCCGAACCGCTCGTTCCGCCTGACAGGAGACGGCCAGTGCCCTATCTTCTTTGGGCTTTTTTGGTGCCGATTTCTTACCTTCGCGTTTTGATGGTCGAGCTTTTCATCGCCTCCTTCGCGTTTTCGGTTCACGGGCATTCTCAAGATCCAAGTTGACTGTACGACCGAAGATATCCTATCTTGAAAATCCATAGTAAGCGCCATGGATCCCGCAAAACTATGGGAATTGGTGTTGCCAGACCGTTGAACGGCGGGTAGTTGGTCTCATGATCGCGAGGACCGGATCATGATTCCCGAGACCAAGGGGCGCTGATGATTCAAGTACTCCGAGACGATGAGCGGCTTGCACTATTCCGACATGGTGAGTATCAGGGTCTCAAGGGTCCCGGAGTCGTCGTATATCTGCCCTTTTTCGGCGTCAGAGTTCGCCTTAGAGTGGGCGATATGGGGAGCCTGATGACGTCCGAGCTGGCACGGTTCGGTGATGCGGTCGTGCCGGTGGTGGGCGAGGGGCTCTCCGGATCGCGTGTCAGGATCGTTGGGTTTGACGACTCGCACTCACCGCCGCGCCCTCGCTGCGCATCTCTAGACCGCTAACTGGTACGCATGTTTCGCCCAAAAAGTGATAATCCGTCGCGACCTTCGGAAAGATATTGCCGATCGTTTTCTGTGGCGATGCCGTGGGATCGGATCTGGACGGGACAGTCCGTATTTTCCGGGCAAAGGAACCTCGTCTCAAATCCGAATCAGACTTGAAATGAGTATAGTGTCCCCGACCTTACCCGAAATTGCTCAGAAAAAGAGACCCGGAATGGTTGCATGAATTCAAACCAGGAAGCTCCTGTTGTCGAATCGTCATTACTCCTGCAGTTGTTGGTTTTTTCGCTCGTCGGCGCTGCATTCACCACGATCTACGTAACCCAGCCGGTTCTCCCGGTTCTTCAGGTCGAATTCTCCGTGAGTGAGGCTCGAGCTTCCCTCACCATCTCAGCCGTGGTCTTTGGAATTGCGCTCTCCAACTTACCACTGGGTATGACTGCAGATCGATATTCGATCAAGCCCATTATCCTGATCGGGGGGGGAATCATCGCGATCTGCAGTTTGGCATGTGCCGTAACCGATACCATGTTGATGCTGATCGGAACTCGGTTCGTTCAGGGGCTCTTTATCCCCTGCCTGACAACGTGCGTGGCGGCTTACCTTTCCAAGATGCTCCCAAAGGAACGGCTCAACGTGATGATGGGATCCTACGTGTCGGCCACGGTGGCCGGAGGTCTCGGCGGCCGACTGCTTGGAGGATTCATTCATCCTGTGCTCCATTGGCGCTACGCTTTCGTCGTCGCGTCCATCTTGGTGATCACTGCCACGATTGCCGCCTGGAGATTCCTCCCACGAGAAGAGCGGGGGAGAGCCGGCGAAGAAGATACTCAGGGATTTTTCGCTCTGCTCGGTCGAACCGATCTTTTGCGCATCTTCCTCGTTGCGTTTGCCGCGTTCTTTGTTTTTTCCTCAGTCTTCAACTATCTCCCCTTTTACCTTTCTGCCCCTCCCTTCGAAGTCTCCACAGGCCTCATCACCCTCATGTATTGCTCCTATCTCATCGGAATGGTTATCGGGCCGGTCGCAGGTGCACTGAGCAACCGAGTGGGAAACGGCCTCATCATGGCCGTGGGTGCGGTGATATTCGGTATGTCAATTGAGGCCACGCTCATCAAGACTCTGCCGGCAGTAGCGACGAGTCTTGGGGGGATTTGTCTGGGGTTCTTCTCCATTCACGCCGCGGCAGTGGGATCACTCAACAGAAGACTGGAGTCGAGCCGGGGACGAGCCAACTCTCTGTACGTCGTGTCCTACTATCTGGGAGGATTCGCCGGGATCACCATAAGCGGTTATGCGTACGGGGTCTTCGGCTGGCAGGCAATCAGGGTGCTGGGGATTGCCATGCTTCTGGTGCCACTTGGAGCGGGCCTGTGGGAGTTGATCACGGAAGGCGTGCCTGATTTCAGTTCACCTCGCCCACAAGGATAAAGGGGGCCCAGAAAAAGGGGTGATCGTACCCGGCTCTTCGGATCTCCTCTCTTGCGAGCTTCAAAGCTTCGAGTCCGGACTTTCCCTGCCTCAGATGCTCAAAGAAGCGCTCTACAAGGCTCACCGACGAACGTTCAGCCACGGACCAGAGGCTCATCAGCACGGCTCTCGCACCAGCATATTGGAAGGCTCTCCCCATACTCATGATACCTTCCCCGCAAAGATTCCTGCCCAGCCCGGTTTGGCACGCGGTGAGCGCGGCCAGGTCCGCGTGCAGGTTCATCCCCATCACCTCGGTCATTCCGAGAAAGCCGCCACGGGCTCCGGATGGCCCCACGAGCGTCAACGCGAGGACCGGTTCCTGTATCATGGGAATATCATTACCGTAGTACCCGTGGGTTTCGAGCACGACGTACTGGTAAGGCTCGCGGAGACGTTGGAACAACGTCGCCTTGGTCGCTTTCATGCCCATGAAGAGGTCCGTCCCTTGCGGGTCGAGCTTCTTGAGCGATTCACCCAATTGTCCGGTCAAGGGGAGTCTCTCGAAGATCAATCCCACGGGACGGTCGGGAAACCCGAGGAGATTCTCCTTGTCGTTCGGGTTCCCGCCGACCGCGCTGTGTGAATCTCCCGTACATCTCCCGTCCTCAGGGGAAAAGACCGGATCCGCGAATACCAGGGTCCTGTCGACGACCTTCTTGCCCCGCGATGAGGTTCGGAGTAGTGTAAGAGCGGTGACGGACTGAGAATAACTCACCGGGTGCACGTCCGCGAGGTACGTGAGGCCTTCGGGACTAGGGAAAGGCCCCCTGACCTTCCAGCGTGCAGTTCCTCGGACAACCAGGGCCTCGAAGGGAATAAGAGCCAGTATGCCGTCGGGAATGATGACGATCGGGCTCCCCTTGGGCACCTGCAGCAAGACTCTTGCCAGCAATCTGTCGTACAGGGCCGCGGCCAGCTCGGCGTCGAATTGCATGAGCCTCGCGCGCTCGAAGGAGGCCCGGAACTTCCTTACGGCCCTCTCACGATCTTCTGATTTCCATTGTCGGTAGTCCGCCTCAAGAATCTGCGTGCCTTTGAGCAGCTTTACCCCCACCCCTTCCCCCAGGTCATCGAGCACCACGACGTACTCGTCAGGGCCGATGGCCGCCTTCTCAATGGGCGTCGGCCTCGGATGTTTCACGGAAGCATAGTACGGATATCTAGTCCAGAGCATCTCGACAAATGACGCCTGCGCTTGCAAGGCTTTGCCGATCTGGCTTGTCAGGCCGGCAATTCGCTGGGTATCGTTTTTCGCGTGAGCCTCAGCCAGAGCTCGCTTCAGAGACGCGACTCGCACGAGGAGCTGCTTATCCTCTTCAAGGATATTGCCGGGCACCCGAAAATGACCGGAGCCCGTCTTCATGGACAGCGCGTCGCAGAACGCCCGAGCTTTCGTAAGCTCACTCGATTCGAGGCTTTCAGCGCCCCGGTTGAGCTTTATCCTCACACGAGTGAGCCCCTTGGCCGGCTCCGAACGAGCGAATCCTTCGATTCTCACGTCAAAGAAGTTCCGTCGCTCGGAGGGCATGAGTCGAGACCGAATCTCTTCCGTCAGTTTCACGGCTCGTTCGTACAAGTCTTCGGCTTTACGTAACTTTCCCTGCGCTTCGCACACTCTCCCCAGACCCGTGAACGCGGTGAAAAGGTATCCGGCGCTTCTACTCTTTTCCGCGTCATCGAGGAGTCTTTCGTAACTCTCTTTGGCTTTCTCATAATCAGACCGAGCCAGGTGGAGCCGTCCCTCAGACGCCCACAAACCAGGCTTATGAGCTTGCTCCCCGTACCTCCGAACCAGGTCCAGGATCATGGTGCCTGCCCGCTCTGTGTCGCCCCGATCTAAATACAAATTGGCAATTCGGCGTTCAGGCTGCAGCGTGGGCAGACCGATCTCCTTGTCGATATTGAGCGCCTCATTGTAGACCGCGAGGGCCTGGTCGTAGCTGCCCCGATGCACAAGAATCGAACCGACAAGGATCAGGGTATGCGCCGTGCCCTTACGATCGCGAAGGGATCTCCTGATCGTCAGGGACTTCCTCATCATTTCGAGCGCTTTGGAATAGACTCCCCAGGCTCTGTACACGTTGCCAAGATTGGCGAGGCTCACCGCCTCACCCTTACGATCCCCCACCGACTTCCTGATCGCCAAAGACTTCTTGTAGAGATCGCTGGCCTTGTCGTACCTTCCCCACGCCGAGTATACTGCTGCGAGATTGTTGCAGGTTGCTCCTTCCGCCTTTCGATCGTTCAGTTTCCGATAGATGCGGATGGACCTGTTGTAATATTCCACAGCGCAGTCAAATGATCCGCGGCTCCAGCAGACGTTGCCGAGATTGGTCAAGGCGTGGGCTGTGCCTCTTTTTTCTTTCAGCGCCTCTCTGACCGCTAGCGATTGCCGGTAGAGCTTCTCGGCTTTGTCGTAGTCTCCGAGAACGAAGCAAGTGTTGCCTTTGGTGAGCAGCGTCTGGGCCTCGCCTCTTCGATCCCCAAGTGCCCGCTTGATCGCTAGAGACTTGTCGAGAAGCTTCTCCGCTTTCGCGTACTCGCCTTGGTTCGTGCAGATGGTTCCCAGGTTGTTAAGATTGGTGGCCTGACAGCTCCTGTCACCGACTTCTTTGCATGCTGCCAGTGATTTCTCGTAGTATTCCCGGGCCTTGTCATAGTCGCTCCGATGGAGGTATACGTTGCCGATATTTAAGAGTTCCCTGCCTTCACCCTTTCGATCTCCCAGGCTCTTTCTCACGGACAGGGACGTGCGGAAAGAATCGAGCGCGGCGTCATATTCGCCCTGGGCAAGCGCGAGGCGTCCAAGGTTGCTCAGCGTGTTTGCCATGCCCTTCACGTCATTTGCGGCCTTCCTGACGGCCGCTGCCTTACGGTAGAATTCGAGCGCTTTATCATATTTGCCCCAGCCTTTGTATATCGAGCCGAGGTTGTTGTATGCCACGCCTTGACCCTTTTTGGATCCCGTCTTCCGGAATATCGCGAGGGCCTGCTCGTACAAGCGCACGGCCGCTTCGAGGTCCTCATTCGAGCGAGCGGTTTTCTGGAGTCTTACCGCCTTCTTCAGCAGCGTTACTCCTTCTTGAACGGAGACCCCTGACCCAAAGGCCGGAAAGATGAGAAAAATGAAGCAAAGAATTAGTGGCAGGCTCAGTCTCGGTCTCATGAGAAGCCTCCTCTCGAATCTGGCCGCACGATTCGCTTCCTCTATTTTAGTCGACTCCTGGCTCCAGATGTGACACTTTTTCGATGGCGGCTCCATGACTGATGGTATACTTGTGGAAATCGTGCACCGGAAAGACGGGAAAGACTTCGAGCTCCCTCGAAGATGCTGCCACAAAAGCGATGAGTTTGTCTCCTTACGAAAGGGCTGAGGTGGGTGAGCTGCCGCCTCAGGGTCTTGAAGAGAAAGAAAACGGGGGCAAATCAGCGTGGCCCGCCGAGATTCTGGGCCGAGATTCAGAGATAGGGGTAAACAGCTCTAATCTTGTCAATTGTGTTGCGCCGGTGCCAAAGGCAGCGCAATAGGGAAACGAACGTCTAAAGACTTTTCCGCAAATTCTTGACTTCGTCTCAGAAGAAGTCTTTCGAGTCGGGCTATCAGGATGCCGGTCGAGCCAAGAAAACCCGAGGATCTCTTCGCTGGGAAAAGATTTCCTCTTGGATTGTTCATCGCCTTCCTGATCGGAGCGACCGTCGTTCCGATTCTTTTGCTTGCAGGATCCGCGCACCCTTTTCGCCTTCTCCTGGCAATCGGTTTCATGGCGTTGTGTGTGTGTGTCGCTCTCGTTGCTTTGCGAAGGTATCTGTTCGGCCTGGCAAGGGGGCGCGACCTGTATGAGACGATGTTTGAGGCGATGCCCTGTTATGCGGTTCTCTTGGATAGAGACTTGCATTTGCTCTGGTTCGATCGGGCCTTCAAGAGAGATTTTGCCGACAGGAAGGGTTCGACGTGCCATGAGCTCTTCCGAGGACAGGACGCCCCCTGTTCCGGTTGCATAGCCCTGAAGACGTTTCAGGACGGGGGGGTGTACGACACGGAGCAGACGGTGACCACCGCACAGGGCGAGACCCTTACGCTGATCCTCTATTCCTCACCGATTTCCAACGCGCTGGGCGAAGTCATTGCCGTACTGGAAATCGCAGTCAACATTACTTCGGTGAAGGCGATGCAAAAGCAGCTCGTTCTCCTTGGGCAAACGGTCGCGGGAATGGCTCACAGCATCAAGAACATCATGATGGGTCTGGACGGAGGAATATATGTGGTGAACCGGGGCCTGGAAGCCGATAACCAGGAGGAGGTGAAAGAGGGCTGGGACATGGTCCACCTGAATTTCGAAAAGATCTCCAGGCTCGTCAAAGACATCCTCTACTGCTCGAAGGAACGGGAGCCTGAGCTTCAGAGAGTAGACGCTAATGAGGTGGTGAGAGAGGTTTACGATCTCTACCGGGACACCGCAAAAAGCTTCCACATCGAGCTGAAACTCGAACTGGACGAGGGGCTTGGCGAGTCAGTGGTCGACCCTTCAGGGCTTCACACGGTTCTGACCAATCTCGTATCCAACGCTATGGACGCGTGCAAAGTAGACCTATGGAAGGACTCTCACCGTGTCGAAGTGAAGACGCGAAGGGGCGCGGACGGATCGACAATTCTTGAGATCTCGGACAACGGCGTGGGTATGGACCAGGAACTCAAGGACCGTGCCTTTGAGGATTTCTTCACGTCCAAAGGGAACCTGGGCACCGGCCTGGGGCTCATGGTAACCCAGAAAGTGGTCCGCGAACATGGCGGTTCTATCTCGTTTGACTCATCTCCCGGCAAGGGGACGACCTTTACCGTGGTGTTTCCTTCAAGGACTCTCCCGCCTCCGTCGGACAACTCCGATTGAGGTCACTCGCCCAGAGTCTCTTTGACGACCGAAATTAGGCGATCCCTGTCGATGGGCTTGTCAAAGACCGCGACCGGCTTTTTCACCGCGAGATGTTTGCCGGGGATCCCGCTCACGACGATCACGGGCACGTCTTTGAATTCTTTGGATTTTGACATGTTTCGGTAAAATCGGGTGCCGGTGTCTCCCGGCATCTGGAGATCAAGGGTAACGAGGTCAGGCTTCTCCCTGTTCAGGACCTCGATCCCTTCTTCCCCGTTGGCCGCAGAGCAGGTTTCGTATCCATTGTCCTGGAGGACGGTCGTCAAGTACTTGACGACATGAGGTTCATCGTCTATGACCAGAATCTTTTTGGCCATCTTTACCTCCAACGGTTTCGAAGACCGGATATGAAGCCTTCGGCTGACCCTATGGAAGACGGGGTCCTCGTTGCGGGGGTGATTCTGTCGGCAAGGCGCCGGCTCCCTGGACCATCGTCAATGCCCTTCCTGAGGAAAATCGGGGTGTTCATACAGGACCGGCATCCGGTTTATGATGGCCCGAAACGTCAGAAGACCGATTGCAATGATTGTCACCGTTATAACCACTTCCATCCAACTCGGGTAGTACCTGTATTTCCACGGGAGTTGCCAATTGAACCCCACGATGGTCACGTCGACACGATTGAGGATCACACCGACCGCTCCCGCGATTGCTGCTCCTCTGACCATGGTAGCGCGCTTGTTCTGAACCGCGTAGATCATGAAGAGAGCGGGGACCGCGACGAAGCCGAGCACTTCTACCAGGTACCAGTATCCGTAGGGGGTTGTCAAGTACCCCCAGGTATCGTTATGGGCCATATTCAACACCAGGAGGGTGAAATACGCAAACATGACGATAGCGGCAGCCTTGCCCAGCCCGAGAGTCAGTCTGTCGAAGTGCGCGGGATCTTCATCTTTGATCTGATGACCGAAAACACGATGAGATATCATGCTCTCTATCACCACCATGGAAACTCCACCGTATATGGCCGAAACGAAAAAGAGCAGACCGATGTACTCGGTATACCAGAGAGGGTGCAGCTTACTGGGCATCAGAACAAACAGGGAGCCTAACGCGGACTGATGGCCAGTGGTGAGCACCACACCGAAGATCGTAAGACCGAGCGTGCCTTTTAGCCACCACTTACGAAGCTTCTTCCAGTTGAGCCACTCAAATATGGCCGGACACCATTCGAAGAACTGACAGTGCAAGTACAGGGCGACCGACAACGCGACGAGGAACAGAACCGAGTTGGGACCGGGGGACACGAAGAAAGGAAAATAGATGCGCCAATAACGACCAAGGTCGAATATGAGGCCTACGACGGCAAAAAAGTAGCCGAGCGTCCCTCCCACCAGGGCGGGGCGTACCATGTGTTCGTACTCTTTGGCGCCGAAAACATGCACGGCGGTGGCTATGGAAAAGCCGCCACACGCCACTGCAATTCCTGCGAGCATGTCAAAGCCGATCCATAAGCCCCAGGGGTTGTAATTGGACAAGTTCGTGGCCGGCCCCAGGCCCGCGAAGATCCGATAAAGCATCGTTGGGATGCCGATGATGAGGATGATCGCCATAATGCCATTGAACGGCGTCCGGAGGGTCTTCAGATAATCCGGCCAGGTCATCCCAAGGAGGAGCTTTTCCTGAATCCACGTGGGCTCTACAGCAACGGTCTGCGAATCCATTATTTACCCTCCTTTTTCTTTAGAGCCGCCGCTATTTCCTCTTCACTGATCTTTTCTCGACGTTTTGAAATGCTGTAAAGGCCCATTAACAGGGCGGGAACCACGATGTACATCGGAGAAATAGAGGACAGATACGCCTTGCCCCACTTCGGTACGGCCTCCGTACCCAAATCGGTTCTCATGCCGATCTGATCGAAGGGAACAGCCGATAGGTACATCCAGCATGTGCCGCCAACCTCATGTTCCCCATAGATGTGATTGACATATTTGCCTGGTTGATCCCTGATCCTCTTGTGGGCCACCTCAATCAGGTCGCTTCGCTTACCGAACTCCATTACCCCGACAGGGCAAATAGCCACGCAGGCCGGCACACCACCCTCTTTGGATATTCTGTCGAAGCAGAATGTGCACTTCGTCACTTTGGGGGCCCAGGGGTCCTGATACTCGTATGCAGGTATATAAAATGGGCACGCGGCCAAACAGTAGCGGCACCCCACACATACGTTTGGATTATAGGTGACCGATCCTGTCGGCCACTTGGTGAAGGCCTGGACGAAACAGGATGACGCGCAAGCAGGCTCGAAGCAATGCATGCACTGCTTCTTCACATATATAGGTTTGGACGGGTCCCGCGGATTCCGGTACCTGTTCACCACAGTGTAGGCATTCCACTCGGTCCGTCTCAAATCCTTGAAGACAGCCCTGTCTTTCTCGTACGCCTCTATAGGTTTCTGGCCGGGCAATTTATTCCATTCCTTGCAGGCCCACTCGCACCTCCGGCACCCTATGCATAAGGTGGTGTCTACGAGAACGCCGTACTGATTCGGATATCCGGGAAGTGTTGTCGGTCCTGCGCTTGCCGTTTCGGCACCCCCGAGGGCCAGAGAGACTGCGCTCCCACCGGCAAGAGTCCTCAGAAAAGATCTTCTCCTCCTGTCCATGACAAACCCTCTCTCTACCGACCCATTTGAGCCCGGTGGCCGCCTTGTGACGCCTACCGAGCCTGTGAGCCGGTGAACCTTGTCCGTTACTTGTCTCTGTAGGTTAAGAACCTCCAAAAAGAAATGAAGATTAACAGATATCCCAGGATGACCAGGTATTCACAGCCTTTGGTGAATGCGATAAATTCGTTCAGTGTATGAGGCATTTCAAACTCCTTCTGCCCATTGGCTAGCCAAGTATGATCTCTTGCTATCACTTCCAGAAGCCCCGGAGGGGGATCTGAACCTTGATGGCTTCGCCTGGCTTTCTCCGGGCATGGCATTTGTCGCAGTCGAGCGCCTTGGGCTTTTGTCCTATCACGGTATGGCAACCTATGCACTGCTGGTGGTACGCCGCCATAATCCCTGGTCTTCCGGGCTCCCCAGGCGCAAAGGGACGGCCGTGGCACTGACGGCAGCCGGGATACTTTTTGGTTGCCGGCCCTCGGCTATAGTGATGACATCCCTGGCAGAGGGTTTGGTCGTTGGCGCTCTTGGCAGGATGGAAAAAGCGTGCCAGCGAGCTCTTGTTCGAGATTTCCGTCAATTTCTTGGTTATCTTCTGATGGGGCATTTCCGCCGGCTTGAACTCGTTCTCCAGTCCTTTTATGATCTCTTTTTCAGGGACCTTCTCCTTGTCGAATACCAGAGGGATCGGGGCCACTTCTATGGGTTTGCCTTCAGATGTGCCACGATGGCAAATCGGGCAAGACTGTTGGGGCATCTCTGCAACTATCCACTGGTGGCAGCCTGCACACTCTTTCTGCTGCGTCTTGGTCTGATGGCAACCCATGCACGATTGCTTGGTCTGGATCTTGTGAAACGCCCTCTCAAAATTGACGCCGCCTCCCTTCTTGAAATCTCCTGCGGGAGTGTGGCAATTGACGCATTTCTCAAGAGAGTAGTGATGGCAGGAGTTACAGAACTGCGTCCTCGGCTCATGGGCTTTATGATTGAAAGGAACGACCTTCATTTTCGTCGCCTTCGGAAACTTCTTAGGATCTTTGAGGAAAATGTCCATTACATCTTTCTGGCCTCGTACGAGACGCGGGATCTTTGCTATTTCGTCGGGCTTCAGAATCTTGTGCTCTCCGTGGCATCCTTTGCACTGAAATGGGCCGAACCTCTTCTTGTCCTGGTCGGTCAGCTCTTTCCGGCCCTGCTGGGCCAGTTCTTTCTTCACCGCTTCCGCGAGCTCCATGTGACACCCGACGCATTGCGCGTGGGCCACCAGCTTCATCGAACGAGCGTTTTTCTCGTCTTTTTCCTTGTGACAGGCCCTGCACGAATTCTCGAAGTCCTTCTTGTACACAAGTCTCTTTTGCTTTTCGTCGTATGTGTGATGACAGGTCTCACACTTCTTGGCAACCGGCCTGCCGCTCGTGTCCCGCTTGTCGGCCGCCTGGGGCAGCTTGAAGACCTTGGGACAGGCTTTGACAGGCTTGGCGAGTTTGTCGATCGCCGTGACATGCCGGTTGTGTCTGGCATAGTTGAATATCGGTTTCCAAGCCCAGGCCACTTTGATGATTCTTGCCTTTCTTACGTGACACTCGCCGCAAAGGCCGATATCGGGGCCAGCCTTTTTGCCGGCTTGGGCCCTTTCCCTGTGGCAGTTCCCGCACGCGTTGTGGTACGCGTACATGATGGCTTTCTTGTCATTCCTATCGAAGGTCGCCTTGGGAAACCGGAAGACCTGAACGACCGGCTTGCCCTTTATGCGTTGGTCCTTTTCCTCAAGTACGTGACAAATCTTGCAGTCGGTTTTCTTGTGCTGCTTGAGAGCTGTGGTGTGCCGATCGTGATCGAACGCCACGGCGGGCCTCTCTAGCGCCGGCGCAGTACCCTTGTAGGTTAGGAGAATAGGGAGCGCGCGAGACACCTCCCCTTTTCCCTGCTTAATGACTTGGGAGTGGATCAGTCCCATCCCTCCAAGAACCAAAACAAAAACCGACCCTGCGAAGATGAAACAAGCCCTCTTACCGATCCTGTGCATGACCCACTCCTGTTTTGCAGATCATCAGCCTGATGTTATTCGGCCTTGAGTTCCTCTGGAATATCCATGACTTCAATAAGTATTTCGCTGAAAAACTTTACGTGCATGCCGAGGTTGTAGCCTCCAATGATGTCTTCAATACCGCTGTGGCAGTTGTGACACGGAGTTATGACGACCTCCGCGCGGGCGGCCGCAAGCTGCTCGGCCTTGACCCTATTCCCCTTCACCCGGGAGGTCTTCCAGGGAGGTCCGCAGTTAATGACTCCTCCTCCTGCCGCGCAGCAATAGTTGTGTTCGTACACAGGATCGGCCGGTTCCCGAAAGTCGGCACAGGTCATCCTGATGATCTCACGGAGCTTTTTCCCCAGGCCTCGGCCTCTGATAATGTTGCACGGCTCCTGAACGGTGACGGGTTGCTCAAACTTGTGGGGCACCTTGATTCGGCCCGACGTAAGCAGTTCATGGTAGAATTCCACCGCGTGAACGACCGGAACGGGCGGCTGCCTCCATGCGAGCCATTTCGGCCCGTCATAGACCGCGCCCCTGAAAGCGTGACCGCATTCCCCCATGACGATTCTTTTTACTCTCAGGTTCAATGCGGCCTCATGGTGCATCCGCTCCACTCGCCCCATGGTTTCGAACTCTCCCGAATACATCGGCATATTGCTGTTGTCCCATCCGTCAAAGGAAGGCATGGTCCAATCAATGCCGGCCACAGTCATGATCTGTGCTATGTTTCCGATCAACTGCGCCAGAATCTTGGGCTCGGGAGCGATGACGGAATAGAAGACATCGGCGCCCTCCTTGTCCAGAGGTATCCGCGCTCCGACAACTTCATCCCGAGCATCTTCTTCCTGCCACTGGAGGGTGTCGATCCATTCGTCCTGCTTGACCCACATCTGATTCATGGTCGACGCGTGGCTGTTGCAGGTGTCCTGCAGGAATTGGGGCACAACACCAAGCTCGCTACAAATTCGCCGGACCATCAAGAGAAGATAGGCTATGTCGATTCCGAAAGGACAATACATGCTGCATTTGCGGCAGACGTTGCATTCGGTTTGGGCTATTCTGGCACATTGCTTGAGGAAATCCCCATCCACCTTGCCTTTCCTTCTCACTATTTCCCACAGGGTCTGCTTCACCTTTCCCACAGGAGAAAACCGGGGGTCCCGGTCATTGGAAAGGAACCAGTGACACGCGTCCGAACAAAGTCCGCAATGAACGCACGTGTTCATGTAGACCTCAAGGCGGGCCGCGGTCTCCTTGTCGAGAATCCTGTTTATTACCGTTTCAATCTGTTCTGGAGTAAGCTTCTTCGCGGTTTCATCCAACCCGGGATCGGCGACGGAAGGGAGTTCCGGTAAATCCTTTAATGTCATGATCTGCCCTCCAAGAGAGGTGTAACGCTCACCAGTCTCTCGCGTGTCTTACGAGGCCGAATTCAGACCCCATGTACGAGCGGGTGAACGGAAAAAAGAGCATGTGACTCAACCTGGTGAATGGAATGACAATCAACATCAAACAGCCGGTCATCATGTGGATGATCACCATCGTCTCATAATCGAACCATTGCATTCTCGCCATGAAGCCGGTGACAAATGGAGCCGCGGCCACGGCAAGGAGCACATAGTCGGAAAGAAAGGTGACGTATCTCACCTCAGGAAGCATCAAGCGCCGCACAAGGAAAAAAATTGCGGCAAGAATGACCGCTATCGTCATAGCGTCTGCCGTCGTGGTGGAAAAGGTCGCCCAGCTCGGTCCCCAGGCAGCGGAAAACATCACAACATGCGCGGCTAGAAAGATGGGAACGAAAACCAGGCAAATATGAAACGCAAATGTTACAATAGTCGTCTCATACCGCATTCTCATGTTCTTGGAGGCGAAGGGCACAATCCAGTGGAAGAGGGAACGCAGACTGTACTTCCAGCTCATGTACGGATAAATCACCTTATCTTTCTTGGCGAGGGCTGCCATTCTGACAAACTGGTAGATCAAGCCCCCGAAGAAAACGATAAATGCTATCCAGACCAAAGGCCCCCTGACAAAGTCGTACATGTCGCCCCTCCTTAGGCTCGGCGTATGAAATCGGTCACAGGAATAATCCTCCGTGAGTATTTTCCGTCCTCAACGGCTCTTATAAGAAGACTGGTCCCGTCCGGGCTGAAAACGGGCTCCCACAATGCCTGATAGGCCTTTGGGACAACCGTTCCGTTGATGATCACGAAATACTTCCCATCTCTTTCAACCTTGGCTGCCACCGTTTCCCCGTTCGGGCTGAAGCCCGGGTCCCAGACCATGTCGAACTGCTCCTTCCAGGGAACCCCGTCCACCGCGATGGTCCATGTCAGCTCGTCTTTGACAGCCGCTGCGATCCTTCGGCTGTCCGGGCTGAAGACGGGAGGCATAACGGCGTGACCGAAGGTGGGATTCCACAGATCTCCGTCGACAACGATCGTCCATCGGCCGAAACTCGGACACGCGACGGCAGCCAGTCGTTTGCCGTCCGGGCTGAATGTCTGGTGCCATACCTGAACGAAAGTCCGCTTCCACAGCGGCTTGCGATTGACGAGAATCCTCCATGCACCCTCGCTTAGGGCAGGAGCCACCACATCCTTGACTCCAGGCGCGAAGATCGGCTTCCACACAGCTTTGTAGATTTCGTCCCAAGGTTTGCCGTCCACTGCGATTGTCTGGCCGGTCATGGTAGGTCTGACTTCTGCCGCTATGCTTGTCCCGTCGTCACTGAGCGCGTGGCCCCACACATTCAGGAAACGGTTGTCCCATGCCCTGCCGTTGACGGCAAGGCTCCACACGCCCTTTTGAAAGCCGAAGGTGTCGGCCTCCGCGAGCGGTTCAATTTGGACTACCGCCGCGGTGACTTTGCCGTCATTACTGATTTCGCAGCTTCTCGCCTGAACAAACCGAGTCTCCCAGGGGTCGCCGTTCAAAACGATGCCGTAGCCCTCGGGGGTTCTGAAGTTGGCAGCGAGGTTCTTCCCATCGGGACTCCACTTCATGTTCCAGACGTAATCGAAGGTTTCTGCCCAGGGCTCGTCTTCCACCAAGATTGTCCATTCGTCATCGTTCATGGCGATGCACACGAGACGACCGTCGGGTAGGAACCGGAGCGACCAGACCTTCTCGAAGCCGTTTTGCCACAGTCGGCCGTTGACGCAGGGAGTAAAGGAATCGTCCTCGGTTTTCACCACCGCAGCGATGGTCTCGCCATCCGGGCTCACGGCGAATTCATGGATTTCGGGATAGGCCTCGCGCCACTCATCGATATCCGTTACGAGCTTGTCACCCGGTTCCCAATTCCACTTTTCCGTTTCGGTCATTTGCAGCCTCCATGCACGGGAACGTTCTTTTCATGAGTTCGCCGATCGCGCGTCGGCTCTTTCCTCCCCGTCTCCCGCAGCCTGCTCTGTCCCGCCCGGCTCCCCCGTGGGAAGACTGAGGGAAAAGGTGCTGCCTACGCCGGGCTCGCTCTCGAAGGAAATCTCTCCTCCGTGCTCTTGCACTATTTTGCTGGTTACGAGCAGCCCCAGGCCCGTTCCCTTGCTTCCTTTGGTAGAGAAGAAGCTCGAAAAGATCTTCCTTTGGGTCTCCTCATCCATTCCCTGACCGGTATCCGCGACCTGGAATACCACCGCCCACTCAGGATCCGATCGCGTTCTGACGATGATTTCCCGGCGAGCGTCCGCCTCGACATTGTCAAAGGCGTCTATGGCATTGGAAACAAGGTTGGTGATAGCGGTATGAATACCCCTCTGATCGGCAAAGAAGGGCTCGACAGCCGGGTCGAGATCTCGTAATAGATCTATGGAATTTCCTTTCGCCTGCAGATCGAACAGGGCGCAGACCTCTTCAACCAGGGCATTGGGATCAATCTTTTCGTATTTGGGGGTCCTGGCCTTGGAATAGGTCAGCAGCTCATGAACGAGCTCGGATATTCGACCGATGTTGCTGGTGATCATTTGCCATCCGCGGTCAAGTAATTGATCGTCCTTGTCCTCGATCGCCGTCTCCATGACAAAGACACCACCCTCGAGTCCCTGGAGTACGTTCTTGATCCCATGGGCCAGGCCCGCGACCGTTTGGCCAACGACAGCGAGGCGGTCTGCATCGGCCTTTTCTCGTTCCAGCTTCTTGAAGGTGCGAAGATCCTGATAAAATCCAACGCCGCCCTCCATTTTTCCGTTATCGAAGAGGATCACGCCGGAGAATCGGACGGGAATCCGCTCGCCGGTCCGGGAAGGGGTGATCGCCTCCTGGGCCACAAGTCGTGGGTCGGGGAGCTGCTCTCCACGGACCGCAGCCAGGATCATCTCGACGAATTTGGTGGGGAAGTACTTCTGCAAGTCCTTATCGCCGATCACCTCATCGGACTGATACCCGAGGAGTTGTTCGGCCGCTCTATTGAAAAGATTGACGCGGCCCTTCTCATCTATGGCGATGATGCCGTGGATGGAGTTCTCGATGAGGTTGGTCTGGAAGTCCACAGAGGTCTGCAACTCCCTCTTGAGCCTTACCCGTTCGCCGATGTCGATGGCGATTGCCATCGCATAGACGGGGACGCCTTTGTCGTCGTGAATCGGGACCGTATAGCTGAGATAGTTCGCCTCCTCCCCTGAAACAGATATACCGCACTCCTCTCCGTGATAGCCCTTTCCCTCCAGGAACGTTTGCTCCACAAGGCACTGGTCGCACTTTTCCGTGCGTTTCTTGTAGACTTCGTAGCAACGCATGCCCACCGTCCCTCGGAAGTACTCTCTCATCCTCGTATTCTGGCGGACTATCCTGAAATTCCTATCAATGACCGAGATGAAACAGGGAACCTGCTGAAAAAGGGTCTTGTACTGCTCTCGGCTTCGTTCGAGTTCCCGTGTCCTGCGCTGAACCCGTGCGCTCATCATGTTGAAAGCGTCGGCCAACTGTCCGAACTCATCCTGAGAGGTGACCGGTATTCTATCGGTGGACTCGTCCCTGGCCAGGCTTCTTATCCTAGAGAGAAGCCGTGCCACGGGTCTGTGGACCCGCGCCGATATGTAAACGGCGATGGTCGCCATGACCAGGATGCACGTTGCAAGAGCCAGCAAGATGATCTTGCTCGCGGTCGATTTCACATGGGCGTCAAATTGCTTCAACGGAATGGTCACGTCGATGACACCCAGAACCTTCTTGGACCCAGGATGGACATGGCATGCCGCGTTGTAGCACTCCGGTTTATTGTAGATGGGGGTGATCATCCCCAGCACTCGTGATCCCTCCTTCGAACGGTAGATTCGGGTCCTCTTGGAAGTGACCACTGCGCTGAAGGGCTTATCCTCCACATGACAGGCGAAACATGCCTCGGCCTTTTTGTCGACCTTTTTCCCGACCTTAGCTTTCCGGTCTGCGTATCTCGCTGTTCCCTCATGGTCGTAGATTCTGATATGTGAGAGAGGGTCGCGCATACTCAAATCCCTCACGATGTTGGCCGTAGCTTCCCGATCGTCCTTGAGCATGCTGTGGTTCGTTGCATTCAGTACCGCGGTGCTGAAAGTCTTCGCTTCCCGAACCGCCTGGGCCAGGAAGAAACGCTTTTGCACCCCAACAACGAGATAGACAAACACCAGATAGGAAGCGAGCAAAATCAACCCCACGGCAATCGTGATTTTGAATCCCAGAGTGCTCGAGACGTCGGTCCACTTCTTTTTGGGTTGACCCACCTTGGGACCTCAACTTTCCGGTACCGGCGCGAAGCCCGTCGGCACGAGGACCCTCACGGTTTCACGTTATCAACGCTTCCCTGACTGCTTCGAGAAACTTCTCCTTGTCGATGGGTTTCTCGATGTATCCCTCGGGCGCGGGTATCGACCTTTCATGGATAAACTTCTTGAAATCCATGCTGGGACTGACCACGCTCCCGAAGCCGGTGACCATGATCACCGGGATGTTCTTGAGATTGTCGTCCTTCCTCATTTCGCGATACATTTTGATGCCTGTCTTTTCGGGCATGAGCAGGTCGAGACAAACAAGGTTGGGGCATTCGTCGATAACCTTCTTCATCCCTTCTACCCCGTCGGCCGCTTCCACGACATCGTAACCGTTTTTCCTCAGCAACGTGCCGAGAAAGGTCAATACGTCCGGCTCGTCATCGATGATCAGAATCTTGGGCGCCATGACACGACCCTCCTCTCTGTACCTTGAAGTTCCAAGCCGCCTTCCGGCATCGAGGATGCCGCCTCATTCTCGAGGAAGTCAGCCTCTACCCTCAGTGGTTGCTGATAGAGAAAGCAACGACTATGCCAATCGGGCTTGCTGTGATTCAGAGAGTTAGGGTGGTCGAACTAAGGGTATGATTTCACGAAGCAATGATACGTCGAGTCGAGAACGGGGAGAGGGAACCGGCCCCGACTTTCCTGCAAGATAGACCGGAGGAGGGAGCCGGTGACGTTGCATATATGCAACAGATATGCCTCTAGAGATCCATCATGTTGATATCCTATTCACTTTCATACGTTGCTTATCTGAAACAGCGTTTCATCTGCGTTCGCATCATTTCCCAATCCCGTACTTCTCCATTTTTCGCCAAAGCGTCACACGACTCATTCCAAGCCTTTCGGCCGCGACCGTCTTGCGCCAATTGCTCTCCTGCAGTTCCTTGACGATCAATTCCCTTTCCATCCTATCCAACACTTGCTTCCGGTCCGAGGTCTTTGCCCGTGAAATGGCGGCGGGGAACGAAACGAGGTGACGAGGAAGATCGGAGGGGTGTATGAGAACTCCTTTGGCATGGACAAATGCGTGCTCGATTGCATTGGCAAGTTCCCGGATGTTTCCCGGCCAATGGTATGCTTCAAGTGTCTCAAGCACCCCGTCGGCAATGCCCTGGATGTTCCTGCCCATCTGTGTGTTGAACTTCGCGATGAAATGAGTCACGAGCAGAGGAATATCTTCCACGCGTTCCCTGAGCGGCGGGAGGTTCACGGGAAATATTGCTAAGCGGTAGAAGAGATCTTCTCGAAAGGATCCGTCGAGGACCTTTTCCCACAGGTTCTTGTTTGTCGCGGTGATAAGTCTTACGTCAATTCTCAGATCTCTATTGTCTCCAAGCCTCTGGAAGACCCGCTCTTCGAGAACACGGAGCAACTTGACTTGAACCGAAGGGCTTATTTCCCCGATCTCATCGAGGAAGAGGGTGCCCCCGTGAGCCAGTTGAAATTTCCCCACGTGCGATTTGATCGCGCCGGTGAACGCTCCTTTGGCGTGACCGAACAGCTCGCTTTCCAGCATCCCGTCCGGGATTGCCGAGCAATTGATAGGGACGAAGGTGTTATCCCTGCGCTTACCATAGTAATGAAGAGCCCTTGCTACCAGCTCCTTGCCAGTTCCTGATTCGCCCTGAATAAGCACCGTGGTGTTCGTATTGATCAAGGATTCGAGGATTGCGAAGACTTCCTGCATCGCGCCGCTCATACCTACCATGCTCTCGAACCCGTAATGATTCTGCAGTTCATCCTGCATCCAGCGGCTCTTGGAAATGTCCCGAAAGGTCTCCAACCCGCCGATGACCTCACCATGAGAATCATAGAGAGGGGCCGCGTTGACCATGAGATGGATGACCCGCTCCTCTTTGTTGCGTATGGAGACCTCCACGTCCTGGTACGCGTGTCCACAGGTCAGCGCCTTATCCACGGGGCAGTTCTCACGACAGAGCGACAGACCGAAGAGTTGGGAGCACTCCTTTCCGATGACCTCTTTCTTTTGAAAGCCTGTTATTGATTCGGCCGCCCTGTTCCAGGACAGGATCCTCCACTCCCGGTCCAGGGTCATGACTCCCTCGGAGATACTGTCGAGAACCGCTTCGTAAAGCCGGCCATCCATGGTTCACTCTCCGTGACAGGGAATGGGCTATTCACCTTGTTGCCCGGATCTTTCCCGGAAGCAACGGCCATTGAAAAGGATTTCAACGACGCAAAGAGCTGAGGGACTGGCGGAGTCGCGGACGATGTCCAGGTAGGCGTGTCAGAGCGCTCCCAGCCCGTGAGTGCGAGAAGGGCTTCACCCCGTCGTCGTAACCCGAACAGACGCACTTCCGGACTCCCCCAGACCCTTGGAAAAGGTGTCTATTAATAAAGGACCTGCGAGGCCGCTCTTGCGTTCCATATTTCCAAGCGGGGGATTTCGTCGGCGGTCCTTCCCACATTGGTGTTCCGACCGCAAGAGCGCTACGCGAATATGTCTTCCGGTTTGTACGGATGCGTCCCCTCAAGGACCTCCACTCCCGATTTGGCCCGCATTTTTTCCAAAAGAATCTCCTTATGCGGGCAGTGATCGGTAATGCAGGGCCCCACGTGGATCTTCGTGGCCTTCTCGCCCATGGGATCGTTCCAGAGCCTAGCCTGTGCCAGTCTCGTAACGATCGCGGCGCCGGGACAGTCTCCGCAATTGAGCAAGCCGATGATTTCAGCGGCTTGCCCTTGGTAACGAGAGAATTCTCCTTCCCTCCTGTTGAAGGCGACCATACAGCGGGAGCATCCTATACAAACGTCGTCCATGGCCCGTTTGCAACCGACGATCAGGATCTTTTCCATCGGTGCCTCCTATCAGGATATTGGCGCCCGGCTGCCCGATTTCCCATCGCGTTAGCCCTGTGCCGAGCGCCCACTGGTTTGCATTGCCGCAAGATCATCCAGAAGCCGTTCAAGACCTTCCGTGTCATAGCGACTCGTGATGCGGCCGAGAATCCCAAGTCCCTCGTACTTGTCGTGGACGGTCTCCTCGTCCTCGTCGGTTATGAGGATGAAAGATATAGTCCAGGAGACCTTAAGTATGCGGGCAATAAACGCGGGGCCGGACATGCCGCTCAGCCGGTCATTCACGATCACCAGATCGGGAGGATTCTCGGTACAGGCCTCCACCCCGCGTTCCACGCTGTCAGTTGCAATGGTCTCCACATCCTTCTTTGCGCAGCATGCACAGAGTAGATCAGCACCGGCCGGATTGTCAATCAACACGAGTGCTCGCATGATCTAGCCTTGGGCCTCCTTTCTCCAGTGGACAGGGAAAACACGCTCCGCTCAATCGCTCTTTCATCAGAACTCATACACCGCGCCGGCATGGGCTTCGTGGAAACGATCTCGAAAATGATCTCGGAGAATTCGATTGGGGCCTTTCCCGGTACAATGCGCCGTGGCCACGAATTCCACTCCGAAATTCTCCAGCGCCTGTATCACGGCAAATATCTCGGCTTCCTTTGCAAACCCGAGGTGCGTTCCGCCCAACACGCCCCATATGGAGTCGAGATTCATCTTCTCTTTGACGTATTGAAGAATATTGCGGACACCCGCGTGATACCGATGCGCTATCAAAGAAGTGACATGGGCGATCCCGCCGGTTGCTTCCAAAATCCCCCCTGTCCCCCCTTTACGAAAGGGGGGACAGGGGGGATTTCATTTCTCAGGCGAGGGGCCGAGACACCTGAATCTCATTGATTCGAAAGCGCATCGCTATGAGCGCACCCCAGTAGGACAACCCACCCCGATCGACACTCAACCAAGAGCGACGCATCGTCCTCGATGAGGTCCTGCTGCCAACCGATCTTGCTCGGGACAAGGAGCCGAGTATCGGAATTGCCCGGCAGAGTCCTGGGAACCCACCCCGTGAAATAGACTCCGTCAAGGATCTCCTCGAACTCGGTTGTCAAGTGAAACCCGGCTCCCGCGGCTTCTGCGACAGCTCGCGGATAGGGAATGCCTACCTCGTGGGGCGCGGGCTCGCCCTTGTTCAACGCCTGGTGAGTCTCGAGGGCCTTGGGATGAGCCACGACCCGCACTCCAAGATTTTTCTCCAAGACGTGGAGGAGCCCGCCAGTGTGATCGTAGTGCCCGTGACTGAGCACGACCGTGTCGACTCGCGAAAGATCGATATCGAGGATGCGAGCGTTCCATGGCAATGCTTTGCCCTGGCCGGTGTCGAACAGCACCCTGTCGGAGCCGCGCTCGATGAGCGCGGAAAAGCCGTGTTCAGCCAGAAGCCCGCGGCCCGGCTGAACATTGTTGTCCACGAGAATAGTAATCCTCGTCCGGTGAACCGTGCCGCTCATGCTCGTCCTCCCGTAAGGAGGTTCCATTTCGTGACAAACGGTTTGAAGAATCGCGTGCCCCCGCCCTCGCTCACCACTTGGAGTATACCACCGGCATCGTTCACTGTGATCCCGGAAAGACAGGTGACCGGCGTGTCCTTGAACGCCTCCGGGAGCATGGGAGTGGAAGAGCCCAAGAGAACCGTCTCACGGCATGTGGAAGCGGCGTCGAGAAGCGGATCGATCGTGTTGTTGATAATGCTCGTGGAGGTTATGAGCGCGATGTCACACTCGGGGAGCCGCTTCAAAGCCTCGGCCGCGGGGAGAAGAGCACCTCCGCCGCGATCTCTCTCCTCGAAGATCTCCAGGCTCCGGACCCGCTGCTCAAGGACAGGGATGAGCGGCCCGAAGAAGCCTATCATGCCGACGCGGTCCGAAGAAGAGACTTCCAGCGCATCGAGTACGTCCCCCTTGCGGCCGCGGTCGGGAGCCGTGTTTGCCAAGGCGTTTGCCGCAGCCAATCCCAATCCCGACTCGATCGCATCATCAGACAGAAGGAATCCGAGAAGCTCCTCCACCTGCCTACCTGCAAGGGGACGGCTGTGATCGAAGACGGAGCAACCTCCGAAATCCGCCCGGGTGAAGGTATACGCGAGGCCCACCCGGTCGTCGTCAAGCATGACGGCGGTATAGCCCAACCCGATACGCACCTCCGCGACCACCCGGCCTTGGCATCTCTTTTCGAGACATTGGTGGATTCTTGCCCTGCTGCTCATTTGCACATCCGTGCTTTCTCCAGCGCCCCTCTCAGGGTGTTGACCGCAAGGTCTGCACAATGGGTGTTCTCCTTGGGAAGTCCGTCCAAATAGCGTATGAGATCATTACCGGTGAGTTTCATGGCCTCATCTATGCTCAGACCTTCCGCAAGGGACGTGAGGGCACTCCCACATGCGATGGTCGTACCGCATCCGTTGGTAACGAAAGAGACGCTCTCGATCCGGTCCTGGCTGAGCCGGACAAAGATCCCGATGGTGTCGCCGCAAATACCGCTCATATAGGTGCTGCAGTCAGCCTCGTCCATTACGCCGACATTCCTCGGGTTCATGAAATGGTCGATGACTCTTTCCGAATAGCTCTTACGGGCTTCCGCGACAATTAGGCCTTCGATATCGTCAAAAAGATCGTCTTCCGTGGGCATGGCAAATCCTCATTGGAGAGCTGAGACTCTGTCGCTTGAATGCTCGTTCGGGCGCCTCAGTCTAGCCGTCCAGTGAAAAAGTCGTCATCAGGGGAACAGTATCAGGCGGATCCGCAACAACTCCCGGGAGTGCAACCGACCTCGGAGGGGTTGGAACCGCAGCAGGTAGCAGCTGAGGCGGGACGCGCCTGTTGATCCCTGACAGAGATGAAAGAAGCGGACATGATTCGCTCCAGGTTGTCCCCGCCGCAGACCCGACACCTTATCTCGTCGGAGTTTCTCCCTATTCCGATCAGCAAGTCGTTTACAGCCCCACAGGCGGTGCACTTGTATTCGTGGATGGGCATTGCTTTCTCCTATCTTATTCCTCTAGGTTGGGGAGGGTTCAAAAGGCTCTCTAGATGGTCAGCGTTGACAAAATTTTCAACCTTTATGATTACGGGACCCACCCCTTTCGTGGCTTCAAGCTTTTCTTTGATCGAGTTGGCCAGAACGTACGCCATAGGGCACTGCGGCGAAGTAGGACGAAATATCAGGCTCACTTCGCCGCCGTCTTCCACATGGAGATCGTGGATGATGTCCATTCGCATGATGCTGAGCCCCGTTTCCGGATCTATAACTTCGGTTAGGGCCTCCTCCAACTCCTTTCGCAACGATTCGATTTCCATTGGCTACACTCCTCGAGACTTCCTGCTTCCCCTCGGAGGAAATTTGTCCGCCTCGCACCGGGATCTCATCCCGGGAACCCTCCGCCGCAGACCTGATGTTCCGCTATTCGTTGAAGCTTTCCTTCGAGAAGGTAGTCAACAACTTCCCCCACGGTGTCTCCTTTGGGTGCGTAATAGGCCTCGATCCCCATTTGTCTGAGCCCCATCAGCGGCCTCATTCCTATCCCCCCAACGATGATGGCGTCCGCGCCGCTTCCATGGAGGAGGTTCACCGGAGCCTGGCACCCTCCCCACACATGGGGTGGGTTGTGAACAAGGGAGACTTCCCGGGCTCTCCCATCCTCAACGTCAACTATGGTGAATACGTCGCAATGCCCGAAGTGGCCGGATCTTGACGAATCAAGTCCTCCCGGATGCATCGACGGTACTACTATCTTTCCGTTCATATCTCTCCTCTGCTTATCCGCAATAATATCGTTGCGTTGCCCTTTTCGCACCCTCTGGCGTTGGGTTGCATAGGCTGAGGACTCTCACCAAGGCCTATGCGGGATTCTCGAGAAGGGAGTCTATTTTCTTGGCAAGATCCCACATTGCTCGTGCCATGACGGACTCCGGAGCGAGAGCCACGATGGGCCTTCCCGCGTCGCCTCCCGTCACAGCCAGCGGGTCTATCGGAACCGGGCCCAGGAAAGAAACGCCGAGGTCTTTGGCTGCTCTCTCCCCTCCGCCGGTCTTGAACAGATTTATTTGCTCTCCACAGTGAGGACATGTTAGACCGCTCATGTTCTCAACGATTCCGAGTACCTGCATGCCGAGCGATTGTGCGAAAACCACTGATTTGCGCGCGTCGAGGAGGGCAACATCCTGCGGCGTAGTTACAATGATGGTCGCCAGTGGCGGTCCGATGAGTTGGCCGACACTCAAAGCTTCATCACCCGTTCCCGGTGGCAGGTCTACGATGAGGTAATCCAGTTGACCCCAGTCCACGTCAGCGAGAAACTGCTGAAATAATGAATGCTTCAGCGGACCTCGCCAGGCAACGGGAGTGTCTTCATCCTTGAGCAGAAACCCCATCGACATGACCTGGACGCCCTGCGGACCCGCGAGGGGAAGAAGTCCCCCCGGCCCTGCCATGGGAAGACTTCCGTCCAGACCCAGCATTTTCGGAACGTCCGGACCGTGTATGTCTCCATCAAGGATCCCCACGCTTCGACCGGAGTCCGCCAGTGCCACCGCAAGGTTCACGGCCACGGTGGATTTTCCCACGCCACCCTTCCCACTCATCACCGCAATGCGACGCCTGATGAGCGACAGTCGCCTGGCGAGTCCCTCCTGGGTGTGTTTCTGTTGTGTCTGTGGATCGCAGGTTCCTGCACTTTCGCAGTTGCTGCACGATATCTCCTCCGAGCACGCGCCGGTATCTTCGAATTCCGTGTCACGTTGTTCCATTTGTATGCCACCTGTCTCGGTTCGAGAAAACGAACCGTTCACGAAAGAAATGAGACCGAGGATCTGCAACGGCCTAGCTGTCAGCATTCTCTCCGGGTCCTGGGGTTAGATCCTCGGTCTCCGGTTGACTATGTGATTTCGATCTATTCTTCCTTCTCCAACTCCTGCAGACGGGACTCCATAGCAGCTATTTCGTTACGAGCCGCGGCGAGTGCCGCTTTCAGGTCCTCTGCTTCTGTCTCCCTGGGTAGTGGGGCGCCGAAGAAATAGCCTCGCCCCCATGCTCCCCACCAACCGCCTCGGCCTCCGAAGCCGCGGCCTCGGCCTCCTCCCCACGGGATTCCGCCGCGCCCGATTCCCCGGCCGAATCCCCACCAACGGTCCCGGACTCGTGACCCCGGCCGTCTGCAAAGGCCAAGGCCCCATCCGGTCGCCGGACCCGCACCCATTGGTCCCGTTCGATCAAATCCTGGCATTTCCCTTCTCCTTTGTCTGACGTTCCCGAAACGGACGATTTCGTTGCCCCTGTCCTATCCCCATTCCGCGACGTCGCCTGCATCTCCGACTGCCCGGCATGGCGTACCGCGGATCATCGATGGTCTCGCTCCTCAAAGCCTCCAAAATCTCCGGGACGTAACCCGCAAGCCACGGTATCATCAATATTCCTCGCTGCAGAATCTGTTCCTCCATCCAGCAACTGATTCCACCGCACATCAAGAGGTCGATCCGCAAACGCCAGAGGCACTCAGGACGATTCCACCGCGCGACGCCCGACCAATCTTCGTCTGAGAGACTCTCGTACGCATCTCCCGTGTCGACGAAGACCAACAGCCGCCGACACGTGTCGAAGGCCGGTGCAATTCGATCTTGATGTTCAGGAAGCGCTACTCGCATGTTAACCGTCCGTCAGATGACGGGGCAATTTGCGTGCCAACCTTCAAGCCAAAGGTAACACTTTGGAATAATGTAACTAAGGAGCCTATGTTCAAGTGCGCCCGGAAAGGAGATAATTGCACTGTGCAACCATCGCCTCTGGTGTGGTTTGCACAATGCAGTATGAACTGGCCCAAAACCGCAGAACTTCTCCCTTCGTCCGCTGCCTCCTGATTGAAGAGCAGAACCAGGTAGGCTTCATCGTGCGGTCCATTGGGCAGAGTTCATCGCGGAAGGGGTCCCAAGACGGATCACGTGCCACGATACCGGTCTCCATCGCGAACAACTGCTCCCGCCTTGATGAGGCGTTCGAGGTGCTTGGCCATGAGTCGGCGCTCACCGAAGTCAAAGAACTCCTTAGGCTCTCGGGGCTTGAAATAGACAATCCTGGTATCCACGATTTCGGTCATCGTCCGAGGATTGCGCAGCAAGTCGATAAGCCTCTCCTCGCGCTCGTTAATCACTTGCAAATAGCGGTCCCAGAGGTCTCCCGGGTCCTCACGGAATAATCCCTGCTCATGCGACGCGATCCAAACCCGTGCCGGGACGGAACTGAGACGACGGACAGATTCAATGGTTTCGTCGATGTCCGAGCCCTCATCTCCATACCAGGGTCCGAACGGGGTCAGATCGTAATCACCCAGAAAGAGAAGCCCCGGTTCCTTGAAGAAGAACGAACAGTGGCCCGGTGTGTGGCCTGGTGTGGGTATGACGTCGACGGTCACTCCGCCCAGGTCCACGGGGTGGTGACTCCCCAGGAACTTCTCCACACGCCGAGGCTTGAAACGGAATTGTTCCGTCATGGTCGGGGTCCACATCCGTCGCTCATGTTCGTTCATGCCGTACGCGTCGAACAATCCATGCAGGCTTTCCAGAGGCGGCGCGTCAAGCCGCGATATGCGCACGTGCTCATCATCGAACAGCCCGAGGTACATGAAGTGGTCTTCATGCCAGTGGGACAGCCACACCTCATCCACTCCAGGATCGGTCCGAAGCTCGGTAAGCCGTTGGAGATCCGAGGCCGGATCGATCAACACTTTCCGTTCCGCCTCGATGTAAAGTGAATGGCAGTGGGGATACTTTCCCGAATTTGCTCCGGGAACAAAGACCACCGGACCGAATCTCAATTCCATGGTACCAGCTGGCGCGCAAGATATCGTAAAGGCAATATTCCACCATAAGGACGCCTGAGGATCAAGAAGACAAAAAAATGCCCAGCACCACGACACGGGGGTCTTTGCTTTGTCAATCTGATAAAGGCGCGAATAACGTGTGTCATAAGAGGGGACACAAAATGGGCACAATCGTGGTTTTGAAACGAAAAACCATTGCGCTAGCCATCGCTCACTGATTAGTATCTTAGGACTGTTGTGGCACCCCCGGCAGGACTCGAACCTGCGACCTCCGGATTCGAACTCCTTTTCTACGATACTGTAGTGGAGCGCATTGAAGTTTGCGCGTACAGCGTAGCGAATGACCCATCTGTACGCAGGCCAAACAGATCCCAGTGCTCCACTATCTGACTGGCACAACCGAGAAGAAGAGGCGAACGTTCCGGGTAGCAAAGCCTAGTGCCTTCCGTCTACGCTTGTGGGAGGCTCATTGGGATTTGGCTCGTGTAGTGGGCCAGCGTTCATGGCTCGGTACTATAGAACCAGATGCTTCAGCGAGAGACCGCGCATGGAGTCTGATCGGAACAGGCCTTGAAAAGCTGACCACGCTGAGTACTGTACACCGAGGAATAGACTGAGCACTGACAGCGAACAATTCGCTGAATCCTCTAGCCTGGATCAACCGTTCAATAGACCTGAGCAAGCGGAACCGCAGTCTCGACAACCGGCCGCACCGAGGAGTCACCAACGCAGCCCATCGAGACAAGAAAGGACGCGGTACGATGGACGAGAAAGTCCTGATGAGCCTTATTTTGGACAAAGATATGGTGGTAACGGACGCTCCGTGCACCGGAGCGACTCTGATAGTGCAATATAAAGATGAGTATTTTGCCCTCGCCGTCACCGCCGACGGAACCTGGGTGTTTGGTCGTGACGGGGAGCAGCCGTTTTCCATAGATGTGAATGATTTGCTCAATTTGCTCCAGGCGAGGCACGGCGGCGAGCTGCACTGACGAATCAATACGGCTGCACGCAGATTGTCTGGATAGAGGTCTGCATATCCGGGAGAGGGTGTCAGCAATTACGCCTGAGGACAGAGTCGAGAATCTTCGCGAGGTCTGCCGCGGGGTAGGGAGTCAGACTGCGGGCTCTATTAGCTGACACCAACCGAGAGCGCTTCTGGTCCGAAAGAGCTGTCAGATATTTCTGCCCTTCGTGCGCTACCCCGGAGATTTTGCCTCACGGATTTCCCGGCCGATGTGCCGGTACCCCGTCGGTTGCAAGGGCTGGCCGGTGACGAGAACTTCCTTGCCTTCAATTACAACCTGCTCGCCAGGTTGCAAGCCTTCCACCACCTGGGCGTACTCCTCATCGGTGGCTCCTATCTTTACCTGGGTGACTCGAGCTTGCTGATGTTTGTCCACGACGACCACAGTATTGGGCTGTCCGTTTCTGATTTGGTCCAGCAATGCGTCGACCGGCACTCGAAGCACGTTCGGGATACGTTTGATGGCAATTCGTGCACGCGCAAACATCCCCTGGAAGAGCTCCATGCTCTTGTTGTCTACATAGATACGGACTTGAAAAAGCTGATTTTGATTGGTTACAGGCTGAATGTAACGGATTCTGCCCTTGAAGGTCTTCTGCGGCAGGGAATCTACCCTTACCTCGGCCTGCACACCATCCCCTTCCAGGATAACCTTTCCGATGTTGAGCTTTGCCACTTCCCTGTCGGTCAGAAAGGTCTCCAGGTAGACGACACTGTAGTCGCTTATCTGGAATAGTCTCCCACCTGTGGCAACCCAGTCTCCTTTCTCGATGTATCGATCGGATAGCAAGCCCGCTATTGGCGCCTTTACCACAGTGTGCTTCAAATCTTCGAGCGCTTTCGTGAGCGCCGCCTTGTCCCCTTCAACCTGGCCCAAAGAGGTTTGATAAAGAGAAAACTTCTGATCGTACGCTGATTGACTGATCGCTCCGCTCTTCAGCAGAGGCAGATTCTTCTCCCATTCAGCTTTGTTGTAGGCCAGTGTGGCCTGGTCCTTCTGAAGGTTGCCCCTGGCCTGGTCCGCGGCTGCCCGGATCGTCGAATCATCGAACTTGAGAAGGACCTGTCCCTGTTTGACCGGTTGCCCGTCACGCACCTCCAGTGAGCTCACTTGAGCCGCAACCTCGGATGAGACCACGGTGTTCGCGACAAAGTGCAGAGTACCCGATACCTCGAGGGTCTGAACCAGATCGCCAGTTCGAGCAGTAACAACCCCCACTTTTATCGGGGGCGGCGGCGGTTTCTTGTCCACCTTCTGCCCGCACCCCAGCAAAAGCAGGGGCAACAACAGCAGGAGTGTGAGGAGACGCGTAATCATGTGAGCTTCCTATTCCAAACCAAACACATCTATTGGTGAGGCCTGGAGGCCATCGCCAGTTCTCCGTCGTCCAGGACGACAGGTTGCACCTTCCAGAACCGCGTCTTCAAATCGTCCAAAACGGTGTACATCACCGGGATGAAGATCAGCGTGAAGAGGGTGGCAACGGAGAGACCACCCACAACTGCCATTGCCAGCCCGTTGTAAATCTCTGCACCAGCGCTGCGATTTATCGCCAAAGGAAGCATTCCCAAGACCATGGCGATGGCGGTCATGAAGATCGGGCGCATTCGGCGCTTGCTCGCCAGCATCAGCGCCTGATTCCGCTCGATCCCTTGGCTCTCCATGAGCTGGACAGCGTATGTTATCAATATAATGGCATTTTTGACCACAAGACCGACCATCATCACGTACCCCAGCATGGTGAACGAGTCAAAGTGAACCCCCGTCACGTTCACCAACGCATTGGCTCCAATTATGGAAAGGGGCACGCTCAAAATGATGGATAGAGGCCTGATGAACGACTGGAACTGCATTACCAGTAGGAGGTACACCACCACCACGGACAGCGGAAAGACGAAACTGATGGCATCGATCAGTGCCTTCAGATCATTGACCGCTCCAAATGGCACAACTGCGTATCCCAGGGGCAGCGCGACGCTGTGATGTATTTTGGTTATCACGTCATGGAAAACATCCGCCAACGGGCGGTTCCCAATGGTGAGCTGGACGCGGGCAGCACGCTTTGAGTTGAGATGATTGATCTGGAGCGGCCCGAATGTGGTCTCCACCGTCGCGACACTTGCCAACCGGACCTGAGTATTCGGATTGTAAGGAGAGGTGAGCAGGATGTTTCCCACATCGGCAACACTCTTCAGATTGCTCTCCTTGCCCACGACCCGAATGTAGTAATATCGGCCGCCGACGTCATACTGAGAGGTGGTTTGCTGGCCTCCTCCCGCCGCTTCCACCGCATCGGCGATGTCTTTTACCCGAAAACCGAAGTTGGCGGCTCGCTCGGGATCCACTCGCACTTCGACTTCGGGTTTGCGTAGAGCCAAATCAGTGTAACGAAAGACAACTCCTTTCGTAGACTTGCCAATATCCATGATCTGCTGAACCAGACGCTCAATCACCTTGTAGCTTTGTCCCATGATCCGCACATCCACGATGCTGGATCTTGTAAAAATATTCCCGAACAAAGGAAACTGGACCGGATTCACCGATTTGAACGGGAGATCTCTCGATGACTCGTAGGCTTCTTCAGCGATCGTCTGGACTGGGACACCACTGTCTTCTTCCCTATCGCAGACGAGATAAATGACATTTCGAGACGGGCGCCTGTTCGGCGTGGCCACAATATTGCGGACCCCTTTGATGCGGCTCCAGCGATCTTCGAGAATCTTCAACAATCGGCTGTTTTCATCCAGGCTGGTGCCCTCGGCAGTCTCCAACTGCACCTTGATGAGGTTCGTCCCGCCGGTCGGCAAATAGCCCATTCCGGGTAGTGTCCAGTATGAGAGGCCGAAGAGTCCGAGGATCGCCAGAATCAGCACCGCTTTGTTCCTCCCACTCTCGAGGAAGAACACGAGTGCTCCTGTCAACGCGCGTGATGCCCGGGCACCAACGCCGTCCAAAAAATTCAGAGGGGACATGAGCTTCTTCGCGAAGCCGGTGGGCTCCCTTCCCTCTTTCATCCACCGGGACGCGAGCATGGGTACAACCGTGAATGCATCGAAAAGGGACAAGAATATGGCCAAAGAGACGATGAATGCCACCGGACCGAACAGTGTGCCAATTTCCCCTTTGAGCATCAGAATGGGCACGAACACTGCGGCGGTGGTCAACGTGCTCATCAGGACGGCCATGCCAACTTCCTGGGTACCGTCCACGCACGCCTTCACTATCGTTTTTCCTTCTTCATAGCGGTGTCTGTAGATGTTCTCGAGCACCACTATTGCATCGTCCACGATCATTCCTATGCACAATGCAAGTCCGGCAAGAGAAAGCACATTGATGGAATAACCGAAGAGATACATGCCGATGAACGTTCCGATGACTGAAACCGGTATGGAGGTCGCGACAATGAAGATGCTGCGCCAGTTCTTCAGAAAAACGAACAGAACCAGCAGCACGAGCCCAATCGCCTCGATGAGAGAGTCCCTGACCACGGCCACGGCGTCGCGGATATAGTTGCTCTGGTCGTATACTTTCTGAAAATTCGCCCCGCGAGGGCCGTAGTCTCTCTGGAGAAGCCGAAGCTCCCGATCTACCGAATTGATCGTCTGAATGACATTGGCTCCCACCTCGCCGTAAACGTTGAAGACGATCCCGGGCTTCCCATTGATGCGGGCATACGAGTCAGGCCGCTCGTAGAAGTCTTCCACGTCCGCGACGTCGGAAAGGTACACGACGGGCTTACCCGGTTTTGAAACAATCACCTTGCGAAAGGATTTGGCGGTGAGAAGCTCTCCAACCGTTCTGATGGTCCATTCTCTGGTTCCCCTAACGAAGTATCCACCACTCTGGTTGAGGTTTGTCTGGTCTATGTAGCTCTTGATATCCGATACGGTTAGATGCCTCTCTTTTAGACGCTCGGGATCGAACGTTATCCGCATCTCGCGCGTTCGGTCCCCGTCGAACTGGCAGTCGCCCACACCTGGTATCCGCTTTATCCTTGGGGCTATGTCCTTATCCGCCCACGTGGACATGGCAACGATATCCGCACTGCCAGTCATGGCAAACTGGTAAATGGGCAAACTGACCCGATCGCTTGCCTTGAAAATCTGAGGCTTCTGGACCGCCGGCGGCAAGTCCTTTACTCGATCGATGTTCCGCTGGAGCTCGGCTGCAGCCAGATCGAGATTGGTACCGGGCTTGTAGAACACGACGACGAACGATTGTCCGTACGCGGAAAAGCTATGAGTGTACTCCATGTTGGAGACGCCGCTGATACTCTCCTCGAAGCGAGTAGTGACTTCCCCTTCCACCTCTTCGGGCGCGGCACCGGAAAACTGGGTTGCCACCACCAAGATGGGCTGTTCGGTTTCGGGCTTGAGCTCGACGGAAAGAAACGTCAGCGATACGTAGCCGAACACCAGAACCAACAAGACTCTCACGATAACGGTGATAGGGAATCGCACTGAAGATTCTGCGATATTCATTGTCCTGTGTACCTAGCGGCGCCCATACGTTTCGGAAACACTGTGCTGCACAGGCCTGGATCCCATGCCAGGGCCGTCGGCCGAATCTTCCGCCTGTCCCGCCTCGCGGTTGTACGGTTCCGGGCCGTTCGCTCTCTCCGAATTTCCGGCAAGATTGTCGTCGATTATGCCGAGGATCCGCCTTAGCTGCCCGAGATCGTGGTCTTCAAGGCCGGCAAGTGCAGCGTGCAAGAAGTCCGTCACTATTGGAACGAGCTTGGATTGAAGGGCCTTACCTTCTCCTGTGAGATAGACTCGCAGGCATCTCTTATCCTCAGAATCCTTTTCCCGCCTAATCAGTCGGGCCTTTTCGAGAAGATGCAGAATCCTTGCAATGTTATGCCGGTCTTTTGCGGTCCTTTTGGCCAGAGAGGCCTGATGCATGCCGTCGGCTTCCCAGAGAGCACTGAGGACACCCCACTGCTCCGGGGTAACACTGAACCCTTTTGCCAGGAATTCGCGCCATAACCCCACCTTCATTTGGCTGGCCGCTCGGTAGATGAGGTATCCGGGGGACTGCTCTCGAGGGAAGACGCTGAACCGGGGCTTCATGCCGCTCTCCATTCAGTTGTTATGACAACGTTGTCACAGTAACGATATCCCAACTCCGCTGCCCTGTCAAGAGGTCCTAAATCACATCGTCCGAGTGGACCCGATCATTTGCCGATCTTCCCGCTCCTCTTCTCATTGGACGTTATTGACAGGAAAACGTTGAACACGATCGTAGCTTCTATAGACGCAATCAGTCCGTGGCTTATCTATCCAGTTGAATTTCGGAGCCATTCCCGTTAGTTCGTTCCTCAAATCTACCGGCGCCCGGTGAGGTGGGCGATGCGTTATTGGCTCCTCTGCAGGAAGGTGTGCCCGGTTATTCTGGTCTGTGCAGCATCGGTTGCGCTGCATTTTCATTGAGTTTCAGTGACTTCTATCCCTTTTCGTTCAAAAGCGGTCGTGGCGGTGTGGGGCAAGCTGCCGCCGAATGCCCGAGTGACGAGTACTCATTCACGGGGAATCAGGCACGGAGAACTGACGGAAGACTTGCCCATTTCTCGTAGAGAGGACATTTTCCGGTGGGTGGAAACCGGGCCCTTACTTTCCCGATGGCCCTCCAACTTTGAGGCCCTTGAAGGCGGCTCGAAACCAGTCGTAGTAGGTTTTGTCGGCGTACGGTTCTCCGGGCTTCTTCTTGAACGCTGTTATCTCAGAGTGTTTCGACACATCCTTCACGCTTATGCTAGGATCGGGATTCAGGTCTGTAAGATCCTTAACTGTTTCCTGGACAAGTCGTTTCTGTCTGGCCTGGTAATCTTCCTTCGGATGCTGCTGGCGGTGCAACAGGGCGCCCAATCGTCCACCCAACTTCGTGATTGTTTGGCCGTGCTCCTGCTCGAACGCCTCTACGTCCTCGAGCCTGTGGAGCATATCATCGAGCGGGTGGAGTTGATAAGGCTCCTTTCCCGCCGTATGCAAATTGGGCCTCGTAGTTGGGTGGCCACGCATATCTCCCATGTAAAGAAACGAAGGCCGTGTTTGGCCCAGAGGATGAATACGCCGTCTTCATCAAGGCCCCACCTTTTACAGAGATCATCGACGCCCAGCATGATGGATTCCTCAGTCAACTCTTCCTCCTTCGCGGGAACCGATCCTGTGGTGAGTTCCTTTTTTGTGGGAATGATTCGACGGTAGTGCAAAAAGCAGGGGATAACAGGATCAGATTTGCAGACCTATGGGAGCGGATTCCTTCACCACCGAGACGGGCCACGAAACTCCTCGAATAGTCAGGAAATCCCGCAGCGTGGTTATCCCTGAGTTACCCCCACAAAAAGGAGGTTACCCAAGAGCTGGCTAACCTCTTGTAATTATTGGCACGCCCGGCAGGACTCGAACCTGCGACCTACGGATTCGAAGTCCGAGAAGGGGCGTAGTGAGCTAACGATTTCAAGCACTTGGCCGCGCCAGCCCGTTGCACACTGCACCACCAAGCACAACGAATCATGACACCATCACGCAAATATTGCGCAAGGATTTCCTTGAAGAAATCATCGTATCCTTCTCAGGCCCCTGAGCCGCAGCCGATGGATAGCTAAGCCAAATGTCTCCGATAGGGTATTGCCTATAGTTTCATACCGTATGACTGTTTTGTAGTTGACATAATCCCATACGCCCACTATTTCAAGCTAATCGCGCGAAATGACGATAGATTACGGTATTGACTTGTCAACCTCTGGCGCGTCACCTAACATCATAGATAACTGCATACTGGGGGACCGCCGGGGCGACCATTCTTGCATCATATCTCACCGAAGAGGAGAAGTTGTCATGAATGAGTTGCCCTTCCCGCTGCCCGAGGTCGTCCAGGAGAAGCTTGACCACACGCTTTTCGGCGCTGCCCCCAGCCCGCTTAATCCTTTCTGCAACGGTGGAAGGCCCGCCCATGTCGGCTGTGTTGAGGAGTGGTACACCAAAGCCAACTCGCACTTCCGGGGCCTGAAAATGCTTTGGGAAGAGTACGAACGTGCTCCGTCCCCTCAGCGAATGTTTGAGATGTCGGAGGCTGTTTGGGCTTGTTTCTCAGCAGTAGAGGCTGAGTTTAATCGCCTTGGACGCATGTTGCCCTTCCTGGAGCATTCGTGGCCGCACGATCCGGTGATTAAGGCTCATTTCGACGGGTGAGACAACAGAAGACGAATAGACAAGGAATCTCCAAATACGGATTTGGTTAGGGCTCTCTCCACGAGGGCTCTTTTTCTTCCTTGAACCTCTCGGCTGCAAGGATTGACTCACCACTCACCGGCTGGCACAGGAATCGCCTGGAGGAGTTGGCGCCTTTGCCCTTGAGCCTGCCGACAATTCCCTTGACATGAACCCCGTTCAGTAGTCTAATATTTGCCAGTAATTTCGGTATATTCGTGATGTTGTCGCTTGAGATGTGATTCTCCGCCTTCTTTGGGGAGCAGAGGGAGAGTCTTAGGCTAGGCCCTTTTTCTGGGGGTGTGATGGGTACCGGGAGTCGTAAGCTGAGGCTGTTCGTTTTTTTCCTCGCATTTCTTCTCGCCTGCGCGTTGATCACTTCAGCAGGGGCACAGGGTGTCCCAGCGGGAGGGGGGCTTGATGTAGCTCCGTCCAATCCCGTAGGGATGCCGGGTACCACGGGCGGCTTTTCTGGGGGGGGCAATGCACTCTCCCTCAACGGTTGCTTCGGCAACCTCCTCGGCCTGAAAGGCAATCTCGAATTCGGGTTCCTGTACCAGTTCAACGAGAACATCTCCACGACACGCTTCACCTTTGACGGACTGCTACCTGCCAGTGTCGGACATGACGCCGCCGCCTTCGGAGAGGCCCACGGGGAATTCGTCAATTTCGGAAACACCTTGCGCTCGCTCATCACGTTCGGGGCTGCCACGACCAGTGAGCGGGGCTTCCAAGACAGAATAGATCTCTCTTTTGGGGGTGGGTACCGCAAGATTTTCGGCGAATCACTGTTGGTCGGAGCGAACGTTTTCTACGACACCAGCAGGCTGGGGGTCCAATGGTTTGGGTCGGGAGGGGGCGGTCTTGAAATGGCAGCCCTCCTGCCGGGTGGCGACGTCGTTGATCTGAATTACAACTTCTACGGCAACCTGTTCCAGGGGCGAAACAGCATCATCAATGCGTGGAGGAACGGTCCCGGCAACTTCGACGTGCAGGTGGGCTATTCCCACGAAATGGGAGACCACGGCCCCGATCTCAGGCTCAAGGTCACCGGGTACCAGTTCGACGTGGGATGGAAGGCGTGGGGATGGAACGCAGGAGCCGAGGTGACCTCCCGCAACGGCGTGCTTTCCGTCAAGGCGGAGACGGGGCGGGATGAACTCAACGGCAGGTACTACACAGTCGGAGGCTTCGTGAATGTTGGCCTGCAACTGGAGAATCTCCTGAGTGGTGGGAGTCCCTTCACGTTGCCCGAGCCTCTTTTCAAGAGTCCTCGCAACCTGCGAAGACTCCTTACGACAAAGGTACATAGGCAGTTCCAACAACCGAGCACTGTTGTTGTGGCCAGGAGCGTCTCTGCTGCTGCTGAGGCACGGTGCGGACCGCTCACCTATTCCCTTACAACGCCCTTCACGCCGCCCGCTTCGCCGGGCGTCAGTGTACCGATCGTTGCGGGAGGACCGATAACCCCGGCCCAACAAGCTTGTCGGAGGCAGATAACCGTGGCGTGGACCGGCGGCACCGTGGCTGGAGCCGTTGCTTGGGATCGTTGCCTCATATATATCTACGACAGCTCCACCGGGACAACTGCGCTTTCTATGGGGATGTACACCCCAGACGGCGTGAACATCGTTCCCAATTCTTCTACCCTCAGTTACGCGGGCTGGTTCTGGAACCCGACAGTTCAGATTACAGGGGTAGGTGCTTATGCAGAGGGAGTGTACATAGGACCCACCTGGACACCAACGGGATTCACGATCAAAGTGCACTGACGGCTCTGCGTACCGCATCAGCGCTCCAGCTGAACATAGCAGCGACTCAACTCATATCCTCCCCCAATCATCATCACCTCGATGTTGGGGGCTTTTTTGTTGCAAGATTTTTATAGGCTGCGTGTAGAGCGGCATTTGGGTCCCCTTGAAAAATAACATAGAGGATGGACGCCAGCCCCCTCCCCACCGGGGGTGCCACCCGACCGCCACAAAACTCAAGCCGAATCACTCCGATCTCATCCCCACCACACGAACGCAACCGACAGCCCGCACACGAGAACGTCACCACGTTGCGAGCCCGACCGAGTCTCACCGCTTGACGGCGCTGCCGGGTCATGGGGATGGTGCGGGGGTGTCTCCGCCAGATGACAGCACCTCTATCGCGGCCCGCGCGAGAAGGGGCCCGAGACGCGCGTACAACGAAAGGAGGGGTTCCCGGGTGGGGACGTATTCCCCGAGGGGCGAACGTCCCACGTCGCGCGTGTCCCTTCGTCTGAGTCGATGATTCGCTGACATGCTGACCGTGGACCCCCAGAACGGCAAAGCCGAGCACGAGGGCCCGGCCTGCTTGCGAACTCCGAGGATTGAGTCGTCTTGAGCAGGCCCCCTACTCCCCGCGCCTACCCCTGTCAAGGAAAAAGCCCAAACCCCATGAACAGGCACTTTCCGGCCGGTAGCACGATCTCACGAACACAAAAGGGAAGATTAGCGTGTTGAGAATGAGGCATGGGACGCTTGAAGATTGGCAACTGATGAAGGTGGAAAAAGACCAGAAGGCCCTTGTTGACCTTCCTCTTTTCGTCGACGAAGGAAATCACACTCCGGCCGGGATCGAGGCTCGTATAAGGGAACTCAACAGGGGGCTTCATCCTGCCGCCGTGGAACTCGTTATTGTGGACCACCTCCAATTGATGGGCATAAACGATCAACATCAGTACCAGCGCCGAGACCTCCAATTGGGGGTTTACACCGCTCAACTCAAGGACATGGCAAAGCGTCTGAACCTGACCGTGATTGCCCTATCACAGCTTAACCGCAACGTTGAGGGCCGTCCCCTAGAGCAACGACACCCGCGACTTCCCGACCTGAGAGAATCCGGCTCCATTGAGCAGGACGCGGACATTATCGTAGGAATTTACCGCAAGCACCCCGACACGCAACAAGAGGCGGACATTGGCCACGCAGAACTGACTGTCCTGAAGAACCGATCCGGTCCCACGGGACGCCTGCCGCTTCTGTGGCTGCCAGATTACGCTCAGTTTATCAACCCGGAGAACGACGTTCCTGACACCGTCGAGGATGAGAACATGCGGGAAATGTAATCGTCACGAGAGGGGAGGCAGACAAACTGGAAACAGCACAATCCACACACCAACAACAATCCGCCATACGGCCGGACTGTCACTTGTGCCGCGATCACGTCCATGGCTGGTGTACAGCAATCCCGCAGCGCCTCTACAATGCGAGTGTGCTTATCGTTTGCCCAAAGACCGCAGAGCACGGGGCTCCGCTGCACAGGTACGTCGAGGCAAGGGACGCGGGCGTGTTCAGGAGAAGGGTGCGGTGACTGAAGCGGTGAGAAGGGCTTTAATACTGGACTTTCGACAACCGGGGCAATGGACAGAGGGGGTGTGCTGGCAAGCCCGCTGTCTTCTGGTAATCGCATCCCCGCTATATCATGAATGATTATAGGGGCAACTTCCGGTGTTTGTATCAAGGGAGCAGAGTAGCACGGAATATAGAACCGTACCACCCCCTGCAAAGAAGAAAGCCGCAATAAACTTAGGATACACACGACAAGTGAGAGCACAACTCAAGAAACCCAGTAAGAAAGCCGGATGCGGTCACTCCGATGGTGGGGCGTGGATTCCCTGTTCATTCTTCACGACTACCGGCTGCACGATGGGGCATAGCTCCCCGGAGGATTGCGAACCACGACGACGGGCTCAACACTGGCGAGGCGAAATTGATCGAGTCTTCGGAAAGAGTTGCCGCCAGCATGATTGAATCGTTGCTAGCGAAATTTGCACGGGAACATATCAAGGCCGCCAACGACGTGGTGTAGAGGCTCACCAGTCACAACACCAAAGAAGTCCGCGTGTACGGTGTCGGCTGGGGGGGCCATTATTGATGGCACTGGAGCAGGTGAGAGACTATTAACCTGTCAGGTTATGTTAGCCAGGACAGTAAAGCCTGTGGGGATTGACAAAACTATGGAACTATGATATGTTTATAAAATGTGGTAGCCTCCTGTCTCTGCGTTCAATTAGCATGGGGTTACTGTGAATTTCCCACCACGTTTCATCAGAGCAAAGGACGCGCCTAGCTACCTGGGGATGGATCGTAATCGGTTCAACGATGAGGTGCGCCCACTCCTCACAGAAATTCCCATAGGAAAACAGGGAGTTGCGTTTGACCGTCTTGACCTGGACGCCTGGGCCGACGAGTATAAGAATCGCAACGGGCGCACGGCCAAGCAGGAAGGAGGGAAAGGGCCGTGGCGCATGAAAAAGCCCGTGGTCTCCGCAAGAGGGGCGGCGTATGGCACATCGACAAGAAGATCCGAGGCCGACGACTTTGCGAGAGCACTGGAGAACGCGACCTCACGAAAGCAGAAGAGCATCTAGCAAGGCGAATTGAGGAGATCCGACAGGCTGACGTGTTCGGGGTCCGACCGAAGAGAACCTTTCGGCAGGCTGCCATAAGGCATCTCAATGAGGCCACCAAAGCCAGTATCAAGCGTGACGCTGAACTGCTTTCCATTCTTGACCCGTTTATCGGGGATCTGCAACTAGAAGCCGTTCACATGGGAACTCTGCAACCGTACATCGAGGACAGGCGACGAGCGGGCTGGAAAAAGCGGACGATGAACTACGGGCTCCAGGTCACTCGCCGGATCTTGAATCTCGCCGCAAGCGAGTGGATGGACGAGTACGGAAACACGTGGATCGACCATGCCCCCAAGATCAAGCTCTTGAGAGAGGACGACAAGCGACCGCCCTATCCCCTGTCCTGGGACGAGCAGTTCCGCCTGTTCAATGAGCTACCGCCGCACCTTGCGAAGATGGCATTGTTCAAGGTCAACACGGGATGTAGAGAAGCGGAAGTTTGTGCCCTGAAATGGGGGTGGGAAGTCAAGGTTCCCGAGCTGGACACATCGGTTTTCATCATCCCCGGGGAGCGTGTGAAAAATCGGAACGAGCGGCTTGTCGTGCTTAACAGGGTAGCGCGTTCAGTGGTTCAGGAGATGAGGGGGGTTCACCCGGATCGCGTCTTTACGTACAACGGCCGGCCGGTCAAGAAGATGTACGGCTCAGCATGGAAGAAGGCGAGGAAACGGGCCGGTCTCCCCCAAGTCCGGGTCCATGATCTCAAACATACTTTCGGGCGGAGGCTGCGTGCAGCGGGAGTGTCCTTTGAAGATCGACAAGACCTTCTGGGCCACAAGTCGGATCGCATGACAACCCACTACACCCAAGCTGAGCTAGAGAATCTTATCGACGCGGCTAACAAGGTCTGTGGTGGCGAGGGGTCACGCAGAACGCCGTCACTCGTGATCCTGAAAAACAAAACCGCCGAGCAGGAGTCTTCCAACTCAGCGGTATCTTGACGGTTTTTTGGCACGCCCGGCAGGACTCGAACCTGCGACCTACGGATTCGAAGTCCAAGAAGGGCGTTATCTCATTAATGATATCAATATGGTACCCTTACCTCCCGTTGCCAAAACGCAGGACAAAGCATAACGAATCACGACAGATGGACACAAAATGGCCACAAAGAATCTCCGTGAGGATCGGCGAGAATCACCTCGAGGAAGTCAGCATATCTTTTCCCGGTGTTCTGAATCGGCTGTGAATGAATCTCGGAACCCTTTTCCCCCGGTCATCATCCTACAACCCCTCAGACTCGCTCAACCCCTCCCCGCCGTCCTACAGTCCATGAAAAAAGGGCGAGAGAGGGCATCCTAGACGCGAAAAGCCCGCCGCCCCTTTGCCGATCATAAAGTCAGGGAACCTTCCCCCGCGCGTTAAGCAACACACTGCATGTAATAGCCGCGTGTTGAGCTACCACTACATGAGGCGTATGCAAGAAGATTATCAGGAAGTGCTTTACTTGGTGAACGCCTAAGCGTAGGCTACCATTATAATCTTCGCTGATCCCCACCGAGGGCCATCTTCATCTCAGGTCTCTGATCCTCACTCAGCCTGAAGCCACGGGCGCCCATCATATCTCCTCCGTAAAAGTGATGGGCCAATCCACAACAGATATCGACCGGAGAACACCCTGCTGTAACCGCGGGGATCAACGCGCGTCACCATAGAGAAAGATCCTGATGTAGGCCGATCGCCCATGAAAACGCGTTGGAGATTCTGGCGGTTGGGTGCGTGCTCAACCGGGCTCTACCCCTACCCTGTGTACCATGCCACCGAGCCGTGTTAGGCTGCGGTCCCTCACAACCATTATGATTGACCGAATGGGACTCGGTGCGGTACCCTCAGAAGCAGGAACCAGCAGTGCTTTCTCAATAGATTAGTGAGGTTTTTGTCGCTGGCGGGTCCGTTGAGAGGCCAGCCCGCGAGCTTTAAGGGATCCCAAAGAGCATTCCACTCTCGTTGAGCGGCGTAGGGTTTCATTCCTGAATTCCCCTTTTGAAAGGTGGCCGGCATGAAGGACAAGGAAAAGACCCGAGAGCAACTGATCAAGGAATTGAGGCAAATACGCGGTCGGGTGCGTGATCTGGAAGCAGCCAATGCGAAGGCGGATCTGAAACAGCTCATGCGCACAGTCGAATCGTTGGCAGACATGGGCGTGAACGCGGAGGACAATATCGCGCGCCTCGCTTCGCTTGTGGGCGAACTTTTGGGAGCTGATCTCACACTTTACCACCGAACCGGAAGAGGGACACTAAGTTGGCCGGGGAAGCGTTTCCCGACCGGACCGGATGCCCCCTGCGCAGAGCCCGACGGAGAGATTGCCTTTGATTTGGTCAAAGAGTCCGGGAACGAGACGGTCATTATTCACGACCTCCAGGGAAGCGAGTACGCCACATCCGACCCTGGGATAGCAAGCGGTGGATTTCATACGTACACGGGAGTTGCCGTAAAATTCGGACATAGCTTGTATGGCGCTCTCTCTTTGTACCACACAAAGCATTTTGAACCGAGCGAGTCGGAAAAGAGTGTCATCAGATCTATCCCAGCGGCTATTGCGCGCGAGGAGAAGCGCCGGGAAGCCGAAGAAGCCCTGGTTTATGGTGAGCAATTGCGCGGCAAGATCCTAGCTGCCTCACCACTTGCAATAAGCTACTCTGAAGGTGGGAGTATCAAATGGACTAACAAAGCGATGATCGATATCTTCGGGGAAGACCTGGAAGAGAATTATGGCGGGAGGACTCCCGGCGAGTTCTATTACTCAGACGAGGAATATCAGCGCGTTCGCGCCCTTTTCTACAAGAATCTCGAGGAAGGGAAGCTCACCCAAGCGGACGCCAAGTTCAAAAGAAGAGATGGTTCGTTCTTTCATGGACACATTGCAATCAGCGCGATAGATCCCTCCAACCCGCGAAAAGGGACAATCGCGGCCATATCGGACATTTCCGAGAGGAAGGAGGCTGAAGAAGCCCTCAGGATGAGCGAGGACAAGTACAAGAAGCTCTACGAGGAATCTTTTCGTCGAGAAGAACTTTGGCGGTCTCTGCTCAATTCCTGCGCGGACGCTATTGTGATTTACGACATGCAGGGCCGAGCACAGTATGTAAGCGATTCTTTCACCGAGATCTTCGGCTGGACCCGTGAAGAGGTTCTAGGCAGTCAGATACCCTATGTTCCCCCTCCGGAACGGGAAGCGACCATGGCCCACATAGATGAGCTTCTCAGTGGGGGCGTGGCTCGCAGTGGTTTTGAAACCCGTCGTTACACCAAGGACGGCCGAGTGCTGGACACGGCCATAAGCGCTTCCCGGTACAACGATCACGAAGGCAATCCCGCGGGGATGCTCGTCATACTAAGCGATATTTCGGAGCGCAAAAGGGCAGCAAAGGCATTGGCCCTTTCGGAACAACAATTGAGAATGCTTTCCGCACAACTGCTCACTGCGCAGGAAAACGAGAGGAAACGGGTCGCTCAGGAACTCCATGACGGCATAGGCCAGTCCCTGACCGCCATCAAGTTCAGGCTTGAGACGTCTCTTCAACAGAGTACCGGGGCCGAAGCCTCGCAGCGGGATGAATCGCTTGCGGCTATCATACCTCTGATTCAGAACGCGATTGACGAGGTCCGCAGAATTTGTATCGACCTGCGCCCCTCCATATTGGACGATCTTGGGGTTCTTGCCACCTTGGGTTGGTTCTGCCGGGAATTCCAGGCCACCTACTCCGGTATACGCATCCTCAGGGAAATTGACTTGCTGGAAGAGGATGTCCCTGAACCGCTCAAGATCGTGATATTCAGGATCGTTCAGGAAGCCATGAACAACGTGGTCAAGCACAGCACGGCCGACAAGGTCAGGCTCAGACTGACCAAGTCAGACGGGGCATTGGATCTGGAAATCGAGGACAACGGACCCGGATTCGACCTGAGCGAGGCCTTCTCTTCGGACTCTGCGACAAAGGGCTTCGGCCTGGCCAGCATGAAGGAACGTACCGATTTCTCTGGGGGCTCTTTCGCAGTCCAGGCTGGTGCAGGATCGGGTACGGCGATTCGGGTGTCCTGGCCTGATGACGCGCCATTACCTATGTTCCGATAAGCCCTTTTTCCATCGCGTATGCCGTCAGGGCCGAGACGCTGTGGAGGTCCAATTTCCTCATGAGGTTGGCACGGTGCTTCTCGGCCGTCTTTAAGCTGATACAGAGCATCTCCGCGATCTCTTTGTTCTTGTAGCCTTCCGCGACGAGCTTGAGGATTTCCCTCTCCCTTGGGGTAAGCGCGTCCCACGACGTGTCGCACCGGCCACCTCTCTTTCCTTGCAGATAGCCCTTGATGACGTGCTCCGAGACCGCGGGGCTGAGATAGGGTTTCCCTCTGAGAACCGTTTCTATGGCTGTCACCAGTTCCGCGTGCGTGGCATCCTTGAGGACGTATCCATCCGCGCCGGCCTCCAGCGATGCCTGAATGTACTCTTCATTCTTGTGGACGGTCAGAACCACTATTCTCGTGTGGGGTGTTCGCTTCTTGATCTCCCTGAGCGCGTCCACGCCGTGCATCTTGGGCATGGAGAGATCCATCAGAAGGATATCGGGCTGGATTTGCTCAGCGCATTTGATTGCTTCCCTGCCGTCCTCGGCCTCGCCCACGATCTCAAACCGGGGATGCGAGGCGAGCAGGGAACGCAGTCCTTCCCGGACGATCGTGTGGTCTTCTGCGATAACTATGCGGTGCGATGCAGACATGTTAGTGAATAGCCATCAGCCCCTCTTAGCGACCACTGGGCTGCGCAGACGGCGCGTCTGTGAGTCGCTAGTCTGGACCCATGTTATCCCATCATAGCCGCGACGGCAATCTCCACTCCCGTTTTGAGAAAAATACGGTTTTTCCTCCGTGGTTTTGGAGAGAACTACCCATAGCGGATCAGCCTTTTCCCCTGTACCCTCTTGTTGGACGGTTTGTGGGGAACGGTTTTCACACGGATCAATCGAGTTTATCGGGGCCCCGAGAAATGTTCAAGATTATCATAGTCGAAGACAGTGAGGTCTATCGTCAATCTCTCAAGGAGACGCTCGCGAACCGATTCCCCCACGCTTGCCTGGAGGAGGCCGTTGACGGTGCTCGGGCCTGGCGGCTCATACAGACGGCCCCCCCTAACCTGGTTTTCGTGGATATCAGGCTGCCGGGAGAGAGTGGTCTCGAGCTGACAAAGCGGATTAAAAGGAGCTATGCTCACGTATGCGTAATCATTATAACAAACTACGATCTGCCGGAGTACCGAGAGGCGGCGTTCCGGTACGGGGCGGACTATTTCTTGCCAAAGGAGTCGTCCACCTGGGAAGAGATGGCACGCATCGTGGAAAGGGCGGTCAGCAGAGCTGCGTCTCCAAGAAATGGTTCCGAAGGGGCACAGGCATAGGAGGCGCTGAGGCTGGCTTGTCGCGCTCCCCATAAGCTCCCTCCGTCTACGAATACAGTGTTTCTTGGTGGAGAATACGGTGTTTCACCCATTTACTCACGGCTGAGTCATGCGTCATAACGAACGTTGCGGGAAAGAATCTAGACCTCCACCCAGCGGAAGAAGATCAGGGGGCCAGTGAGCTGCTAAGTTCGGCTCCCGAAAGGCAACCGGATCGAGCTTCGACGCGCAAACCACAGGTATCTGACAAGAAGACGCGACTGACCAACGGGCTCTGAGCCCGCTGATCCCAGACGACGGACCGAGCTCAAGAGCGGAGGAGCACGCCGAATGTACTTTTTCTTCTACTTCTTGATGTCGGGAGTTTTCCTCGGGGCCATATACGCGATGATCGCCCTCGGGATCGTCATCATTTACAAATCTACAAAGGTCTTCAATTTCTCACAGGGCCACCTGTTGATGGTCGCCGTGCTATTGGGCGCGTCGCTGGCGCCCGTCTACGGGGTTCTGATCAGCATGGCCGTTACCGTGATCGTGATGGCTGTTCTGGGCTTGCTTCTCGAACGCCTCACCCTTCGTCCGTTGATCGGGCAGCCGCTGATTGCGGCTTTGCTCATGACGATTGCATTGGGTTATCTCCTGGAAGGCGGAGCGCTGATCGTGTGGGGTGAAGGGCTCTATACCTATCCCTCGCTTTTTCCCACGCAAGCCCTGATGATACGCAACATAGCCATCGACCAACAGGTGGTGTGGGCCCTTGTTGTCGTGGCACTGAGCTTTACCGGCTTCATCATATTCTACCGGAAATCCCTGCTCGGACAGGCCATGAGGGCGACTGCGGAAGACCACCAGGCGAGCCAGAGTATGGGCATCCGGGTGACGCACATCTTTTCTTTGAGTTGGGTCATCGCAGCCATGTTGGCCTTCTTGGCCTCAGTATTCCTCGGAAGCCTTTCTGGCGGGCACTATCTGAATAGTCACCTGGGGTTGAGAGCAATCCCGGCCGTACTCGTGGGCGGTCTGGATTCCATACCGGGCGCGATCGTCGGAGGTCTGATCGTGGGCCTTCTGGAGAGCCTCGTCACCGGCTACTTCTACGCGGAACTCGGCGAAGTAGTCCCCTTTATCGTCCTCCTGATCGTTCTTCTGGTGAAACCCTATGGGCTTTTCGGGCTCGTGAGAATTGAGAGGATCTGAGATGGCTCGACCTGCTGGAGTTATCGACGTCCGTTACGCGCAGGACATCGCGATTATCCGAACGATTCCGCAATGGATCAGTCTGGGGCTGTTCGCGGTCTTTCTCATCTGTGTCCCTCAGCTCTTTCCGAGTCGTTACCTGCTCAACGTGATCAACATCATACTGATCATGACCATATCCATTCACGGTCTGAATCTTCTCACGGGCTATGCGGGACAGATCTCCGTCGGGCATGCCGCGTTTATGGGGGTCGGAGCGTATGCCTGTGCCTCCTTTATGACCTTTGCAAAGCTCAATTTCCTGATTGCGCTTCCTTTGTCAGGCGTGACAGCCGGGCTGGTGGGGATACTGTTCGGTTTGCCCTCGCTCAGGCTTAAGGGCTTCTATCTGGCGATGGCGACGATCGCGGCACAATTCATTCTGACCGCCTTCTTCTTTCATTTCAAGCCCGAGATCTTCGGCGGCTCAACCGGCATGAGCCTCCAGCCGATTCGGCTCTTTGGCGTCGTGTTTGACACCCAGGAGAAGCTCTACTATCTCATCCTGCCGGCTGCCGGCTTGATGACCTTCTTTGCCTACAATATTGCGCGGTCCAGGGTGGGAAGGGCCTTTGTCGCAATCCGTGACAACGATCTGTCAGCCGAAATCATGGGGATCAGCCTCTTTGGATACAAGCTAAGAGCTTTCTTTGTGGGCTGCTTCTTCGCTGGCATATCTGGTTCCCTGTATATCGTTTTCATGAGGACGATCAGACCCGATCAGTTTTCTCTCATGGACTCCATATGGATGCTCGGTATCCTCGTCATAGGGGGACTCGGGTCTATTCTCGGAGGAATTCTCGGAACCATCTTCGTGAAATTCCTTGATGAACTGGTCTTGGTCATCACTCCGTTCCTCGGCACGGTTCTCCCGGGCGAGTATGCGTCACGGTTGAGCGCCTCTCTGGGGCTGGTTGTTTTCGGCCTCGTGGTGGTTCTCTTCCTGATTCTGGAGCCGAGAGGGCTGGCCCATCAGTGGACCATACTTAAGAGCCGCTTCAGGAATTGGCCGTTCACGTACGGTGAATAGCCTGATCGATAGAGGAGAGTATCGTCAACGCTTCAACAGCAGGATCTGCAACAAGCAAGAGAAGGAGGAGGGCTTATGAGTAGGAAAACGCGATGGTCTATCCTGGTAATTGGACTGTTAGTTGTCCCGCTGATCCTGGCGGGTCCGGCCGCGGCCAAGGAGAAATTCGGCATAGGGTTCCTCGGCGACCTCACGGGTCCGCTCGGATTCTGGAATGCCCCAAGGTTGGTCGGCATACAGGACGCGGTAGAGTACATCAACAAAAAGCACGGGGGAATCGCGGGACGAGAAATCTTCCTTGAGTGGGTCGACACGAAGAGTAAGATCGACATCGCTACGAGTGGATACGAACGGCTCAAGGCAAAGGGTTTTCCGGTCTGGCACACTTGTGGAACGGGTGAGCAGCAGATTCTCAAGGCCAGGTACGAGAAGGACAAATCTCAGGTCGTCTACACCTGCAGCACGAGTCCAAACGTTATCTATCCCCCTGGATACGCCTTTGGTACTGCCGCGTACTATCCCGACCTGTGGGGCGCGTTCTTTGACTGGGTTGTTGCAAACTGGGACGAAAAAAAGAAAGGTCGGAAACCTCGTGTCGCCATCGTGACCTATCCGAGCGGATACGGCAAGGCCTGCATTACGCCGGAACTGACGGCGTACGCCAAGAAGAAGGGCGTTGAAATTGTCGAGACTATTTTCGTACCCTTTGTGACAGTGGACGCGGTAACACCGCTGATGAAGGCCAAGAAGGCCGGCGCGGACTGGATCATCGGACAAATGATCTATCAGACCGTTCCGCCCTATCTCAATGCAAACTACAAGCTCAAACTGGGCCTGAAGTTTGCCGTGAATACCTTTGGTGTGGATGACGTGATCATTCACAATTCGAAACCCAAGGACGCGGCACTCGCTCTGTACGGCGTAACCAATTGGCGGCTTACCTGGGAAGACACACCCGGACTGAAAATCATCAAAGCGGTCTGGAAGGAGAAGAATAGGCGGCCCGAAGACCGGGGCGCGTCGTATATCCTCGGCTGGATGAACACATGGCAGACCAAGAGAGTCGTCGAGGACACCCTCAAGAGAGTCGGAAGCTGGGATAAGGTCACGGCCGAGGAGGTGAGAAAGACCTCGGAAGGTTGGGGTGACGTGGACGTCATGGGGCTCGGAACCCTAACGTACGGGAAGGCCCTCAGAGGTACCAGCGACGTAAAAATCGTAAAGGTGAAAAAAGTTAAGGTTGACGGAAAGGACGTGTACCGCTGGGAGTTTGTAACCGACTGGAAGAAAGCTCCTGTGCTGGTGAAGAAGGAATGGCAGGCGCCTCTGCCGTACTAACCTCTCCGGCCGACGTTTTGTCGACGGGCGCCTGGCGCACCTTCTCGGGGCGATCAGTGCGCCGCGTGCGCCCGTCTCTTCAAGGAACTGACTAGCCTGGCGGTAGGAAGACATGGCAGATAAAAACGGGACCGTTTTGACATTTGAGAATATCAGTCTAACCTTTGGGGCTGTCTGGGCCCTTAACGATGTGAGCTTCGAGGTCAAGGAACACGAACTCCTGGCCATCATCGGGCCCAACGGCGCGGGCAAGACCTCAATCTTCAACTGCATAAACGGATTCTACAGGGCCCAGCAGGGCCGGATCTCGTTTCAAGGTGAGAATATTACCCGTACCTCTCCTGCCAAGATCGCTTCCAAGGGTATTTCCAGGACGTTCCAGAATATGCAGCTCTACACGGGACTGAGCGCCCTGGACAACATCATGGCGGGTAGACACGTCTTCTTTAGACGGGGCATTGCCGCGTCCGCACTTTTCTTCGGATGGGGAAGGAGAGAGGGGATCGAGCACCGGAAGATCGTCGAAGAGATCATCGATTTCCTCGAGATCAAGCCCATCCGAAAGCACGTAGTCGGCTCGCTTTCATACGGTCTCAGGAAGCGGGTGGACCTCGGCCGCGCGCTGGCCCTCGAGCCGAAGCTCCTGCTGCTGGACGAACCCATGGCTGGCATGAACCGAGAAGAAAAGGAGGACATGGCCCGGTTCATTCTCGACGTGCACGAAGAGCGGGGAATCTCAATAGTGCTCATCGAACATGACATGGGATTGGTCATGGACATTTGCGACCGCGTCATCGTTCTGGATTTCGGGATCAAGATCGCCGAAGGGAAGCCCGACGAGATAAAAAACAACGAGAAGGTTATCAAGGCGTACCTCGGCAAAGAGTAACCGATCAGCGACATCCACCAGGAGTGTGGGGAGATCCGATGCAGGAGATCAACACAATACCGGGGCTTCTCAAAGCCAAGTATGAGGAATGGGGCGACAGAGAAATCGCGATCAGGGACAAGGACTTCGGCCTTTGGCAGCAATACACCTGGAAGGACAGCTACGAAAAGGTGAAGCGCTTCTGCATGGGGCTGATCAGCCTGGGACTGGAGCCCGAAGACAAAGTGGCCATCATCGGAGACAATGAGCCCGAATGGTTCTGGGCGGCCTTTGCCACCCAGGCAGGCCGCGGAATCGTCGTGCCGCAGTTCACGGACGCGATTCCGGAAGAACTCAAGTACTCGCTCGATTTCGCTGACTGCAAATTCGTGGTGGCCAGAGATCAGGAACAGGTCGACAAAGTCATCGACATCAAGGATGCCCTGCCGAACGTGAAGAAGGTGATCTACTGGTACTACAAGGGCATGCGCAGTTACGTCGAACCCTTCCTGGCAAGGTTTGACGAAGTGGAACAGATTGGCGAGGAATATGAAAGAGCTCATCCCGGAGCATTTGAGCAATCCGTAGTGCAGGTCTTGCCGGATGACGTAGCCAACATCTACTACACCTCCGGAACCACGGGCCGTCCGAAAGCTGTAATGTGCAGCCATCGGGCGTTGATAGGGTCCACAATGGCGACTCTGTCGCTCAGCAATCTCACGTACAAAGATGACATTCTCTGCTACTTGCCGCCTGCCTGGGTTGGTGAGGCTTTCTTTGGATCCATCCCTCACCTGGTAACGGGCGCGAAGCTCAACATTCCTGAAGAGCCGGAAACCGTGCTGCACGACATCACGGAGGTGCTTCCCTACATGATCCTCGGGGGGCCCCGGCAGTGGGAAGGTTGGGTTTCAAGGATCCGGGCCAAGATAGCCGAGGCAAACCGGCTGGAAAAGACCGTGTACAACATTTTCATGCCCATTGCGCTCAAAGTCGCTGATCGCAAGCTCAAGGGAAAGCCGATTCCCGTCTCCTTGCGAATTCTCTACGCGATCTCTCATGTGGTGCTTCTCAGGCAGATCCGGAATCGAATGGGACTAGCCAATGCGGAATTTGCAGCCACCGCGGGATCGGTGCTCGGCGAAGACACGTTCAAGTTCATCACAGCCCTCGGCGTTGACCTCAGACAAGTTTATGGCAGCTCCGAAGGCGGGATGATCTCGGGACACCGAAGAGACGACATCAAGGTCGGCACCGTAGGACCGCCGCTCCCAGGCGTTCAAGTCAAGATCTCCGAGGAAGGGGAAATCTTGGTCAAGAGCGACTATTCCTTTTCCAGGTATTACAAAAACCCCGAAGCCACGGCCGAGACCCTCGTGGAAGGGTGGTGGTTGAGCGGGGATGCGGGCAGCATGACCGAAGACGGCCACATAGTGTTCCTCGACAGGGTCTCGGAGTTGGGTGAACTGAGATCCGGCGACAAGTTCTCCCCCCAGTATATCGAGAGCGGTTTGCGTTACAGCACGTACATCAAGGACGCAATGGCGATTGGTGACAGCACTCGTGACTTCGTTACCGCTATCGTCATCGTGGATTTCGAGAATGTGGGTCGCTGGGCTGAGAAAAACAGGGTACCCTACACGACCTTCACAGATCTCTCGCAGAAGCCTGAAGTCGCTGAATTGGTCAGGTCGGACGTGGAGCGTGTCAACAGCAGTCTTCCCGACGTTGCAAAAGTGAGAAAGTATGCCCTGTTGCACAAGGAGTTCGACGCAGACGAAGAAGATCTGACGAGGACACGCAAACTCAAAAGAGGCTCCCTGACCAAAAGATACCGCGAACTCGTGGAGGCACTGTACGGCGATAGGGACGAACTGGAGGTCGAAGCGGAAATCACCTACCAGGACGGGAGAAAGGCTACGCTCAGGACTTCGTTGAAGATTCATTCCATGCAATAACCGGCGGGCAATCAGCGCAAGGACGGTTTCTCATGCTGACTGTAAACAATATCGAGGTTGTCTATCATGATGTCATCCTCGTACTCAGGGGGGTGTCCCTGACCATTGAGCAGGGACACGTGCTGACTCTTCTGGGAGCCAACGGAGCGGGAAAGACAACCACCCTCAAGGCAATATCGGGATTGCTGCGAACAGAAGTGGGCAAGGTGAGTCATGGGGAAATCTCCTTCGGCGGCGAACGGATCGACCGAAAGAATCCGGAAGATATCGCTCGAATGGGCATAATCCAAGTGCTGGAGGGCAGACGAGTTCTCGAGCAACTGACGGTCGAAGAGAACCTCACGGTGGCATGTTATCTTCTCAAGGACCGCTCCAAGATGAAGGACGACCTCGAAAGGGTTTACGCCTACTTCCCCAAGCTCAAACGACTCAGAAACCAGAAGAGCGGATACATATCCGGCGGCGAACAGCAGATGATGCTCATAAGCAGAGCGCTGATGGCACATCCCAAGCTCATGATGCTCGATGAGCCCTCGCTGGGCTTGGCGCCGATGCTGGTTCAGGAAATATTCTCCATCATCAAGCAAATCAATCGGGAAGAAAAGACCGCCATACTGCTCGTGGAACAGAATGCCATCGCGGCTCTGGACATTGCAACCTACGGGTATGTCATGGAGGACGGCCGGATCGTGCTCGACGGCACCGCCGAGGATCTGGGAAACAATGAGGATGTCAAGGAATTCTATCTCGGATTCGGCGCGTTGTCCGAGAGGAAAAGCTACCGCGATGTGAAACACTACAAGAGGAGAAAGAGGTGGCTCGGATAGCGGTACGTCTCCACCTCCGCCCTGGCGAGGCGACAGAAGATCCCCGCGTCAGGGTGACGCGCAAGCTGCACTGACCAAACGGTCTCAGGGGAAATCCAACCAAATCCGGAGCGCGTGGATCCAGGGAATGCGATGTGCTTTCGACGGCGCGCGTCGACGGATTTGCCTTGCCCCGTCCGGACTGACGTTTGCGAAAGGATGACATGTCGGGTCATGGGAACGCCAGTGCCTTGGGAGGTTTTTGTGCCCTTTTTTCCTGCGCCGTGCAGAACCTTCTGAGGAACCCCGCACGCAGCGCGGTCGTAGCGGCGTGTGTGGTCGCAGTGTTGTCCCCCTTCGTGACGGCAATGGCGGTTAGCGAAGGAATAAAGGAGCAGTATGCAAAGATCCTGCGTGGAGGTCCGGATATTTACGTCGCGAGCGACAACTATGGCAGCAACGCGCCGATCCACCTTGCCGCAATGCAGAGACTCGCGACTATTCAGGGCGTTACCCGAATAGTGCCGCGAGTGACCGGACGAACCTATGTTCAGGACAAGTTTATCGCAATCCTCGGAGTAGACGCAAAGTATATTCCGCGCACCCTGGAAATGGAGCGTGGAAGAGTGCCCACGGCCAAAGGAGAGGTAGCCTTCGGCCGGACCGCGGCCGAGTATCTCGGCATGAACATTGGGTCAAGATTCTCCATTACAAGAAGTCCTGATCAGGTGTTCGAGATCGTCGGACTCTATCGATCACACGCGAACATTAGGAATGCCGACCTGCTTCTGATGGGGTTCCGGGACGCGTGTGAGCTTTTCGGAATACGCGACAAGGCTACGGACCTGATGGTCTACACCAGGCCCGGATACGAGAAGATTGTAGATGCTATTGTGAGGGCGTCGGAACAGGATGAGAACAGTGGGTTACCGGCGCTCAGGATCCAAACAAGAGACGTGATAGAACGATATTCGCAGCGGGGGTTTAACATCAAGGCGGGAGTCTTCACGGGCTTCTATTGTCTGGTGTTTGCGCTCGCAATTCCTTCCATCGGCGTCATCTCAGGTTTCGGTCAGTCTGGAAGGAGACGGGAAATAGGCGTCATGAAAGCCCTCGGCTGGCAGACCCCGGAGGTCCTTCAAATGGTGGCCCTGGAAAACTTGGTCATCAGCGTCATCAGTGTTCCCCTGGTGCTTGCTGTCGCCGCGGTATGGATATATTTGCTGAACGGGGCCGGCATCGCGGCATTCTTCATCGCAAACCAAGGTATTTTGATACCTTTCCAGGTTCCGGCAAGGATTGTTCCCGTTCCCCTGGTGTTGGCAATCATGATGGCCGTAATCCTGACTATGGCCGGGAGCACCTATTCCACGTGGAAGACGGCTGTAGTGCCCCCGTGGGAGGCCATGAGAATGTAGCGCGGATACCGGGTCAAACAAGCGATGCGGCTGTCCGTCGCGGATGTCTCCCTTTGCCGTGGAGGATGCGTCCACCTGCTGAAGGAGGGAGCGCGGGAAGTACAGCGTATCGTTACCCTTTCGACCGCGGTCGAGTGTAAATCGGATTCACTTGCGGCTCCGAACAAGACCAAAGGAGATGATTCATGAGACGGATGTATGTGGTGTGGATTCTGGTTGGAGTGGTAGGTCTGGCTTCGCTTGTGATGGTCAATGCCGGCGATCAGAAGTGGTGCCCTTTGTGCAGCATGAACTTGAAAATGTTCTGGAAGACAAACCATTGGTTGACCTTCGCGGACGGGAAAGAAGTCGGCTATTGCAGCATCCATTGTGCTTCCATCGTTCATAAGAAGAAAGGCCGGGAAATCAAGGGCTGGAAGGCAGTCGACTATGACAGCAAGAAACTGATCGATGCGCGCAAAGCTTTTTTCCTCATCGGCAGTGACCTGCCGGGAACCATGACGGCGACAAGTAAGCTCGCTTTTGCTTCCCGTGAAGTCGCGGAGAGGTACCAAAAGAAGCATGGCGGCAGTGTCGGCACCTTTGAGGACGCGCTGAAGCGTGCCGTGGCGGATTTGGGCCCTGACAAATCGATGCTCACCAAGAAAGTGGCCAAGATCTCACTCATGGGAAAGAAGCTGGCCCAAAAGAATGGCTGCTATTCGTGTCACGGACCCGGAGGAACCGGCGGCAAGGCCCCCGCGTGGAACAGTCCTGCGTTCGCAAAAAACATGGCAAACCGGGTAAGAATCAAGACGGCGATCTTGAACGGATGCCCGGGGATGAAAGGCTTTCGCGGAAAGATCCCTGAGAAAGACCTTCATGCAATTGCATTGTACGTGTGGAGTCAGCGGCCGAAATAGGCAGGGCAATCGACCCGGGGGCGGCGAGGACAGCCGCTCTGCTGTTCGTGGACAACGATGGGCCCCTTTGAAGCTCGATCTGTCTACCGGGGAGGACCCGTATCATGAAGATTCTACAGAGCACCTGTTGTCTGGTGATGATCGTGACCGGTCTGCTCTTGTTAGCGGGCATCTCAGTCCAGGCTGGTGGTCCCACGCGGTGCATCGTATGCGGCATGGACGTATCCAAATATCCTCATACCCGGTACGTGGTGAAGACGGAGGACGGGAAGGAATATGTGACGTGCGGGGTGCAGTGCGGTCTCACGTTGCACTTGAGATTCAAAGAGAAGTGGAACTCCGCCACGGCCACTGATCTCCTGAGCAATCGTCCCTTTAAGGCGCGGGAAGGGGCTTACGTCTACAAGAGCAGCGTCATAACCGACATGGCTCCTGGGTTCATCGCGTTCAGCCGCAAGGCCAACGCGGAGAAATTTGCAAAAGGCTTCGGTGGCAAGGTCGTGACCTACGATGAGGCTCTGGACATCTGGCGAAAACAGATGGACTGAGTCAGACAGAGGGTATGTTACATGGAGAGGCGGTGCAGGACGATTCTTCTGTTGTTGACCCTTTTGGTGCTTCTCACTGCAGGGGCTATTATCGCGGACATCAGGAGCTGGAGCGGGCAACAGGCCGAAGACATGCGAACTTTCCAGAGGGCTACGGGAGGTCTGGGCATGGGTGCCATTGCGACGCCCCTCTGGCAGTTCATAAACTACGACCCCCGGATTCTCTCCGTCGACGACTCCATTACCTGGCCCGTCCCAGGGGGGTATTCTTTCGGTCCTGACCGGACAGGTACAGTGAGCTATTTTGAAGAGGTCACCGGAAATCAATGGATCATTCGAAGGCCATGAAACACAAGAATCTGCTGTTTGCGGCCCTTGCCGACGTCCTTCGACGACCGGTCCGATCGGTGGTGGCCATTCTCTGCCTTGCTGCGGCAATCTTCCCGATCTTCACTGCCTTGGCCGTTTCCGAGGGTGTGCGATTTCAGGCCCGGATCTCAGTGGAGCGAGGAGCTGACCTCTATGTATCGCAGGACCAGTACGGCGGTGATGGACCGGTTGCACTGGCAAGTCTCAAGGATCTTACAGCACTCGAAGTGGTGGAGAAGGCAACCCCTCGGGTTGTGGGTAGAACCTACTTCGTGGACCGGCTCGTCTCGGTTGTCGGACTGGACCGGGACGGACTGAGGATGCTCAAGGACCTGGTACGCGGAAACATCCCGGAGAGTGCCGGCCAGGTGCTCGTGGGTCAGGGAGTTGCCGAGGAGTTTGGAATCAAGGTCGACCTCCCTTTTACCCTGGCCGCAAACAATCGCAAAGTGTTCAAGTGCGTGGGGATACTTCCTTATACCTGCCTGTGGAGTTCCGACGTGCTTGTCATGCATTACAAGGACGCGAATGACTTTTTCAGGATACCCGGGCACGCGTCTCATTTCCTGCTCTACGCACCCCGCAAACGATCGCGAGTGGTGGCACGCACTATCGAGAATCGAACACTTCCCGGAGAGCCGCGCCGCGCGCGGTTCAAAGTGGAAGATCGCAAAACCGCGCTCGCGAAACTCCAATCAGGTTTCGGCTGGACGGGCGGTGTCTTCACGGTCCTCTGGCTGATCGGATCGGTGATGGCGGTTCTGGTTCTGCTAATCACTTCCGGCATCGGCCTGAGGGAATTGCAGAAAGAGATGGGAGTAATGAAAGCGACGGGCTGGAAACGCGCGGATATGATGGAAAAGGTGGCCGTGGAACAAGGCGTGATCAGTCTGACAGCGCTCTGCCTGGCCATCCTTGTTTCAACCGCGTGGATGAAGGGACTCAACGGATTCCTGATTGCTCAGTTTTACGTATCTGAGGTGGGGCTCGCCCCCCATGCCACTATCCCCTTCCGCACGCTTCCGTCCCACGCTCTCTTCTGCCTCCTTTTCGGGTTGTGCGTGACACAGATGGGCGGGTTGATCTCCGTGTGGTCCAACGCGTTCTCCGCGCCGGGTGAGTCAGTGAGATGACCGAAGAGCCGATCCTTCGAACGGAGGGAGTCTCCAAAGTATACAAGGCGGGCAAAGCCGATGAGGTCCGTGCCGTTGAGGATGTCTCTCTGAAGGTAATGCAGAATCAGTACGTGGTCCTCTACGGTCCTTCCGGATCGGGCAAGACAACACTGCTCAGCCTGCTCGGGACGATAGATAGGCCGACGAGCGGAAAGGTATTCCTGCACGGTAAGGACCTGAGCAGATTATCTGACCTGGAATTGTCACGTATAAGACGGGAAACCATAGGTTTCGTGTTTCAAAACTTCAACCTGCTGTCGGGCCTGTCGGCATGGGAAAATGTTTCCTATCCATTGATCCCGATTGGCATCTCTTACAAAGACCGCTTTCGTAGGGCCTCGGAACTTCTGGCGAAACTGGGCCTCGGCGATCGACTCAATCACTCATCCGAAGAGCTGAGCGGCGGCGAACAGCAGCGAGTGGCCATAGCCCGGGCCCTGGCCAATGACCCGGAAATCCTCATCGCGGACGAGCCGACCTCCAACATTGACGCGGATTCTGTGGAGAGGCTCCTGGAGATTCTTAGAGATCTCAAGGCAGACGGTAAGACCCTCGTCCTCTCATCCCATGATCCGGTGTTTCAGAGTCAGGGTGAAGTGCTTTTCAACCTGGATCGCGGCAGACTGACCGGAATGCGTGGCCCGATCTCAAGATAAGAGATATCGGTAATGATCCTCAACGTCTTCAGCATGACGGAACTGTTCATCGCTTTTATATCATTGGTCCTGATGTTGTGGGGCGGCGCGCTAGCGTTCGTGCTCGCCTCGCGGTGGAAACGTGCCACCACGGTCGAAGAACGGACCCGTGTGGAAGATTCGTCTCACCTGGTGCTGCTGGTTTGTGTGATTGTGCTTGGTATAAGGCTTCTCAACTGGCCCTTCTTCTATGCAACCCTGCAGAGCTTCGTTCCCGACATTGACGGCGCGATGTGTATCTTCGGGGTCACTCAGGTGGAGCGGAATTTAACCGGCCTTGCCGAAATGATTAAACCGGTCTCCTTTTTTCTGGTGGGAGCCTGGCTAATCCTCCACATGCTGGATCAAAAGACGGAAACGTCCGCGCTGATGGGCCAAAAGCTCTGGTTCCTGGGCGTCACCGCTTCGATAGTCGTCGCTGATAGTCTCCTGGATGGAATTCAAATGCTTACCATAGCGCCTGGTACGGTTGTCTCATGTTGTACCACGGTGACGGACATCCTCGAGAGACCGACAAGACTCGTGCCCAAATCAGTCCTGGGACCCGGTTATAAGGCAATTGCAGGATACGGGTATTTCGTAAGTAACGGTATCCTCATAACCGCTCTGGCCGTATTCAGGGCCCGCATGAAGCCCGGCCCCCCGGCCGGGTGGAGACGGGCTGGCCTCGGATTCCTCTTCACATACGCGATTGCCAATGCAGCCCTGTTTCTCCTGGCGCAGATCGAAGTCCACGCCCCGTGCATAATGAACCTTCCCTTTCATCACTGTTTGTACTGTCTCTGGCAATATGTGCCTGACACGATCCTCATGTACGCACTGTTCGTCCTCGGGACATGTGCGCCGGGCTGGGCCTTTCTGTTGGATCTCATCGGAAGAACAGGCGAAAGCATGGATGCGCTGTACGCGTACATCCGCGCACTCTGCAACGTATCCGTATTCTGCCTTGGAGCTTCCATGCTGATGAATGCAGTGCACCTGCTCATTGCGTGAGAGAACTATTGCCATGCAAAAACACCGAAAAACAATTATTGTAGTCGCCTCGCTGCTCATGGTCGCAGTACTGGCCCTTCTAGGCGGATTGCTCGGGAAAAGATCGGACAGGCTTTCAACCGGGAAAGAAGGAACCACAAAACTCCCCTGCACCTATGACGGAACAAAGATAACACCACTATATCAGGTTGAGGCCTATCTCGCCGACAATACCACAGCTCGGTTCTGTTCGGTCTACTGCGCGAGCAAGTGGTTGAAGGAAAACAAGGACCGGGTTCTCTATATGACGGTTACGGACGAGGCCACCGGTCAGAAATTTGATTCTACCTTGGGCCAATTCGTGGAAAGCGATGTCGTTACCGTGCCGGAGGTGAAGAACCGAGTCCATGTCTTCCTCAGCAAGGACGACGCATTGAAACACATTCAACAGTTTCACGGCAAGTTCGTCGAAAACCCTCTGGGCAAGAAATTCGAGTTGCCCAAGTTCGCCCAGTTCGGGAAGTTGACCGTTGGCGTTCCGGATTTGCCCGATGCGCTCCCTTTGAGACTGGCCCTGTTCCGGCCCATATTCAAGGAAAACAGGCTTGACGTCAAAGTTGTTCCGTTTCACGGCGACCAGGAAGCCACCAAGCTGTTCCGTAGCAACCGTGTCGACGCACTATTTTGTGACTTGCCAACCGGACTCGTGCTGTCAAGGAGCACGCCGTCCGCTGCAATTGTCAAGAATGTTTTGCGCCCGAATCCCTTCAGGCCGCTGTTCGGGATCGTGGGCCAGCCTGGGAGCAAAATCCAAACGCTCAGCGAACTCGAGGGAAAGAGCATAGCTGTTCCAAGTGGCGTGAGCTTCCGGTTCTACCTGGAATTCTATTTGAGACAGGCCGATGTGCCTCTTGACAGGATTCGAATACGGCAAACGAGAGACGTAGCGGAGGCTTGGCACAGGCTTATCTCACGCGATGTCTCGGCCGCTCTTCTCCGAAGTCCGTACACAGACATGGCAATGAAACAGGACATGGTCTTTCTCGCAGACGACCGGAGCCTTCCCTGGATGAGTGTGCTGGTCGTCAGGCTGTCTGTAATCGACAAGGAGCCTGACCTGGTCAAGAGATTTATCTTCGCCCTGGAGCAGTCAGTACTCGCGTTGAATCTCAAGCCGAACGAGTTCAGAGCAGTCTTGAAGGACCACGGGGGCATTCCCGTTGAAGCTCGGGAATTCATGCCAATGCCCATCTTCGAGGGAGCTAATGCGCCCTCCAAAAGTGAACTCGAGCACGTCGTTGCATGGCTCGCGGAGAAGGGGCTGCTACCCGGAAATTCGAAGTACGAGGACCTGGTAAACACCAAGTTCCTCCCGGATCCTGACGGAGTGGGCCTGGCTTTCTGTTGCCGCTAAATGTCCTGCATATGGCGGGTGAGACGAGTGATATCCCTTATCGGGTTTCGGCTCACGTCCCTGGTTTGACAAAGCGCGGCAGATTCAGGTGCGCGCAGTCGCGAAAGGTGAAGAGAGAATGTCGCTGCGTGATCTTACATTAGTCGATATGATTGACAAGCATGCCCGTCTGAGAGGGGATCAGACAGCCTTCGTCGGTGAAGACAGGCAATGGAGCTTTCGCGAATTCGCGGACGATGCCGACGACCTGGCTGGCGGTCTGCTTTCCCTGGGTGTGACCAGGGGACAAAGAATCGCTGTATTCGTTTACAATTGCTATGAATTCTTCCTTCTCTACGCGGCTGCCGCCAGATTGGGAGCGATCGTGGTCCCGGTGAACTGGAGACTCAAACCGGAAGAGGTCCAGCAAATAATCGAGGATTGCACGCCGAAAGTCCTGGTAGCTTCGCCAGATTTCGCAGATTCATTGGCGCCCGTGTTGGATAGCTGTCCTTTCACGGAGCATCGCTTGGTTACAGGGGAAGCAATCCCCGGCTATCGGCCCCTGAGCGACGTTCTGAGTTCGTCCCACAACGCGGAACCGGTGCGTATTGACCAGGACGATCCTCTTATCATAATTCATACCGCAGCAGTCGACGGGAGACCACGTGGAGCAGTGCTCACGCATCGTAATCTCGTAGCAGCGGGGTTGCAGGTCGTGCTGCCGATGAATATCCGCTCTGACGCAGTGTACGTCAATCTCATGCCCGTGTTCCATGTAATGGGTCTGGAGATGGCCGTGGCTGTGCTTATGGCGGGAGGCCGAAATGTCATCTTGAAACGATTCGACGCTGGGGAGGCGGCAAGACATATACGACAGCAACAGGCCACCATTATTGCCACGGTTCCTCCTATGCTCTCTTCCCTCTTGGACGAAGCCGACAGAAGCGGTAGCCACTTGACCGGTCTTCGGGTCGTGGCGGGTCTCTTTGACGACCCTGAAACCATCCGCCGGTGCCAACGAACTACGGGAGCACAGTTCTGGTCGGGATACGGACAAACTGAGACCTCCGGATACATTTCTCTGGCGCCCTACGACGAGAGACCCGGCTCCTCCGGCTGCGAGGGTCCCATGGTAAGTCTCCAATTGGTCGACGAGTATGATCGCCCGGTCCGGCCGGGTGAATCCGGCGAAATAGCTGTCAGAGGCCCCGTCGTCTTCCGTGAGTACTGGAACCTGAAAGAAGAGACTGCGCACACGCTACGGGACGGATGGCATCATACAGGGGACGTGGGCAAGCTCGAGGAGAACGGATACCTCTGGTATCTCCACAGGAAGGCCGAAAAGGAGCTGATCAAACCCGGCGGCGAAAACGTATATCCTGCTGAAGTTGAAAAGGCGCTCGTACAGCACGAAGACGTTGTGGAGGCTTGTGTCTTCGGTGTGCCTGACAAAGAATGGGGCGAAGTGGTAAAGGCGGTGTGCGTCCTGAGCCCGACTGGCACCCTGAACGAAAAGGAACTGATCGAGTTCGTCTCTTCACGAATTGCGGGTTACAAGAAACCGAAACACATTGAATTCGTGGAATCCCTCCCGAAAAAGGAGGATGGTTCGGTCGACAGGGAGAAGGTTAAGGCCGGATCTTGAAAACCCTTTGGGCGCAGCCACAGGAGATACCCGATTTTTCGGAAGGAGGCTCAGCTCAGTGGCACGTACAATTACCCCTCTCGCAGCGTTCGTCGCAGCGCTGCACATCGCACAGTGTCTCTGTTCCTTTACCTCCGACGCCCCGGCCGCGCCTCAGGACATGGACCCAGCCCTGGTGGAAGCTTGCAGGACGGGCGATAAAAAAGAGGTTCTCAGGCTCTTGGACGAGGGGGCGGACGTCAACGCAAAGGGTAGGCTCGGTGAGACCTCTTTGATGGTCGCATCGGAGAATGGCCGAGACAAAATCGCACAACTCCTCTTGGAGAAGGGCGCTGATCCGGCGGTCACCGATATGTGGGGGCAGACCGCGTTGCTCATTGCAGCAGAGCGTGGTCATGTCGCGCTGGTGGAACTGCTCCTGTGACATCACGTCGACATGAACGTTGTGGACAAGGACGGTCAGGGCGCCTTTGGAAAGGCTTTCCTGAAGGGTCGCAACGACGTGGTGAACCTGCTGCTGAAAAAAGGTGCCGATGTAAACTCCAAGGGATCCTGGGGCAGGCTGCCGCTCATTGAGGCTTCCCGCGAAGGTGATTCGAAGACCGTCAAACTGCTCTTGGGAATAGGAGCGGATGCCAATGCACGGGACGCCAATGGATGTACGGCTCTCACCGCGACGGCCGCTGGGAGCAAGTGTCTCCGAGAGATTGCCGGTAAGAAAGCTGAAGATCGTCTTCGCCGTCCTCCTTATCGTAGCAGGAAACGACATGCTCTTGAGCCATGCCTAACCGAGAAGTACAGCCGGGACGGGCTGTCGGTGAAGGCTTATGCCGAAGAGATAGGACTTGAGCGTACAACTCCCTCCGCTCCTCGGTCAACCGCAATCTTGGCCATGTGCCATCACCCAAATGCGGCCCGATAGTACCAGGCCGTGTCCGGGTGACGAGCACGGTGGAAAAGACGGTTGACGGAGTGACGGAGGATGAAGTACGCTCTGAAATAGGCCAAAAGGGCCTTTTCATCAACGTGAGAACGGTTTTGCCTTCGTCCGGTCGTGTGGGAGTCAAAACGGAGGCCTTTTCGGGGTCAGCGGGGCGACCCCTCCGTCCCTGGCGGTTCCATAACGGTCAAAATGGCGAGGCCGTTGCATAATTTCGATTGACAGGTCCCTATGCCAACATGGTTGCGTTGACACCATTTCTCAGGGTGGGATTCTTCTCCTGTCGATTCTTTCGCTGGTGAATCGAGATGCTCTTCTCTCCCATGCGCGTTTCCATAGGAGTGCTCGGCACTTGCATCTGCTTAATTGTCCCTCATGGCAACGCATGGCCGCATTTCTCGGCGGCCACTGAATCAGCCACAATTGCTCACCGGGACTTCCGATGGCAGGAGAGCGATCCGCCTCTCAAACCTCTTCCCGACTCGGACCATCCGGGTCACGACAGTCCTTCCAGTGCGTTGCTGGCTGCCGTTGCAACTGGCCGCCTCGACGTCATTGCCACGCTTCTGGCCGCGGGGGTCCCGGTCAATGAAGGGGATTCCAATGGAAACACCGCGATCCATTACGCGTGCCACTACGGTCAACGGGGCGCGATGGAACTTCTCCTCGCGCACGGGGCTGAGGTGAACGCACGGAACCGTGGTGGAGGAACACCCTTGATGCGCGCGGCTCACCACGGGCACGTCGAGCTGGTGAAACGCCTCTTGGAGGAAGGAGCGGACGTTAACGCAACGAACAACTGGGGGGCCACGGCCTTGATGGCTGCATGTGAGCGAGGCCATCACCGGGTGGTAGAAGCACTCTTCGCGGAAAGGCTCAATGTGGATGCGAAGGACCGAACTTGGGGCGCGACCGCCCTCTTCGTGGCGTGCCAAAACGGACACCACGAATGCGTGCGACTCTTGCTTCGAAAGGGCGCCAATGCAAATGAGCCGGATAGAAGACGGGGCCTTACCCCCCTGATTGCAGCTTCCCGAAATGGCCACGTGGCCGTGGTGGAACTTCTGTTAAAACACAGGGTTCAGGTTAATACGCGGGACCACGATGGCGCCACCCCCCTCTATTGGGCTGTTCAGAAGGATCATGTTCCGGTAGCGAAGCTGTTACTGGACAACGGGGCCGACGTCAATGCCAGGACCGATGATTGGGGTGCAACCGCCTTGATTGCAGCGTCTTACAAAGGCCACCTGCACACGGTGGAACTGCTCACGGAAAAGGGCGCTGACGTCGATGCTGTGGATAGCGAAGGATGGACGGCTTTGATGGCAGCATCTTCTCAAGGCCGTATCCGAGTGGTGAAACATCTGCTCGGCAAAGGCGCCAACGTCAACGTCCGGTCACGGGACGGTCTCACAGCTCTGGGATTGGCAGGCAGGGCGGGTCAGGCGGCGACGAGAGAACTCCTCCTCAGGTCCGGCGCGATCGAGTGAGTTTCGACTCTGTCGCAAAGCCACGTATCAGTATGTTCTTATGCTCGTTCGGCAGGAGGTGCCCTGCCCCCATATGATGTGCCACTTTTTAAGTTAGACTCTCCAGTGTACA
>CAZCDS010000027.1:0-82086 GCA_964497585.1 uncultured Syntrophaceae bacterium
ATACGTCCGGGGAGATCCCTATCACATTCATCATTGGAACGCGAGATGGTATGAAGCCCTGATCGCCCTGCCAAACCTTCAGCCCCCTCTCAATCAAAGCGCTCAAGCCCCTCACATGCGCAAGATCCAAATAGGTCGGGCAACCGGCCAACGCCGTCATCCCCCCGTGCGCTTCTCCTCTTCATAGTTGGATTGCAGAATCCCTTGTGGCATGATCACGTGCACCTCGTGGGTGACAGGTTTTGGTCACAAAAGAATGCTATCCTCCTGAAACCTCAGGGGCAACGAGGTTTTCCACTTTTGTTGATGCGCGATGCGGGGGAACAGCGGCTTATATGAGCGAGTTTTTTTGCTCGGGCAGGCAGTCGGATCTGGGAATCGAGGCGCAAGCGTCACGCAGAGCAGGGATTCTCTGTGTTTGAAAACTCATAAGGCCTTCGAAGTGAAGGCGCATAATACTACTAAATTGAGCCACTCGGGGCAGATATCCCCCCCATCCTCGCGTCAGGTGTCATTCTGTCGGGAACAGGTGCCCCTGGGAGGGAAGTAGGTAGGATGGCCCCGGATTTCCCCACCGCGCCCCTCTCAGCATCCGAGTCGTTCGACTGCCGATCCGATAAGCCCTAACGGAATCGTATCACCTAAACCAGATTTTCCCTGCTTTCATTCGTTCAGGTCGGGATCTTGTCGATAGCGTTCCATCGACTTCCAACAGAGACATGATACACTCCGCGCGGTCAGGAGGAATCCTCGCGAGCGCCGCGCGTCATGGAGGCAATTGCATGTACAAGGTCAGGTTTATCAATCGAGGCGAAATACGGATGGGATCACCGTACAATCTTGCCGATGCGGTGGTCGAGGGCGATTACGTCCCGGATTTATCGGGATACGAGTTTCAGGACGTGGCCGCAACCTCTCCGGGAGGAAACGACCTGTACCTCGCTTTTTGGGACCTGCGAGGCAATGCTCCCGCATTTCGGGTTCTCTGGCTCAGTGAGGACAAACGGTCTGCCAGGGTTTCCGAGTGGGTACCGGCAGCCTGCAATGCGCTGATCGCCACTCCTGTGAGCGGCACAGTGAGGGCACGCGTGTGGGATGCGTATGATGGAGAGCGCACGATTGACATCGTCTTTCCGGACGAGTAGGGCTGACGGCACATGTGAGCGCGGATGAATGCGAACCTCGTGATAGCGGTGCGCGTTTCTCAGACAGACAATCTCAGCAAGCAAGGTAAGGAGCATTATGGAAAAGGCCGTTTTCACCGGAAGTATTGAGGACCGGTACTTCGAGGACTACATTCCCGGCGCGGTGCACGAGTGCGGTAGCATCGCTGTCGAAGAAGATGAGATTCTGTCCTTCGCACGGCGATTTGACCCACAGCCTATTCACGCAGATCCCTACGCGGCAAAGCAATCGGCCTTCGGAGGGCTGATCGCAAGTGGATGGCACACTGCGAGCCTCATGATGCGTCTTTACGTGGATCATTACCTGTCTCATGTGGCCAGTTTGACTTCGCCGGGCGTCGATGAGCTGCGCTGGCTCAAGCCCGTCCGTCCCGGTGATGAGCTCTCGCTGAGGGTGGAGGTCGTTGAGGCCAAGCGCTCGCGATCGAAGCCCGACAGGGGAATAGTCCGGTCTTACATCGAAGTGCGGAATCAGCGGCACGAGGTGGTCATGACCATGAGGGGAGTGAACCTCCTGCGATGCCGGGAAACGCCGTGATATGGACTGCAGAGCGCTGACGAAGGCTCATAGCAATGCCCGTTCAAGAAAGTGATTTTCGTCTCGCGATGAGGTGCGAGAAGACTTCAAAAAATCCTCGGATAAGGTAGGCCGGATTCCGGCTGAGCGAGATTCCGAGGAATGTCGCCCAGTGATGAACCTGTTCCTGGGGGAGGTTGCGCCCGGACTCGAGGACTTCTTCGTCGCCATGCTTGTTGCGCAGGCCGGCTGGCACATGTCCACAAAACGCACGATCCCGGAAAACATAAGGTTGGTGCCTCAACCCGCGTATAGTCCCGAGCTGAATCCAGCCGAGCATATGTGGGAAGACCTCAGGGAAAACACGATGCCGAACAGGGCATTCACGTCCCTCGATGAACTTCAGGACGCAATGTGCGTCCAGCTCAAGCACGTCCGAAACAATCCCGATAACGTGTGGTCCCCGAAGGGCAGAAACAAGGCATACGTCGTGTCCTTACCAGGCACGTCTTCTGTCAAGGGCTGTGGCAAAATAAGCCCGTCAATTCCGGCAGCGTCGTCACCCCGGCGAAAGGCGCGATCCAGTCCCGCGGCACGCGGGATTGAAAACTCGGATTTCGGCGTTCGTCCGAATTATGGTTGTCGCCAAAGCAATATTCAGCCCCCGGCTTTGCCAGGGGTCATCAAGACCTGGTAGTCCATCTCCCGAGTGAATAGCTCAGTTCGTCCCCCTGCTTCTCTGAAACGACAAGTCCTTCTTCTTCCATCGCTTCCAGGTGCACCCTGACTCCGCAGATCCTGTGGAAAATCTCAATGCCGCTCATGGAGGGAAAGAGCTGCTTCGCGATCGTAAAGGGGGTCACACCGTTTTCTGACCGGGGAGTTGAAGCGGTTCTTTCCATGGCACCGAGGATTTCTTCTCGCCGGCGCAGATGAAAGGAGCGCAGGTATTCGATCCGCTTTCCAAGGTCGGAAAAGGGCGATCCATGACCTGGCAATACCTCTTTGACGGGCAGGCTCTCGATCTTCTCCAATGAATCGAGATAACTGTTCAGGATCCGGAAGCGCCTCCCCTGCTCAGCCTCACAAATCCGTGAGGCGGGATTACAGGTCATCTCCTCCAAAACGGAGTCTCCGGATATCAGGATTCCACACTCACGTTCCAAAAGGCAGATCGATCCCGGACTGTGTCCCGGAGTGTGGATGACCTCCAACTGGAAATCGTCGAAGGTGAAGGTGTCGCCGTCCTCCATGCCCAATTCCCGTGAAAGAGGGCTGAGCAAACTCCGGAATCGCTTACGCAGGATCTCGGCCAGATCACCGCCCACCTCCTCGGGAGCGCCACCTTGCTTCATGAAGTCGCTCACCCAATCCTTCACCGGCCTGAGACTGATGCCCGGGCGTGCCACGAGTTCGACGCATTCCCACGGATGCACGAATACCTCTGCTCCGCTGATTTCCGCCAATTTGCCTGCCAAACCCAGGTGATCCACATGCCAGTGAGTGGCTATTATCCTGCGGAGCTCGCGAAGTGTTCCTCCCGCGTCTTCCACAGCTTCGTTAATTTTCTCCAAACAATCTTGATCATTGATGCCCGTGTCGATCAGGGTGGGAGTTGAGTCCCGTATGAAGTAGCAATTCACCGATTTCACCGGATAGGGTATGGGTATCTGAATCGGGAGTATTTTGCTCATATTGCCTCACTAAACTGTTGGCCGCAGTAGCGGGACTCGCCTCCGCGCCATCGCTGCGAGCCCGGAAGTTGTACTTGTATGGGAAAGGAATTCCCTTGAGGTTCTTGAGACGCCGGCCCGGCACAAGGGCACGTGCTCCGGGAGCCTTTCTCGGTTTGCTTTGAAGATACCCCACTTGCTCATGGCACGCCACCGAAAGTTGCGTATGCTCCTTTGTAGAAGAGCGCCGCTGGTCCTTTGGCTCGAGGCACATCACGTCGCAAATCAGGTTAAGGAAAGGATGAATGGGCAAGCGGCCCAAGAGCCCAGCAACGAACAAAAGCCATTGACTCCGCATGGTTCGCCAGGTAGACTAACCTGTGAGAGTGACTCCACGAGCCGATCGGAGTATTCCCCTTGAAGACCGAATACGGAAGCCGCCTGCGGAAGACTCATCTGCAAGTCCCCCAGCCGGAGACTCCGATCGGGGCGCCTTGTGACTACTGGAACTGCGAGGTGGGAGCGGCGGTTGATATGAGGAGTCATCGAGAAGACGGGGGGGCACTGAGGCGGCGAAGCCCAGGACAGAGCCGAAAAGTCTACCCAACGTAATCCAGGGGAGAATTCCGGACATGGCCAAGAGGCTGACTGCGAAACAGATCGTTCAAGATATCAAGGCCGGATTGACCGATAAGGAGCTGATTGCGAAGTACAATCTCTCCGATCAGTTGCTTCCACGCCTCTTCGACAAACTCATCTCAATCAAAGCAATCGCAAAGGAAGATCTCGACGCGCGGACAAAGAGACCTCAGTCCGTGGAGGCCCCGCTCGACGCGGTTGAACCTCGCCAATTCGCTCCTACACAATTGCTGGAACCTGATGTTCCGTCCGCTTCGGGCCTTGAGCCAGGACCTGAGCCTCTCCAATCGCCTCTGACGCCTAAGTCCCATGTCCCACCGGCGCGGCCTGCTCAGCAGCCGGTCACACCAAGGCCTGCTTCCACTTCCCCATCCCCTGAGGCTCCCTGGCCCGAGGGAGCACCTGCCGGGGGAATGCCGGAGGCCTACTCGCCCTTTGCGGCCATCAGGTACGACGTTATCAAGTTGGCGAGGAAGTACCGGTTCTCGAGCGAAGACATTCTCTGGCTGAAGGACCGGTACAGCCTCGGGCCCGAAATAGTCCAGGAGTTGCTGCAAACGCCTCGGGAGCTGGATCGTGATGCGCCGAGCCAACCTGTGATAGCACCCGGTGAGCCGGACGTGCAGGAGAGGCCTCCTGAACGTAGGGCCGCTCCTTCAATGGAAATGACGGGACCTCCTTCGGAACGTCCATCTTTTGAGGCACCGGAGCCGGTGGAGCCAACTCCGGACGAGGAGTCCGACGAAATCGAAGTGGAATTCGTTACTGACGAGGAAGACGAGGAGTATCCGGCTGCGGAGGCCACTGAGCCAGCCGTCGCGAGGCCTCGACCGAAACCTGGCGAGAAACCGAAGAAAATCGGGGATACCCGATTCGCTGAGCTCCAGGATGTTCCTTACCCTTCGCAGCGAAGGCCTCGGCGGGGATTCTTCTCGGTAATTTGGTTTCTCGTGAAATTCGTGCTTTTCCTCCTCATCGCGGGTGTGTTTGCGGCTTCCGTGCTGGCAATCCGCAACGGTATCCAAGTGGGTCTTATTCCCGAATTTCAACAGTTAAAGCCGATCAACCCCGTTCCCGAAGCGAGGAGACTGGTCAAAGAGGGTCGGTACTGCGACGCAACGGAATACTTGAAATATTTCCGTGAATACCCGGAGGTCAGGAGGGAGAGAGGAGTCGCCTCCTTTTACCAAAGGGCCCAGCAGATCACCAAGGCCTGGTGGTCCAAGGTGCGAGGATCCGTCGACCCATTCTGGAGGGACAAAGGACCCTGCCTCGGCGCTATTGTAAGCGCCCCCGCGGCGGGTTTCTACACGTCGGCCAAGTTGAGTGACCTGGCTTGGCAGGGGACCGCAGTACGTACGCCGGCAAAGCCAGACAAGTTTTTCGCCACGCTTGCGGGACTGGGCAAGCTCCTTTCCGGACCGGAGCGCATTGGTTCCGTCCAGGCGGAGCAACTCAAGGGGACGGTATCCCTTCTCGTGGTGGCGAAACGGTTGAACAAGATCTCCGGCGCTTTGGAGAAAGAGCTCACAGAGGCGTTCAGACTGGCATCGATGGACAAGAACCTCAAACCGTTGGTTCCCGTTATGCAGCCTATCTCCAGAATATCGAGAATGTCCGGCCTCAAGACTCGCGACGTAATTGCCGCGGTGGCGCAGTGCAACAAAATCAACGATCTCAGGGGAATGGAGACCGTTGCCTCCGTTTACCGCGCGAGGACGGGGAAGGTTCTGGTGCTCGGGGGGCACGCTTCTAGAACGGCTGTGAGCAAGTATGCAAGAGATGCGCGTCTCCCTGAGGCGATGGACGCCGCGATCCTGTTTGGGGTGCCGGGAACCGCGTTGCTGGAGCGTGTCGGACCGAAGTCGTTTATGAATCAAATTGCTCTGGCGAACCATCTGGCTCGGATTGCACGCGTCACCGGCCTGGAGCAACCCCTTACGAAGGTCCTGCCTCACATGAAATCGCTTCCGCCGTGGTCTCTGCTGGTCCTCGCCTGCGTGACCGGTATCATTGTTCTCGTCGGGATACTGAGGCCCATCTTCAGAGCACTGAGCCGAATGCAGAAACGTAGACTGAAAGCTGCGGGGGCCGACTCTTAGACCCTTGATGATCTTTCCAGAAAAGGACGTCTCCCCTGTAAACCAAGCCGAACATACAACGCAACAGGATGCCGATCTACCGTTCAATGCGCATCCAACGGCCGCTGGGCGCTATGGAAAGCAACTTGAGTTCCGTTCCGTTTATGGAGAGGCTTTGGCCGGGTTTGATCTTCTCGTGGGCAGAGGCCCTGCCGTCCTTGTCGATATCAATGACCGCGGGGTCATTTGAATAGTCGCCGTCCGCATTCGCGTCAAAAAGAACCGATGTGTACTTCTCACCGTTGACATCAAGGTGCCCGCTCCAGTGACATTGCGGATAGAATCGGATACCACCCATACCACTGAGAAACATCCATATTCTGTACGGGATCCCGGTCTTTTCCTGCTTGTAGGGCAGGTAGAGGGTATAGTGATTGGGAACAATATTCGGTCCTTCTCCGGCGAAGGGGCCGGGATCGTCCGACAGATCCCCGTTGCGATTCGCGTCAAGGTAGATTCGCGGAGGGTGGGATACCTCGCTGATAACCAGAAACGTCTGACCGGCTATGGTAAATTCGTCATAGTAGCGTTTGGCTCCTGTTTGAGGCGGCATCTTTTTGAATCCCTGGTTCGGACTCGGTGTTTCAAACAGATGGAGAGCAAACCCCTGAGATACCGAGAGTCCCATCGGAAATCCTTTCGGAGAATATTGCAATTCCATCAATTCCCCGCGGTCGGTCCCGGCCTCTTTTTTGGCTGTCATGGTCGAGTGGGGTCGAGTATCGAGGCTGGTGATTCGCGGTTCTTCGGTCCCGTGTTTGGGCCAAAACAGCCAGCCTGCCCACGCGAGGGCGATGAGGACTATTCCCAAAACCAAGCCTATCAGGAGTCTGCTGCTACGAGGGTTTGTTTCCGGGTCGGGTGCGTCGTGGAATCCTTCAGCCCGGCGTCGTCCTTGGAATTTCGCGACAACCACACCGCACACGGGGCATTCGGCTAGCTCTGCCGGCTGGGTCGCATGGCACGCGGGGCACCTCCAAGGGACGGCTTTCGCCTCCTTTTCGGGTATTTCGGCTTCGCCGGTCCCAGAGGTCGTCCGATTACGCCTTTCCGATTGGGTCAGAACCCCTGCTGCCACGAGTTTACGGTAAACCGATTCCAATGCTGCGTCAGAGAGGCCGTACGTGCGTTTCAGGTCGGAATCATTCATGCCCGAACGGATATCGGAAAGGATTTGCCGGGCGCTGATTTTTCGTTTCTCACGCGTCGTCACGAGGCAATCCTCGGGCTGAATAATGCATCCACATCCCTATTCTGAGTCTTCTGATGGCCCATTGATGTCCGAATTTCGCGCATACCCAATGGAGACGCCCAATTCGGCTAAAACACCCGCTGACAACCGGGACAGACAAGACCCCCTTTATGCATCCCGGTTGTTTGTATCGGAAAGAATACTTCACGCGCGTTTTGCGGTCAACTGCGGCCATGTCACAGGGGATGAACGTTTGCCGTGACTGTCGCAACGGAATTGACACCGTTGATTGACTTGGCCATGGTGCGCCGGATGTTGGCGCTCAAACACCCGCCGAGGGCTTGATGTTTTAGCGGAGCGGTCATGGGCACGGAGCCGCCCTCTCTCGTCGGGAGCCCCAGGCCAATCCACGGGCAGAAGAAACGAGCTCATGAGCATGGGAAACTCGTTCACTGAAGGACCTGCAACAGGTTTTCGGGTTAGGGGAGGGACAATGGATGCAAAAGTCGGAAAATTGGTGAAGCTGATACCCATGAATTGGTCAAACGCGTCACAGCGGACTACAAGACCGTCCTAGTGAGTCAAATATAGTAATCGGCCCTGAGTGCTGAGCGAAAACAGCACACGGTTGAGGGGGGCTGCTCTTTGGTAGCGCCGTAGCATGGAGACTATTGCAGAACGTGGAATAGGCTGGGAATCGTGCCAGGTAACAGTTCGTTTTCGGCGTGACCAGCCCACAAGATCACTGAGTGAACCCAGGGAGCTGTCCTCCGTCCACGTGCATAGCACCCCATCTCCGCTCCTGGCAGAGGCCCGGAGGTGCCACTGACCTGGAAACCACGTGAGTGTCTTTGTTCAAGCGCGGCCTAGCCATTCCCGCTCTTGGTCATTGCGACGACCGGAAAGTAGCATGATTCCATCCCCGCTGGGAGTTTCGATACACGCTCCATTCTAAGCCCGCACCGCAAAGCACAGGTCCTTTTGCACGGATTTCAATTCAGGAAACTACATATACCAACTTCACCGGCAAGGGGAGTTCCTATCACGGTCAAGGAAGCGCGGATCTTGGGGAAGCGTTGCTCCTTCCTCAGATCAAGGGCAAGACTAAATTTATCGTTGTGGACCCTCTGCGTCCATACTTCGGCCCGGGGCCCCAGCTAAATCCGCTCCACCGCTGGGACTACGAGGGTATTCTCCTGGGAACCGATCCTGTTGTCATTGACACAGTGTGCCTGCACTTGCGTCAGAAAAGGCGAAATCTCTTCAAAAAGGAAAGGTGGCCCCTAAGTCCGCCTCCGATAAGCATTCCCATGGAGGACACCACGTATCACCTCGGAGCCAGCCACCCGTCGGAGATAAGGCTGATCCGCCTCGTTGAGAAGAAGATCGTCTCATATGAAGCGGCGGACTCACGACCGGCGATTTGTCCCAATGGCAGGCCTCGTCGCCCCCGGCGATGCCTCCGCGAGAGCGATACTGGGCTGCTCCGGCAATCGTTTGCGAGAAATACGGGCTTTCACGAAAGGTGAACAGTCAAGGAAAATCCATGCGTGCCGATTATCTTCGCTCTCATGGCTTCCATCCCCCTGTTTTGACTTAATCTATCGGTTCGAGTAACATAAATGAGAGAACAGGATACGGTGTCCGTACAATTGTCGTCGGTCCCCGCTGGAGGAGTCAAATCAGTTCGCCGGAGAGCGCCATGACGTACGAGGGGAAAACACGAGAGCAACTCATTAGGGAACTCCTGGAATTGCAGAACCGACTTGACAGGCTGATAGAGGAGCAGGCGGGCAAGGATCTCCAGGGAGCCGACCAGGTCGAAATCGGCCCGCCCGTGACCTTGCTCCGCGATTCTTTCCAGGAACTGGAAATGGCGCCCAGGCCTCTGCGAGTTGATGAGGAGAGCACCGAATCGATCGAATTGAAGACCCTTTTCACTCGCGATGTCACGTCCTCGGGGAGCTTTGACGTCCGGGGAGGGATCTGGGCGAGCACCTTCGGCAAAGTCATTCAGGCGCTTCCTATCCCTGCGTTCCTCGTGGACCGGAATCTGACGGTCACTGTGGCGAATCAGGCCTGCGGCAGGTGGACCCCCAATTACGAGAGAATTCAAGGTCAGCCCTACGCAAGTCTACTCGGAGGACCCTCCGCCGCGGAGAGGGCTCAGTCACTCCTGGAACGGGTTTTTTCCGACAGGAGGCCCCGCTTCGGTGAGGGGTCACTGACAATCGACAGCGTCGTCGTCTGGGCTCGCATGACCTTTCGTTCCATCAGAATCATGAAGGAACGATTCGTGCTCGTCCTCGTCGAGGATCTCACCAGGGAAAAGCTCCAGCTCCATGAGAATGAAATGCTCAGACTGGAATTGGAAAAACGCGTCGAGCAACGAACAGCCGAACTGCGAAGGACGAATGACGATCTGAGAAATGAAGTGGAAGAACGCAAACGCGCCGAACGAGAAAGAGAAAAGGTGATCGTCCAGCTTCAGCAGGCGCTCGCCCAGGTAAAGAAATTGAGCGGACTCCTCCCCATTTGCGCGAGTTGCAAGAAGATCCGTGACGACAAGGGATACTGGCAGCAGATTGAAGCCTACATCCGTGATCATTCCGAAGCAGAATTCAGCCATGGCCTCTGCCCGGAATGCGCCAAGAAGCTCTATCCTGATTTCGCCTGACCGTCCGCAAGAGACTTGCTCCCGTCGGCAAAAACCGGAGTTGGGGGTACAACCATGCGTAATTCGTGACGAATGAATAAGATTCCCTATGGTGTCCGTGGGGGTCACGTAGCACGAGTGTTGGCACCGGGGCTGCCTCATCTCGCGGTCCAGTGAGGAAATCGCAGGCAGCGGACGTTTTTCTGTGACTGGTTTAAGATCAGGCCGCCTAGCTATGGAGAAGCGCAGCGGCTCATCTGGGCGGGCGGGATAACCTGGGCTTGCGGCCCCGCCGCTTTTGGAGGTGGTGGCGGATCGGCGAGAATTGCTGGACAGCTGGTTGGATTGGACGAGGTTGAACTCCTCCTCCTTTACGAGCGAACGGGCAGATCCGCTGGGAGCGATCATCTCATGGCTCGGCAGGAAGGAGGGCTTCGCAGAGTATTACGGAAGCAGAACCCCGGCCGAAAAGCGTTTCGAGGGAACTTAAGTATGGAGCACCTGGTACTTCCAGCGGTGTGGTCGCGCCCAAGTAGCAGGAGAAAACCATGAAATCTGCGGACAGGACTCACAGGACCTTGATGTGGGCGAGAGCTCTCATTGCTTTGTTCTGCGCCATCAATTACTTCCCGTTGCCCTCCACCGCTGAAATCACTGTTGAGGGAGATACGGTAGTAGTCAGGAACGGACATGACCAGAAGGACTGTGTGGAACGGGTGAAACGAATCGTCCCCTTCGAAAAGCGACTTCGCTTGGATAGATTTCCGCCTTCTATTCCTCATTCGTTGCTTTTCAACATGAAGAGCTCAATGATTCAGGGCGTCAAGGTCGCAGTGTCTCCCGGCAAGGGCTTTGCCGTCATCATGTCGTATGTCCGTTCAAAACCATTGCTTGCAGCCGAGGTTCCCTATGATTGCGATTCGAGCATAGCGGTAATAGACTCGGCAGGATGCGTGAGATCCAGGTTGAAAGGAGATTATCTCTGGATCGTGCCTCACGAGAGTCTCCCCTGTTTCGCCTTGGTGCAAGACTACTGCTGCGATATCAAGGGCAAAGCGACTTTGTTTGGACTCTCCGGCAACAAGATCTGTGACGGATACATCGGAAGGGAGACCCCAGTTCTTACGGGGAACAAGTTCACGTGCGGTACTGAGTGGCGGCGCGGAAAACTCGATGACCGGAAAGATGTTTTGCTTAATCAGGTACCATGACATTCACGAAATGGTTCGAATGGGGGCTCAGGCTGGTTCTTGTCCATTTCTTTGCTCGAGATGGTGAGCAGGCTTCAAGTTCCCGGTACACCATGCCGCTTCGGGTTAGAATGCTGTTTTGATCCTTGCTTCCGCCTGCCTACTTGTCCTGAGAACTCCCCGCCCAGGCGACCAAGGAAATCAGCAGGCACAAGAGGCGGCCCCAGATCAAGCCCTCATGCTACTCGACCCATAAGCACGTCTCAAATCATCATGCTCCTTCATCAAAAACTACGTATGGTGTGCCCGAAAATAGCGGAACAGCGACTCATTTGCGCGGGAGTCTGAAGACTGCCGCCTCAGAACTGCCCATAGGCCGTAAACGTGGCTGAAAATGCCTTCAAGGGCCTCTGTCTAAAGATGGGGACACATGGAGACGCATTTGATGCAGGTGTACCATGAGTGATCATCCACGCCGGTAATATGGTTAATCATCTGCAGGTCTTCGGGTGGCGGTTTGAGTGTTCTCATAGCATGGGAAAAGATGGGGCTCTTCATCGAATGCTTGAGGCACGCGATACGATTCACTTTCCCTTCTTTGTCAATAGCGTGTACGGGGCACTGTTCTTGGCACACAAAACAATCGGCTGGGCATCCTCGGTCATCCCTCTCCGGCACGCTGCTCGGAGTCAAGGATGCTGTCGTAACGATACCGCCAAGAAGCAACCGGGGGCCGTACCTGGAATTGAAAAGCAACCCGTTTTTACCCACTTTGCCTATGCCGGCAGCTTCGCCTGCTTTCACAAGACTCAGATAACCCCAGAAGTCGCCCCACCCGGGGACGTCATAGGGGAATCATCCATAGACGGGCACTGCTATCTCGCCCTCCTCTTCAATCACATTGGCCGCGTGCATTAGAATGGCGTCAATATGGCGGTAGTAAACCGCTGCAGCACGCCAGTACATTTGTTCCGCTTTTCCAACACACTTGAAAATTCCCTTTGAGAAAGGCATTCCCATGCAAACAATACTTCTTGCCCCAGGAAGCACATCGGAAGGCCTATAGCCCGAGGGTTCGGACTCAAGTGACGATGCTTGTGCGACCCCGAACACACCAATGTTGTTGTCCAGAAAAAATGCCTTGATTTTATCCGTGATCTCCTTCATGAACCACCTTCCTCCCAGAAGCCGTTCGGTCTGGTTACGGACTCCATTTGCACGCTTGTTCTTGAGGTACGTTTTTCTGCCGACGTCGTCTGGGCAATTCTGAGCTTCGTTACACCTCTCAACTCTTGGACTTGCTCGTCACAGCGAGCGGAACGAGCGATTTGCCGCGAGCAGACGCCAGGTTCATGAGGTATTCCTGGCCCGAGACCGGAGGTATCCGACATTCCGATTCGGGCTTTCGTTGCAGGCGCACAGCTTCATCCGGGCAGGTGGTAATGCAGAGACCGCAGCCGATGCACCTGTCGAGGTCGACTTCGGCGACATTATCTGCACCGATTTTAATAGCTTCCATTTGGCAGCGGTCCACGCAGGTTGCGCACGCCTGGCAGAGGTCGCGGTCGACCTCGGCGTAGTAATTTGTCAAAACCTTTTCCGCAGGCTTGGGGTGAGTTTTGATCGACCGCAGAATTTCGCAACAGTCCCCGCAGCAATTACACATTCCTCCTACTTCCTGCGCCACAAAGGGTTGCGGGACAAGGCCGACTTCTTCGCATCGATCTATAATGGCAAGGGCTTCTTCCTGACTGATGAATCGCCCCATGCCCTTGTCAACGTAGTATTGCGCGTGGCTGCCAAACTGGAAACAGACTTCCATGGGCTTATCGCATCCTTTGTCCAAGAGGTTTTGCGAGATCCTGCATATACACTTCGCAACAGAGATTGTGTCTTTGGACCTCAGAATGGCTCTCACGTCTTCGTATGGAGCCACGGGCCACGAATAATCGATGGACTTGTTGACCGGGACGGATCGCAAGGGAGGCGCCTCACCCATACCTCGCCGGAAGGCTTCACCGAAGTACTGGTCGAAAAGCTCCGCACATTCCTTGTCGATGTTCTTGACTTGATAGTCCCACGAGCCCACAACAAAAGGGACCGCTCCGTACCTGACGGACTCCCCTTTCTTGAGCCGGAAAATGAGCCCTTTGTCCACCATTCTTTCGAGGACAGGAACAACCGCGTTCTGGTCGAGACCGAGTCGCCGGGCCACCGCGTCAGCGGTTTCGAGCATCATGCTGAGTTGGAGGTACATCGCGGCCTCTTCTTCGGTGAACAACTTCTCCAAGATCCGCATCTCCACGCCGGATTCGGTTGCGGGGAATCCTACGGAATACTGATCCAACTGATCACGAAGATCGTAATAGACTTGGCTGGGCATTGTCTCCTCCTCTTGTCTGGAACGGTATTGCACCGTCCCCTTGTCGGCGGCTTTGACGTCGTGACGCGGTTCCGTGACACCCCCCCACTCCCATAGAACGCGTTGCTTCAGCAGGCCACCGTAAAGCCGCGATCCACAGAGCCTGCGTGCACAGGAGGACCACTCTTGCACGGCATCAACATGGCTCCCTGTGCGCGCCTTTGAATCACCTCCCTTTAAATTTCTTCAATATCCCACCGAGGACTCTTTTGAGGGCCTCGATCTCATTCTCAGAAAAACCTGCTTTGATTGAGTCATTGACTCTTCGGATTATCGGTTTCGCTCTCCCAGCCTCGTCCAGTCCTGCCGGTGTTGCACAGATGAGCGAGGCTCTACGATCAGTGGGGTCAGCGACCCGCGTGACAAAGCCTGATTTCTCAAGACGGTCGACCAGGCCGGTCATTGCAGAATTCTCGATGCCGAGAATCTTCCCAAGTTCAGAGATCATCCGACGGTCTTGCTGTTTCAGCAGGAACAGAATGGCCGATTGAGCGATCGTGATTCGTACACCCTCTGCTGCCAGGGCTTTATTCGCGTGTTTCTTCACCGCCTGCTGGGCTGTTGCCAGCAAGAAGAGCAGCCTGTCATCTCGGTTCATGGGACCTCGACGCAAAAAAGTTAGTTACCAAGCAAGTACTCCGTATACGTAATATCAAGTCGTTTATATTCTACGTGTGTAATACTGTCAAGTACTTTTTCAGGTTCTTCTCCCAATTGCATGTCATACGTTGATACAGAAGAGAGACCATGCTCCCGCTCTGGGTTCTCACCAATCTGAGAGGACCGAGAAGCCATTTCCAGGAACGTCCTCTTCCGCGGTTTCGGGAGTGCCGAGGTAAGCTTTGCCATCAGCGGCTGGGACGGTGAGTTATGATAAGTTATCTTGCTATTTCAGTAGGTAGTATGATATTATTCCAGTATCTTATGAACTGGAGACACCAACGTGATAAAAATAAGGAGGATTACCAAGGTCTCTCGGATGGTGAAGATCCGGGAGATCGTGATGGACCTCAAATCGAGCACTTCCGACGAAGAGATTATGGACAAATACGCGCTCACATGGCGGCAGCTCGCCAAGATTTACGCCAAGCTCTTCTACAGCGGGTATCTATGCGAGCCGGATATTGTTCGGCGGCGGGAGATGCGCGCGGGCATGTCCACCGCACATATACCGGTGACCCAGATCGATAGCGTCAGTGCGGGATACAACTGTTCCCTATGCGGATTTACCTCCGCGTTTCACTTCAGCGAATGTCCACGTTGCCATGGGGTAAACCTGCGGCGTCTCGCGAGGAAACGGCGCAGCCTGGACCATGCGGCCCGCACCAGTGTCGCGGCAAACCCCTTCATGTAGGCGGAGGGACAAGGAGGAATTCTCTCCTCTTGCGTTGATAAATACCCGGAATTATCCTAAGATAAGATCAGGGAACGCTCGTCGAACCCCTTGAGTAATCATGGAGGATGATCCTCATGTCCGGTGGAATCCGGTCCATTCACAGTGAGCCCGGCAAGGGTACCGTTCCCACGGTAGAGGCGACCGCAGAGGGTCTCCGGTTTCATCGGTTCTTTTCGGCACCGGCCAGGGATCCGCTGGCTGCTCTTGAGTGGGGTTCCCGTTCCGCGGTGATCCGCACTGAGAGTGGCGCGGTGATCTTTGAGCAGTCTGATGTCGAGGCGCCGGTGTTCTGGTCGGACATGGCGGTCAACGTGGTGGTTTCCCGGTACTTTCGAGGTACGCCCGGAACACCCGAACGAGAGCGCAGCGTCAAGGACCTCATCCTCAGGGTGGCAAACGCGATTCACCGGTGGGGATTGGAGCAAGGGTATTTCGCTTCAGAGGAAGACGCGGCGGTCTTCCGTGACGAACTGATCTTTCTCCTCGTACACCAGAAGGCGTCCTTCAACAGTCCGGTCTGGTTCAACGTAGGGGTGGACGAGGCTCCCCAGTGTTCCGCGTGCTTTATCCTCAGCGTGGACGACACAATGGAGTCCATCCTAGAATGGTACAAACAAGAGGGTCTGATCTTCAAGGGAGGATCCGGCTCCGGGGTCAACCTCTCCCGGTTGAGATCGGCCAGAGAACAATTAGGCGGCGGCGGCACTGCGTCCGGTCCGGTTTCGTTCATGAGGGCCGCGGACGCATCGGCCGGCGTGATAAAATCTGGAGGCAAGACCCGGCGCGCAGCCAAGATGGTGATCCTCGACGTCGAGCATCCGGACATACTGGAGTTCATACGTTCCAAGGTGGAGGAAGAAGCCAAGGCCCGGATCCTTGCCGCTGCCGGGTACCGAGGAGGGTCTGGTAGCGATGACTTCCTTTCCGTGGCCTTTCAGAATTCGAATCATTCCGTTCGCGTGACCGACGCATTCATGGAAGCAGACAAGGACGACCAGGAATGGCGCACACGCTTAATCCTCTCAAAGGAGACGGCAGAAACGTTGCGGGCACGAGAGCTGATGCACGAGATGGCCCGAGCGGCTCACGCGTGCGGAGACCCGGGCATCCAGTTTCATACGACGATCAATCGTTGGCATACCTGCCCGGAAAGCGCGCCCATTCGCGCTTCCAATCCATGCTCCGAGTATATGCACGTCGACGATTCCGCGTGCAATCTGGCATCGCTGAAGCTCACTGCTTTCCTGCAGGGGGATCTCTTTCGGACGGACGCGTTCCGTCACGCGGTTGACGTCATGATCACCGCGCAGGAAATCATCATCGACAAAGCAGGGTATCCGACGCCGGCGATAGCGGAGAACTCGCGCCGATTAAGGGCCCTCGGGTTGGGGTACGCGGATCTGGGTGCGCTTTTAATGGGAATGGGACTCCCGTACGATTCGGATGGTGCCAGGGCCTGGGCGTCCGCAGTGACATCGCTGATGACCTCGGAAGCGTACGTGCAGTCAGCACGTATGGCTCGTATCCGGGGCCCCTTCGAGGAATTCGCAGCGAACCGGGACGCGATGTTGGGCGTAATCGAGCTGCACCGGCAGCACTCGGCCCGCCTTGGCCCCGGGGGAGCTCCGAAGGAATTGGTCGCGGAGGCACTCGCCGGCTGGGATCTGGCCCTGGAGATGGGACGAGAGCACGGCTATCGGAACTGCCAGGCAACGGTACTTGCCCCGACAGGTACAATCGCGTTCATGATGGATTGCGACACCACCGGGATAGAGCCGGAGATGGCTCTGGTCAAATACAAGAAGCTGGCTGAAGGCGGACAACTCAAAATCGTCAACAAGACGGTCGCCCGCGCGCTGGAGCACTTGGGGTACCCTCCGGTTGTGGCTCACCACATCGTGGCCAAGATTGAAAGAACCGGATCCCTTGAAGGGCTCGACGAGCTTGAACCTGAGCATTTGCCGGTCTTTGACTGCGCGTTTCGGCCACTGAGCGGAAAACGATTCATTGCGCCCGAGGGACACCTCCGCATGATGGCCGCGGTGCAGCCATTAATATCAGGCGCGATTTCCAAGACGATCAATCTGCCCAACGAGACGACGGTCGAAGAAATCGAGGAGATCTTTCGTCTCGCGTGGAGACTGGGACTCAAGTCGGTCGCGGTGTACCGGGACGGGTGTAAGAGCAGTCAGCCCGTGCATCTGGAAGAGAAGACCCTTAGCCAACGCACCCGACCTGAGCGACGTCGGCTACCGGTCGATTGCAGGAGCGAGCGCCACAAGTTCGAGGTTGCCGGCCAGAAGGGATACATTCACACCGGCTTCTATGACGACGGAAAAGTCGGTGAGATCTTCATCCGGATGGCCAAGGAGGGCAGCACCATCTCCGGGTTGATGGACACCATTGCGACCCTCACCTCTATAGCGCTCCAGTACGGCGTCCCGTTGGAGGCCCTCGTGAACAAATTCAGCCACGTCCGTTTCGAGCCCGCTGGGTTCACCAAGAATCCGGACATCCCCATGGCCAAATCGCTGACCGACTACATCTTTCGGTATCTCGGGACACGTTACCTCGATCCGGAACAGCAGGAGGCAGCAGGCATTCTCGCTCCGGGCCATGACCTTGCGGAGTCGGCTGAGCCAACCTCATTGCCACAGTATCCGACCGAGCCGCCCAGCGACCATGCAGATAAGGGCCATGCGTTCAATCCCCAGTCCGACGCGCCCGCGTGCCACGACTGCGGAGCCATCATGGTACGGAGCGGCTCCTGCTACCGATGCCTCAACTGCGGCGCCACGAACGGCTGCTCCTGACACCATTGCGGTTTCCAAGAGGCGATGCGGGCAGGCCCTTTCTGCCAAAGGACCCGCTCAGCCCCTCCAAAAGACTCTGTCGCTAAACACCGGTTAACCATTGGCTTCGGCGATGACTTGGGACCGCCCTCCCATGAGCTTTGACGAGTGATTTTTCTTTGCGCAGAATGCTCTACGATGTTCCCGTCTTAGGAGCATCAGACAATCTATCTGAGATTATTTCTTCGCGTTTGGATTTGTTGTAGATAAATTGAGCAGCGTTGCCATATACCTCCCTTGCAAAAAACGTGTAGAAGGTGTTCCGGAAGCGACCAAACGCGGCTTACCGGAAATCCTATAGCAGATTTTTCCCAAAAATGGAGGCGTCTTGTGACGGGGGGCCGAGGGACAGAGGAAGATTCGGGGAGCCCTCGTCGGAACCGTCCGCATCTCTTTAGGCCCACTTTCGCAGAAAAGGCCTTCAAGCCAATAATATCAGCATGGTACGGAGGTATTTTGGCACTAGGGGCCTTTCTTCAGGGACTTTTCCGCGTTTTTCGGCATCGGATGATCTGCTAGAGTACACGGAGCAGTTCAGAGAGTTTCTTGTGGTGAGGCTCAGGTGTTGAAGCTTTGCGTATTCTGAGCACTCTTTCATTGGCTGCGGGTACCAGGGTGGGCCAAGCCTCGTGGTTCCTGGGCTGTTCGCGGATCGCGGCAGAAGAAATGTGCAGGCCTCTGTCCCGGAGCTTCTTTTCAATGCTCACCAAAAGATGATGGGTCAGCAGACAAAGGAAAATGTGTGTCTCCGCCCGTCGTTCCACGTGATGGCAGATCGGCCTTTTAGCCAAGGGGCTTTTCACGGTGCAGAAGGCTTCTTCGGCCCGGGTGAGCAACGTATCTATCCTCCATGCCTCCTCGGCCGAGAGGTCGGTGCGATCTCTTTTGAGCACGGAGGAACCGTCAAGCTTCTCCGCAGCGTTGCCCCTGTGGGTATTCAGTTCATGGGAAAAGCTCTTCGTTTGCCGTGACCCCTGGGAGGCGCGCACACTCAACGAGCTGGCAGCTAAGGTAGCTCCTGCCCTTGTACGCCCCTTTTTTGTCACGAATAGACATGCCATGTCATATGACATGGTACTACTGCTGTCTCAGCATGAAGATTGGCTGATTTGGCACGACGTTCCACCCGCCGAGACACACCGCTTGATTTCACATTACTTTCTCTGCGCCAATGTCATCAAAAAACACCGAAAACATTGCCTGGCAAGCTTCTTGCTCGCGCAAGTTGGGTCGGTACCGGTTCCTACCAACGGACGGGGATTCTCGCGACTGAACCGTCTCTTCTTTGATAGAGGAGGAAATTGTTGTCCCGACCGAAGTAGTACAGATCCCGCGTGATCTCGACGTCGTCACGACAATACTTCTCGATGAGATCCATCCTTCCCTCACGAAACCATGTGACCGCGTCGATCCCGTCCCCGGATTTCTCCTTCCCGAGAGTGAACTTCCCCAAATGATCCAACTTGAGCCGAAATCCGAGCACCTTTGAGACATGGGCGAGGATGTCAAGATTGGGGAGTTTTCTGAGGTTTTCCGCAGAGTAGGCTCTCAACACCTCGTAATCGAAGCGCATCTGATTGAACCCGACCACCAGGTCGGCCGATTTGATCAGGCTCACGAGTTCGAGGACATTCTCCTCCGTGAAGGTGAGGAAACCATCTTCTTCAGTGAACGCCACTGCCAGAGACAATCCCATGCGCCGAATATTGCTCCATCCCCCCACCTCCTGGGCGAGTCTCTGAGTCTCCAGGTCGAAAACCACAATTCTCCGTCGGTCGGGATTCGGGTCCGGTCGCTTTGCGATCGTCTTCGATACGGATCTCCGGGGCGATCCACCGGCGGGACTGGAATTCTCGCTTCCGCGTCCGCCGAGCCCGCCTTGACCAGGCGTCTCAGCTAATTCCGAGGTGTGGGGTACAAGGGCGGGAATTGCCGACTGCGCGGCAAGATCGGGAAAAATAGGACGCTCGGTCCGCTTCCGGAAAGATCGTGACGTCGGCAAAGGCTGGGGTATCGCGTCCGAGCGGCTCTCCGTTCGGACGGCCGAAGGCTTCGTCAGCAAAGCTGCTGTCGCGGGATCGAGGAGGCACTCCAAGACTGCCAGGCATGCGGTTTTGTCCAAGGGCTTGTTGCCTGAGCCGCATTTGGGAGAGTGGATGCAGGACGGGCAGCCCTCCTCGCAGCCGCACGCCTCGACCAATGCGTGCGTCTTCTTGAGCAGGTCTTCAATGAGGCCGAAGATGTGGCGGCAGAGGCCTACACCACCGGGGTGGCCGTCGTAGATGAAAACCGCGGCCCGGCAAACTTGTTCGTGCTCCGGGGTACTAATCCCTCCGATGTCATCCCTGTCGCATAGAGCAAAAAGAGGAAACATTGAGATGGCCGCGTGTTCCAGCGCGTGGATTCCACCCATGAAGTGGAGCCCGGCGGTTCTTGCGGCCTCTTTCACGCGATCGGGAATCTCGATCCAGATCCCGACCGTCTCGAAAAGGACTGGCGGCAGGTCGAGATCCACGGTTCCGATGAGATCCTGACCTGAGGTTCTGCGCTTCTCGTATGCGATGATTCTCTGGGTAACCTTCAGCTTGCCCAGCCGAACGGTGAAGCCGGGAAATTCTCTCGTGTCCATGGGAACGCCGATGATTTCGGTGTCCTTTTCCGAGAGGGCTCTCGTGTAGTAGTTGACTCGAGCAGGTTTGACACGGACGTTTCGGCGATTTAGGTCGAGCTTTGTTACGAGATATTGTCGGGTTCGGTGAAGATAGACGGCCCCTTCGTGGCACTCCGTGAGAGCCCGCACCCCGGAAGAACTCCCAATGGATTTTTTCCCGTCTTCCAGAAAGATGGCGAAGGATTCCCCTATGCCTCTGAGATCCACTTCGCGATGGGGTCTGCGCTTATATGAATGCCACGAACCGGTTTCATGATTCCGGTATAGTATTCCGGACTCCTCAAGCTCTTCCAGCACGGACTTCACCTCTTGTTTAAGCGCCCATTGCTCAGTGACAAGAATGGGAGTCTCGGCTGCCGCGCAGGGAATGTGTCGTTTCAAGACCTCTTCGTTGAACGGATCGAGTATCGCCTCTTCACAGGTACGACCGAAGAAATCCTGGGGATGCTTGAGAAAATATTGATCAAGAGCGTCGTGGCCGGCTATCAGAACGATCGCGCTTTGGCGGCCGGACCGACCGACTCGCCCACCCCGCTGCCACGTGTTGATGATGGTGCCGGGGTATCCGACGAGAATACACAGGTCCAATCCCCCGACATCTATACCCATTTCCAGCGCGGACGTAGATATGACCCCGTCCATTTCACCGGAGAAGAGCTTGGCTTCTATCTCTCGGCGTTCCTCCGGGAGGAATCCTGCACGGTACGAGCTGATCCGGCCTTGCAGGTGGCTCGCTTCCTGAAGCACCCATGTCGTAATGAGTTCGGTAATCTTCCGAGCCCGTGTGAAGACGATTGTCTTCAGCCCTGCCTCAAGCCCTTCCACGAAAAGCCGTGACGCCACGGTGTACGGGCTCAGCTCCGGCCTCAGAAAGAAGAAATGCCTTTTGGACATGGGCGCGCCAGACCGGTCCACTACCGACACGTCTTCTCCCAAGAGACTGGAAACGAACTTCCCGGGATTGGCAACCGTCGCGGAGGACGCGAAGAACTGAGGCTTCGAACCATAAAGTTCGCAGACCCTGCGAATTCTCAGCAAAACCTGTGAGATATGGCTGCCGAAGATTCCCTTGTACGTGTGCACCTCGTCGAGCACCACATAACGGAGGTTGGCAAAGAAATCCTTCCACGAATCGTGGTACGCCAGAAGCCCCAGATGGAGCATGTCAGGATTCGTTATGAGTACTCGGGGGGGCGATTTGCGTATCTTGCGCCGCTCAGATTCGGGGGTGTCACCATCGTACACCGCTGCAGTAATGCCCGCTTTCGCGGCCAGGGCCAGGAACGCGTCTCGTTGATCTCTCTCCAATGCCTTCAGGGGGAAAAGGAAGAGGCCATGCGACCTGTTGTCCCTGATCAGGCGATCGAGAACCGGAGCCTGATAGGCCAGCGTCTTTCCACTGGCAGTACTCGTCGACAGGACGACGTTCTTTCCGTCGAGGCAGAGTCTGATGGCCTCTGCCTGATGCGAGTAGACCGATTCGATACCCGATTTACGAATGAGACTGACCACTCGCGGATCAAGGGCCTGGGGAATCGGTTCGAGCCGTGGCTTTTGCTCGTCGATCTCCTCGTGGTGGACCGCAGTCCACTCGTGACGACCGGGATCAGCGAGCTTTTCGATGAACGAGTTCAGCATTACAGTTGTATGTTTGTATTATCGGGATGTTATAAGACTCCTCGGCTGCGACCGGTCTGATAATAGCGTTGGCCGCGCGGAGGTGTCAACAAGGTCAAGATTTTGACTCAGATCCGACGCCTCTCACACCCTTCCTCCGTTGGCATTTCCCCTCGATGCCGTATCCCCCGGCGGAATACCCGAACGAGATCTTTCTTCGTTGGAAGTTCCGAAAAAATCGTGAGACAATCCATCAGCCTATACGAACCGGACCAACCTCTCTCGGCGGGAGAGAGAGGCGATGCTGGGCGGGCCTTCCTGCGTACTTCTCTTGCTTCCCGTCCCTGCGGTACGGGGAAGGTTCGTTGCGGATGGGGGTCCTTGCCGGCAATTCCCGATCTCTGAGGAGTACTGCAACCCATGCCAATGACCAGCTTCTTCCCAGTGCGAGCCTTCGGACTGACGACGCTCATCGTCGGCTTTATCCTTGCTGGATTGCTTTGCATGGCTCAGTCAAAGGGCGCTGAGCAGTCGGTCGGGAGGGCTGATCAGAACCGATGGATGGCGCCGATTACCCTGGGAAAGAAAACGATCCGCGCGGTCGTGGCCAACACAGACCCCCTCAGGATCAAGGGGCTTCTCGGATGGGAACGAATCGACGATACCACGGGTATGCTGCTCGATTTCGAAAAGGAGGGACAGTACGCCATCCACATGCAAGGGATGAAATTTCCCATAGACGCCGTTTGGATTGACAGGAACAGTGTGATCCGCATGATCTACGCGAAAATCAAACCGAATTCGGGGAGGGTGTACCCGTCCGTGTTCCCGGCACGGTACTGCCTCGAGCTCAATGCCGGATTCTGCGGCCGCTATGAAGTGAAAACCGGCCAGCGCGTGCTGTTCGGAGCCCGAGAAAGAGTGCCCCGTTGACCTGAAAGAAGCCGACTACTGCCGACGCTCGGAATCACATCTCGACGCCCCAACGAATCGTCATAATCCCGCCGTGTCGGGAGTTCACGCCCAAGGGCACGGCGTCCCATGTCCTTTTGATTCCCGCGTGTTACCGTCCGTCCATTTACCGAACGAAAGTCGCCGTAGCGTGATTGGAGAATTGCGCGACGTTTGGATACGGCCTTGACCTCACGCCCGAATTCACGTGGGAAAATCACTGAGGGAGCTAGAAATCTCTCGCCATTTCGCGAGCTTCCAAAATCAACTCATCTCTTTTCCGCTTTGCCACGCCAGGCCCTTTTGCAAGGGTCGGTTCCACGACAAGGAAGCGAATATCGGTGAAACCTATGAACGCGAGAATCAGTTCCACGTATTTGGTCTGAAAATCATAGGCTTCGAAATCAGTCCCGGCCGGATATTCGCCACCGCGAGCGTAGCTGACGAAGATCGGTTTGCCCGTTACAAGGCCGACGTACCCCTGATCTGATACGTTGAAGGTGTACGTCGGTTGAACGAGTATGTCGATATAGTGCTTAAGCTTGTACGGGATGTTGAAATTCCACATGGGAGTCGCCAGCACGTACTTGTCTGCGGAAGTGAACTGCTCGATGATCGCCTCGACCTGTTTCCATGCCTCCAACTGCTCTTGCGTGTGTTCCTGGCCGTGCATAATCACGTACTTGGCGTCGATGACCAGTCCGTCGAAGGCTGGAAGCTCCGTGTTGAACAAATCAAGGGTGACGATCTCGTCATCAGGATGGGATGCCCTGTACGAATCGACAAAAGCCTCAGCGACCGCCAATGAATATGAGCGAGCCGTTCGGGGGGAGGCTTTGATGTAAAGAAGTCTTGCCATGGCGTTAACCTCCGGCGTGCGCTGCGTCGTTTATTGTCTGAGCGATGAATCGATTGAAAGTCATCGCTACGCGGTTTTCATTATGCCCTGATTGAAATCACCATTGTGTTTGTACACTTAAGCATGTCAGATCACCTTGTCAAAGGGAGTGAACTTCGAAGGACACACAACGAAAAGATGAGCCAAGAGGTTACGGTGCGTTAGACCGGCAGCCGGTTCCACCGTCCCAGCCCACGAGCGTCGGAGCAGCGGTCAGCCTCTCCGGCCTATGCCAATGGGATTCCTTGGAGCGGGGCATGGGACATAAGTGCTAACCTGAACCGCCCTCGTTCCGGGACACAGATCTCCTTCCTCCCCCATCGGCAAGGGAGTAGGTGGATTTTCTCTCCTTCACAACGTGTTGGCCGACGAGCGCGCGCGTCTGCAGAGTCTTATGAAAGCCTGTGGGTCGGTGTCATCGCGGATGCCGAGACGTGTCATGGCAAAATCGAAACGAACAGGGTCCTCGGGAGCCACCGATCTGAACGCGTCAGTTATCTCAAGGGCTGCACGAAGGTTGGCCTGCTTAAGCGTCGTGAGACCGAGCTGAAGAGACATTCGATGCATGTGGGTGTCGAGGGGCACGACCAACTTTGACGGTGGCACACAATCCCATCCCCCTGGATCGACCGCGTCCTTTCTGACCATCCACCGCAGAAACAGATTGTGGCGCTTGCACGCGCTGCCCGCGGCAGGCGAGGGGAGCAGACTCCGCGGCTTGTCCTCGAAGACCGATGAAAGCTCCGCAACAAACGCGGTGAGGGCAGGAATAACCGTCTCGTGCTCATTGCTCATTGCAGAGGAAAAACAGGATTGAAGGGATCCGTGACGTTTGATGGTCCGCTTCACGCCGTAGAGCATCATGGCCAGCTCATGCCCGGTGGTGAAGCGGTGCTTGAAGTCTGCGAAGGTCCGGGTGAGTGTCCCATGAGACGCGGCCATGAGGAAGCGATAAGGTGATGGGAGCCTTTCCAAGACGCGCGCTATGCTCCTGAGTATCTGGGTCACGTTCCCGTAGGCGAGGGACGAGGCGACCAGGCCGACGATTTCCCTGTCTCGTATCTCCCTGAATCGATAGAGGAATTCCAGAGGGTCCGGGTGGACGAACTCTCGCCGGTTCAGAGCAGAATAGAGGGATCGCAGATGTTCTCCATAGATTCCTGCGGCCATTTCGTCACTATTCCTGAACGGCAATCACAGCAATCAGGGAAGCCGTCTGCTGCCGTCCGCCAATTCAAGTAGGCCTTGCCTATCGGTAATTTCTATTCTCTTGCCGTCAGATCTGATCATTCCATGAGCGGTCATTTTGGAGAGTATCCGTGACAGAGTCTCCGGAATCGTGCCGAGCATGGCCGCGAGCTGATTCTTTGGAACGTCCAGTTTCAGGCGGTCCGTTCCATCGGCAAGATCACTGAGGTAGAGCAAGTGAGCCGCCAGGCGCCCGGAGACCTCCTTCAGAGAAAGGTCGTCAACCAGCTTGGTGAATTTGCGCAGACGTTTCGACAGTACAGCCAGCATCCCCAGGGCAAGCGTCGGGGTCCGTTGAATCAGGTCGGTGAATGCCTTCCTCGGGAAGAAGCAGACGACGCTTTCTTCCAGCGCCACAGCGTGGGCCGGGAAGTTCCGGCCTTCGAACACCGGCACCTCGCCGAAGGGTTCTCCGGGCCCGAAGATGTGCAGGATTTGCTCCTTACCCTCCCGTGAGAGCTTGAAGATCTTCACCCGTCCCGAAAGAACGACATAAAACCCGTGTCCCGGCTCACCCTCGGAGAATATGGTCGCGCCCCTTTTGAACTTCTTCTCTAGAGCGATGGAGTCCAGGTCCCGCTGCTGGTCTTCGGGCAGACCCTCAAACATGGCGATGCCAGCTATACGATTCACGATGCTCACTCCGTCGGCTGTCGGCACGAGTTCCGGGACGACATTCGCTCGACCTCCTTCCGGGCTTCCTTTCAGTTGCTGGCTGCGCCTCCATATACGATAATGTTTCCGGGTAACGCGGTTCCCGACAATTCAGTCGCGCCGTCGTGACATACTCCCTGGACACCGCGAAGGGACGATTCGCGAAGAATCTTCCGGTCGCTGAAAAAAACGTCACGAGTTGACTTAAGTCAACGAACCTTCCACGAAAAATCATCATAGTATGGAATAGACGATTTCCGGAGGATCTCACCTGAATTGAACAGCAAAAGAAGTAAAACGTCAAGAAGCAAGGGCTTTCCCACATGGGGTGTCCTACCAATGGGCTCCGGTTTCTGACGATGTTCCCATGGTCGAGGACCAGCCGCCCGGCAGAGGAGTGCCACGGATGAAATGGACCAGTGAAGCAGAGCAGGCCGTTTCCAGGGTTCCCTTCTTCGTAAGGAGACGGGTGAAGAAAAGGGTGGAAGAAGAGGCTGCACGCTGCGGCGCAGAGGTGGTAGGTCTGAGCCATGTCAAATCCTGCCAGCAGAGATACCTTACGTCCATGGAGAAGGAGGTCAAGGGTCATCAGGTGGAGACCTGTTTCGGTCCATCCGGTTGCCCGAATCGGGCCGTCATCGAGGACGAGCTTGCCGGAGAACTGGAGGAACTCCTCTCGCGGAGAAATCTCGGTGAATTCCTCGAAGAGCGCGTGGACGGTCCCTTGAAAATGCACCATGAGTTCAGGGTCTCTGTTTCCGATTGTCCCAACGCATGTTCCCGACCGCAGATTTGTGATCTTGGCCTGATCGGCGCGGTCCGTCTCGGGGTTTCCAAAGAGCCATGCAGCCGATGTCTGGCCTGCATGCAGACGTGCCGGGAAGAGGCGATCAAGCTGGTAGAAGACGACGGTCCGGAGATCGACCTTCAACGGTGCGTCCTCTGCGGTCAGTGCGTGGACGCGTGTCCCACGGGAACGCTCTACAGAGCTGAGGAAGGCTATCGGTTTCTCGTCGGTGGCAAGCTTGGACGGCATCCCCAACTGGCCGAGGAACTGGGGGCAATCTACTCCAAGGAACGGGTGCTGAAACTCGTTGAACGTTGCCTGGATCACCACATGGAGTACAACAGCAACGGGGAACGCTTTGGAGCTATCCTGAAAAGGACGGGAAATGCTTTTCTGTTCGAAGGGGAGTCGGAAACGCGTGAGGCGTGAGTCCGCAGAGATTTGGGAGAGCGTACCGGCCGCCGCGCACAAAGTGAAAAAAAATTGCCTCCTCTTGACTTGGGTCAAGGCAGCAAGAGCGAAAATGAATACATTGAAGATAGAGGCGGGAACAAAATTCCCCGTTTCCTTGGCGGAGCGTCACGCCGGATAACGAAGTCAGGGCCATTGGACCTCAAAGCCATTCTGGTCCAAGCTTTCCCGGCGAGGCTCCAAGGGGCGGCCCTGCAGCGGCCTCTCCTCCCAGCCCAATCGACGGGAGGCCCCGGAAAGGTGAGAGCAAAATGAAATGTCCCGGACAAGACCCCCGATTCTGGAAGTTCGACGCAATATTCGAAGTGGAATGCCCGAATTGTGGTTATGTCACCGAGTTTTTCAAGGACGAGACGAGGCGAACCTGCAAGAAATGTGGGGAAAAGGTGCTTAATCCTAAGATGGACTTCGGATGCGCCGCGCACTGCAAATTCGCCAAGGATTGCTTTGGAGACCTGCCTCCCGAGTTGATCAAAGAGAAAGAGGACCTTTTCAAGGACCGGGTCGCAGTGGAGATGAAACTCTACTTTAAACAGGACTTCAAGCGAATCGGTCACGCGGCCAAAGTTGCACGGCACGCGGAGAAACTCGTTCACGAGGAGAAGGGCGACCCGGCCGTGGTGCTCACCGCGGCGTACCTCCACGACATCGGCATAAAGAATGCTGAAGAGAAGTACCACAGCGCGGCTCCTCGGTATCAGCACGAGGAAGGGCCACCGGTGGCGAGGGAAATCCTTGTCAAGCTCGACGCCAACGAGCGTCTGATCGAAGAAGTCTGCGACATCATCGGACACCACCACAGCCCCCGTGACGAAGAGACCACCAATTTCAAGGTACTTTTCGATGCGGACACCATTGTCAACCTTGAAGAAAAGCACAAAAAAGATCCGTACACTCCAGAGAAGCTCTCCGATATCATCGAGACGAGACTCTTGACGGAAAGCGGAAAAGCGCTGGCCCGGAACCTCTTCTTGGGAGAAGAACCGCAAGCGGCCGCCAACCGCTAAATGTCTACGCCTCACCAATTTAGGAAGGGAGAGAGAAGATGAGTCAGGCACGCAAAATAATAGAAATAGATGAGGAGCTTTGTGACGGCTGCGGCAACTGCATTATTACCTGCGCGGAAGGCGCTCTCGAACTCGTGGACGGCAAGGCCAAACTCGTATCGGACATTCTCTGTGACGGCCTGGGCGCGTGCCTCGGTGAGTGCCCGACCGGCGCGCTGAGAATTATCGAGCGGCAGGCCGGCGAATTCGATGAAGAAGCAGTGGAAAAGCGCCTCGAAGAAATCAAGAAGGTAGAAAAGGCGCGTCCGGCCCATCCCGAACCGCAGTTCGGTTGCCCTTCGGCTCGAATACAGACTTTTGACAGACCGACGCCTTGCCAGGCGGCAAACGAGCCCGTCGTTCAAGCGAGCGCACGGTCCGCGCTCAGGCAATGGCCGGTCCAGATAAATCTCGTACCGCCGACCGCACCGTTCCTCAAGAACGCAGATTTGCTTGTGACAGCAGACTGCACCCCCTTTGCGTACGCCAATTTCCACCAGGACTTCCTTGAAGGCAAGGTCCTCATGGTCGGGTGTCCGAAGTTCGATGACACCGAAGCCTACCTGGAGAAATTCACCGAAATCTTTAACAAAGCCGACATCCGAAGTGTTACAACCGTTTTCATGGAAGTCCCGTGCTGTCACGGCCTGCCCATGATCGTGAAAAGGGCCCTTGAGGAATCGGGTAAAAACATCCCGGTGGAACATGTGATCATCAGTGTGACGGGAGAGATTCTCCGAAGACAAAAGATGGTGGCCTGAGGCTAACGTGATCCGACTCCTCGATTGGGAGAGCAGCCGCGTGGCAACAGCGCAGCAGGCCAAGGTGCGGAGGTCAGGGGCTTGCGGGAATTCAACTTCCAAGCCGTTATACCACCGCGCGTTGGCATGAATTGGTGGAACTTCACATTCCGAGAGTGAATGCGGGGGATTCTTTTTGCAGGAAGGGTCTTGTCGCATTCCCCTTTCAAAGACGGACGACATCACTCGTCAGGCGAGAAGATGGCCGCGATCTCGGCCGCGATTACCGGGACGATTTCTTGCGCGTACTCCCAGATCTCGTCGAAGAGTGCAGGGGGAGAGCCCCTCACGAGCGAATCCCCGAATGCAAGGATGCGGTCCCATGGTACGGACGGGTGCTCGGTCCTGAAATCTTCCGGGATGCTTCGAACCGTACCCGCCATCGCGATGATCTGTGCGATCACCGCGGAGCGGCGCATGATGTCCAGGAGGAACGCCTCCTTATCGACACCCTGGACGAACTGTCGGATCAGACGCGCGCGGCGAAGAAGGTCCGCAAGATGCCTGGATTCCAATCGTAGCACGAGCTGGTTTCCCGTTTCTCACAGAAGTTCGGTCGCAGCCCATTCGCCTGACGACGCCGGGTGTGTTTTGAGACCTTTGTCGGGTCGCGCGCTCACTGGTGAACTGTTCTTTTCGATGACGGTTTCTTCGGCGGGTGGAGTATGCTGTTGACGTCGGTAACTCCTTCCAGGTCGGCTCTCCTGGCGAACTGGTCGTCAACGAGACCGCGGATGTCGTTGTTGTCCAACAGCTTGAAGTGGACCATGGTGTCGGCAAGCTGCTGGATTTCAGATTCCTTTGGGATGAATCGGTCGTAGACGATCCGTCCGGGTGGAGTCTGAAGCGCGTATTCCACGAGTGCCACCGGTTGATTCCAGTACTGTGCAGCTATGCGCGCTGCCTCTTTAGGATGGTCTTTCGCCCAAAGACCTGACCGTGCCGCTCCCTGGACAAGCATTTGGACCCAGTCGGGGTGCTTGTCGATGAGACTCTGCTTGACCAGCACGAGATTGCATATGAAGCCCGGCCATATCTGCCGGACATAATAAAGGACCTTTGATTCACCGGTGCTGGTCGTCTGCGCAGCAAAGGGTTCTCCGACAAAGTAGGCGTCCAGGGCGCCTGCAGCAAGCGCCGATGCCATATCGGGAGGATTCATTTCCACGATATTGAGGTCTTTCTCACCGAGGCCGAACTTTTCAGCCAGTCTTCGCGCTGCCAGATTGTGGCCCGAATAGCGCATGGGAACGGCAATGCTCTTCCCGGCCAGATCCGCAAAGTCCTTCACAGTGAGACCCTTGCGGTAGACCAGGGTGCTCTCGTGTCGGTTACCGATGTAGACGATGCGTACGCCCGCGTCCTGCTGGTGAAGCACAATGGCGAGCGGCGCTATGATGAACGCGGCCTGTATCTCGTCGCTCCGGAGGGCCTCGCCCATCTCCGCGAAGGAACCGAATTTCAGTGCCTCGAACCTCAGCCCGTTGCCCTTCCTCGTTGCGTAGTCAAGTAGGGGGCATGCGAGATTCGTGATTACCGGCATGTATCCCATGCGAAGCACCTGTCGTGCTCCGTGTTCGAAGTTCAACTTGTAGTGGAGCCACGAAATAAGGACCAGCCAGCAAACCGCGAAGATCAGCACCAGCCATCCCACCGGGATCGCCAGGCTGCTATCCTTCAGGCTAAAGCGCATAGTGGACACCCAATTCCGTGTAAATCCCTCTCCGGAAATCTTCCAGGGCCGAATCCTTGTAGAAGTCCCGGGGGTGCGGAAACTCTACCTTTGAATCAATTCGCACAACCGCGGGCCGATCGCTGAAGACAACTACGCGGTCGGCCGTAATCAAAGCCTCATCAATGTCGTGCGTAATGAAGATAATCGTCTTCCTGAAAAGCTGCTGCATATTAAGCACTTCCTCTCGCATCTTCACTCGCGTCAGGAAGTCCAGTCCGGCAAAGGGCTCGTCCATGAACAGAATCGCAGGGTTGATCACGAGAGCTCTGGCCAACTCCGCACGGCGTTGCATGCCGCCGGAAAGCTGGTGGGGATAGTGGCTCTCAAACCCGGTCAGGTCAACCATGTCGATGTATTCCTGAACCTTGTCCCTCTGTTCCTCTCTATTCCCTATATGGCGCAATCCAAGCACCACGTTCTCATAGACCGTCATCCAGGGGAGCAGCCCGCTGTGCTGGAATACGAAGATGTTGTCCGAACTCGGGCCGGTAACCTGCTTGCCGTCGGTCAGGACCGTGCCGCTCGTGGGAAAGTCGAATCCCGCCACAATTCTGGCAAAGGTCGTCTTGCCGCACCCGGAGGGGCCGAGAATGCAGACCAACTCTCCATCCTCGAACTCGAGGCTGACGTCGTTGAGCACGAGGAGACAGTCCCCGCGGTGCAGATCGGTATCCGAATTGACCTGGCGCTGAATCGCACGGCGTTCCACAAACTCCTTGCAAAGGTTCCTGACCAGGACGTGTCCCATGTTAAACGGACCCCCATCCGATGGATTCGATCTTATTCAACTGGGAGATTACGCGATCAAGGAGTATCCCTATCACCCCGATGGCGATCATCGCGTCCATAACGTAGTCCATCCTCAACGCGTTGCGGGAATCCAACACCAGGTAGCCCAGGCCCGATTTCACCGCGATCATCTCGGCAGCCACAACAACAAGCCAGGCTACACCGAGGCTTATTCGGAGTGCCGGAAGCATCTCCGGCAAAATGGCCGGCACAATGATCTTCGTGACCGTCTCCAGTCTCGTGAAGTTGAAGTTGGCCGCCACTTGGAAATAGATCGACTTGATATGATTCACCGAGGTTATCGAAGAGATAAGCAGAGGGAAGAAGCTCGCCAGAAAAATAAGAAAGACCGCAGGCTTATCACCGATTCCGAACCATAGGACCGCCAGAGGTATCCAGGCGAGAGGCGAGATCGGACGCAGAAACTGTATCAGCGCATTTGTCATCACCTGGCCGGTTTTCCACCAGCCGAGTATGATTCCCAGGGGCAAACCGAAGATCACCGCCAAATAGAAGCCGACAGTGACCCGAAAAAGGCTCGCAACCGAGTGCTGAATCAGAGTGCCGTCTCGGAGGAGTTCCCACATGCCGACCGCGGCTTCCCAGGGACTCGGGAAAACTGCCACGCTCCAGCCGCTCACCCTTTTGACTATTTCCCAGATGACGACAAGTATCACGAACGATGATGCGGGCAGCAGGAAGCGATTGAGCCTGTTGAAGAATTCCATGGTCCCTCCTAAGCCCGCTTCTCGGTACTCCCTGACAGTGTCCGATTCCATCAGTCGAAGCAAAGAATCAAAATAGCATCATACGATACAATTCCAAGAAATTAAACCTCAAAATGCCAAAAACGATCATCTTTTAAAAATGTTAAGTGACTCATTAAATCGATACAGTCATGTCTCATCGCAATCCACTGAAAAGCATGGGTACTCTCGGCTCGATAATCAGTGATTTTTTTCTTGACGGAGAGGCAAGACGTTGCTACGGAACCCTCGACTCAAATGTGTGTTTTCGGAATAAGCTGCTGGTTCACGCAGAGAATGGGATCACGCATTGCGTCGTAGCATCAGAGAGGTGAGTTTCAAGAATCCGGTGGAAGCACCTGTGAGCATACCCGGCCGGAGGAGGAAAGGGAGATCATGAGAAAAAGTGTAATCGCTGCAATCATTGTTGCGGCTCTGTGCGTTGCCCTGCCAGCGGGAGCTGCGGATACACATACGACGTTGTCGTACCAGGTGGTGGTGGATGGCACCACACGCAACAAGGCTCTCAACGACTACGCTCTGTTGACACGGGACGCGATCCAACGAGTCTGGAAGACCCCACTTGATCTCAACGTCCCGGGCGCGCTCAAGGGGCGCGTCAGGATCGACTACATCGTAAGAAGAAGCGGCCAACTGGAATCGGCGAGGATTGTGAAAGGGTCCGGACGGCCGGACATGGACCGTTCCTTGATGAAAGCCATTCGCTCGGCGCAGCCTTTTCCTCCCTTTCCAGACGGGGTCGAGGCAGGGCGGATCCTCGTGCGGGCCAATTTCATCGTCGCGGACCTGCCCACGGCTGGAGTCACGCGTGTGAGCCAACCGGTCCCGCTTGCCAAGAAGCCCAGCGCGGCACCCACCACCACGAGCCTGAAGAAACTCATGTGGGGCCGCCCCGCGGGCACGTCAGTCGCGCCGACCGGTACGAAGCAGGGGGTAAAACCACCGCGGCCGCCTGTCAAGAAGCTCATGTGGGGCACCACACGGTAGACGCTGAGAAGAGCACCTGAGCGGTCCGGCTCGGGCCAAGCGCGCAGCGCGAGCAGCCAATCCCGAGTCCGGCCCTGCTCCATCCCAAGAGGGTCATTTAGGAGCGGTAAGAGCCCGTTTCACTATGCTGGAACGGGCTCGGTGGTTTCCGAGCCGACGGTTCGCACGATCAGCGAGTTTGTCGCCTTGTGGTCCGTTATGGGGAGGCCCATGACAAGAGCGACCGACTGGCCCATTCCGGCAATTTTCTTCTTGATCAGGACCTCGTCAATCTGCCGCATCAAAGCCTCAAAATCGGGCGCGAGGTCGCACAGGTGGGGCGTCACGCCGCGGCTCAGTACGAGAAACTTTTGCAGGAACGGATCAGATACAAAAGCGTGTATCGGAGCATCGGGTCTGAGGGCCGCAATGTCCAGTGCCGTCTGGCCGGAGACCGTGACCGCCACAATGTTCCCAAGGCCCAGGTCCTGGGCCGCGACGACTGCGGAATGGCAGACCGCCTTGGCAACTTCGTCCCCGCGAAGCTCCTTTATTTTCCAATGTTCAGCGGAGTACGTCTCCTGAAAAGTTTCAGCCTGAACGGCTATATTGTTCATCATTTTAACTGCTTGGACCGGATGCTGCCCCACTGCGGTCTCTCCGGAAAGCATCAGAGCATCGGTGCCGTCGAAGACCGCATTGGCTACGTCCGCGGCTTCGGCCCGCGTCGGGAGCAGACCGCGGGTCATCGATTCGAGCATCTGCGTGGCCGTGATCACTGGCACGCCCAGATGGTTGGCCTTCCTGATGATAGTCTTCTGGAGGATGGGCAAGCGTTCGATCGGTACTTCAACCCCGAGGTCTCCCCGTGCAACCATGACCGAGTCGGACGCTTCGAGTATCTCATCGAGGTTGTCGAGGCACGCGGACCGCTCGAGCTTCGACACGACGGGACGTTCCTTGCCCATCTTGCGCATTTCTCTGCGGAGCAGCTCCACGTCAGAAGCCCGCGAGACAAAGGAGAGGGCGATCACGTCGAATCCCGTCTGAAGCCCGAAACGAACATCATCAATATCCTTGGGAGTAAGCGCCGGTGTGGAAAGGTCGGTCTCGGGCAAGTTCACCCCTTTGTGGGGAGTGAGCGTTCCTCCTTCCACAACGCGGCATGTTACTCCCCGATCATCGACGCGGACACATTTCAGCCTAATCTTCCCGTCGTCTATCAGGACCATCTCGCCCGGTTTCACATCAGCTTCCAGGCTATCGTAAGCCACAGGAATTGAGGATTCATCACCAACAACATCCTCAGGGGTAAGTTCCACCTCGCTGCCCCGGTGGAGAACGGCCTGCTCTCCCTCCAATCTGCCCACTCGTATCTTGGGGCCCTGCACGTCCTGAATCAGCGTGACGGCCTTATCTAGCTTCCGGGATAGCTCGCGCGCGGTGTGATAAGCCTCGCTGTGCCGATCATGGGTTCCATGAGAAAAGTTGAATCTGAGCGCATCAGCTCCTGCGCGGATGATCGCCTCCATGGTGTCGGGAGCGTACGTGGCCGGTCCCAGGGTGGCCACAATCTTAGTCTTGCGCATGTTCCCTCCGTAGAATGTTCGGGGGTAACCCGGATGAGGCCGCTTACGGCCGCGTGCCTGACGATTCATGTGCCCTTGTGAGACGGAGTTCCGTTACCTGGGGCGTACCCGGAACTCAGCGATGACGGGGCAGTGATCTGATACGTTGCTCATATAGCGTTTCCAGGAACGTCCAAACGTGCAATAGCGCGCGCATGGTCCACCAACGCGGACCGATCCCCCTGAGAGTACACTCAGGGCTGCCGGCGAGGCAAGTATATGATCCAGCGTGTTTCCCTTGCCCCGATGGAGGTGAGTGCAGGAGATCTTGGCAGTGAGGAGGCGGAAACCCGTTGCCGCACGGAATTCTGCCGTATCTTCACAATGAGGACTGTAGTCATTCAAGTCACCCATAATGAATATGTCCTCGTCTTTGCCAGCCAGGCGGCCCACGATGTCGCGCATGAGGTTCCACTGAGCTTTCCGAAGGCTCGCACAAGGGCCGGCCTTCATGTGAACGACAATAGCGAAGAAATCGAAGCCCGCCCGTTTCATCCTGAATCTGCACACAAATGCAGGACGCTGCTTTCTCAAGCGCTTGACACATTTCTCCGGAAAACGCGACGGGTCGATCTTTGTGATCATATCCCTGATGGAGAATCGGCTCACCAGATCCACCACGGAAGAATCGTAGAGGAACCCTGTCTTCTGCGGGCCTCCGTCATCCGTGAAGATGAATCTCCAGGTCGGCCCCATGTGCTCGGCCGCGAATCTGGCGAACCGCTTCGGCTTGAGGATCTCATTCACTGCAAGGACCGTCGGACGAAGTCTCTCAATCTCACTCGCCAGCGCCCGCCGGTTGGTTCTCCGGGTGTTTCGTCCTTTGCACTCCGTGAATCCACTCTCTTTGATACATCCGCAATCGTTGTTGCACGGAAACATGCGGATGTTGAACGTCCCGATTCTCAGTGTATTCGGTAGGCTTGTCTGAAGTTCTCCCCCCGGCTTCCCAAGAGAGTCTTGCGGACGAGAATCGTGCTGAGCGCGAGCAGTCAGGCTCGGCAAGAAAGCCATAACAGGCGCCGAGATCAAGAGTGCCAAGAAGAGACGGAGGACGAAAGACCTGGTTTCTTGCCTCGAACGTGGGGCCAAGGATACCTCCCTTGCTATCCGGCCAGGGGTGTTCTCGTTTCACCGCCGGACTCTTGAAAAAAGACCGCGACTGTGGGCCCGGAAGAAACAATGGGTATTCTCGCGGACCCCTGTAATCATAGACGCTGCGGCTATCTTTTGCCACTGTTGGAAAATCCTGGTACACATACTCTGTTGATGCCTCGCTGAACCCAACCCCTTAGGTCGCGAGGCCGGACTCACCGGGAGCACTCCACGTCAGCTCAAAGGTTGTTGAGATGATTGCTGCTGAAGAGACTGTCATTGAGGCCGTCAGGGCCATCTTGCCGATAGCGAGGCAGACCCTGCTCCAGGATGGTTCGCATCTTCCCACCGCCCTTCTTCACACGCTCGACGGCATCCTTCCGTACGTTCTTCCCTTTAAAGACGACGAACAGAAGAGGGCGCTCACGAAATACGTAAGGGAGCTAGCGCTGGAGAAACATGCGTACGCGGTGACGATGATAACCTGTGCACGAGTCATAGACTCGCGGACAGGTGAAGAGCAGGAGTCTCTGGTGCTCGCCACTTCCATTCAAGGAGGCCCGCCCCACGTCCTCACCCAGGGCTTCACACGCGGCCCGGACAGGCGGGTCGTCGCCTTCGCGGAGCCCGAGGAAGGCGATCACGCAGCGCTGCCTGGCCAAATGTTCATCATTCCCACCTGGGACGACGAAATAGGGCATTGACCTGCGCAACCGCTGAAATGCACGAGCGAATCATCCCGCTGTCAGTCGGATAGTGCGGCCCGGTCGTTTGTCCACGAAAAGAACGACTGAAACTCCTCATCTGATGCCCCCGAACCTGGATGGCAAACACTTCTTTATTACAGAGAGGCCGAGGGGATTTTCCGGAAACCACTTTAACAAGGCGATCTCGGGCACCAATGCTCACGATCGGAATACTCGGTAGCCTGGTTCAAATCGCGTCAGCACGGATTTCATCAGGGATGACCGACGAAAACTTTAACCAGTACTTGGGCTTGCAAGCCGAACCGCGTCGGTATATAGAGTAACCACTCCGATATCGACCAGGAGTCGAAAACCGGCGTGAGCCGCTTGCCACGCTGTTAATTTTGGTTGTGTCCTTCGGTGGAACGCCCCCCCCGATGGACTTCAACGCCGCGAGGGTAGCTAATGGCTGTCAACCGAAAGCTGCTGGAAATCCTTGTTTGTCCCAAGTGCAAGGGAGATCTCGTGCTGACCAAGAGCGAAGACCATCTCATCTGCGAAAGGTGTCGCGTGAAATACCCGGTCAGAGACGACATCCCGATCATGCTCATTGAAGAGGCGATACCTCTGGATGAGGAGAGTCCCGCCGATGAAGAGGGATCATGAATGGCCCCACCGCACGGGTCATCGCCTTCTTTCAGGTCAAGATCTTACGTGATCTCCAAAGCAGCTCAATCAGGGGGAACTGACATGGACTCGACGATCTCCAAAGGGAAAAATGATTCAAAACTCGGCATCTGCCTCGAGTACGTCGTCTATCTCTTCTTCCGGCTCGTCGAAGAGGCCATCTGTCTCATCCCAGGACATCGACGGGCACTGACCTTCGGTCGTTTCTGCGGCCGGTTGATGTTCGGCCTGGCCCGGGAGCGCCGGGACGTAGCCGTCGGGAATCTCACTATTGCGTTTGGGGAGGAGCGGCCTCCGGAAGAGATCCGGCTCCTTGCCCGCAGGAACTTTGAACACTTGGGGATGCTCGCGGTCGAATTCTTCAGGCTGAGACGGTGGAGCCATGATGAGCTCGCGGAACGACTCCTGATAGAGGGAAGCGAAAGCTTCAATCAGGCCTGGGCTCCGGGAAAGAAGGGCGTGTTCCTGGTCACCGCCCACATCGGGAGCTTCGAAGTTCTTGCCGCTGTGAGTCGGTTCCTGGGCATCAGAGGGAATCTTGTGGTAACAGGAGTACCCAACAGATTCGTCAACAGGCGAATGATCTTTAACCGGGGAGGACACGAGAGCGGACTCACGACGCTTCCTCACCGGGGTATTGTTCACCGGTGCATCCAGGCGTTACGGTCGGGAGAAATGGTGGTCGTGCTCGCGGATCAGCGGGGTGACGACACGAGGCCGATCTGGGTCGATTTCTTCGGGCGAAAGGTCCTGGCCAATGGTGTCTTCGCCCGATTTGCCGTGGAGGGGAATGCCCCTGTAATTCCCGTTATGGGACTTCGTCTCGATGACGGGCGTTATGTTTGCGAGTTCGGAGAGGAGATACCCATCGAGGTAAGTGGGGACTTGGAGCGCGATATGGCTGCTGTCTCGCAGCGCTTTCACAATATCTTTGAAAAGTGGTTGAGCGAGCACCCGGAGCAGGGATTCTGGATGCACAGAAAGTTCGGACGCAAGCGCAAGGCTCGAGCGGAAGCAGAGGCCCCGCTCGTGAGCGCACCCACGCGGGTCCAATATGAAGTCTGACCGATTCGGGCTTGAGATCCCCACGCGAATCGTTTTGAGGGGCACAAACTGGGTCGGCGATACCATCATCAGTCTGCCGGCTGCGAGGGAAATGCGCCGGATCTTTCCGGCCTCCACTCTCACCTTCTGGGGGCCGGAGGGCCTCACGGGTCTTGTCAAGGCTGCCGGCATAGCTGACGACTTCATCTCCTTTGACGGCAGTCATGGCGGCCCAACGAGGAGAGCGTTCGGCATGAGCAGGCGGCTGGCGGCCGAACGTTTCGACCTTGCGGTTCTCTTTCAGAATGCTTTTGAAAGTGCGTTTACTGCTTGGCTGGCCCGCGTTCCCCTGAGAGCAGGGTATGCTACGGACATGCGAGGGCCTTTGCTGAACGTGAAGGTTCCTCTGCAACCGGAAATCAAGACCGTTCATCAGGTCTACTATTACCTGGCATTGACCGATCATCTGGAAGAGCGCTTCTACGAACGGCCAAGCATGCGTACCGGGGTTCCCGACTGCTCGATCCTGCTGACCGGTGACACGCTCAAGAGAGCCCGAGACCTTATGGTTGCCGAAGGAATTCGCACGGACCGGCCCATATTTGTGCTCTGTCCCGGATCGGTGAACTCTGAGGCCAAGAGGTGGCCGACTGATTATTTTGCCCAACTCGCCGAGCTCCTGGTTGAAAGAACGGACGGGGAGATAGTGTTCCTCGGCGCTCCAGGTGAGGCCGACCTGATCGAGGAAGTCCTTGGACTGATGCGGAACCTGCGAGCCGCCAACCTAGCAGGGAAGGCCGACATGGTCTCGTCAATGGCAATGATGCACCTGTCTCGGGCTGTGATCTCCAACGACACAGGCAGCGCTCATCTGGCGGCCGCGGCATCCGCGAGGGTGTTAACGATCTTCGGTCCGACTTCGGCCGGCGCGACCGCTCCCTTCAGCCCTCGCGCCCATGTGATTGAGGGTTCTGCTCCCTGTGCTCCGTGCCGTTACTACCGCTGCCCGGAGCCGGATCACCCGTGCATGAGGAGCATCGAGCCCGAATCGGTGCTCAGAGAAGTCCAGGCGATTCTGGCCGGTGAAAAAGGGTCCAGCCTCCCGGTCGATCCATAACGGATTCATTTCGCGGCAGGCATCTGCTACCCTGTCAAAGATCATGTCTACTCAGGCCGCGCCTTTCATCAGCGTCATCATTCCAACTTTCAACAGACTCGAACTTTTGAAAGAGACCGTGGATTCCGTCCGTGGCCAGTCTTATCGGGACTTCGAAATCATCGTGGTCAATGATGGGTGCACAGACGGTACCGAGGATTGGTTGGACGCGCAAAAGGACCTCCGACACCTTGACCAAAGGAACAGCGGGATCGCTGCCTCACGAAACAATGGCGCGGCCGTTGCCAAAGGAACATGGCTGGCATTCCTCGATCACGATGACCTTTGGGCGCGGGAGAAGCTGCAGATCCAAGCGGATTTTGTGAAAGAAAACCCGGATGTAGGCCTCGTGGCGGCCAAGCACGTACGCATCGGAAAAAAGTACGAAAAGACCCAAAGAAACCAATGGATAAAAGGCGACCTGCTCGTCAAAGCCTTTTCCGAGAGCTTCATTCACACCTCTTCGGTGCTGATACGGAACGATGTCTTTGAGGAGGTTCACGGATTTCCTACAGTTTACCGCTTTGCCGACGAATTTGACGTCTGGTTGAAGATAGCCGCCGCTCATCCCATCGCATACGTTGACGATACCCTGGTGTTCATCCGTTTCTACGAGTCGAACACGAGCCATGACCGGATCGGCGTCCGTTCAGACACGTACGACATACTCCTCAGGAACTACGATCCCGCACGTATCCCCAGACGCGTCTTTCTCAGGACCATGTCCGACCATGACATCTCCTTTGGCCGGGCGTACCTCGGAGTTGGAGACCGAGATGAAGCGTTGCGATGGTTCCGGCGCTCGGTTGAGCGGACGCCGTGGCGCATGAGAAGCTGGCGTTACTATCTCCGGTACCTGTTGGCCGGGGCGCTGACGCGTTGTCTTGACAGGAACCGCGACAAGCCGATCGATAATCGCTGTCGCTTCAAAGAAGCAGCAACCGACGAACTGAAGAGCTACTCTTCAGCCGAGATCGATCCCCAGGCGGCTCGGATCCTGGAAAGGGACGCCCGGGACCTGCCGGAATTCTTCCGTTTGGCCCTCGAGGAACACCGAAAGATCCTCGCTGGCGAAGGGCGAGGAATCCGGAAAGACGCCCGTGAAAGCGCAATCACTATCGTTGAAATTCCCGGATTTCCCGCGGTCTGTGTCAAAGAGTTCCGATGGCGGGGGACGCTTCATGCTCTCAAGGGCCTCTTTCGGACCACCCAGGGGCTGAGAAGCTTCGGAAACGGGCGGCGGCTCAGTGAGGAGGGAATCGGGACCGCATATCCGCTTGCCCTGATCAGGCGCCAAACCTGGGGTCTGGTGAGCAATGAATGGGTGATGATGGAGGTGATCCCCGGAGCCCTGGAACTTGACCGGTACATCCTCAAGATGATTGAGGCCCCGTGGACAATGGAACAAAGAAGGGCCTTCGTTAGGGAGTTCGGCCGCTTCCTGGGATTGCTTCACGCGAGGTGCATCTTCCATGCGGACCTGAAGACCTGCAACATTCTCGTCTCGGTTCAGGGGTCGAGCACCCGGGGCCCATCTCGGTTCCGTTCGGGGCGATCCGTCTCCTTTGATCTGCTCGACTACGATGCGGTGAGTTTCGAGACTGAACTCCCTTTGCGAAAACGGATCAGGAATCTCGTTCAGATCTTCCTCTCGACACCCGCGGCGATCGGACCTGGCGACAGGATGCGCTTCCTGCGGGCATACGCCGCGGCCGCGGGTCTCCGCCGAAGAGAGGCCCGTGAGTTGGCCGTGAGTGTCCTCGAGGAAGCCCAGGGGAAGAAGATACTCTACGTCGGCTTCGATGGAGATGTCACCGAAAAGTGGGAGCCGGCATGAACTCCATTCTGCGAACGGAGAATCTCGTTACCATGCCGGTTTCCCGGAAGCATCGGCATACGAGTCGGGTGAGTCGTTCGAAGAGTTCCGGCCGGTCCCGCGCCGCAGCGAGCAGCGCCTCGTCGATGCGGTAGGTTGCGTCCTGTGCAAAGTCGTACGCGGGATCGACCATTCTCGGATCTGAGATGAGGCTCATCACCGTCTCATCGGTGGAGCGAGCAAGACTAACGGCCACAGCCGCGGATTCGTGCATAACGCTGCGTATGGTTCCCGCGCGGGCTTCACCGTCTCCTGTCAATGCCAGGAGCAGGGGGTGGGTGGAATATCTCTTGAACGCATCGTTAAGCATAAAGTGAACCGAGGCCTCGAAGAGGGTGTGACGATTTCGGAGAAGATTCTTGTTTTTCTCAACGGCCTTTCTGATACCGCCTGCAACGAGAACGCGTCGCAAGATTCTAAGGACGGATACGGGGACGGCTTTCGCGTGGTACGGTTGGGTCAGATCCTGGAGATAGTGCATGGCCCAGGCCGTGAAACGCCATCCCCAATAGTCTATTTCATGGGCGAAGGCAAGCTGACCCAACGCGAAGAATAGCCGGATTCGCTCTTCCATGAAGCTTTTTTTGAGCTGCGGGTGAAGCCGAAGCAGGACCGGGTTCTCGTAATAGAAGGCCATGTGGAAGGGCGCCTGCGAGCTTATCCCCGTATCGGTCCCGAAGGGTAGGGGGCCGTATCCGTAATCCTCTCTCAGAAAGAGAGCCTGATCCATTCCCCAGTCCGGCTCGTCCGCGTACGTACAGAGGATCTCCGTCGGGGAGATGACGCTGCTGATATCCGTGGGCACGTATGCACCGGCCGGCGGTCCCAAGCGAGAAGGATCATGGCCGGTGGCGGACGAGACATCTTCCCGACCGATCACCGTGACGTATTCGATCCTGTGCAGGGGGTTGAGCCGCAAAGCTTCAAAGAATGCCTGATGGGTCGTGATCTCAGGGGGAGGGGGGCTCTGGGGAGCTGAGTTCCCTGCCTTGGCTGCAAGCAGGTTCCAATACCATGTGATGATCACCTGAACGGTCCGGGCTACAACCGACAGGAAGTCCTCAAGCGTGATCACCGGCGCGTTAGTCTCCAAGAGGGGCGACCGCAATGTTCGCAAGGCAGGCCGTGTCAACAGCGCGTGAGTGTTCCAGGAGAGAATCCGGTTCAAGTTGTCGCTCGTCATGAGGCCGACCTCACGCGGATGCCGCAGGCACTCTTCGCCGGGGCCAGTGTCTCAGCGCATCGCTTTGTCAAGATACTCGCCCAATGCCTGGTCTGATTCCATGCGGATTTCCAGCGATCGTTCCCAGACGTATGGAGACTCCATGCAGAGGTAGATCCGCGCGTCGCGCGCACATCCTCTTATCATGTCGGCTATGGCTCTATAGACTGCCACGCGGCGCTCGGCCTGAAGTCTGCTCTTGCCGTCGCGACCGCGAAGAAAGCCATCGTGGAAATAGGGCACCGGGCCAAACCGGGAGCTGACGGTCTCTTTGAGTTCCGGAACGAAACGGAGTACCCCGAGAGAAATCCACGCGATCGACGCAGGGTCCACGGCCGAAAAGATTTCGCGCACCGTCTCCGAATACTCCTTTTCCCAGCCGGGCATGGCAATGATGGGATCGAAATGGAAGCCGATACGATAGCCCGCGGCCTGAGCCCGCGCCGCAGCTCCGATTCTCCCGCTGACGCTGGTCGCCCGGTACTCTTCCGTGCGGCCAATTCTCCTCGAATTCACCGAAAAACTCAACACCACCCGCCCCTTCGGATCGAGGTCAAGGAGCGGATCCACGAAATCGGTCTTGGTCTTCAACTCAAGTGACGCGTTGGGACGGTCGGCGACGAAGGTGACCAGATCGGAAGCTAAGCCGGTCAAATGATCCAGTGCAAGGGAATCGGTAAACTCACCGGTGCAGAACCGGTGGAATTTCGATCGATCGGAGTCGAGCAGGCCGCGCAGCTCGTTCATGAGGTAATCCCTGTTCACGAAAACCTCAAGCACCGGTCTGTTGAAATAGACCTGGAGAGCGCAATAGCGGCAATCCATCGGACATCCCTGGCCGATGTGGATAATCTGCAGGCCGCAGCAGACGTATTCCGGCGTTCCGGGACACGGCTTGACAAAAGCTCCCTTGTGCTTTGTGAGCCTGAGGATCTTCTTGCCCCGTTTGAACGGATCGGGTTGTAGGAGCAGGCGGCTGCTCGCTGCATCCATCTCCGGGCCAGTAACAACCCGCGCATTCCCGATGCGGCCGAGAACCTGACGGGTAAGCGGCTCTTCGAGGGCCTCTTCATCCACCCAAACTTCGTCGAAGCGGAATGTCATGTGCGCTATTCTTCTCGAAACGGGGTCTTGCGAACAGATCGGGTACATATATCATCCGAGCAATTTCCGAATCGCTTCTACCACTCTTTCCGTCTTTTCCCATGAGCTGACGTCGATTTCCACCGACACACTTTCATCCTCAAAGTCAGGCGAAGGTCGGACGAAGATTCTCTCGCCCGTGTCCAGCCCTCTGTGCCAGGAGCGGAACGCTCTCATCTTCTCGCTCAGTTCCGGGAACTTCCATCTTCGCACGAGTTCCCGCAGTGCGTTGGCTTTACTCGGCAGATCAAGCCCCTCATCTTCCAGGATTGTCTTCACCTCCTCGCTCCGGATCAACTCAAGAAGGCTTCTGCCGCGCAGCACAGACAGATCGAAGAGATGGCCTACAACTTCGCCGGTCTTGTTCGCGTTAAGTCGCAGGTTCTGGGTCAGCCCAAACAGGGCAAGACGCTCGGCCGGCGTGACGCGGGTTAGAATTACGGCTGATCTCATGGTGATCTTTCCCAGTGCCAGGGCCTCAAGGATCTGGTCTTCGAGTCCTCCGACCGCCCTGAATCGCTCAAGCCGGGGTCCTCTCGGGGGGATGCCGAGGGCCGGGAGAAAGTCCTTCGCCACCGTCTCCAGGGTATACAGTTCCATGAGCCGCCGGACAACGACGGCCGTTAACGCGGAATCAAAGGTCCTGTGTCCGAAGTTGTCCCAAAAGGCTGGAATGAAGGCCTCCTGCGCGGGAACAGTCTCCGGGATGACACGGGCCTCGATCTCTGACATCCCGGCCGCTACCGCGGCACGGAGCCTCCTACGTCCCAGAACGGGTATAGGCCTCGAGCCCGGCCTCTCCTGAAGGTAGGGCGGATTGAGAATCCCCACTTCCTTGACGGACCTCAGCAACAGCTCTCTGTCGTCATAGCAGGGAAAGTAGTACGTTCTGTCCTCGAGATCCGCTTGAGCAGGATCAATACGAACGGCTTTCGTAGGATTCAGCCAGCTCAAGGTAGTCATGTGCCTCGTCCGTCTTTCCTCTCTTCATGCATCCGGCGGCTACAATCCGGCACTTGCGCCTGAGTTCACAGATCGCTGCGCGCCGGTACTCCGGTGGCAAATCAGGATGGGTCAAAATCTTGGCGATCGCTCGAATCCTGTAGCGGTCGATAGCCGGCGTGATTCTTGAGAGTTGATCGTCGTGGCCCCCATGTTTGATCACCAGGGGACGCGGAATGAAGGCAACCTCATGAAACGCCGTGATTCTCAGCCACAGATCATAATCCTCAGCGGCAGGCAGATCCTCGTCGAACCGACCGACGCGGTCGAGGAGCCGACGGGAGAGCAGCGCGGACGAAGGGCTTATCAAACACCGTTCGAGGGCTCGTTGAAAGAAGCGGCCTCCCTGTTTGGCGTGGATGCCCTTTTGAGGAACTTCGATCCCCTCGCGCATCCAGATTTCGTCCGTGTGACATATGAACCACGGGTTTGATCCGTCGAAAAGGCTCACCTGGTACGCGAGTTTGTCAGGGAGCCATTCGTCATCCGAGTCGAGAAAGGCGACCAGCTCTCCGCTCGAATGCTCTATGCCCAGATTCCGAGCGGCTGACACGCCCCGATGGGCCTGACGGAGCCGCGTCACCGCCTTTCCGAAGGACTGCAGGTTCTCGTCGGTGGCATCCGTCGACCCGTCGTCTACGACAATCAGTTCATAGTCATCGTGGGTTTGGGCAAGCACCGAATCGATTGCACGCCTCAGAAGCCCCGCTCTGTTGTACGTAGGGATAACGACGCTTACCTGTGGCGCTCCCATCCTTCCGATTGGTACCTCCAGGGCATTTCAGTCAATACCGGCCGGCACCTTGTCCTTCCAGGCCCGAGTCGGCCACTGTCACGCAGGGATACCAAGGTGTGTTGAAGCGTGCAAGTTCCGTTGAAAAGATTTGGGCGGTCCCTCTCATCAGGGAACCTCAGGGAAGCATCATGGCAAGCGTATCCGCGGTCAGCGTGAATCCTCCTATCATCTCTCGGAGCTCTTCCAGGGCGTCCTCCGAGATCCTGGTGATCTCAAATCCTGCTACATATTGCCTTTCCGCGCAATCCCACTTGATCCACCGACATGTGGCGTCAAACTGTATGGTATCAAACTCGGACAGCCGCCCCGTATCGATGAAGAATGTTTTTTCCTCGTCCACCTGGGCCTCGATGCCGACGATGCCGACACCTTTTTCGGTGATGTCACGGACCGTTCCCTGGGTACCGCCTCTGCGTCCCTCGTATACGGATACGGACAGAACCGGATAGTTTCTGGGAAACTCCCTCAGGTCTTCGATATCCGCAGTGTCGTCTTGCAAGCCCATCCTGGCGTCCAGGTCCCGCTGAGTAACGAACTTACCCTCCACGAGCTTCTCGAAGATTCTCTGCAGGCCTTTGGCCGACAGCCTGTACTTTTCCATCAACGACGCGTCGTCCATGCCCGCGCGAATGTCATTTACGACATCTTTCGCTCGGATCTTCCGTTTTGCCACAAACGCACTCCTCACGCCGAGCGCCTAAAGCGGCACGTATCAGTTTCCCAGATGCCACCGGAAGTTTGTGAAGAAATCGACGTATTAGAATATCAAATTCCCGGTCGCCTGTCTACACCTCGGTCCGCCAAGGTACGGGTTTCCATAGGGATCTTGTAACGACATTTCGTGTGGAGTTGGCACCAGGCGAGTGTATGGGGACAATTCCTTACTACTCTCCGGTACCGATTCGCCGATCGCAGAGCTGAACCCCGGATGCTCGAGACTCCTCCTTCAGACCTCAGAGGTCTAAGGGAATCGAGGCCCGAGAGGAGAATTGTTCCGAAGAATCTCGGTGAAAGGCTCTACCGCTGTCGGCCGTGCAAAGAGGAAGCCCTGGACCTGATCGCAGCCGAGTGATCGGAGAAACCGGAATTGCTCCTCGGTTTCGACCCCTTCGGCCACGACGTTCAGCTGCTGGCTGTGAGCCACGGTGAGCACGGCCTTCACAAGTGCTTGCTCGTACGAGTTTGGGGAGATGTCTCGGAGGAAGGATCGGTCAATCTTGATCTTGTTGATGGGCAGGTCCCGCAGATAGCTCAATGAAGAGAACCCTCGCCCGAAGTCGTCAATGGAAATACTTATTCCCGCATCCTTCAATTGCGCCAGTATCTCAATGGACCTGTCCGCATCTTCTATCATCACGCTCTCGGTGAGTTCGATCTCGAGGAATTCCGGTCCGAGGCCCGTTTGTTCCAGGATCTTCATGATGTGTGCCGCGATGCGGTGATCCTTCAACTGGCGTCCGGAAACGTTCACCGAGACTTTGAAAGGGGGAAGTCCCATCTGCTGCCATCTTCGATTCTGGGTGCAGGCCGACCTCAACACCCAATCTCCGAGTGGGACAATCAAACCCGTTTCTTCCGCCACAGGAACCAAATTCGCTGCAGAGACCACACCCAGACTCGGATGCCGAAATCTCAGCAGGGCCTCCATCCCTATCATTCGGCCCGACTCCGTATCGACCATGGGCTGATAGTGGAGCAGAAACTGGTCGGCCGACATACCGATTCTGAGGAGATTCTCAAACTTCAGTCTTTTGAGGACGGTGGCATTCATCTCCTGCGAGAAGAACTGGAAATGATTCTTCCCGTGCTCTTTCGCGTGATACATGGCAGTGTCCGCATTCTGAAGCAGACGCCCGACTTTCCTGCTGTCGGAGGGGTATATTGAAATCCCTGCGCTCGCCGTGATAAAGACTTCCCGGCCGTCAAGGACCACCGGGCGGGATACCTCGTTCATGATCTTGCGGGCTACGTGGGCCACGTCCTGTGACTGGACGATACCCGTCAGGATGAACGCGAATTCGTCTCCTCCGAGCCGACATACTGTATCGCTTTCACGAAGGCAGGCGGACAGTCGTCTTCCCAGGGCAACGAGGAACTTGTCGCCGAATCGATGCCCCATAGTATCATTGATGTTCTTGAACCGATCCAAGTCCAACATCATCACGGCAACCAATTGGCTGTGTCTGGCAGCCGATGCAATGGCTTGTTCGAGGCGATCGTTGAAGAGCAGTCGGTTGGGAAGCCCGGTCAGGGAATCGTAGTGGGCAAGACGGGAGAGGCGCTCCTGGGTCTGCTTGATCCTTGTGATGTCAGAGAAGAAGCCCACGAAGTGAGAGATCTCAGTTCCGCTGCTCCTAAGCGCATTTAGTGACAGCAGAATCGGGTAAAGTTCTCCGTTTCCGTGTCTGTCCCACACTTCACCCTGCCATTCCCCCTTCTCGAGGAGTTCCTGCCAGATCCCGTCTCGGAACCCGTTATGGTCCGGGCCCCAGTCAAACATGGCAAGGTCTTGTCCCACGACGTGAGCCTTGTCGCGACCGGTAATTCTGCAGAAGGCGTCGTTTACGTCAACGATCCTTCCGCCAGCGTCGGCAATGAATATGGCTTCCCTTGCACCCGAAATAACGCGGCCTGCAAGCTCCAGGCGCTCCTCGGCTCGCTTGCGATCAGAGATCTCCCGACGCATTTGTTCGTTGGTTTTCGACAATTCCCTTGTTCGCTCTTGAACACGCTTTTCCAGATTCGCGTGGGCCTGTTTGAGTACCCTGCGATATCTCTTGTCCTGGAGCATCTGTTTCTTTTCGGCGGTGAGGTCTTCAATCAGAAGGAGTACCGATCTGTCCGAACGCATCCTCAGCGAACGGAAGTGCATGCGTGCCCACACTCGGCTGCCCTGTATGAGCAGGGGAGCCTCGAAGACCTGGGTCTTTCTTGTGGCAAGAACCTTTTCCAGCAGTGACCGGGCCTTCTGCACGTACACTTTCCGAGGGAATATTGAACTCAGCTCCTGCCCTTCAAGGCGCCGGTAATCGGGGGTTATCTTCCTCCATGCCTGGTTGGCGAATACGACGCGACCTGTCCGGTCAACGAGGAAGGTCGGGATGGGAATCGCGTGCAAAAGCTTACCGAACGACGTCGTCGTGACATCCTGCAGGTCCGGTTTCCCGGCTGGAGTAAGATCCCCGCCAAACAAGCTGCTCAAGTCGATCGTTTCCGTTGAAGAAGCCACCCCACTGACAGATACAGCCAGCGTCGGATCTCTGAGCACGGTACCACGATGAGAGCGTTCGTCCACAGCCACCGCACTGCTCCCTGGACTCTCTTAAAGGTATGACGTTATGATCTTTACATTTTGCCACACTCTTCAGGCGAAGGTCAAGTCGGAAGCAGGGATGCAGGCGCCTACCCTGCAGGCCTGTCTAGGCGCCTCGGGAGGGTTCAAAGGCTATCGGTGGGGACAGTGCCGGGCCCTTGGGGAGGTATCCGAGTCAGTGGTTCTTCTGCAAAGCCGCTTGAGCGGTCACGTGCGCCGGCTTTCTCACATCGTACAACGCCTGGATCTTCCGACAGACGTCGTCTTTGACCGTTTGCCATGAACAAAAGGCTGTGGTGCGAATCCTGCCCGTATCAGTATCCTCGTAAGCGAAGACCGCGGGGCAGTCCTTGAGACGGGCGTCCTCCAGACCCCCGGGATCCTCGTACGGGATCGTCAAGAGTGTTAGGATATTCTTGAACTTTGTGCGGTCCTTGAGGATGCGGTCTATTTTGCGCCCTCGCAGGAGGTCGATGACGGCCAAAATGCCCTCCCGAATTGGGTGGTTTCCGAACAATGCACGGAGGTTCACCGCGCTCGCCATCAAACGGAGTAGCAAGAACAAGGCCTGCAGGTCAAAGAAGAAGCGAGGAAGCCCGTGTCTGGGCACCTCGTTCCCGCGGGCCATGAGTTCCCTGTCAAGTATCCTGAGACGAACGAGAAGATCCGACAAGGGCACGTTGAGGTACCTGGATATCGGGTGGTACCCATGCCCGTCTGAGATTAGGAGCGTGGCGCTCTCGCAATTGGGATGAGAGCCACCCAGGGGTTGCCTCCCGAAGAAGCGGGAGAGAACGGTGAATTTCATCATTCCGGTGGAGACGAACTCGGTCCCGCTGATCATCGACTCGAATATCGATTCGACGCATTCGGTGGTGGTGGGCTCCAGGTTGACGGTTCCCGATTCCCAGCAAGGAGTGAGAGGGACGAAAGCCCAGACTGAGACGTGATCACGGTAGTGGTGCACGAATTCCATCAAATCCTTCATGTTGTCGTCGTTCACGCCCCGGGCAACGGTCGAAATGACGACGAGTTTGTTCACGCCACACTCAATCACGTTGTCAAAGGCCTTCCTCTTGACTGCAAGCGAGTTGTCGCCTCTGAGCGTCTGGTAGATCTCGGGAACGGTACCGTCGAATCCGAAATTTATCTGAAGGCCGAGAGAACAGAGTTCTCTACAGTAGTCTTTGTCAGCAAGCTTTATCCCGTTGGTGAACAACTGCACCTGAAAGCCATAGGACCGGGCGCGCCTAACGATGTCGAAAAAGTCCGGGTGAACCGTGGGCTCGCCCCCGAAGAAACAGATGTTCGGCTTGGGGTCGTTCTTTGCAAAGTGCCTGAAGATTTTGTCGAAGTACTCAACGGGCGGCTGATAGCAGAAGCCCATCGCGTCAACGTACGCCAGACATATGGGGCACCTCTGATTACAGCGGTTGGTTACGTCTATCGCGACGGTTGTAGGTGTGGTATGGTGCTGGTGATCGCAGTTGGCACAATCGAGAGAACATTGTGGGCCGGTCGGTTCCTGGTAGGCCGCGATATCGCGTTTCCAGCGCCATTTTCGAGCGTTGTTGCTGACCATGGACGCGGTTCGTCCGCAATCGCGGCAGAACTTGGCGAGGTAAACTCTGTTGTTTCTGATCTCGTAGGCAGCCTGAGCCGGCGCTCCGCATTTTTCGCATAGCCCGAGTTTCATGTGGTGCTCCTGAGGCTGATTATTTGGCCGTACCCGCTATTTGCCGTGCGCAATGCCGGGTCCGATATAGGTGATAAAAGGCCAATAAGTTTAGTAAGGAACGGCTATCGGGTCGGGATGCTTATCACATTTTTTTTGGTTGTCAAGGACAAAAGAAATGGAGTATTATGAAAGATTGTGCAATTATCCTCTCCTTCGCGCGGCTGAACCAGCAAAGCTGCCTCACCGAACACCTTGCCAAAAATTTCGGCCGCCCCTCCTCTGCCCAAAATTTCTCCGAAAAAACGTCACCGTTGGGGGCTTGGTTTCCCTATGAGATCCAAATCCATTCTGATCCTTGCTGGAGAGGCTTCCGGAGACCACCACGCGGCCGCGCTTGTGAGGGACCTCAAAGACCGTGATCCATACCTCCGGATCACGGGAATAGGGGGCGAAAAGCTCGCGGATGCGGGAATGAGGCTCCTGCACCATTACCACGAGATCAACACGATTGCGCTCACCGAAGGGCTCGGCAAAGTGCGCAACATCTTCGCCGCGTACAACACCATGAAGAGAGAGCTTGCCCATGGCGGGCACGACCTCTTTATCCCCGTCGATTTTCCCGACGTGAACATCCGCCTATGCCGGAAAGCCCGGCAAGCGGGGGTGCCGGTCTGCTACTACATCAGTCCTCAGGTCTGGGCCTGGCGCAGAGGGCGTATTCGCAAGATAGGCCGGCGCGTAGACCGCATGATGACGATATTTCCCTTTGAGGAGCGGTTGTACCGTGAAGCGGGGATAAACGCTGACTTCGTGGGGCACACCATGGTTCGGGACATCCCGGAGACCCTGGATCGGACCGAGGTCCGCAAAGAGTTCGGGCTCGACGGATTGAGCCATGTGGTAGCACTTGTCCCCGGGAGCAGGCCCGCGGAGATCCGCCGCATGCTGCCCGTGATGTGTCGCGCCGCGAAGTACTTTTCCGAGAGTTTTCCGGAAGCCGGGTTTGTCCTTCCTTTGGCTGGACCACACTTGCAGGGCCTGGTCGGAGAAATCCTCAAATCTCATGAGATCTCGGTGGCGGTTCTCTCGGCCGAAGCCCCCCGCGTCATGGCTGCCGCGGACAATGGTCTCATTACTTCGGGAACGGCCACACTACAAGCGACGCTTGTAGGCATGCCACATGTTCTCGTGTACAAGGTTGATCCGTTCACCTGGTGGCTGGGCCTGAAAGTGATCAAGCCCCTGCTTATGGCGCAGGACGTTCATCTGGGAATAGCCAACGTGCTGGCGATCGAGGAGGAGAAGATCGGTGGACCTATTGGGGAACTGACGGAGGCCGGAATTACGATTCCTTGCCAGGAGTGCGGGCGGCCTCTTCTCGTGCCTGAGGTGCTCCAGGAAGCCGCGACGCCGGAAAACCTGGCTCAGTGGTTAATACGATTCATAACCGACGACACCCTGCGAAGGGCTACGCTCAAGGGCTATCAGCAGATCAGGAGCATGCTGCTTCCGCGGCACGACGGGCAGACCGCGGCCCGGGTCGTGCTAAATATGCTGGCCGAGTCAAATGCGCCGGAGGCTGGTTCAGGTTGAGAAGCCTGTACCGAAACGCTGTCCACTGCGATCGAGGTCCCGTTGCCAAAAAAAAGGAAAGGCCTGCATATAATGGTAGGAACGGCGGGCCTTTCTCATTCTTTCATCTTGGTGGTATGTGGGTAGGTATTCATTGAGACACCGTCCTAAGGCTGCTGTTCCCGGAAAAAGAGACACCGGGTTCCTATGGGGTTGGCGATTACGTTGGACGGTGCTGCTCAGATTATCGGGAGGAGAGCCGAAGGCAGTTCAGTGATCCCCTGAAGGACACGGCGCGGGCGGCACAGAGCAAGCTCTTCAGATGAGAAGACCGGTCCGCTGATCGTGATTGCGTCGATTCCCGCGTTTCTCGCGGCCTCAATGTCGATGGGTGAATCACCCACGTTGACCGTCCTTCCCGGATCGGAATTCACGGACCGCATGAATTCCTTGAACATATCGGGTGCGGGCTTGGCTCTGAATCCGTCCTCAGCCCCTATGATTCGGGCCATATGCCTCGAAATATCCAGATGCTCTGTCAGCTTCCGCGCGTACCAGCCCCGTTTGTTGGTAACGATACCGGAAAGCACTGAGCCGTCGAGAGCCTCGAGTGTCTCCTTGACACCCGGCATCACGGTGGTCTTCTCCAGGTAGATCTTGTCGTAGTAGTCGCGGAAGATCCTGATCCCGTATTCGACCTCCTCGGGCGGGAGAAATCCGTGCACAAAGTCTTTCAATGATATGTTCGTTTTTCGGGCGACCTCCTCCCCGGTCATGGTCGGGTATCCCATGACGGCGAACATATGGTTGAAGGACTCGGTTATCGCGCCAAGCGAGTCAACGAGCGTGCCGTCCATGTCAAAGGTAACGGCCTCAATGCGTCTCGTAAGAAGGTCGGGTGCGTCCTTGAATCCGTCGATACGGACTGCGGGGATCCCTTTGTTGGCACAATAGACGAAGAGGTCTCCCAGTGCGAGCACCGCGTCCGCCTCCACAGCGGCGTGACGGTCGGACTCGCCGTCCCCGATAAGGATCACCGAGTCGTATTCGGCGCGATAACGGCGCACGAGTCTCCGTTTGCACGTCCCGCACCACCCGCACTCAGGGTCTGCGTGGGGAGATCGGATTTGGACGCTGCCCCGCTCATCCGTGACGAGTCGGTTGGCGAAGATCTCCAGGTCCCCGATCCCGTGGTCCGCAAACAGCGTGAGGATCGTAAGATCAAACCCGTCAGATACGATCTTGACATCGATATTCCGCTCTCCGGCCCACCGCAGGAACGTGGGGAATTCCGGGTCCAGCGCTGCGTTTCGGGAGACGAAGTCCTCAATCTGACCGGGTTTCAGCCTCATGATAGGGGCCACAGCCTCGTACACCGCCTTTGAACCCATGTCGCCGCGCATATACCGCTTGACGTGATACCGCCAATCAGGTGTTCGGACGTGCTCCTGGACCAGGCGGTTCACGGTGTCCTTCGTGGAGACAGTGCCGTCGAAATCACAGAGTATAAGGATTCTCTTTTTTGGACGAGACTGAGCAGTCTCGGTCTGCCTGGCGTTCATGACAACGATCCGACCTCCGTCGCGCGGTCGGAGCCCTCTGGCGATCGAGGCCGGAAGAGAGGGATGGTCAGCGCTGCGCCGGCGTTCCGATCGAAAAGGCAAAGGATCGCTTCCGGAATGGTGCGCGCCCAACCCCGGCTGATCGGACGGTTCGGCGCAGTCCTTCGGCGCGGACTGAGAAAGGTGTCAGGCGATTTCCAGTATTTCGTATTCCCGAACTCCGTCCGGCGTCTTCACTTCGGCAACGTCGCCTTCCTCTTTGCCGATCAAGGACCTTCCCAGCGGCGATGTCACCGAAATGATACCGTTGGCGATGTCGACCTCGTCCTCACCGAGGAGCCTGAGGATCTTTTGACTCCCGCTGTCAATATCTTCGATGGTGACCGTGCAGCCAAATACGATTTTGTCGGTGGGCGGCCTCTTTTCCAGGTCGATCACTTCGCACGTGGACAATCTCTCCTGGATATCCCGAATGCGCGTTTCGATGAGGGCCTGTTTCTCCTTTGCATACGTGTACTCTGCGTTCTCCGTCAGATCACCGTGCCCGAGCGCAACCTCGATTTCTTTGATGACGGCCGGTCTCTCAATGCGGATCATGCGATCGAGGTCTTCTTGCAACTTCCTGTGGCCTTGGGATGATATTGGGCGTCTCTGCACGCTCATACTCCATTCGTACTGAATCTTTCGGCAATTGCCGGTTTCAGGGAACACTTCCTTTCCGAAGGCGTTGGCACCAACGCCCACGAGCACCTGTCGCTCTTTATGGCATTGGGGGAAGCACCCCGCGAACTATGCTACCGCATCCCGTTTTGTACCAGACTCGATTCACAGGGTCAACCTCCCCGAGTCCGGAAGGATGATCCGAACGCTGGTGAGAAGAGCATCAGGGCCGACTGAATTCTTGTCGGCCGTGACATTGATAGGTGAGATCAATTCCGGGAAAATCGATTACCAATCGCGTTCAAAGAGAGGCGAAAGCATGTGGCATAATTTGTTTCGTTCTCTTCCTGCTCAAGGGAAGGAACAAGGGATCCCTCTTTGGCAATGCCTCTGCGATTCTCCCGCTCAAGTGCTTCGGGATAGGCCTTCTCGCTGCAATGCAAGAGTTTTCTGTAGGTAATGATTCTTTTTTATTGTTTTTTTAAGGAATTTTCGATATGCTAGACACTCTTCCCGAAAATCCCGATTGCGTCGGACGATCCAACCGGCGCGTCGTATGAAATAGGAGAATCCAGACCGATGGATACTGCCGTCGATTCACTCGGAGACCCGAAGATCACATCACCCCTTGAGGAAGGGCTGTTTGTCGAAGACGAGGAAAGAGTGCTCTACGAGGTTTCCGCGGCCGAGGTCCTGAGCAAGATCGCGCAGGGGAACGAACCCGTTTCCTTCGAGAAGGCCGGTCCCAGACGAAAGATCTACTTCGATCCGAGCAAACTCAAGGCAGCGCTCGTGACCTGCGGAGGCCTCTGTCCCGGGCTGAACAACGTGATTCGGTCGGTTGTCTTGGCGCTGTATCACAATTACGGCGTGAGGAACATTCTTGGAATCCGCTACGGTCTTCAGGGTTTCATTCCAAAATACGGGCACCCCATCCTCGAACTCACGCCCAGTGCGGTGGCCGGGATACACGACGTGGGGGGGACCATCCTATCATCGTCGCGCGGTCCACAGGACCTGGAGGAGATCGTCGATTCGCTGGAGCGGCTCAACATCGGTCTGCTTCTCATGATAGGAGGAGACGGCACCTTCCGGGCCGCGGCCAAGGTTGCTCAGGCGGTCAAGGAGCGGGACTTGCGCATCAGTATCGTTGGTATTCCGAAAACCATCGACAACGATATCCCGCTAATTTCCAAGTCCTTCGGATTCGGCACTGCGGTGAGTATGGCAACCCAGGTGATCAGTTCCGCTCACGTGGAATCGCTCGGAGCTCCCAACGGAGTGGGACTTGTGAAACTGATGGGACGCCATTCCGGCTTCATAGCCACCACCGCGGCACTGGCCAAGAGGGAAGCAAACATGGTGCTCATTCCGGAAGTCGAGTTCGAGATGGAGGGCCCCAACGGTCTTCTTGCGTGGCTCGAACAAAGACTGCAAGCCCGCAAGCACGCCGTGATCGTCGTAGCTGAGGGAGCGGGACAGTGTTACTGCACGGGCGAGGGTACCGATGAATCGGGCAACGTGCGACTGGGGGATATCGGGCAGTGGCTCAAAGAACAGATACTAAGGCATTTTGCAGGTAAGGGCGTTGAGCTGAATCTGAAATATATAGACCCCAGCTACATGATCCGGTCCGTACCCGCGGATGCGGATGACTCGGTGTTCTGCGGGTTTCTAGCTCAGAACGCGGTCCACGCGGGCCTGGCCGGAAAAACCAACATGGTTGTCGGCCAGTGGAACCACCAGTTTGTCCACATTCCCATCGAGTTGCTGGTGCACGGACGCAAACAGGTGGATCCCAGCGGAGGCCTGTGGCGAAGCGTACTGGAAGCGACAGGTCAGCCGTCCTTGGCACGATGAGAACGGAGCCTGAAAGGCGGGCGGACCCAAAAGTTGTCTCGTGAAAAGGAACTTCTTCTCAGAAAACGTGTCAAATAGTGGAACTGACTATGAAATACCCCGGGATTGCTCATACGGAGGTGTGAGATGGATAGAAAAGCCGGCGGGATTCTCGCATGTGTGTTGTTGGTGCTCCTGACGGCCATATCGGTTGCAGCGTCCCCCATGTTCATTGCTACTGCGAGGAATCTGAGGGGCGCCCTGTTCGTGGGATATGGACCTTCCCCCTACCACGCATCGGAAATGGCAATGGCAAAGTGTTCCCAGCACTCCTGGTTGCCGTTCAAATGCCGGGTCCTCGGGGTGAGGATGGAATATCCCCCACCGCCACCGCCCTGGGCCTTGCAACCCCCACCAAGCGCCCGGCAGAAGTCGTACCACCCCAAGAAAAGCTCCACCCGGTACCGGAACGCCCCGATTCGGTCCCATAACAGTTACAGGAGCTATTCAACCAGGTCGAAAGTGCGTAGTAGCAAGTCCAGCCGGCAGGAAGACACGTCGCGGGTGAATAGCAGCAAATCCAGTCGCGACGATAACAAACCGAAAGTTTACAGTAGCCGGGCGCGCCAAGAAAAAGAATCGCTGAAGCCATATAGCGGTAGGTCGGGCAGCCGGCTGGACAAGCCGCGGGAATACAGCCGGAAATCGGATCTCTATCTTAACGGCTCGAAGAGCTCGAGCGAGGGCAAGGCCAAAGGCGGAAGTGGCTCGAGCGGTACTACGAGCAGTTCCCAGGGAAACATTTCACAACGTTTCCAGTGGGGACGTCCAGAGTAGACGAAGTGACCGGAACCGATGACCGAAGAGAAACCAGGAAAGGTGGTGCTTGGCCGGCGATGAAGAAGTTTCTCATGGGAGTGGCGATAGTTGTCCTGTTCTTCCTCGCGGGGTACGGAGCGATCCGGCTTCTCATGGACGCGGTTGTTGCGGACGACGGGAAGAGAGTGTCCGAAATTGCGGGAACCGTTGCGAGTAAGGCTGTCAAGGCAGCCGGCGAGAAGCTGGTGGACGAGCTGAACAATACCCCGGACGAAAAGCTCGAGGCAGACGCTGAAAAGCGCGCCCGCAAGATCTATCCCATCATGAAGGGAGCGATCATAGGCAATCTCAAGGCTTTCGCCGAGGACAAGAACAAGGAAGAACTCTCCCGCGCCATGTATGCCGCGGGCAAAGAGTTCTCGAAGAGTCTTCTTCAACCCTTCACCAAGGGAATTACCGACGCGCCCGCCCCAATCCTCGGAGACGTGGAAGGAGCTATCAAGCGTTTGGGGAAAATGCGTCAGGGGAGCGGAAACGTGCTCGAGAGTATCATTAAAGGGCTGGAGAGTCTGGGTAAAGATTTGGGCGCTGAGCGAGTTCCGCCGCCTTCTCCAGAAGCGGAACCGGGTCCGGTGCCCTATGGACCTCCACCCCAGTACACGCCTCTTCCACCGCCCCGACAGTACTGATACCGTTCCGTTATTATTCTCGTAACGCGCAATTGGAGGAGGAAGCCACGGATCTGTCCCGCGGCCCGGGAGACAGATCCGTGGCACGCCAAATTCGTGCCGAATAGGAGCGGGGGGGCCGCTGACCTGAGCACCGGTCGGTGTCTTCATGAAGCTGTACAAGCTACCTGCTTTCTTTACACAACCGGTGGTTTAATGTAGGATGCCTCGGACAAAGAAGGCCTGAGCCGTGCGATCATGGCCCGGAGGGCCGGCAGATCCATGAAAGGAACCAAAGATCAATATGTCGTGTACTCGTGATTCTCTGGGTCACCACGTCTCCGCACTCGAGGGCGAACTCCTGTCGGATCGTGCGAAGCAAGATGTCTCGGCCGCGCGAGAGGAGGGCGCGGAGGCTTCAGAGCTAACCGCGATATCCCGCCGAGACTTCCTGCTCGGTACGGGGGCCGCTGCCGTTATGCTCGCGGGCGGATTTTCGGCGGTTCGAGCGGAACAGGAGAGCGGGCCAGTCAGTGTAGGGTTGATCCTTCCGACTGAGGGACCTCTCGCGGACCAGGCCAAGTCTCTGATGGCGGGTTTTGAGCTGCGTCTTGCGGAAGAGGGTGATGCCGCCCGGCGTCTGAAGCTGGTGAAAAAGGACCCTGGGGCGAACGGCGAGAAGATCCTTGAGGCAGTTGCGGTACTCGTCATGAAACAGGAAGTCCGGTTCCTCGTGGGACCGCTGGGACTAAAGGCTTCCGAACAGGCGATTCACGGTCTTTCTGGGGCTGAAGTAATACACTTCGTAACGAATCCGGCGGTACGCCTGGTCGGGGGCGAGTTGTGCGTGCCCGGGAGTTTCAGACTGTGCCCGAATACCTATCAGAGGTCGAGGCCCCTTAGTCCCTGGGCCTTGAGCAAGATCGGGCAAAAGGTTTTCCTGACCGGCAGCGACGATTGGCTGGGAAACGAGGTGGCCGACTTTTTTGCTGAGGGATTTGAACGAGCCGGTGGATCGTTTGTCGACCGAAAGATGGTCACCGGCGATTCGGCAAGCTTCGAGCCCGTCCTCGAGGCAATCCGGAAGGGTGGACCTGATTTCGTTTTCGCCTCTTTCCGGGACAAGGCGGCCGGAGCATTCGTGAAGTCGTATCGGCAGGCCACACCGCGCTTCACCCAGCCGATCGTGGGGCCCGAATCCCTGACCGAATACCCAGCGACCCTGGCTGCATTGGGGGATCTCGCGAACGGAATCAGAACACTGAGTTCTCTGAAGGACCCGGTGACGCTGGCGCAACAGGTCAAGGAAAAGCTCAACCGCAAGATCGGCCATGTGTCCAGCGCCGCGGAAGGCTACGACATCGCCGGCATAATCTGTAAGGCAGTAAAGAATGCCGGCCAATCCGAGTGGGACCATAAAAAGGTGGTCGAGAGCATCGCGCAGATGGAGATCGACGGCCCTCGTGGAACCGTCCGATTTGACAAGAATCACGAGCCTATCCTGAATGTTATGGTCCAGCAGTGGGAGATGCGGGGGGAGTCTCGGTCTCGCAAGGTCGTCGAAAACCTGGGGTCTTGTTCCTCACCCGACTTCGGATGCGGCAGGATAGGGTTTCCCAGAAAGCCCGAACCGCCTGAGGAAGACCAGGGTGAAGAATCGAAGGAATCTCAGGACTAGCCAGGACGAGACCTGTGTATTCTTTCGTTGACATTGACGTTGACTTTCGCTATCTTGACTGATAATCGATGTCAAAGTGCAATGGACACGATCCGAGATCTCATTGAGATCGCTCGCGGTCGATGGCTTATGTGTGGAAGGAGTCTCTTCATGACGAAGAAAAATCTCGTTCGTTCCGCAATCATCGTTGGCATACTCTCAATGATCGTGGTTACGTATGCCGGTAGCGCGGATGCGTTCTTCCCGCGGCCAATGTACGGTCCGGCGATGTGTCCTCCCCCTATGTGTCCTGCGCCCATGTGCGCTCCGCGCATGTGTCCTCCGCCAGCGTGCGCTCCTCGTTGCGGCCCCAATCCGCTGGCACAGATCCTGTGCGGCGCAGTGAGGCTCGTGGCCGGGGCCATAGCGCTGCCGTTTAAGATCGTTGACTGCCTTTTCGGGGGACCGTGCTCGCCGCGCCCGTTGTGCCGCCCCAGGTACGCGTGCGGGCCACCACCTGTGTGCTACCCTCCGCCGATGATGTGCCCGCCGCCCATGTGCGGTCCGCCGATGGGCTACTGCCCCCCTGCCTTCGGGGTCGGCATGGGTCCGGGTAGGCCCGTGGGATTCGGCCGGGGAGCGCCCAAGAGATTTGCACCCATAGCGAAGAAGAGAGTTTCGCCTGTGCGTCTGGTGGCAGCGTCCGTGCAGAGCGTATTCGGCGCTTACTGGTAAGACGAAGCATCTGAAAGGAAGACCGACAGGGGACTTTCTAAGTCCCCTTTTTTTATTCCCCGAATCAAGAGTGGCCCGAGCGGTTCAGCAGATGATTTAGGTATTGCTCAACAAACTGTCCGCTTGGGTGTCGGGTACCACTACCGGCTCGCCCGGCAGTGCCTCCTCCGGCCGCGATGAAAATCTGCGTGGGTATTTCCGAAACGGTGCGCTAGTCCCATCGCCTCAGCCGGAAGATTTTCTCCTTGGCACGGTTCAGGGCCTTCATCTTCTCTTCATCGCCTGCTTCTCTGTCAGGATGATAGCGTTTCGCCAGCCTCTTCCACGCCCTGAGGACCGCCTCCCTGGTGGAATCCTCCGGAACCTCCAGGATAGCGAAGTGTTTCCTGAGGCTATATTCGAAGGGGTTAACCGACGATCTGCGATGACGCCGGAAGAATTCGAAAGGTATCTGCTCGTCACCCATCCGGCCGCGACCGAACGCGCGTTTCCACCGGATGAACACCAGCGCAGCCCTGAGAGCAGTCCCCAGAGCTGTCTTTGTCTCCCTGTCTCTGCCGGTCCTGGGTTCGACGGCCTTCAGCCGCGATTCCAACTCCGTTAGGCGTGTCAACCCTAGATGACCCAGACTGAAGGCGCTCAGCTTTCCCGGACCGGCCAGATAGCAGAGTTCACGCTCAAAGGCCACCAATTCCGGGTTCTCCCATTTCGAGTGGTCCGCACAGCAACCGTCAGGAAATTCAGGGGCTTTCGGGCACTGCCGGTACCTCCCATTCCCTTCGCTCTGCCACACCACACCCCTGCACAACGAACTATCCACGTCCACGATCCAAACACCCCGGCCGTCATCCCGGACGAGCACCTGTCCGTGCAGAGATCGCTCCAATTGCCGCAGGATCCTCTTGAGCCGATAACGAGAAACCTGGAATCGTTCAGCCAGTTCTTGGCAGCTTATTCCAGGCTCCTCCCGAATGATTCCGAGAGCTTGGCTGGAAGGTTCCATTCTTCGCATTCTTCCCACGTGAAAGCCGCTGCTGGCTTACCACGTACTACCATGTTAGCCCCTTTTCGGAAAAGATCAAGAAAGGCCCCAGTGTCTTGAAAAGACCGGTCGGAAGGGACGGGCAAAAAAAAAAGCCCGACCGGGCTGTAGAGCTGGGAGGGTCACGGCCGAGGAGCGGTCGGGCTGAAGAATCGGTCTTCCCATGCCGTACGGAAGGTCAGTGGAGCGTCGGGTCCCTCCGAAATACCCGACACATCCGATCAAATCAGAAGATGAATCCCATCTTCACAAATCCACCCTCGATGGAGGTGTCGATGCGTTTGAAATCATTGTAGCCTTTCTTGAACTGGACGAACCGGTACCCACCTGCAAGGTATCCCCATCTCCCTCTACCCAAGGGAATGCTGTACTTCAACTGAGTCATCAGATCCCCACCGCAGGCCTCGTCGAGAAAGGCCACACCACCGCGACATTCGAGGGAGAGTGTGTCGCAGAAACTTGCCGTCCGCAAACAGCGCTCGAATTCCAAACCTGCCATCGCCATATTCAGATCATTGTCAAAAGTACTCCCGCCAAATCCGCCAATGCCCGCCCCAACGACGCTGATCTTTTCGTCCATGCGAACGTAGTCTCCGAACACACTCACCCTAGCCCTGTACGTCCGGATCGCGTCATAGACGAGCCCGGCCCGATGGTACAGCCTTTGCCAGACAACCTGAACGCCCTGGCCAAAGCCGATGTTCCAGCCTTCAGGATTTCCGGATCCCCGAATCTCCATGGGCATGAGCGTGTATCGCATGGCCCACCTGGGGCGGAACCGGTAACGGATGGACATTGAGGGCACGACATAGTGGTCAGGCACCCCAAGCTGAGTGTTCAGATCCATATCCTCCTGCCAGCCCCACTGGCCAAACCCAATCCCAAATCCGAACTGGTTATTCAGGTTGCCAAACCTGAGTTTTCCTTTGGTTCTGGCAAAGATTGCCGAGACCTCCATCTCCCAGCCCCTTATCTTTGGCACCGGCAAGTAGCAGCCCCCGATCCATCGGCCCGCAAGCCGACTCGGGGGACGGACCTTTCTCACGGCACGAACCTTCTCGATGCGCCGTGCTTTGACCACGGGATCGATGGTAGCCTGGTAGCTCGGTGAAGGTGGAGCGTAGAGGTCTTCCGGCGCAGCGGGCGCGGCTGCCTGCATGACCGAATAGGCGTGCGCGGTTGCCCCCCATGTAAGGACCATAAAGAGCAGAGGTATAGCTATCTTATAGGTATTTCTTGTCAACATACCCTCCCTCCCAGGGACAAAAATCTGTTATCACGGGCTTTTACTTATAAAAAAAATTCTGTCAAGAAAAAAATGACTAAAGATCAACCAATTAACATAAGAAACTAGAATTAAAATGAAATTCCGAATGCCTAAATACGAAGAAATAACTTGAAGATCAAATCAAATCATGTGGAATTAATTAGATAAATAACCGTCAATGCGTCGGCATCAGATATCTCTAAAACCGTTTAAAAAGTAATTATATAGGCTTGTTAACACTATCTAATTTAAGAAAAACAAGGGCTCGGACCAGCCCCCCAAGAGACCCGGCCGACCTCCCGCACACCCCCAATACTCCCTCGCTCACCGCGCACCGCGTACGAGACTGGCCTTTTCACAATGACTCCGGTAACATCGGGGTCGGTTGCGGATACGCGTGCATCCACGGATCAGCCCGGAGTGGACCGGCGATGAACGATTCTACCAAGCATTCTGCGGGAGGTGCGGAAGGCGGTCTTTTGCAGAAAAGAGAGCCCTCCGCAATCTTTCCATAAGAAATCTGCCATTTCTTTTTTGGCAAGTGCTGTGACCGAGACGTCTGTGTTTTCACGGCGGGGAGGAGCACCAATGATAACAACTCGTACCCGGATGACCAGGATGATCACGACAGCGGGAGTCTTGCTTTTCATTCTGGCACCTGTATCAGGATTCGCGACCGAACTCTCACTGAACGAACAACTGCTGCGGGCAGCCGAAAAGGGGTCTCTGGATCAGATCAAGACGTTGCTGGCAAAAGGCGCGGACGTCAATGCCAAGGGCTCGTACGACAGAACGGTCCTGACGCGCGCTGTTGGATCGGGAAATCCCGAAGTGGTGAAGTTCCTTATCGACAAGGGAGCCGACATCAATGCCAAGACCAAATGGGGCCGCACGGTCCTCATGGCCGCTGCGGAGTCGGGAAAACTTGAAGTCGTGAAATTCCTCATCAATAAGGGGCTCGACGAGAATGCGAAGGACCAAGACGACCGCACGGTCCTCATGTACGCGGCGGGGTCGGGAAATCCCAAACTCGTGAGATTTCTCATTGATAAGGGGCTCGAAGAGAATGCGAAGGACCAAGACGGCCGAACGGTCCTTACGTACGCTGCTAGGTCGGGAAGACCAGAACTCGTGAAATTCCTCATTAATGAAGGCCTCAGCGTCAATGCCAAAACCAAAGGCGGCTACACGGTCCTCATGGCCGCGACGGAGTCGGGAAAACTTGAAGTCGTGAAATTCCTCATCGATAAGGGAGCCGACATCAATGCCAAGACCAAATGGGGCTTAACGGCTCTCACCTTCGCCGTCGATCCGGGAAATCCCGAAGTCGCGAAACTCCTTATCGACAAGGGAGCCGACATCAATGCCAAGGACAAAGACGACCGAACGGTCCTCATGGCCGCTGCCCGGTCGGGAAATCTCGAAGTCGTGAAACTCCTCATCGAAAGAGGCGCCGACGTGCGTGCGAGGGATCGACACGAGCGAACGGTCCTCATGCACGCCGCCGCGTCGGAAAATCCCGAAGTCCTGAAAGCCCTCATCGAGAAAGGAGCCGATGTCAATGGGAAGACCAGACGCGGTAACACGGCTCTCGAGGCCGCTGCCTGGTGGGGAAATCTCGAGGTGGTTGAACTCCTCGTCGACAGGGGAGCGGACATCAATGCCAAAGATCTAGACGGCGACACGGTCCTCACGGCTGCCGTAGAGCGGGGACATCTCCAAGTCGTGAAATTCCTCATTGATAAGGGCCTTGATGTGAATGCCAAGACCAAGGACGGCACTACGATTCTCATGAAGGCCTCCGGGTCGGGAAATCTCGGACTTGTGAAGTTCCTCATTGATAAGGGCCTCGACCTGACTGCGAAGACCGAGAGCGGCGCCACGGCCCTCATGAGCGCAGCCTCGGAGAAAAATCTCGAGGTCTTGAAATTCTTTTTGGATAAGGGCGCCGACGTCAATGCCAAAACCAAGAGAGGCCACACGGCCCTCCTGCTCGCTGCTTCCGGGTGGGGGAATCTCGAAGCCGTAGAACTCCTCGTCAATAGGGGAGCCGACGTCAATGCCAAGGACGAATCAGGCTACACGGCCCTCAGGAAAGCTGCCAAGTCGGGAGATTTCGAAGTCGTGAGACTCCTCGTCGACAAGGGAGCCGACATCAATGCCAGGGACAAATACGGCCGCACGGTCCTGATGGAGGCTGCCGAGAGTGGATATCTCGAAGTTGTCAAATTCCTCATCGATAAGGGAGCGGACCTCAATCCCAGGGACAAACGAGGCAGAACGCTCCTCATCTACGCTGCCGGCTCGCGAAATCTCGAACTTGTGAAATTCCTCATCGATAAGGGTCTGGACGTGAACGCGAAGAGCAATCGCGGGTATACGGCCCTCAGGGCCGCCGTAGGGTCGGGAAAGTTCGAACTTGTGAAATTCCTCATCGATACGGGTGCCGACATCAATACCAAGGACAAAGACCGCGACACGGTCCTCATGGCCGCTGCGGGGTCGGGAAATCTCGAAGTCGTGAAACTCCTCATCGAAAAAGGCGCCGACGTGCGTGCCAGGGATCGAGACGAGCGAACGGTACTCATGCGCGCTGCCCGGTCGGGAAATCCCGAACTCGTGAAACTCCTCATCGGCAAGGGAGCCAACGCGAATGCAAAGAATAGTACGGGGTACACAGCCCTCATGTACGCTGCCAGACTAGGAAATCTCGAGGTCGCGAAACTTCTTGTCGAAAAAGACGCCGACGTGCGTGCGAGGGATCGAGACGAGCGAACGGTCCTCATGTACGCTGCTGGGTCGGGAAATCCCGAACTCGTGAAATTCCTCATCGATAAGGGGCTCGACGAGAATGCCAATGACCAAGACGGCCGAACGGTCCTCATGTACGCTGCCAAGAGTGGAAATCTCGCGCTAGTGAAATTGCTCATCGGTAAGGGAGTCGACGTCAATGCTAAGACCAAAGGAGGCCGGACGGTCCTCATGTACGCGGCCGTGTGGGGAAATCTCGAACTCGTGAGATTCCTCATCGAAAAGGGAGCCAATGTCAATGCCAAGACCAAACGTGGCCATACGCTCCTGACGTACGCGGCCCTGGGGGGAGAGCTTGAAATCGTAAAGCACCTCGTCGAAAAGGGGGTCGACGTGAATGCCACGGACAAGGACGGTAAGACGGCTCTGAGCTATGCTTCCGCCAGGAAGGTGTCCGACGTTGTTCGGTACTTGAAGGCTCACGGCGCGAAGTGACCCGCGGAGACTCTGATGCCAATGTGCGACCAAACAAGTCACATAGGCCGACCCGGCCGGCCACACGCAAAATCCCGCGGTACCCCATAGGCGTTAACTTAAAGGATCTCGGCATGTGATTTCAAATAGTTAACTCAAATGCATCCCGTCACCCCGGACTTGATCCGGGGTCCAGAACATATTGAAAAGACTGGATTCCCGCTTCCGCGGGAATGACGGACGAAAGAATTGGTCTCCTTAACTTAACGCCTATGCCCCCGCACCCTCCTTTCTCAAAGCTCAGCCTTCGGCCGCAGCCAAAAGACATTCAACCGCAGATGTCGCAGATTATGCCGATGAACAAGTGAGAGACAACACTGATGTTCTACTTCTTTCATCTGTGCCATCTGCGCAATCTGCGGATAGACCTCTCAATGATCTTCACGCATGGACAAGAAACGCACAGACATGGATAAAGGGCAGCCACGTGAATGTCATTGATTCTAACGCTCACTGATATCAGGCACTTCCGCGAGCGCTTCCCTGTATCGGAGACTTTCCGGCTCTCCGCCGCGCAGATCGATCGCGGTAACTTGCTCCTGAGGAACCCAGGGAACCCACTGGGCCGGGTCCGTGGAGACGAAGAAGACGATCGAGGGGACACCGAGCCCCGCGGCCAGGTGACTCATCCCCGAATCGTTTCCGATAAAGAGCGATGCTCCGCCGAGCTCTCGACAAATCTCCTCCAGAGGGCGGTTCTCGAGGAGAACCGCGCCTGGCAGGTTGAACAGCTCATCCCACCCCGGTTGGTCTTTAAGGAACCCATCAGCTTCTCCGAGTGTTATGGTGACGGGCCATCCTTTGGCTCCAGCCATGTTTGCCACGTAACCGACAAGGAAATCCAACGGAACGCACTTGTCCGGGCCTCCGCTTCCGGGATGGAACCAGATGATCTCTCTCTTAATGACGGGCGCCAGATGGAGGAGCGCCGGTCTCCTTTGAGGAACCTCCAGACCGAGTCGCTCGTGAAGACATTCCACCACGTGCCTACCCGCCGCGGGAGCTGATTTCGCGGAGTGAAGTCGTTTCGTTCCGTTTTGTTCGAGGCTGCGGATCAGATCGTCCGGATTGTTGAGCATGACGTACGCTTCGTGGAAGGTGCAGGGGGGGGTCCGATTGGCTCCTGGTTCGAAGAGCCAGAGCCATTTCGGATCATCAAGAGCGCGGAATCCGACGTCAGTCGGGATGATTCCCCGGTATGCCCGGGTTCCCAGGAGGACGGTGCGCGACCGAGGGTGTTTCTCACGAATGGACTGGAGCACTGGCAGCCCCAATATGGTATCGCCGAGAGCGCCGGGTCGAATCACGAGGATGGAATCTTGTTCAGTTCTCAGATCAAATCTCCCGCCGGCATGGGAGGAAAGGCCTCCCCCGCCTAGTCCGCTGGGTCCGTCGCAGGAGGAAAGGTCTCCTTCATGGCGAAGGTGGACGCGAGCGCAGCAATTGCAATCACGAGCAGGATACCGAGCACCGCTGAGTACGCGTCGAGTGGGTAGGCTCCCGCTTCGCTCCGCGGATAGGCATCGAGCACCTTGCCGAGAAAGACTTGCATGAGTGCTCCGCCCAAGAAGGGAAAGAGATTCACTGTCCCGACCGACGTGCCCGCCATTTGCATCGGAAACAGCTCCTTGGTCGTGGTGAAGGCAATGGGCACTACGGAGGCCGCAAAGACGCATAAGAAGAATACGACAAGGTAGAGCGTCCATCCGGGAAGCCCCGCAGGGGCCATGTAGAGGACGATGAGTTCACCTACAAGCAAGGCCGTGGACAACATCAGAACCTTCTTTCGGCTCTTGAGCACCCGATCGGAAAGGAAGCTCATGACGGGGCTGCCCAGGATGAGACCGAGGGCGATCATGCTGAGTACGGAGCCGACCTCGCCCTTGCTCATGCCGTACACGTGTTGCAGGTAAGGTCCTGCCCAGAGACCTGCGAAACTGAAGAAGATGCCGGTTGCGAGAGTGAACCAGATGGCAAGGGGCCAGAATAAAGGCTCGGTAACAACGCGGCGGGCCCCTTCCCAGAGGGGGATCTCCTGCGGAGGTGGCGCCGTCCCGCCGTCATTGCGGTCGATTTCTGCGACAGCGGGCCATCCCATGTCCTGGGGTCGGTTCCTGACGATGATCCAGACGAGGACTGCGATCACAAGTGTCAGAACGCCGATAACCTGAAAGGATGCGCGCCACCCGATCCATGCACTGAACAGGGCCAACGGTCTCGTGGCCAGGAAGACGCCCACACCTCCCATGATGTTAACTATTGAGGCCATCAGGGCAAATTCGTTGGGTCGGAACCATTGGGAAAGGAGTTTCATGGTGGGAATGAAGACCATGGCCACGCCTATTCCGACCATGACGCGCGCGGCAACCGCGAGTCCGGCATTGGGGGCCAGTCCGAAGAGGATGCTTCCAGCCACAGCGATGAGAAGAAAAAGAGTGGTGGTCAGCCGGGGGCCGAGGGAGTCTGAAAGCAGGCCTGCGGGCAATTGCAGACACGCGTAGGGATAGAAATATGCCGACGCCATCAGTCCCACCAGGCCCGCAGAGGCCTGAAAGGCCCTCTGGAGGTCGACAGCAACCACTGCAGGACACTGCCTGTGGAAATAGACGAAAACGTAAGCCAGTGCCATGATTCCGAACACAAGCCACCGGTAACGTAATGCCTTTCGGACGTCGGACTGATCCATAGGTTTCGCTCCGGATTCCATGCTGATTTTGTTCAGCAGATAAGGGCCAGCATCCCAGCATAGCAGAATAGCAGGCGACCTTCTCGACAAAACTTCGAGAAGACAGGTCTGCGCAGTGGGATCAAGGAGGTTTCGTCGCAAGCAGGAAAATCCGGGAATTGTTTAGACAATTTTGACATAACCAGTGCGTGCTGATATAGTTGATCCGCCGGTAGCATTTCGTTTCCAACACACGAGAATGAACAATGGTCAAGCCGTTTCTCCGGGTCTTACCTCTTGAAGACGCACGGGAGCTTTTGCGCCGTTTCGGTCCATTGGAGGCTGAGGATGTCGCATTGGAAGCCGCGGTTTTCCGCGTGATCGCCGAGCCTGTGACCGCTCGGGAGGATCTTCCGGGCTTTGATCGCTCTACCATGGACGGATTCGCGGTGCAGTCCGTGGACTCGTTCGGAGCCACGGAATCGTCGCCTGCTTTGTTCACTGTCATCGGCGAAGTGACCATGGGGGAAGTGGGCGAATTCGAGGTCCGGCGAGGGCAAGCCGTGCGGGTTTGGACGGGAGGCGCACTCCCGGAACCCTGCGACGCGGTGGTGATGGTCGAGCACACGCAGGAATTGGATGAACGCACGATAGAGGTCTTCAAAGCAGTCGCTCCTTTTGAGAACGTCGTTCGGCGCGGGGAGGATTTCGAGAAAGGGCAAACCCTGCTCCGAACGGGGCACAGACTTCGGCCCCAGGACATAGGGCTCCTAGCAGCTATGGGGAGGCCGGCGGTAAAGGTCTATCGAAGGCCGAAGGTGGCGCTCCTGAGTTCCGGGGATGAGATTGTGCCGATTGAGGACAACCCTCCTCCCGGATGCATGAGGGATGTCAACCGTCATTCGCTGCACGCGATGGTTCTCCAGGCTCACGGAGAGCCGATCTGGATCGGCATCGCTCCCGATCAGCTTACGGGACTCTCCGCTCTCATAGAAAAAGGTCTTGAACTGGGGGATATAACGCTGATCTCCGGCGGCAGCTCCATGGGGAGCAGAGACCTCGTGATCGAGGCCCTCAAAGGTTACCCCGATTCGGAGATACTCCTGCACGGCGTGTCGATTTCTCCGGGAAAGCCGCTCATCGTTGCCCGAGTGGGCTCACATCCGGTCGTAGGGCTACCCGGCCACCCCGTCTCCGCGATGGTCTGCTTTGAACAATTCGTCGTACCGCTCATGCGGCGCCTGGAAGGCGAGAACACCCTAAAGCCGTTTCTCTACCCTGCATGCGGAGCCATTCTCAGCCGTAACGTACCGTCTCGGGAAGGGCGAACTGATTTCGTCCGCGTGCGTTTGTCGAGAAAAGACGACAATCTCATAGCGATTCCCGTTCCCGGCAAGTCCGGGATGATCTCCGCCATGGTCCGGGCACACGGCTGCATACGCATCGGCGCTGATTGTGAGGGCCTGTACAAGGGGGACCGGGTCGAGGTCCACCTCTTTTCGAACTGGGTTGAGGATGCTGTTGAGAAGGAACATCTATCTGGACATGAAGCCTCCGGCGGAAGCGCTGGAGATTTTCTTGAGACGCCTGAACAGGAGCGGCTTTCCAGGGTCTGAACGCATTCCGGCCGTGGAAGCTCTGGGCCGCGTCACGGCAGCGCCCGTCTTTGCCAAGGTTTCGTCTCCCCATTTCCATACAGCCGCGATGGACGGCTATGCGATCAAGGCCAGTGCGAGTTTCGGAGCGGGTCCGGACCGCCCCCTCCGAATGACCGTGGGCAATGACGCACATCCGGTCAATACGGGACGTCCGCTTCCCGATGGCACCGATGCCGTGATCATGATAGAAAACGTCAATTTCCTGAACCAAGAGAGCTTCGAAATCGAGGCGGCACTCGTACCGTGGGAGAATGTCCGTCGTGTTGGTGAGGACTTTGTCGCCTCAGAGATGATACTGCCTGCAGGCCACCGTATTACCCCATACGACCAGGGCGCGCTACTGGCCGGGGGAATTCACTCTCTAGAGGTCCGGGAAAAGCCCCGAGTGTTCCTCATTCCGACCGGGTCAGAGTTGGTCCCCGACAACATCCTCGAGAAGCGGCTCCCTGCACCCGGCGAGACCGTTGAATTCAACACGGTCATGTTAGCCGGTCTGATCGAGCAGGCAGGGGCCGTATCGGTGCGCCGCTCTATCGTTGCGGACGAGTTCGAGGACGTGAAGACCGCACTCCTGGAAGCAATCCGTTCCGAGGCCCATCTCATCGTGGTGAACGCGGGCTCCTCGGCGGGCACGGAAGACTACACCGCGGCTGCCATAAGGGAGTTGGGAGAAGTGCTGGTTCACGGGGTGGCAATGATGCCGGGGAAGCCGACCATACTCGGCGTTGTGCATGGAAAACCGATCATCGGGAATCCGGGTTATCCCGTCTCTTCGGTTCTCTCTTTCGAGCTGTTCGGGTTGCCCGTATTGGCCGCCATGCAAGGTACGTCAGCGAGCACGAGGCCTACCATCGAGGCAATCACGGCCCGGAAAATACCGTCAAAGCTGGGTCGCGAGGAGTTTATGAGGGTGAAGCTGGGCAAGGTTGGTGGGCGTGTGATCGCCGGATCCTTGCCCCGGGGCGCGGGAGCCATCACCACGCTGACGAGGGCCGACGGTATTTTGAGGATACCGGCCCTGAGCGAAGGAATCGAACAGTCGGCCAAAGTAAACGTGGAACTGCTCCGGGGCGCTGCAGAGGTCGAGCGAACCGTTGTGGTGATCGGAAGCCACGATCTGACACTCGATATCCTTGACGACCAGCTCAGGCCGTACAACATCTTCCTTTCTTCCAGCCACGTGGGGAGTCTGGGAGGGCTGCTCGCCCTGAAACAACGGAACTCGCATGTCGCAACTTCTCATCTGCTAGACGAAGAGACCGGTGAGTACAATTGGTCGTACATCAGGAGATACCTGCCTGAAATCCCGGTGAAGGTGTTCTTAGGCGTCATGCGGGAACAGGGATTCATCGTGCGTCGCGGAAACCCCAAGTCGATCGTGGACTTCGGCGATTTGGTCGGGGAGGACGTAACGTTCATCAATCGGCAATCAGGAGCCGGTACCAGGGTCCTCCTGGATTTCCACTTGAGGAACAACGGCATCGACCCGACAGACATACGCGGTTATCGTATGGAGGAATACACCCACACCTCCGTGGCCGTGGCCGTCGCTTCCGGCGTCGCGGATGTTGGCATGGGAGTGTTGGCTGCGGCAAGGGCCCTTGACCTCGACTTCGTCCCGGTCGCCACCGAACAATATGACCTGGTGATTCCCGTCGAATTTCTGGAAGAGGAGAGAGTCTCCACTATGCTCGAGGTGATGCGGGGATCGGAGTTCAAGAAACGGGTCCAGGCCATGGGCGGATACGGAGTCGAGCACACGGGCGAAGAGGTCCCCCCGCCAACCGGCGCCTGATCTGATCCAGTTCAAAGAGGCGCAACGGCGGGTCATGTTTGCCGCATGAGGGCTTTTTCCCGCCGACTCTCGCCTTTCATTTCTTTTCGTAGTACTGAGATCGAACTCTCCGGAATCGCTCGGAGAACTTGGCGAGGCACTCCTTCTTGCAATTCAGTCTTTGTACTCCGATAGCATCGGTGGACCCGGAAAAGCTTTGGTCACACCGCCTCAAACACTTTTCATACAGCGAGGATTGCGACGAGGGAGGGGATTGACGGATTCCCACGGTTTCGGCGACGATTCCCTCGATAATCTTTATGAGGTCCTCCGCTTGCTTCTGAAGGGCCAGGACTGTGGCCTCCAGAGAAGAGCGGTCGGCAGGCTTTCCGTCGGCCTTCCTCTCAAATCGGGGGACGGCCAAGAACAGAATGGACGCCGCGAGCATACCGGCTATCGCCCCGGCCAAAGCAGCCAGGCAGGTCTTGTGTTTCTCGACAAAACGCCCGAGCCTGCTGCCGCCCGGCTCCGTCTCTGCCCCGGATGTCTGCTCTAGCGCAAACTGCTCACCCTCCAGAAACTCACCCACAAAGGCAAGGTCCCCCCATTCCATGGAGAGTCGTCGGTGCTCAAGCTCCGCGTCGTCTAGCTCGCCGGTCGCCGACAATGTTTTGAAAAGGCTGTCCAGGCCTTTCGCGGAGAGGCTGAATTTCTCCATCAAGGCTGCATCACTCATTCCCGAGCGAATGGCGCTGACCGCTTCGGCTGCCTTGACCACAGCTTTGTCTCCCTCGGGTTCCCTTGCGGGAACCAGTTCAACCACGTGTGAGCGCCCAGGATCAAAGACCCGTCGGTCGATTTCAGCCTGCTCAATGCTCCCCGCCGAGACGAGCCTGTCGAACAGTCTTTGCAGATTTCGAACAGACAAGCCGTACTTGTTCATGAGCATCAAATCGGTGGAACCTGCACGGATGTCCTCGAGGACTTCTTTCGTGCTTATCCGGATCTTCGGTTTGGCCACCTGAGGTTCCTCTCCCTGTCCACGGATGGCGCGTGCCCGGACAGTGCACTGCACTTCACCACCCGGCGCGGGTCAGCCCGCCCGGTGTGTCGTCGGACGGTCTCCCTTGAGCGCGTCTAAACGTTGAAAAGGAACTGGATGATGTCGCCGTCGTTGACGAGGTATTCCTTGCCTTCCAGGCGGAGCTTGCCGGCCTTTTTCGCCTCGGCCATGGAGCCGAGCGCCTCGAACTCGTCGAATCCGATGACCTCTGCTCTGATAAATCCCCTTTGCATGTCCGTGTGAACAGTCCCGGCAGCTACAGGAGCAGTGGATCCTCTTCTGACCGGCCAGGCTCGAATCTCACCGCTGACCACGGTGAAAAAGACGACCAGTCTGAGCAGGTCGAAGGATGTGCGGACTATTCTACGTTTCGCTCCCTCTTGGAGACCGAGATCTTCGAGGAACTCTCGCGCGTCATCGAGTTCCAGCCTCGCGATTTCCGCCTCCGTGTCTGCGTACAGCCAATCGACCTCGGTGTTCGGTTGGTCCTGCAAGTGTTCGGAAATACGGACCTTCACGGCCTCAACTTCGTCGGAGGATTTCTCGTCAGTCGCGTTGAGCAGAAAAAGTGTCGGCTTTGCCGATAGAAAGGCAAAGCCTTTGAGCAGGGCAGACTCGACCATTTCCGAAAGCACCCGCAGCGGCTTGCCCTCTTCCAAAAGCCCTTGGGCTGTCCGGAGCAAAGTGAGCTCTTTGCTGAGCTCCTTGCGACCTCTGCTGATGTCCCGTTCTACTCGCTCAACCCGTTTTTCGACAATTGCCAAGTCGGACAGGATCATCTCCTCTTGGACTGCGTCCAGGTCCTTGAGCGGCCCGGGAGGCCCCAAAACTGGAGAATCGAAGAGACGTATACAGTGAATCAGAGCGTCGACCGGGCGAAGGTGACCGAGCACACGGTCTCCGATCTCCCGACCGGGTTTGCCTTCTCCGGTGAGCCCTGCAACGTCGAGGTACTCGATGTCGACCGGGGTGACCTTTTTCGGCTTGAACCGATCTGCGAGAAAGTCGAGGCGTTCATCCTCGACCTTTACCGCGGCAAGTCCCGGTTCCAGGTGTCCCCCTCGTTCCGCGGGCTCGCCGGTTCCGCTGAGCGCGCGGAATACCGTCGTCTTACCGCTTCCGGGAAGACCGATGATTCCAAACTTCAAGACAAGAGATCCTTTTCAATCCGACGCCGTACATGCTGTACTCAGCCTAGCTCTTGAGTCTAAAAGGGAAAGGATTATGCAGTCAACCGATTATTTTGAGATCGACGCGGAAATGATATGGCTGCGACTCGCTGCGGTCCACCGCACCGGGAAGGGATCTCGGTTGGCTGTCTTCGTCGCTGTATTGTGCCTGCTGGGCTAGTTGTTGTAGGCTGTGGGATCGAGGAATCTGATGTAGAGCAGCACATTCTTGCCGCCGTCTTTGGAAAGTCTGGGGGGATTAACGTTGGTCCCTGCTCCCGCTTCAACCGCTCCATGATTGATAAGCTCGTTCGTCAGTTGGCCGTAGGAATTGGGGGGGATCATGACCCGCAACATGAGTTCGTGCATTCCCCGACTGGGCTTCACCTCAACCAACCTGCCCTGTATGTTCGGGAGCAGCTTCTTGAGAGATTCCACTGCCAGGTCAATGCTCGGGCTCTCTACGGTGAGGTTGTCCGCGCCGATCCGGTCAGCGAGGGTCGGGAATGTTTGGTGTATGCTTGCCGGAACGCTCAAGTGTGGTTGGGAAGGAATCATGGAATAGCGGGAGAGGCCAGTTTGCGAGGCGGAGAGGCCGGGGCTCGAGGTGCCGATTGTTCCGCCGAGGGGGACCATGGTCTTGGCTTGCATCGCCCCCGACGCTCTTGCCGCCGAGCTGACCGCGGTGGAGGCCTGGGAGCCCGAACTGTGCGCAAGACGCTCGCCGGCCATCGGCATTACCTCCGTAAGTGACTCGTTATAAAGAAAGAAACCGAACGCGGCAAGCAATGCGAGAGTGGCCACCCCGACCGGGACCGGGATGGAAGGAGCAGTCGAGAATATATTCTTGAAAAAATCGGCGAGGGAAGAGGAATCGGAGCGTGAAGCAGACTCGACGCTGTCGAGTTTCAAGCTGAGCTGAGTCAGGAAATTCCGGGGCGGGGCAACGCTGTCCAAACAAGTTAGGGTGTCCACGGTGAGTCCGTACCACCGGAAGTCTTCCCGACATTCGGGACAGTGTCGGATATGGTCATGAAAAGTTTTCTCAGTTTTGGGGTCTATTCCTTCATCACAAACATCCAAATAAAGATCGCCAATTTGCTTACAGTTGCTCATGACAGGACCTTCTTCAGTTTTTCTTTTACGACCATCCGCGCCCGATGGAGTCGCGATTTGGTGGTTCCTTCCGGAAGATTGAGTATCCGAGCTATCTCATCATAAGAGAATCCCTCTATGTCTCTTAGTATGACAATTTCCTTGTGGTCTGGTTCGAGTTCGTTGATGGCATTCTGGACAATCTGCTGAACCTGTTTGCCGGCAAGCTGCGCTTCGGGGCCAGGGGCGTGGTCGGGGATTTCGCGTTGGAGCAGTTCCTTCTCATCATCGCTGTTCGCTGCGCCTCTATGCGCAAAAAAGCCGCGTCGCTTGAGGTACTTGAACCGGTTCTTCCCACGGTTTGTGGCGATTTGGAACAACCATGTGGAGAACTTCGCATCACCTCGAAATTTTTTTAAATTCTGGTACGCGGCTAGGAAGATTTCCTGGGCCAGGTCGTTGGCTTCCTCGGGGTCACCTACGAACCGGTACGCGAGGTTATAGATCTTCCTATGATACTTTTCAACAAGGATATCGAAGGCCTCGCGACTTCCGCGCAGACAACGGCCTACAATTTCCCTGTCTTCGTCGTTCTCTTGGCCAAAGGCCGAGAACATCAACAAGGTCACGCTATTCAGACAAAAGCCAATCAGAATTGTTTCAGGGGAAATGGCCCACACGAAAGATTTTTTCTCCGTAGACAATCCTTCTGAAAATAAGAAAAAACCAGTACGAAAGTCAAGTATTAAGCGGCCAGGCCCCTTTTTCCGCCATTCCGGGCGACCCAGTTCGTGTTCAGGTCAACGGGACCCAGGAAAATATCGACGGCAACACACAAAGAAGACGACCAATTTCCATCCGCAAGGCACCAAGACATCAAGAGAGGAAGGGGATACCAACCACAGCGGCTCGAAGGCACAGAGAAGACTCCCCCGATCGACCCGCTTCCCAGGTGCTCCGTTCCCGGAATCCGGGCAACCCCGATCGACCTCTGCCGCGCACGAGACACGTAACGTGTCCGTATGTCCTGGGCGTCCCCCCCTTCTCGCCTTTCGTACGTTGCAACTCTATGCTGGGAGCGATTATCTGCCGTGGGTTGTTGGTGAGCCCTTTGGGACCCCGTGTGCATCGGATTCGGCAGGGTCTGTTCCTGGAGTGATGCCGAACTGCGACAGGATGTCTCGGACCGATGTGGCTGCCCGATCCAGCACCGGGGGTATTTCGTTCAGGAACAAGGCCTCGTCCATCGCTGGCCAGAATCCTGTTGAGCGTCTGTGCTTCTCAATCGCGGACTCATCCGAGGGCTGGGGGCTCTTGGATAACCTCTGGCGCTCGGTTGGGTTATCCCCGACCGATGGTCCCCCGTGACCAGCAGGCCGAGAGTCGGACTCTCTCGGAGACTTTTCAGTTTTGGGCATTTTCAAATTGGCTTTCGCGGAGACGAATTTTCCGTTCTTCAGCAAATAGAAATTCACTCCTAAAGCCCATTTCAGCCGGTCGGGTTCCTCTCCCTCTCCGAAAATCAGGACCTCCACCAGGTCTGACTTCCGGTCGCCATCGAGATCCAAGAAGAACCATTTCACTTCCTTGGACTCGCACGGCCCCCGTTCGAACTCCTTCCCACAATCACCGAAGTTGTCTCCGAAACTCTGCTTGTGGAGTACGATAGGACGCCAGCCATCGAAATGAAGAATCGTCTTTTCACCACCAGAAAATCCGTGCCTCCCAAATGATGCTGATGTCACGACTTCCGAGATGCCGTCACGGTCGATGTCCGTCACTTCATCGACTCCGGCCAAGTTCAACAAACGAATTTCCCGGGCCTCCTGAAGGACCGGCCTTATGAGGAGAATCCCGGCGTTACAACAGTAACCTCGGTAAGGAAATGTGACCGAACCCGCGAATGCCTTCTCCCCGTTGACCAGCCGCACTAATTGGACGTCCCCGATTTCCATAGCCTCGTCCGGCTTATACGTGTCTCCCGGCTTCCACCATTTCATAATCTGGGAATGGGTTGGGGCCCTGTCAGCCGGGCCGACTGCGAAGGCCGGAACCCCCATAAGGAGCGACAAAATAATCAGTGTGCATAGCATGGCATCCATGTCGAAAGCCGAGCCGTCCGGTACGTGTATGGTTGGAATATACGATAAAGATGCACGAAAGGGAAAGTCTTCGCCCGAATCGCACCACCGCTTGGAGAAGGTGCCGCTCGGGAGTAAGTCATTGAAAAATAGAAAGAAATCCAGGAAGACCGTACTGTTCCGTGACGGGAAACCTGCGCCAGAGAGACTACGAACCGCTGGTTTATTATCTCGGGCTCCCGCCGCTGCGGCCGGACAAGGTTGGGGTTGAATTCTCATGGTCAAAGATGTTTAATGGGCGAGTTTGCTCTGCGGCCAATGAAGAGTCGCCCTCGCCCCCTCGAGAACATGGCCGGCCAACGGACGGTCGAGGCCGGGAATCCGGAGCGCGGGACGGCGACGATCGGCCGGGATCGCGGATTCGAAAAAAATCTTGCCGCAAAATCCGGAGGAGATTGATGAGATTGTCCAGGAGGGTCACCGACACCCCCCCTTACCTGTTTCACCTGATCGATGAGAAACGAAAAGCTGCCCAAGAGAAGGGAATGGATGTCATCTCCCTCGGCATCGGCGACCCGGATCAGCCCACGCCGTCCTTCATTCAGGACTTGATGAACGAGGAGGTGCGTGATCCGAGAAATCACGTATACCCCAGCTACAAGGGAGAACCGGATTTCCGCGAAGCGGTCGCAAACTGGTTTTCCGAGCGCTTCGAAGTTACTCTCGATCCCGCGACCGAAATCATGGCAACGATCGGAGCAAAGGACGCGGTATCTCACCTTCCGCTCGCATTCCTCGACCCCGGAGACCTCGGAATTGTGACGGATCCAGGGTACCCCGTGTACGAAGCAGCCATCGGGTTCGCGGGCGCGGAGGTTGTTCGGATTCCCTTGACCGCGGAGAGGTCCTTTCTTCCGGACCTGGATGCCGTCGATCCGGGTATCGCAAACAAGGCTTCGATAATATACGTCAATTACCCCAACAATCCCACAGCCGCGGTGGCTGATCAGGATTTTTTCGAAAGGCTCGTCGCGTTCGCGCGCAAACACAATCTGGTCATCTTCGCGGACAACGCGTACTCCGAGGTCTATTTTGATGAGAAGGACAGGCCCATAAGCATCATGCGGATCGACGGCGCGCGTGAGACTGCCATAGAGATTCATTCTTTCTCCAAGACCTTCAATATGACAGGCTGGAGGATCGGTTTTGTGGTCGGCGGCAAAGAGCTGATCGACGCGTTTCTCACGCTCAAGTCCAATTTGGATTCCGGCGTGTTCATGGCGATCCAGCGGGTCGCCGCTCGTGCGCTGGGCCATCCGGAAGCGCGCACGTTCAACGCGGAACGAACCGCGCTCTTCCTCAAACGCCGCGACAGGATAGCCGAGGTATTGCGGGAGGTTGGCTATCAATTTGACCTGCCGAGGGCGAGCTACTACTTCTGGGTTCACGTACCGCAATCCTATGCCTCATCCGTCGAGTTCTGCGCGGATCTGCTCGATCGGCAGGGGATCGTGGTAACGCCGGGCGTGGGCTACGGTCCCAGCGGAGAGCGGTTCTTCAGAATCTCCATGACCGCGCCGGATGACCGAATTGAAGAAGGGTTGACCAGGCTCAAGAAATTTGCCAAGGAAAAGCCATGAGAGCGACGCTGATGTTGGCAGACGGCGAAATCTTCCACGGGCGATCCATGGGAGCCATGGGGGAGAAGATCGGTGAAGTCGTCTTCAATACGGCGATCACGGGGTATCAGGAGATCCTCACCGATCCCTCATACCGCGGCCAGATCGTCACGATGACCTATCCCCACATCGGGAACACAGGCGTGAATTTCGAGGACAATGAAGCGGCCCGACCGTTTCTCGCAGGGTTTGTGGTCAAAGAATATTGCCCTCATCCCAGCAATTGGCGAAAGGACCGTGACCTGGAGGAGTTCCTCGAGAAACACGACATCGTAGGCATCCATGGCATCGATACGAGGAAACTCACCCGTAACCTCCGAGAGACCGGAGCCAAGAAAGGTATCATATCCACCGCGGACCACGACGCAAGAAGCCTCCGCAGGAAGCTTGACGACTTCCCGGACATCGAAGGCCGTGACCTCGTCCAAGAAGTAACCTGCGCGGAGCCCTACGACTGGGACGAGGGAACCTGGCGATGGAACGCGGCCGCCTCGAAAAAGGAGGGGAGATTCCGCGTCGCCGCGTACGATTTCGGGATCAAAGAGAACATCCTCAGGCTCCTCGTCGATGCCGGCGCGAAGGTGAGGGTCTTCCCCGCGTCCGCTTCCGCGGAGGAGATCCTTCGATATGGGCCGGACGGGATCTTCCTGTCAAACGGACCCGGCGACCCCGAAGGTGTTCCCTATGTAATCGAAAACGTAAGGAATCTCGTCGGCAAGAAGCCTATTTTCGGCATTTGCCTGGGACACCAGATTCTCGGTCTGGCGCTGGGCGGCAAGACCTTCAAGCTCGTTTTCGGGCACCACGGAGCGAACCACCCCGTGCGGAGGCTCGACACCGGGCAGGTTGAGATAACGGCTCAGAATCACAACTTCGCGGTTGACCCGGAAAGCGTGGCGTCAGAGTGCGACATTACCCATATCAACCTCAACGATCAGACCGTGGAAGGGATGGCACACCGGAAGTACCGGCTCTTTTCCATTCAATATCACCCGGAGGCGTCGCCGGGACCCCATGATTCACGGTACCTCTTCGAACGCTTCAGAAAGATGATCGAGGAAAACTGAGGCGACACTGTCTTGGTAATGGCAAACCGGGACGAGCTGGCGATTCTTATAATACATGCCCTTAGGCCCCGATAGCGGGTTCACGGAGAGACCATCGCGCGTACGGTGTTTCTTGGACCAACATATGGGTGAGCACCGACGAGCGATGGCCGCCGCCGATACTCTACGAAAGCGCAGCGCTTACCGGCCCGAAACCATAGAGTTTTTGGGGATGGGTCCGGGAAGGGCCTTTTTGCAAAAAGGCCCTTCCCAGTGAACTCTTTCCCCTTCTTCCCTTTCCCTCAAAAGGATTTGCAGGCCCAGCGGTAGATACGTTCGGCAGCTCTGAAGTGGTTGCGGGTGTTGAGGACCACGACCATATAGTCCTTGGCCTTCTTGGCGTCTTTGAAGAGGGCCACAATGCACTTCCCCGCCAGGTCCGTGTACCCGGTCTTGGCGCCCGCCACGGGAAGCGGTCGGCTGAGCAGTTTGTCGTTGGTGTGCAGGGGGTATTTTCTCGCACGTTTGTTCCGGGTGACCATGGTGTAGCGTTTCATGCCGGCAATCTTGTGAATCAGTGAATATCCGAACGCGTGCTTGGCGATACGCGCGACATCTTCAGCAGTGGCCACATTTGGACGCTTGTGCACAAGCATTCGCCCGTCCTTCCTCCCCAGCGTTACCCTCCGGTCCAGCCCACTCGGCGTGTAGATCCTCGTGCGTGTCGCACCGATGAGGAATGCCTTCTGATTCATCCTTCGGACAAAGGCTCTTTTTCCGCCCTTCGGGTAGGCTCTTGCAAGGGCTTCCGCGCAGTCGTTGCCGGATTCTATAAGCATGCCGTGGAGGAGATCTTTCACGGTAAAGCGGTCGCCCGGACGAATTCCCACCCGATGGCGGGGGACTCGTCTGATGTCCCTCGGAGTCTCAATCACCCGGTCCAGGTTCATTTCGTCGATGACCACCATCGCGGTGATCAGCTTCGTTATGCTGGCGATGGGAAGAGGCTCGGAAACGTTGCGCGATAGGACCACTTTGTTGGAAGAGCAGTCCACGCAATAAAGCGCCTTGGCCCTGACTTTCGGAGCACGGACGGCCTGTGGCTTCTTTGCACGGGAGGCGAGTGAGCCGCCCAGAACCTTTTCCAGACCGTTCGGAAGCTTTTGAAGACCGCCCCGGAGTCGAGGATGACGCACAGGCGGAAAGAACGCGGCGGAACGGGTCTGAGCCATTCCCTCGGAAGCCGCGGAAGGGGCATAGATAACCATAGGCTTGGCCCTGACAGGGCCTGCTGGCCCGGACGCGGGGCGAATCTTGGGACGACTTCCCAGCGACGAGATCGGAATCGCACGGGGACCCCGCCGGCCAACCCCGAGAGCGGGCTCATCGGCTGGCAGAGGAAAGACCGCGCTGCCCTTCCCGACTCTGTTGATCACCTCTTTGGCGAAATTCGCCGACTGAACCGGCTCCAGCGCGCTCGACACAGCCGGGAAAAGAAGAACGAGCGCGAAGACTATCCAATAGAATCTCGTAACCAAATCCTTACCCCTCATGGGTCGGGTCCCAAATCCCAGGTCGGGGAATAAACCTTTACTCAAAAAAAAGCAAATAATCCAGTGAAATCGCTCATACTACTGCCGAGCAACACGCTGGCATCATGCAACGTATTAAAAATAGAGGAGAAATCCCGATTTGTCAAGAGTAATCCAGCCTAAACCTTCGCCCCTCCAATCCAAGGGATTCCCACCGGAGAATGGAAATTCATCGGAGAGGACCCTTTTCCGGAGACCCCTCCCTGCATTCTTTCCAAGCAAGTGAACCCTCGTCATCCATCGGCCGTCGCTCCGGACGCATTCCATGAACAACAGAAAGGGCACGGATGAGCGGATTCGCTTCGGGGTTGCAGTGTTTCTAATGCTTTGATTTCCACCGCCAACCCCAGTAACCCCGACCGCGGAACGGACCACCATAGTAGATATTGTCGTCATAATATTCGTCGTCCCAATGTCGATGTCGATGCCGTCTTCTCGGTTCGCGCCAAACTCCTGAAGTCGCGGGCTCGGACCATTGGGGAGTCGCCACGGTCGTTGTCGTCTTGAGGGGCTTCATACCATCTCGCGTTCAAATGATGAATGTGATAGGGATCTCCCCGAACGTATGGG
>CAZCDS010000028.1:0-78140 GCA_964497585.1 uncultured Syntrophaceae bacterium
TTCATACGCGATATCGCGCGCTTACGACGTGGTCACGGTTTTGCAACCGCCTGTACCTAGTTCGTATAGAGGAGGAATCGAGAACGTACGGACCGAAACTCATCGAGATCGGTTTGCCAGGATCTTTCCATATCGAGCACGGACCGCCCTGCTTCCAGATCCCTTCGGACCCGCGGATCGCCCAAGATCACGTCGATAGGCAACTTGTCGTACTCATACTCATAGGGTGGATCGGACCACCTGAATTCCTTCGGGTAGAGCTTTAGCACTGCGGACAGCATCGCCAGACCGAAACGATAGGGTCGAAACGCTTTACGGTCGGTCACGTGAATCTGGAACCCCCGGCACGTCTCACCGGACCATTTGTTGAACGTTGGCCTGAATTGCGCAGCCCGCAGTATGGCCCCTTCGAGCGCGGCCGGTTCCAGGGCTTCAACCAGTTCGACCGGATCAATGTAGGGCGCGCCGAATATCTCGAATGGCCTGGTCGTGCCCCTGCCTTCGGAAAGATTCGTCCCTTCCAGCATGACCTGGCCCGGGTAAACGACCGCTGTCTCCACGGTCGGTATGTTGGGAGAAGGGAGCACCCACGGCAGACCTGTTGCTTCGAAATAGTCGCGTCGGTCCCAACCACCCGTGCGCACGACGTCGACGCGGCATCCGACAGAATGAACCTCATTGTACAGCATCATCAGCTCGCCGACGGTCATACCGTGGCGCATGGGAATCGGATGAGGGCCTACGAAGGACGCATACCCGGGGTCCAGGAGGTTGCCTTCCACCTCCATTCCGTTGATCGGATTCGGCCGATCGAGGATGATCACTCTCTTGTCCGCGTCAGCCGCCGCCTCCATGAGGCGGAGGACCGTTGTCGCGAAGGTATAGACCCTTGTTCCCACGTCCTGGATGTCCACAAGGATCGTGTCGACCTCCGCGAGCATTTCCTTGGTAGGCTTACGGGTGTTTGAATAAAGGCTGAAAATCGGTATACCGAGCCCGTGGTGGGGCGCGTGATCCGTCTCTATCATGTTGTCCTGCTCGGTGCCACCCGCGCCGTGCTGGGGGCCGAACAATGCGTTGAGCCGTCCGGGAAACGCCTCGTCCAAAAGGTCCGCCGCCCCGCGCAACCGAGCGTCCACAGAGGCCTGATTGCAGAGCAACCCTAACCGCCCCGCATCTGCCAGGAGTTCCCGTTCCTTCAGAATTCGTTCAAGACCGGTAACAACCATTGATTGGAGTTCACCGTTTCAGATGTGCCACCGGACTATGCCGATGCGTTTTGTGAGAAGTGAGTTTGATCCCGCGTCCCGTGGAACGCGGAATTGAGGAGGAACGCTGAACAGACTCTTTCCCCAAGAAACGACTCCCTTGCATTCTTTCGTTTCTCCCTCGAGACGCAACTGTTCACCGCGAGGCAGACATCGGGCTCCAATTAGTCTTTTCGAAATCCAGACTTGGACTCTATCCAGGCCGCTCTATCTGGCTCGGCCCCCTTTCAACCATACCTGTAGGTGACCGCCAGCAGGTGACGGCCGCCACGGGTCTTCGACGAAGCCGGCCGCTCAACCGGCCAGAAACCATAGAGTTTTTGGGGAGGGGTCCGTGGAGGGCGTTTTTGCAAAAACGCCCTCCCCGGTGAACTCTTACCTCAAAACCTACTCCCACTTGCCGTCCCTGCCACGGTGCAGCTCTATGGAGTCCGGATCGCGGCGGCGTCTGATCCACACGGTCTGTTCACCCATTTCGCCGGCAATGGCGAAGTTCATAATCCAGGAAACCACAGACACGATGAGTGACCCAAGGAGAGCGGACCAGAAGGAATCTATATGGAGACCGGACACGACGGCCCCAGCCAGTTCGAAGAGCAGCGCGTTGATGACGAGAATGAAGACGCCCAGGGTGAGTACCGTAAGCGGCAGGGTCAAAATGATGAGAATGGGGCGTACGAGCGCATTGAGAACGCCCAGAATTGCAGCGGCCGCAAGAGCCGTCCCGAATCCTTCGACCCTCACCCCGGAAATGACGTGAGGGATGACCATGATGGCAAGCGTTGTTATGAGCCAACGAATGAGAATGCCGGGCATGCTGAGTCCTTCCCCAGTTGATGACCTGGTCTTCCTCGGGCTTCACAGCGAGCCGCGTCCAGCGCCACGAAGGGAGAGACACGGGGCTCTTCGTCACTCCTTACTCGACTTCACGAATGGCGCCACAAGATCGATCGGGACAGGGAAGATCGTCGTGGAATTCCTCTCGGTTGCCACTTCCGCGAGGGTCTGCAGGAATCTGAGCTGCAACGCCATCGGTTCCTTCGAAATGATGGTGGCGGCCTCCTGAAGCCTACTGGCAGCCTGAAATTCACCTTCGGCTGCGATCACCTTGGCTCTTCGTTCACGTTCCGCCTCGGCCTGGCGTGCGATGGCCCTTTGCATCTCGCTCGGCAGGTCTATGTGTTTGACCTCCACCGCACTCACCTTGACACCCCAGGGATCTGTTTGGCGGTCCAGAATCTCCTGGAGTTCCACATTGATCTTTTCCCGTTCCGAGAGCAAATCATCAAGCTCCGACTGACCGCAAACGCTCCTGAGGGTCGTTTGAGCAAGCTGAGACGTCGCGTACAGATAGGTTTCTACTTCGATCACCGCCTTGATGGGGTCCATGACTCTGAAGTAGATGACGGCATTTACCTTGACTGAGACGTTGTCCCGGGTGATCACGTCCTGCGGTGGCACGTCCATGGCGACGGTTCGCAGGCTGACTCTCACCATACGATCGACGATCGGAATCAGGATGATCAAACCCGGCCCCTTGAGCTGGATGACCCTCCCTAGACGAAAGATGACGCCTCGCTCGTACTCGTTGAGAATCTTGATCGCCATGAACAGGAAAATGACAATCAGGAAAATAATGACTGCTATCGCAACCATGTTCCTCCTCCTTTGGCCCAAAAAGGGATGGCGAGAATCCGTGAATTAGCATCCGATCGTTCAGGTACAACTTTAACCTGCATCATGGCCTATTGACCCATTCCGCGTCAACATTTGTCTTGAATCGGCATTGCAGTGTCGATCCGATCCCACGAACCGGCTGCTATCGATCCGGGAGAAAGCACGTGACGTCCGTTCAGCACGTGGAATCCGAACTCACGCCGGCCATCTCCTGCAGGGCATACGCACGGTTCCGGACGATGAGCGTGCTAGTCACGGGTCACGACCATATGAAGACTCTCTACCCGGATCACCCGGATCTTTTCACCCTTAGGGATGAGGGTGTCGGAGCGAGCGTTCCAGTATTCACCGTGGACGAAGACCTTGCCTCCGTCCGCGACGTCGGTGACCGCTACTCCCACCTCGCCCACGAGCCCGATTTCGCCAGTCTGCGGTTTGCGCATTTGAGCCTTCACAGCCAGGCCCATGACCACGATAATCGCGGTGGAGACCACTCCGACGGTAGGAAGTATGACCGACCACGAAACTCTCGCGGCACTCTCACCCGATCCAAACAGCATGACGGACCCCAGAACCAGGCATGTTATGCCCCCGATACTCAGCAAACCGAACGACGTTATCTTCACTTCAAGAATGAAGAGGACAATAGCCAGGAGGATGAGCATCACTCCGACGTAGTTAACGGGCAACTGCTGCATCGCGTAGAACCCCAGGAGCAGGCAAATCGCGCCGGCTACCCCGGGGAAGATGAGGCCGGGATTGTAGAATTCCACCATGAGCCCGAGTAAACCCGCCATCAGGAGAAGATATGCGGCATTCGGATTGGCCACGGCATCGAGGATCTTGAAACGCAGGCCAGCGCGGAGCTTCTCGACTTGCGCGTTCTTCGTTTTCAGCGTTATCACCTTGCCGAGTTTCTTGATCTTGCGCCCGTCCACTTTGTTCAGGAGATCCGGCACCGATGTGGCAATCACGTCGATTGCGTTGAGCTTCAGCGCCTCTTCGGCCGTCGCCGAGACACTTTCTCTGATGGTGCTCTCCACCCATTTTGCATTGCGTCCCTTTTCCGTGACGATGCCCCGTATGTACGCGGTGATGTCATTGAGGACTTTTTCGGACATGGTTCCCGAAATATCCTGTCCCGCGCCCGTAACCGGGTGAGCCGCTCCGATATTCGTGCCCGGCGCCATCGCGGCCACATCCGCGCAGAAGGTGATCAGGGCCCCCGCGGACGAGGCGGATGATCCGCTCGGCGCCACGTAGACGATCACCGGAACCTTCGCATTTATCATTGCCTTGACAATGGTCTTGGTGGTCGTGAGCACGCCGCCGGGCGTGTCGAGCCGTATCACCAATGCGGCTGCATGCTTCTCTTCCGCCCTCCTGATTCCCTTCTCGATATAGTCCGCGGACGCCGGATTGATCGATCCATCCACATCCACCAGTATCACAAGCGGTCGGGAGTCCCCAGCCTTCTTATCCGAGAAGACCCGATCGGCGTTCACCAGCAGGACCAATCCCATGAGGACCAGGAAAAGCGTTGGAAAGAGTCTCTTCAGATTCATGGCTTATTTCCGGAATCCGGAACCGGGATGCCCAACTCAGCCATGACCATCTTCAGGTCGGCCCACGCGTCGGCTTTCCAGCGTCGGTCACCCTCGTTCCGGAGGAGAAAGGAGGGATGATAGGTCGGCATAACCGGGATGCCTTTCCAGGACTGGAATTTCCCCCTCAGTTTGCCCATGGGCGCGTTCGTTTCAAGAAGCGTCGACGCGGCCACCCGTCCGAGCGGGACTATCACGTCGGGGGCAACGGCCTGTACCTGGGCTTCGAGAAACGGGAAACAGGTCTCAATCTCATCATTTTTCGGATTACGATTCTGCGGAGGCCGGCACTTGACCACATTGGCGATGTACACGTCAGACCGCTGAAAGGTCATCGCTTCGATCATCTTGGTGAGCAAGCGGCCGGCGCGACCGACGAAGGGTCGCCCCTGAAGGTCCTCGTCCCGCCCCGGACCTTCGCCGATGAACATCAGCCGTGCCCCGGGATTTCCCTCGCCAAAGACGATGGTGGTCCGTGTCTCGTGGAGTCGACACCGAGTGCAATCCCCGAGATCGGCTCGAATCGATACCAAATCCGGTGCGGCTCCCTCTCGAGCCGGGGGAGCGGAAAGCCGCACCTCACGGACTCCGAGGGCTACCTGGTACCGGAGATAGGCCAGCGCGGGATCGATCCAATTTTCCGAATGTTCATTCATGGGTGCTATTCACTGGGAAGATAGCGGGATCAGGCCTTCTTCCCCGCCCTTCCGTTGCGAGGCTTTCCCGGCTTCGAACCGGTCAAGCTGCCCCGTAATTCTCGAACTCTGTCCAGAATCAGATCCGCCACCGCTTCCTTGGGCATGATCTCCATCTGCTCCTCCTCGCCCGAGCGATGGAGGAGACGGACGATGTTGGTGTCGTGATTGAATCCCGCACCTGGTTTGCTCACGTCATTGAGCACCAGCATGTCGAGATTCTTCTCCTTGAGCTTCTTTCTCCCATTCTTCAGCACGTCCGAGGTTTCTGCGGCGAACCCCACGAGTATCTGGTCCCTGCGCTTGTTCTTTCCCAGGTTGAGCAGAATGTCGGGGGTCTTCACCAATTCGATAGAAGAGCCGATCCGCTCCTTTTTGAGCTTCTTCCCGCTCTGTACGCTCGGGCGGAAATCCGCGACCGCTGCGGCCTTTATTACGACTCCCATCTCAGGTGCGAGTTCCATCACCTTGTCGTGCATATCCTGAGCGGTTCTCACGGCCACGTGTTTGACGCCGCGTGGAGCATCCACCTTCATGGGGCCCGCAACGAGCGTGACGTCGGCTCCCCGACAAGCCGCACGTCGAGCCACCGCGACTCCCATTTTCCCCGAGGAGAGATTCGTGATGAACCGCACGGGATCGAGCGGTTCCTCGGTCGGGCCCGAGGTCACCAGTATGCGCTCTCCCACAAGGTCATCCGGCCCGAGCATCCGGTCGATTTCCTGGACGATTATCTCCGGATCCGGCATTCGGCCTTCGCCTTCCCATCCGCAGGCGAGCCATCCCTCGTCGGGCTCCAAGATCCGGTACCCCAGCTTTTTGAGCTTCTCCAGATTATCCCGGAAAATGGGATTGCGGTACATGTTTACGTTCATAGAGGGGCATATCAGGACCGGGCACGTGACTGCCATGAGCACCGTGGTCAGCATGTTGTCCGCGATGCCTGCAGCGAGTTTGCCCACGGTGTTCGCGGTTGCGGGAGCGATCACCGCCAAGTCCGCTCGGTCAGCAAGGGAAATGTGGTCTACTTGCGGCTGATACCGCTCGTGCCACATATCGTCGTGGACTCTGTTTTGACTCAACGTCGCGAGCGTCAAGGGCGTGACAAACTGGGTCGCGGCTTGCGTCATTACCACGTGCACGTCCCTGTCTGCTTTCTTGAGCAGGCGCACCAGGAGCGGCGTTTTATAGGCCGCGATCCCACCGGTAATTCCCAGAAGCACTGTTGCGCTCATCAATGACTGCTCCGCGTGTCCAAATCCGCTGAAGAACCTCCGAGGCATCCGGAGGGCGGCAGGTAAACCCCGCTTAACCACCCTTGATCACTGAGAACCTCCGAGCTTTACTATAGCAGTGGCCCATGATGGTGTCAACGAGCCCCGAGGTCTCCGCGGCGGCCACGATTCGCGGGACTGTCGCGGTTGACAGAATCGAACCGCTTGTGTATCAATGTTCCGACCAACGGAACCGGCCTTGTGATCGAGCTGTCTCAGTCGCCATGAGTGGGACCGTTCCGTTCCCAACCTTTCGGTGCGCCCGTAGCTCAGCCGGATAGAGCAACGGACTTCTAATCCGTAGGTCGCAGGTTCGAGTCCTGCCGGGCGTGCCAGAAGATTCCTAAAATGCCGCGGACTTGGAAGCCTCTTGCTCGGCGGTTCTCCTTTTGCGTATAACCATTGCGTGAGTTTTGTATCTTTCGGGAGGCTCGACCGTCTTCGCCGCGGCAACGAGAGTTGCAGCCGCAGGCCGGGAAGCGCTGCCCGAACACATGCGGAATGTTGCCCTGCACCCGGTGGACGGTTATGATGGATGAATATCAGAAATCGATCAAATTGAAGTTCCGTATCCTTGCGGGATTCTATGACTTGTTTGACCTGGCTTTCCTTCTGGGAAAGGATGTCAATCCCAGGCGCGCCTTGGCCCGAAAAATACCGAATGACCGAATCCGGATATTGGACGTTTGCGTCGGAACAGCCAATAGTGCCCTACAGGTCGCTTTGGCCAACGAAAACAATCGCATCATCGGCGTAGATATCTCCCGGGATATGATCACGGTAGCGGAGAGGAAGATACGGGCTGAGGGCATAACGAACCTTTCCATCGAGAATATGAACGCAACCGGGATGAGCTTTGAGGACGGAGAGTTCGACGTTGTCATGGTTTCCTTTGGGCTCCACGAAATGAGCTATGATCTCATGCGGGAGGTCTTGGCGGAGATGAGCCGGGTTCTGAAGTCTGAAGGCTCACTATTTATCATTGACTACGAGCGGGCGTCGAGTCACGTGATGAATCTCTGTTTCTCCCTCTATTTAAGGATATTCGAGCCCCCGCACATGTCTGAATTCCTCGACTATGATTGGCGGAAGATCCTTCGAGAGGTTGGTTGTATGGTGAGCAGTACAGAGAATTACCGGTTTTCCAAGCTCATAACAGCGGTAAAGTGCAGAAACCCCTTGACTGAGCCGTTGTGAACCCTCGCTGATTCAGGTACGGAGGAGTCCAAGGAGACCTGATGCTCAAAGAGAAGATCTGGATAGCACTGCTTGGGGTGTCCGTGATATTGATCTTTTGGGCCGGGTACTCGTCACGTTTCCCCGGCGACGTGCCGATCGCTTTGTTCGTGCAGCGAATTGCGTCTCCCACTCCGGAATGGGCGAACTGGATTACCGCGACTGCCAAGTTCCCGTGGAACGTTGTCATCCTTTGCGTTACGGTCCTGGTCTCTTGGAGATTGGCTGGTTGGCGTGCTGCCGTGCTCGCCTTGGCCTGTTTCGCCGGCATGTGGGTCGTCGGCAAGGGGCTTGGGTCAGTGGTCGCGCGACCTCGCCCCTCTCCGGATCTGATCCATGTGGCCAAGAAGCTCTCAGGATATTCATTTCCATCGGGTTTTGCCCTGACCTATGCTTCAACCATAGGATTCCTGGCAGTCCTCTTTGGTCAACAGACGTCGGGATTCCTCCGGGCCGCGGCGATTGTCGTGTGCGGTGTATTACTGGCAATCGGATGGGCCGCTCGTGTCGCGCTGGGTGCTCATTGGCCGAGTGACGTGATTTTGTCCTATCTGATCGCCCTCCTTTGGGCTTGTTTTTTGGTCCGATTCCTCAACCGCGGGACAGCAGTTGCCGGTGGGAACAACACTGAGCGGAGATGATTTCCGGGATACTGTTCTTGTCCGTCTACGCGGAATTTTCGTAACCGCTCGCCATTGGGAGGAGATCATGTTCATCGAGGAGATAAAGGGAAAGAAGTTCGCGGAGATTATAAGCTATTTCGGGCAACACCTTGCCTCCAGGGACCGCACGTTTCTCATGTTCAGGGGAGAAGATGACGAGGTCAATTACGTTTCCTATGGTGATTACTACGAGAGATCGATCGATTACGCCAAGGTAATACGGAATTTCAGACGAGAAAAGGGCAGAGAGGACACGGATCGTTTTCACGTGGCTTTCTATATGCAGAACACACCGGAAGTCCTCTACCTTTTTGGCGCGTGTGCGTTAACGAACTCGACCCTCGTGGGCATCAACAACGCGCAGGTCGGCGAGAAGCTGGCCGCGGACATCAGAAACATTGATGTGGATGTGCTTTTTGCTGATGACGCGGAACAGCCGAGAACCAGGAGGACTTTTCTGGAGTCTGTGCTGGAGGTCCAACGACGTTTTCCAATGCCATCGTTGTATCCGGATTATGTGGTGGCCCGAGAGAGGATACCCCAGAACCATCCCGAGGGTGTCGCCACGATCGAGGAGACGATCGACCGGACCAAAAGCAACGAATTCGTTCCGGTGGAACCGGCCTCCGATGGGATCGCGGTCATCATATTCACTTCAGGCACCACGGGCGCTCCGAAAGGTATAGAGGTAACATGGAAGAAGCTCTACGACGTTGGAATAGTGTGCACAGGCTTGGTCAACTACAATCCCGACGATGTGGGATATGTCTGTATGCCTCTTAATCATTCGAACTCCCTTTACCTGAATGTGGCGCCGGCCCTGATGAACTGCGCGAAGCTCTTCATACGACGCAGGTTCAGCGCGAGTCAGTTCGTACGCGATCTGGAGGATTCCCGCGCGACGATATGGAACAGTGTGGGTGATCCTGTGATGTACGTTCTCAATACGGTCGGTGAGCAAGCAGACTACGCTCATCTTCCTTTAAGGACGGTCGCCAGCACCGGAACTAATGCACGGAATAGAGCTCTATTTTCGAGGATTTTCGGGTTGGAGATATTCTCGGAGATGTTCGGATCCACTGAGGTCGGAGCGGTGGCGATCGTCACTCCGGACACTCCGGAATACAGCGTGGGCAAGTACATTCCGGGCAGAGACATAAAGATCGTCAACCAATCAACTGGCCAGGAATGTGAACTGGCCCTCCTTGACGACCAGGGGGGCATAAGGAATTTCGACAGGGCGGTCGGAGAGATCGTGGTCAGCCAAGAATCCCTTGGGGATTCAGCCTTTACGGGCTACTATAATCTGCCGGAGGAAAGCGCGGAGAAAGTCGATGACGACGGATACTATCATATGGGCGATCTTGGGGCCGCGTTCGAAAAGAACGGCGGGCGCTTCCTAATGTTCCTCGGGAGAACCGGCACAGACAGGCTCCGTACCAAAGGGGAGAATTTCTCAACCACCTTTGTTGAAAGCATTATTCTGAAACACATGGAAGTGGTCAACTGCGCTGTTGTCGGCGTCCCTTTTGTTGACAGCAACGAAAACGACAATCCCCTTTACGTTATTGAGACCCCCCAACCGAGTGAGTTCGACATAGAAGGCTTCCACGACTATTGCACAAAGGAGTTGCCCACGTACGCCTTGCCCGGGTTCGTCCGTTTGATACCGGAACTGCCGACAACCGAGACGCGAAAGATAAAGAAGATGCTCCTTCTCCACGATTTCGTGGAGAGAACCCCGGAAAAGGACCGGGATACTAACGACGTAATCTATGTTTTTGAGCCGGGAGGCATACGGGAGTTCAGGACGCAAGACTATAAACATTTCATGTCCGGGTGCGTCAATCCAACCGTCCGGAACAGATTTGTTGCGGTGACAGGAAGGACGGACTTGTTCACGAAATAACAATCCGGGTATTGATCCCGTGGACCGCGTCGAAATCTGCGTACAAAGTGATTGCTCTCACCCTGCCCTCTCCCTCCAGAGGAGAACGTTTTCGGTACCCCTTCCACTGACCGGACGCGAAAGGGGCAACCGTCCGATACCAACGGGCTTTCAAAGAAGTGACAGCGGCAGGTCGACATACCTGAATCTCATTGATTCGAAAGCGCGTCGGTATCAGCCGTAACGGTGCTCATCGGGGATGTCTATGTTGATGGCCTTCTCGACGATCCAGAGGGGACGTTCCTTGGCTTCCGTGTAGATGTGGCCGATGTACTCGCCAAGCACACCTATGGCAAAGAGCGTCAGTCCCATGTTTGCCAGGAGGAGCAGGACGACGGTCAATATTCCGTGCGCCTTGGTTCCGTAGGTGAGGTACACGGCAAAATATCCGAGCGCAGCGAGCACCGCGAGTACCATGACGAGCAGCCCGAGGGCCATGAAGAGCCGCAGGGGTCTCACCGAGAAGTTGCAGATGGACTGGAGAGCGTACGGGAGCAACTGTCTGATCGGCATTTTGCTCTCGCCAAACTTTCGAGGTCGCCGCTCGTACTGGATCGCATATTTGCGGAATCCGACCCAATGAGCCAACCCGCGCATGTACCGGTTTCGCTCCTGGAGTCGGTTGAGCGCGTTGACGACCTGCCGGTCCATGAGCCTGAAATCCGCGGAACGCCCGGGCAGCGAAAGATCGGACAACGAATCGACGAGCCAATAGTACAGGTTCCCGAGGGTCTTGCGTGCCCATGAAGCTCCCTGCCATTCGGTGTACACCCCGTACACGATGGAATATCCCTCTTTCCATTTCTTTATGAATTCGCGGATGAGGTCCGGAGGGTCTTCAAGGTCGCTCCACATGGTGACGACCGCGTCACCCTTACTGTAGCGAAGACCCGCGGCCATGGAGTGTTCCGCGGTAAAGTTCCGGCTGAACTTGACGTAGCGCCAGCGAGGATCCTTTTCGCAGATCTCCTGGCACCGTTCTCCCGTGGCGTCGAAGGAATCGTTGTCGATGACAAGAACCTCGTAGTCGCAGTCCGTCTCCGACATCACCCGGGTGATCTCGTCATAGCACAGAGGGATATTGTCCTCTTCGTTGAATGCGGGCAGAATGATCGAGATCAACGCGCGTTTGTGTTCGCTTGGATTTTCCATCACACCCTATGACGGGGCAGGGGAGCCAGCCCCATCCCTTTAAAGACTCACCGTATCAAAAGGCCCCGGCCAGTCCGGAAAGCTTTGCGGCGAGGTACGACCGGGATTCCGCGTCAAGCCCCGGGTACACACCCACGAAGAATGTCCTCTCCATGATGATATTGCTGTTCTCCAGCGACCCTACCGTCCGGTGTCGAATGTTCTGGTAGGCCGGCTGGCAGAGCAGATTGCCTCCGAAGAGCTGCCTGGTTTGGATCCTGTTTTGCTCGAGGTATTGGACCACTCCGCGGCGATCGACCGGCGCATCTTCGGTCAGTGTGAGCAGGAGACCGAACCAACTCGGTACCGAGCCCGGGGTTGCTTCTTGAACGAGCAGCCAAGGGACCTTGTACGCGGCTGCCGCGAGTACTTCCCGGTTCTCGCGCCGCGCGCGCACGAACGCGGGAAGCTTCTCGAGCTGGACAATCCCGATCGCGGCCTGCGGATCGAGGGGCTTGAGGTTGTATCCCAGGTGACTGTATACGTACTTGTGGTCGTACCCGTAAGGCAATGAGCCGTGTTGACCGGAGAACCTCCGGCCGCACGTGTTGTCATGCCCGGAATCGCACCAGCAGTCCCTACCCCAGTCCCGAAGGCTCAGCACGATTCGCCTGAGCAGCGGGTCGTCCGTTAGAATCGCGCCGCCCTCTCCCATGGTAATGTGATGGGGCGGATAGAAGCTGCACGTGGCCAAATGCCCGAAGGAACCTGTAGGCCGTCCCCGGTATTCACTTCCGAGCGCGTCGCAGTTGTCTTCAATAAGATAAAGATCGTTTGAACGGCAGAAATCGAGGACCTCGTCGATTTCAAAGGGATTTCCCATGGTATGGGCGATCATCACCGCGCGGGTCTTGGGGCTGAGGGCTCGCTCGAGCGCAGACACCTCCACGTTGACCGTCCGCAGATCCACATCCACAAAGACGGGGATGCATCCGTACTGGACAATGGGATTGACCGTGGTGGGGAACCCCGCGGCAACAGTAATGACTTCATCGCCCTGATGCAGCGGATTATCCAGCAAGTGGCTCGTCAACGCGGCCATGGCCAGGAGGTTTGCTGACGAGCCCGAATTGACGAGGGTGCAAAAGCGAGTCCCGATGAATTCGGCCAGTCGTTTCTCGAACTCCGCACCGTATTCGCCGAGGGTGAGCCACATGTCGAGCATAGCGTCGATCGCGGCAACGATCTCCCGCTCGTCGAACACGCGCCCGGCATAGGGAACCGGCGACTCGCCCGGCACAAATCGGCCGGTCCGCCGTCTGAGAACCCCGATCTCCCGGGTCAGTTCCTGTATTTGTGCTCTGAGTTCTTTTTCTCGTTCGCCCATCCGGTTCTCACGTCTTCGATGCGCGCGTGCGTGGGATGATATATGAGCGCGGGCCACGCCGTGCAACTACGATCCCCCACCACCGTCGGAACGGAACTCGACACCACAGGGGTATTCCCTCAGGGGACAACTCCCTGTGGCCTCACCAGATCTTCCAGCGAGCCCTGCCGCTTTCCCAGATCTCGTTGAGAAGATGATATTCCCGAGGGGTGTCCATGCACTGCCAGAAGCCGTCGTGCTCGAACACACCAAGCTGCCCGTCGGCAGCCAGTCGCGAGAGAGTTTCCGATTCGAGAACGAGATCCGGGCGGTCGTCGAAGTAGTCCCATACGCGGTTCGCATCAAAAACCATGAATCCGCCGTTTATCCTATCCGCCGACATGGGGGGCTTCTCGTCGAACGCGGTTATCTTGCAGTCTATACACTCGATTTTCCCGAACCGGCTGGCCACCCGCACCCCCGTGAGGGTCCCCGTCAGCCCCGATTGCACGTGCTGGGAGAGGAGTGCGCCAAGATTCACATCACCAACGCCGTCTCCGTACGTGAGGCAGAAGTGCGAACAGCCTTTCAGGTACTGCCGTATGCGTCGGACACGCCCGCCCGTCATCGTATGCTCACCCGTATCCGCAAGCGTCACTCGCCAATGGGCCTCCTCCACATCGTTGTGGAACTCCAGCTCCGCATGACTGCCCAGGGAAATGGAGATATCCGACAACATCATGCGGTAGTTGAGGAAGAACTCCTTGATCAACCACCCCTTGTATCCCAGACAGAGCACAAAGTTGGTGAACCCGTGGGACGCGTAGATCTTCATGATGTGCCACAGTATCGGCCTCCCACCGATGGGAATCATCGGCTTGGGAATCACCTCGCTCACCTCTCGGATCCGCGTTCCCTGTCCACCGCACAGGATCACAACGGGAATGGAATCAGGTTTTATCGACAGTTGGTTTGTTTTCGACATGACTCCGTATGCGGGCCGGCTAGAGTTGTGAGAAATTAGCCAGAATTTGCAATCCTATGGACTGGCTTTTTTCAGGGTGAAACTGCACCGCGAATATGTTTTCCCTGCGCACCGCACAGGTAAAGGTTATCCCGTACTCGGTCTCAGCTGCGACATCGCGCCTGTCGGCCGGGTCAACGTAGAAGGAGTGCACAAAATAAAAATGGGACCCGTTCTCGATTCCCCTGAAAATCGGCACATCCCCCTTGAAATGGACCTCGTTCCATCCCATATGCGGAATGGTCAGCCCCATGCTCCTGTCGAAGGCCTTTACCTTTCCCGGTACAAGCTTGAGCCCTTCGTGGGTCCCGAATTCCTCCGATTCGTCGAAGAGGAGCTGCAATCCGAGACAAATGCCGAGAAAAGGCCTTCCCGATTTGATGAATTCAACGACAGGGTCCACCAGCTCGAGCCCTCGCAGATTCTCCATGCACTGAGGAAAGGCGCCCACGCCGGGAAGAACCAACTTATCAGCCGTGCGGACCTCTTCCTGATCGCGGGAGACGACCGCGACGGCTCCGACGTTCTCGAATCCCTTCTGGACGCTGCGCAGATTGCCCATTCCGTAGTCAACGATCACTATCATGTATACACCGACATTGCTTCTCTTCGTTCCCGGGGGACCGACGCCGCTGAAACGGTTCCTGCCGTCCGCAGACGCCCGCCGGGCGAGGGGACACTATTTCAGGACGCCCTTTGTCGACGGAACATCCTTCACCCGGGGATCTCGTTCCACCGCATCCCCCAGTGCCCTGCCAAGCGCCTTGAAAATGGCCTCTGCAGCGTGGTGGGGATTCTCCGCGGCTTGGACCGACGCGTGGAGCGTTATGCCCGCCCTGTCTGCTAACGCCCTGAGAAAAACGGGGATCAGATCCAGCAGGAACTCCCCCGCTCTCCGGTCATCCAACGGATTTGCATAGACCAGGAACGCACGACCCGAGAGATCTAATGCCACCGTCGCTAGGGCTTCGTCCATGGGAACGATTGCGGACCCATACCGGCGAATACCGGACTTGTCCCCGAGCGCCTCCCGGAGCGCCTCCCCCAGGCAAATGCCCACATCCTCCACCGTGTGATGGTGATCGACGTGTACGTCTCCCCGTGCCCGAACTTCGAGATCGAAGAGCCCGTGCCGTGCAACATGATCGAGCATGTGGTCAAAGAATCCGATTCCCGTTTCAATGGTTCGTTTGCCCGACCCATCGAGCTTCAGGGCCACCTTGATGTCCGTTTCCGACGTCTTTCTGGAGACTTTACCGCTTCTCATAAGCCACTTGCACCCACGCCCTTTCCGCATCGATGCCTGCACTGAGTCTTCCGACGGAGCCGCATGGGTTGAACCGATGCTAGATCATCTCATCCTTTTCACGCGCGATGTCGGCTCCCAGGAGAGCAAGTTTCTTCTCGATCTGTTCGTATCCACGATCCAAGTGGTACACGCGGTGGACCTGGGTCACACCCTCGGCTGCCAAACCAGCCAAGATAAGGCTTGCACTAGCCCTCAGATCCGTTGCCTGGACGTGCGCGCCGGACAAACAGTCCACCCCCTTCACGTTCGCCATCCTCCCGGTGACCCGGATGTCCGCACCCATGCGAACGAGTTCCTGAACGTGCATGAACCGATTCTCAAATACATTCTCAGTGATCTGGCAATTTCCCTCCGACATCGACATGAGCGCCATGTACTGGGCCTGAAAATCCGTGGCAAAACCGGGATAGGGATTCGTCGCCACATCGCTGCTCTTGATCCATCCGTTCGAGCAGACCCGCACGGATTCGTCGCCCGTCTCCACTCTCAATCCGACTTCGTCGAGTTTTTGCAACAGCGCGGCGACATGGACCGGCACGCATCCATTCACTGTCACGTCTCCGCGGGTAATCGCACCGGCCATGAGGAAGGTTCCCACTTCGATCCTGTCGGCCATCACTTCGTGGACTATTCCGCGGAGCCGATCCGTACCCTCGATGCGTATCGTGTCGGTACCCGCCCCTTCGATGCGTCCCCCCATCCGGTTGATGACGTGGGCCAACTCCGCAACTTCTGGCTCGATTGCGCAGTTCCTCAGTACCGTGGTCCCTTTGGCCAGCGCGGCTGCCATCATGATGTTTTCCGTGCCGGTGACCGTGTTGAGGTCAAAGACGAATTCAGTCCCCCGCAGCCTTTGAGCCCTGGCTTTCACGTAGCCCTGATCAAGCTCTATGTTGGCTCCTAACGCCTCAAGGCCCTTCAGATGCTGGTCGATCGGTCGAGCGCCGATCGCACACCCACCCGGAAGACTGACATCGGCCCTTCCTTCTCGGGCAACAAGGGGCCCCAGAGCGAGCACCGACGCGCGCATGGTCTTGACCAGCTCATAGGGAGCGGTGTGATCTAAGATTTCGCCGGCTTTGATCCTCAGGGTGCCGGGAACGAAGTCGTCCAGTCTTACTCCCAATTGGAGCAACAACTGTTTCGTCGTTCTGATGTCCCGCAGGGACGGGATCCTGTGGAATGTCATCTCGTCCCCAGTGAGGAGGGCAGCGCACATCAGCGGCAATATCGCGTTCTTTGCCCCGCTCGCCTGGACTTCACCTTTGAGCGGCTTTCCACCCCGGATCACGATCTTTTCCATGCGTTCGGTCCCTTCCCGACGAGAGTCCAAGGGATTTGGGGAGTAACGCGAGCATTAATACCTGGTGTTCTGAGTCATTGTCCGCGCGTGGGCCTCCGTCACTCGCCCCACCCGCATATACCATCTTCGGGCCTGCCACGCAACCGGTTCGCCAGGCTCAAGGGAGGTTCGTACAGTACACCGAGGGCTGCACAGAAGCGGGTCCACTTCCGGCTGACGTCTCTTTCTCTGGCCATACCCGAGAATGTCCACTTTCTTTACAGTGTCGCCCGCGTTGTTGACAATTCTGGGGTAAGGCAAGGATCGTGCCAAATGAGAAATGCCCGTTGACTGCCTGTTCAGCCCCTCAGACCGCTCGGCTCAATCGTGGTGTGGCTCTTGCATTGTTTCTTACTCGGATAAGTGGGTCAGTCACGGGGACAATGCTTCATGCCCCGGCCCTCTGAGGAATCCCTGAGTCAAAGGCGACAGCAGTATCATTGATGGGATTTTGGTGAACGAAGTCAAAGATTGCTCCCCTCTGACCCAGGGGGGGCAGGGGGGGAGTCACTCTCCTCCCGTGGCGTATGCCCCGGGAAAAACTGTGTACGCTCCCTGCTGGGAGCACTTTTAAGCCGCCTTTCCGCACGGTCACCCCACGTCGGAAGGGAAGGCTTATTTGTGTACAAGGAGGCTGGATGATGACGAAACCGGAAATCGTGCAACTCATTTCCGAACGAGCCGGAATTTCCAAAAAGGCGGCTACCCAGGCACTCGAGGCCTTCGTCGGGACGATTCACAACTCCCTGAAAGCGAGAAACGGGAGGATACGGATCTCTGAACTCGGAACCTTCCGCGTCGTCGAGATGAATGCCCGCAGAGGGGTAAATCCTCAAACACTGAAGGAAATGACGATTCCCCCTATGCGCCTTCCCCGGTTTTCCCCCGCCAAGGCACTCAAACGGATCGTCGCTAAGACAAAGTGAGTGAAATAATTTCGCTTTCCAAAAGACAATCCGAGGAGGCCACTTCTTGCAGGAAGGGCCTCCTCACCTTAGCCTAATTACGTCTCTCAAGCGGAGATCCGAGGACGGAGAGGACTGGCAGACGCATGGATATTACGACTCTGTGGTCCTGGTGGACGCGATGACTCGATAGATAAGAATGCCCAGTACCGCCACCATGGCCAGCAGAGCGATCCAGATGATGCCGCTGTGACGCTCGCTCCAGGGAACGGGACGTTCCGCAGCCTTGTGGCGGGGATTGGGAACGAGCTTACCCAGGACGACTCGAGAGACCCCCTGATCGCGGAGTCTGCCGATGTAGTGGCCGATATCGTACGACGGGCGCCTGGCTTTGGAATTCCCTACGTACACGGCATAGCCGTCCGGCACCTTAGGCGCAAACTCCACATAATTGACGCGTCTGGTAACCGTCGCTGCTGAGAAGCGAAGCGATGGATCGTCTCTGTTGAGAATCTTCACGAGGAGGTACCGGTAGTTCCCACCTGACAGACTGATGGCCGGCGACTCCTGGTGCGATCCATCCGCGGAGAATCGAAAAACAGCTCCTGACCTGATGTTCTTCCATGGCTCCTTAACCGTGCGTTCCAGGTGGGGAGCGTCTTCGGCTTTGATTCTCACCACTCGTGTTTGCCGATTGCGGCCGAGCACGCGCACTCGTCTGAAGAAGTTGTCGTCGGAAAAGGCAAGCTTTAGTTCGTACAGCCGGAGGTTTCGGTAGCCCAGATCGAACTTGATTTCCGTGGTACGATCTTTCTCAGACGTGTTCACGTTTCGGATGGGGACATCGACCGATTCGGGGAGTATCCTGACCAGACGCCAAGCCGTCACGTCCTTCACGTCGACAACCGATTTATCGCCGCTCTCGTTGAAAACGGTGATTTTCAGGTAGCGAAGATCGTTGTCGGGGAATTCCGTCTCATTCTCTTCGAATTTGACGCCTTTGTCGGTACTATCCTGGACCCGAAAGAGAAAGGCCCCATCACGAACCATCTGCCAGTTTCGGCCGTCGTCCGACCCTTGGATGCGCACCCTGCGTTTGAAGTTCGTTCCACCGGTTTCCACCTTCACCCGGTTCTTCAGGACTTTCTGACCGAAATCTATGGTCACTGAGCTCTGTTTACCCGGAATGTAGGTCCGGTTGTAGATCATCACCTCGAGGGGAATTCGGTGTATGCTCCCTCTTGTGGACTTCAATACGTAGCTTATTTCTTCTGTCCCGCGTGCGACCACGCGCAGATCGCGAAGGTCCGGGAGAGCGGCATCGAGCACCTCTGGAGAAAGGGCAAACTGATCGACCCCTAAGAGTCCGCGATCTCCACTTTCGATGGGAGCCATGAAGGACCAGTTCTCGATCTTGATCCCTGCGGCGGGGGACCGGCCCGCGGGGCAGAGGCCCAACACGATGGTGAATAGGAGTGCTGCAACCGCTTTTCTCATGGCCGGTCTCCTAGAGGCTGAGCCAGTCTTTTCTCGAGCCGATGATACAAGTAGGAAGCCGATATCATCATGAGTCCCAAAACGACAAACGACATTATCCGGTAGATCTGTTGCACCTGGGCCATGTCGATGACCACGACCTTGACCGCAACGCATCCCAGGAGGATGAGCGCGGCCACCCGCAACCGTTTGACCTGTCGCCGGAATCCGATCACGAGAATACTCACCGCGTAGACCGCCCAAACGATGGAAAGAGACATCTGCGCGCTCCAACGGGCCTTGCTGCGACTCCGAATTGTGTCGTGACAATAGGTGTACACCTCGGCACTCAAGAGCATGAGCGGTACGAGGCCCGCCGCGGAGAAGAGGATTTTGGCGAGGATTCCCCCATCTTCCGGAAAGAGCCGCCAGCGGCCCGCTGCTGCCAGAGCAAATCCGAAAACCGCAGCGGCAAGGACCAGACCCGCGGCAAAACGCAGATTGAAGAACAGGACGTGTTCGTCGTACCGGTGTTCGCCGTACGAGACCACAAGGAAGACGAAGGACAGGAGAAGCGCCGGCAGCCCCGAATAGAATGCTGCACGCGATTCCGAGCGGACCGCCGCGGCGAGATACCCCAGGGAACCGAGAGCCCAAAGAGCTGTGACCGCGCACGCGGAGAGATAGTATCGGCTTATCTTCGCCTGAACAGCATGATACTGCAGCCAGGTACTGATTTCGGCGTGGAGAATTATCAGGGCGAGGAAGCCTGCGAAGATGGCACTCGCTGTCATCAAATACTGGTCTATAGCGGTTGCTTCAGGCAGTTTCTTCCGGTGGACCACAGCGTACAGAGCTGCGGCCAAGGGCACACTCATTGCCGCGGCAAAAAAGCGGTTGAAGATGGGAACGAAGTAGGCGGTGTGCAAGGGCCAATGGAAAAAGAACAACCTGCCCGCGGCCAGTGCCAGTACGAGAAATCCCGCGATTCGCACGGGTCGATACCGGTAGAGATAGCCGAGGAAGAGAAGGACCGGCCCCTCCATTGCCCAGGTCAGCGTTATGCCGTGCACTTTCAAATGAAGCGGCACCGCCAGCGTGAGAAAGACCACGGTCAAAGTCACGAAACCGAAAAGAGAGCGGGTATCCTCCGCCACACGTTTTCTGACGAGAACGGCCATGGCAAGATAACAGACGGAGATCGCCAGGGCAGCGAACCCGAGCACGTACTGATAGTCTTCACGCAATATCCAATACGCGTATGCAAAGGACACCGCGGCATTGGCAAGAGCCAAAACAAAGGACTCAACGGGTGACGGAATCCCCTTTCGGAGCTGATACGCGAAAGGGATTGAAAGAAATATCAGAAAGAACAGGGCGATCCAGAGAAGCGTCGGCGCCATGGCCGATTCACGGTAGAAGTGGAAAAACCATCCTGTGAACAACGCCCACGTGCCGATGAAAGCAAGCAGATCCATGGCCCTCCAGCGGCGGAGGAACGCCACTTCAAGTACTCCCAGATTCAGAATGGCGACGTACGAAAAGAGCGCATCCCTGGCGTCACGGCCTGTCGAGACCATGACGGGCGTCAGAAAGCCACCGAGGATGGCTATGAATGCCAAGGGGATCGCTTCGTGGAGTACGGCCAACGCCACACCCGCGCAGGTCACCACGACCATACACAAGAGCGCGAACCCCTGAGGAATCAAATCGTACCACGAGAATGCCACAAAGAGCGAAACGTACAGGATCGCCAGGGCTCCCCCGATCAGACCTTGGCCTAGAGCCCGCATTTGCCGACGGATACCGTAGTCGCCAACTGCGAGCAGGACGATGCCGGCAAGAATGCCGAGCACTACCCGACCGGTTGGCCCAAGCCACTGGTTGTCAAACGCGTATTTCAGGAAGAAGCCCGCGCTGAGAAAGAGAGCCAGCGCGCCACCCCAGGTCATCCAGCGCTTTCCGATGGTCTCCTCAAGGCCCGTCCACCGGGGGGCTGCCGTAACCGCCTCCGGCGTCACTTCGGGCGCAGTGGGCTGGACCCCTTCTTCCTCCTGGGGGGCAAGCTCGATCTTTATGCGCTCCTCCTCGGGAAGAACCGCTGAAGGAAGAGTAGGCTCTTCAGGCTCCTCCTCTTTCCGGATCGGAGCCCCCGGCGCTTCCACGAGCGCTTCAAGCCTCGAGATCCTCGTTTGGAGAACCTCCGTGCTGCGCTTGAGATCTTTTAAGGCTCCCTTGTGCTTTCTGAGAGCGAATAGGATGAGTATCGTAAACACGAAACCCGTGGTGAGCACCAGGAGCAGGAGGGGAATTGCGTAGGCCAGGAGACCGTAGAACCGCATGGGAGACACCCCCGGGGCCGGCTACCCCCGTTCGGAAGAGCATTCAGCGTGATGATGTTGGCGTGCTCGCGTTCACCCATTGAGCTGCGATACGGCATTATACCACCGGCCCCGCCCGATTGACCAACGCAAAAGGCCGCGATGCGGATGGTGAGTCACCAAGAGGCCGCTGGCAGCCGGAGAGTCCGGTAACTCACTCCTTCTCAAATTCCTCGGTAGCCGAGGCCGCCTGTGCAAAGGCTTCGGTTATCTGGCTCTCAGTGACACTCAGCCGATCCGCCAGTTCGGTGACACTCATGTAGCGACCTGCAATAATCTTGCGATACAGCCGTTGAAGCTGCCGGTTGGTGAGCAAGTACTTTTCCTTGAGGAATTCGTCATCCATCCCCGCCTTGATGTCGCGGACCACCTCCTCTGCGACGATCTGCTTCTTCGGTCGGGACGCGGCCGACTTCTTCAGGAATTCCTGGGCCACCATCTTATGGAGCGCAAGCATACGTCCTCTCAGGGCGTACTTCGTCTTGAGTACGCTGTCGGGCAGACCAGCTTTGACGTCTTTGACGAACCGGCGAATCTGGTCCTTGTCCAGTTTCGGCTCGGAAGCGTCTCGCCTGTCTGGCTTCGATTTGGTCTCGCCCTTGTCCTGGTCGTCCGGCATGGCATACTTTCTATGAGGCTCCGGCTGTCGCGGCCTGGCATGACAGAGTAATGAGTCGCTGGAGTCTGGAGCCTTTCATTCTCGCTTAGGAAGCCTGCTCTTCCATCATACGCGGGGTGCCCGGTTTGACAACAGCTTCGGTCCCGGATGTATCAGATTCGTTTCTGCCGTTCACCCTGCCACGAGCCTAGACGTAAGGGGGAATCCGTATGCGCCATTTGAGCAATCCTACGCTTTCAAAAGATTGCTGAGCACCTCTTCAACCACAGAGTAGGGGTCGGTTTGACCGGCCGCGATTGATCGAATGTATTGGCGTTTCTTGCCGGTTCCCTTGAGGCCCTTGAAGACGAATTTCTCCACCTCGTCCTTGAAAACGAGTCCCAGTTCCTGTTCGATCCGCTTGGACTGGACGTCCTCAATCTTGCGGCTCTCCCGGAGGTAGGCCTGATGTTCCCAGATGGCGTCGACCAGTTCGTCGATGCCCCGTATCTCCTCGGACCTGAAGGCTGCGGCTACGGTTGGAACGACCCTGGGGACCCAGCCATTCTCCTCCTGGGAAACGGCAAATTCTATGGTCGCCTCGAGGCCTCTGACACATCGGTTTGCACCCTCGAGATCCGCCTTGTTCATGACGATCAGGTCCGCTATCTCCATGATCCCGGCTTTCATTGCCTGGATGTCATCGCCCATCCCCGGAGTAACCACGAGAAGGCAGGTCTGTGCCACGTGCATGATGTCGATCTCGTCCTGGCCCGCACCAAGGGTTTCAACTATAACCACGTCGCAGCCCATGGCCTCCATGATGCGGACCACGTCCGCGGTCGAGCGGGCAAGTCCGCCGAGGTAGCCCCGGGACCCCATTGATCGGCAATAGACACCCTGATCTGTCGCGTGGCTCTGAAAACGGATCCGATCACCGAGGAGGGCTCCGCCGGAAAAGGGGCTGCTCGGATCTACCGCGATTACCCCAACCTTCTTGTCCTGCTCGCGGAACTTGCGGATGAGATGATCGACGAGGCTGGATTTGCCGCTTCCTCCTGCCCCCGTCACTCCGATTATGACGGATCTTCCCGTGTGCGGGTAGACGAGCTTCATCAATTCGTTGCTCTCCTCGGACCGGTCTTCGACGAGCGTGATCATCCTTGCGGCTGTCCGGCGATCACCGGAGAGCAGTTTCTCAACCATTTCTTCAGGGTCGGCGAGTCGTCTTCTACCCATAAATCAGCTTTTTTGCCTCATATTCCTTTCGATGAAATCCACGATGGATCCGGTGAGCGATCCTCCTCTAAAGACTTCATGCACTCCCATCCGTTTCATGACCGGAATGTCCTCGGGCGGGAATGAGCCACCAACGACGAGGAGAACGTCATCGAGGCCGTTTCGTTTCATCTCATCCACGATCTGTGGAGTGTACACCAAATGCTCTCCTGAAAGGTAGCTCAATCCGATTACATCGGCATCTTCGTCCATTGCGGCACGGATAATGCCCTCGGGCATCTGGTACATGCCAAGGTAGACCACCTCCATGCCGGCCTCCTTCAACAGGGAGGCCACCACCTTGGCACCTCGGTCGTGACCGTCAAGCCCGACCTTGCTGAGCACCACCTTTATTTTCTGTTTTCCCACTGTGTCGCTCTCCTGCACCGGCAGTTCAGTCAAAGGGGGATTCCAGGACGCCCATGGGATCGTATGAGTATCCGAAGACCTGACGGACCGTGCCCAGGAGTTCGGCGGTGGTGGCGTAGGCCTCCGTCGCCCGAATCATGGCGGGAAGCGTGTTCTTTCCCGCGGCCGCGTCGTCCCGCAGCCGCTTGATCGCGTCGCTGAGTCCGGCGGGATCCCTGGTCTTCTTTAACTCAATGACCTCTTCGATCTGGCGCCGGGCCGATTGTTCCGCGACACGCTGGACTCCCAATGGTGTCTCATTCTCGGGCTCTGAGGTGAAGACGTTCACGCCGACGACGAGCTTCTCTCCCTGGTCGATTTCCTTCTGGCGAGCCACGGCCTCCATCTCGAAACGGCGGTCGAGCCACTCCGTTCTGATCGCCTCTTCCATACCGCCCAGCTCTTCGACCTCTTTCATGATCTTCATGGCCTCCTCCTCCACCATGTCGGTGAGGCTCTCAACGTAGTACGAGCCTCCCAGGGGATCGGCCACATTCGTCACTCCCGTCTCGTACGCGAGGATCTGTTGGGTCCGCAGGGCCTGCAGGTGTCCCTTTTCCGTCGGCAGACACATCGGCTCATCGTACGAACAGCAATGGAGCGATTGGACTCCACCGAGCACTGCGGCGAGAGCCTCATAGGAGATGCGCACGATGTTGTTGAGCGGTTGCTGAGGAATCAAAGAGCACCCCGCGGTATGAACTGCGAAGCGAAACTGCATGGACCGAGGCGCTTTGGCGTGGTATTTCTCCTTGAGCAGTCGGGCCCACATCCGCCTCGCCGCTCGGATCTTCGCGATTTCCTCGAAAAAATCCACATGACAGGAAACGTAGAAGGTGAATCTCTGCGCAAATTCGTCTATGTCGAGTCCCCGCCGCAGAAGCTCGTCAATGTAACACATGGCGATACCGAAACCGAACGCCACTTCCTGCGGCGCAGTGATGCCTTGCTCTCTCAGGTCGTACATGTTGACCGTGGTGTAGTACCACTTGGGCATTTCCCGGGTGCAGAATTCCATGACGTCCGCGCCGAGTTTTATGGACAGATCCAACGGACACGCGGGCCGGAACCCACAGTACCGGAAATGAACGGGATCGTTCTGGATGGATCCGCGCAATTTACTGATATCATAGCCCTTGTCGCGTGCCACAGCCACGTACTGGGCCATGGTGGGAGCTGCGGCCGTGGACGCGGTGATCAGCGACCAACTGACCTTGTCCAGAGGAATGTCCCCCACCAGGGTTTCCATGTCTTTGATTGATGTGATGTTGACCCCGGTCAGGCCGACTTCCTTCTGGGCCCAGGGATGGTCCGCGTCGAGTCCCATCTCGTAGGTCACGTCCGCTATGGTGTTCAAACCCGACCCGCCCTGCTCGTAACAGAACGCCGCGCGCTCGTGGGTGTCCGCGGGTGAGCCGATACCGACCACCTCTCTGCGCGTCCAGTAGCGTCCCCGGAACATGTTGCGGTGAATCCCGCGGGTAAAGGGGAACTCGCCCGCGTCTCCTATGTCCTCCCGGTAGTTCTCTGAGGACCTATCTTGCGGGGTATAGATCTCCTTCGTTTCGAATCCGGACCAGGTTCTCAGGCTCTGAGGACGCTCATAGTATGACGTGAGATAATCGTCCCAATTGACTTCGTCACGTTCCCGAGGTGTCGCCTCAGTCGATCGCCGGCGGCTCATCTTCTCCTCCTCTTCTCCAGGAGCCTGACACGCGTGCACTATGCCCGATACCAAACCTGCTCGCTTGGTCTTTCATCGGAAACGAGTGCGGTTGTCGCAATGCACAAGTTCCATACGTCCATCTCCCCAGGCAGGGCCATTTCCATGATGAGAAAGTCCGGGGCGGTCTGAACCGCCTCTTCTTCCGTCATGACCTTACCGGCCACCTCATATCCGGTTGTTTCCAGCCGTTTCTCCGGATCTCCGCCGATTACCGGCTCGTCTGCAACGCTCAGGATGCACGCCATATTCGATCCTCCGTCTCCTACGACCTGTGCAATTCCTTGAATCTGATCAGAACCGTCGTGCCCGCGTTTGCGGAGATCTCAATCCGGCCGTGAAGCATCTTTACAAATGCATCAACGAGGTCCAAGCCCAGTGAATCGGGAGCATCCCAGTTGATCTCTTTGCCGATACCGGCTCCGTCATCTTTCACCTTCAATTCGAATTCATCTTCGTCCATTCTCCGTATGGATATACCGATTTCGCCCTTGCGTTCGTCGGGAAAGGCGTGCTTGAGGCAATTTGAGACCAGTTCGTTGACTATCATGCCGAGGGGAATGGCGGTGTCAAGCCCGAATGAGACATCGACAATCTCTCGGCTGAGATGTATTCTCCCGCCCGTTTCAGGCGATTCCCCGACAAGATGGTCAACGAGACTGCCTACGTAGTCATCGATATCGAGCGTGGCAAGGCTCTCGGATCGGTAGAGTCGCTCGTGGGCCTCGGCCATGGACCTCACCCGCGCCTGGGTCTCCTCGAACATCCGTCTATGGAACTCGTCCGCAGCGTAGTCTGACTGTAAACTGAGCAGGCTGTGGATGACGTTGAGATTATTTTTGACCCGATGATGTACCTCGCGCAGGAGGACCTCCTTTTCCCTCAATGACTCTTCAATCTGTCGTTCCGCGATCTTTCGGTCGGTGATGTCGGTAAGAACTGCAAGGTATTGTATTCTCTGTCCATGTAAGCCCGGCTGAGCAACCGCCGACATGAGCGCGTCGATAACCCCGCCGCTCTTCTTCAGCACTTGCACCGGGAGGTCTCGTGCTTGACCGCTTTGAAAGAGTTCCGGAAGGTGAATCGCGGCGGCCAACTCCGGTGATTCCCCTGTCAAGAACTCCAATATGTTGCGTCCAAGAACCTCATCCCTGTTGTACCCAAGTATCTCCAGGCAATAATCGTTTACACCTTCTATGCGGCCGACCTGATCGACCGAGAAAAGCAGCGCCGGAGTCCTTTGATAAAGAACCCGATATTTCTCTTCGCTTTCACGAAGCGCATCCTTCTCCCGGTTGAGTTCTCGGAAGAGGAGATTGTACGGGTTCCTCAAGCCCGTTTCAATGACTGCCTTGTACAGGGCGTAGAATGCTATGAGTTTGAAATAATGTCCAATAAGGTTGGAGAGGCCGTATACGCTGACATAGAAGGTAAAAGCCAGTTCCGATCCTATCGTGAGGAAGAAGGAAACCGCCAACAAGAGGAAGACGCGTCGATCGAAGTGTCGGCGAATCCTCACGAGCAGGAGCAGCCCGGCGACGAGCATGATGCAAATCACGTACTCGCTGATCTTCTTGAACGCGGTCAGGCCGACTCCTTCCACATAGCAGTTCGGAAAGATCTGCCACCAGAAGATAGAGGCCAAGATCAGGGCAGAGATGACCGTGAACGCCCCGAGAACCCGATAGGGCCTTAGTGCTCTGCTGAAAAAGAGTGGAGCCGCCAGAATCGAACCACTTTGCAGGTATCTCGCTGCAATCCAAAGTTGCGTCGGCAGGTTTGCGCCGCCGATCTGAACAACGCCCATCCCCTTATATGTGACCGCGTGGATCAGATCGAATCCTGCAACAAAGAAGTAGGCTATACTGAGGAACAACAGGTAGTTGTTGTCCATCATCCGACGGGCGTTCCAGGCTATGAAAAAGAAGGTGCATGCCACCACAACCGAGAACACCTCGACGACAGTGTGGAACAACAGATAATTGTACTCACTTGCAACGTACAAGCCGACGAGCAGCAGGACTGCAAGTGCCACACCCCCGACTGACCGACTGGTCACGGAAAGCTCGTCAGGCTCTCCGTCATGGATACCCCGCCCCACGGATTCTCCGCGGAATTGCGGACTCGGCCCCCCTGTCGTTGAACCCCCTTTTTTCATGAGCCTCTCCGACGTCAGGAAAACGAGTAAGCTTGAGTCCAACCGGACCCCCACCAACCCCAGTGCTTTACCGTAACGGTCCGCGGGAAACCAGTCAAGGAAAACGGAACCGATACCTCCGGGAGAACGGCGTGATACGAGCTGAAGCAATCGTTCGGCCCCTAGGGATAAGGGAGACCCTGGAGAATGTCATTCCGAGTCCTGTGGGTTGCGGGATGAAGGACATCTCTACGATTACCAGGACCGTGATTCCTCAGCTCTTTCACTTCTCGCAGCGACACGGAGACCAACCGCCCTCCCCTCGCGTATCTGAAGTCCTGTCCGAGTCACCCAAAGATCGGTTGACCGGGAAACTTCCTCCGGAGTATGTTGCGAGACGAGACTAATAGCCTTGCCAAGCCCTTAGCATCGCCCACCGCGTGGAGCCCAAACGAGCGAGGAGGTCGATAAATGTCGTCCGAAACGACCAAATGCAAGATCACGGTGCTCAAGCGAACCATCAACCAGGACTTGATCGAAGAATATCTGGAGAAGCCGGACACACATCCCGGCCCATGTGACTATCTCAGCGAAGGACAGGAGTTCGTGGTAGAGCAGGTGTGGGCCCCGCCGGAAGGTTTCTGCCCGTGGGCCTGGGCGGACATACGGAGGGACATCCTGCACGTTGTGGGAGGCGGCACCTTCCCGGGCATGAAACGTCCCGGTCTTATTATTAGCGGCTGCTCCGATTGGTTCAGGCCGGTGATCTTCAAGCTCGAAGCGATCGAGTGATCCGGGCCGGCGCCTATCCTCTGGCCTTTCAACTCCGATTTCATGCTCGCGGCTTCAACGGCGTTGAGGCGCGAGACGGATCTCCGGGCCCAGTCATCTGGGTTTTTCTTATGACCATTTCTGCCGCGTCCTGGACGGCCTGCGGAGAAGCGCAAGAAATCAACCCCAACGCGACACCCGGGCAGCCGGGTGCGTTTCCCTGTCAGCCTCCTTGATATGAGGTTGAGGGACTGTCTCGCTTTCCGCGAATCCTTCACCGATATGCTGCATCGAATTGGTATTAGGAGGGGTTACGTTCCTTGGTGATTACCGTGTAAGGAGCCGATGATTGTGGCTGATGCGAGGCTGCCTTTGTATACCGGTGCTCCGGCTGGAGAAAGCCTCCTCAAGCGGACCGTGAAAGATTTCATCAGCTGGGTCAAAGCTTTCGACAATGGTGCAGAAAGGAACGAGCAATGTTAGAGAGCAACTTTTCCCGCAGAGCGGCACTGCGTGTTCGGGAACAGATAAGGGTTCCGCAGACGATAAAGGAGATACATAAGCTCCAGTGGGCCGAAGCGGTGCTGTCCGGAGATGACGAAACTGCCCGCATCTCATGGGAGAGCTATCGACGAGCCGCCCTCTCGGATGTAGGAACTCCCTGGCTCACCCGGAATCTTGCCGAACTGAGAGGCACTGTCAGGCAGGCAATTCCCTCTGCGACGCTGGCAATTCAGGATCGAGCAGTGATTGAACTGGAACGATCGGGAATTGCTGAGACATGTTTGAGAGCCGGTGATACGGCGCCCGATTTCGCCCTCCCCAACGTGTGGGGCAGGATCGTCTCCCTGGGCGACTTGGTGAAGAAGGGACCCTTGATCGTAAATTTCTACCGGGGCAACTGGTGTCCGTTTTGTAATTCTGAGCTGCGACATCTTGAGGACAAACTCCCCCGGATCGCGGAGCTTGGAGCGAATCTGGTCTCCATTTCGCCCCAGACGCTGGATCAATCCATGGCGACGGCGGAGAAGATAAACCTTTCTCACCAGGTGCTCAGCGATCCAGGAAATCAGGTCGCCCGGCGGTTCGGTATCGTCTTCACGCTGCCGGGATCGCTGAGACCAATCTTCGAGGATACGGGCGTGGATCTTCGGGATTACAACGGCGACGATACCTTTGAGCTGCCGTTACCCGCAACATTCGTAATAGACGGAAACCGGACGATTCGTATGGCTTTTACTGAGGCCGACCATACCGAACGGATCGATCCGGAACTCGTGATCGAACTCATCCAAAAGATGGTTGCGGTGGAGAGGGGCTCCTCGAGTACCCTTGAATTGCCCCAAGATTTGCTCGCCGCTTGACCGCATCCGTCGCCAGACGTGTCAAGTGCCAGGCCTATACGACACAAGGGCTCGTGGGCATCCTGTCAGGAGAAGAAGACTACGCCTTTTGAAAAAAGGAGCTTGCTCCAGGCTAATTCAAATAGCCACTGTCACTGACGGTTCTACCGGAAGGGATCACTCACGGTGATCTTCGTTGCCTGGCGCATTCAAAGGAACAGCCTCCTGGTGGATGCGTCCGACCGAGTTCAATCACTGGCCACGATGTCACGTTCTCCTGCGAAATGTCGGCTCCCCTCTTAACAATCGGCTCCTTTTCCAAGTCGGATCAGATCCGATCAGGAACGGTAGGCAACCCGGAGACTCATGACGAGAATCAGAAAAGATGATACGGCCAACAATGCTCCCCAGAACCAATTGGGAAGCCAGAGTGCCTGCTGAATCTGAGCCGTATCGGAAATACCGAGAGGACCCGCGGAGTAGGTGAACAGGTACGAGACTTGACGGTAGGTGCTGATGCAGGCCTGGACGCCGAGGAGCTGAACGGCAAATTTTTGCGTTCGTGGTGACCCCTTCGAAGCAACGGCGAGTATGATCAGGCCGATAACGGGAATAGCAATGCATCCAAACAAGGACCTCACCCAAACAACTGTTGAAATAAGCAGAAAGGCGCCCAGCAATTTCAAGCAGAGAGACGCGGACCTGGTGTTGCGCGAAGCTATTATCAAACTTGCTCCCGCCACCGGTGGCCCCAGAGGTCCAGCCGCGGCCACCAAGGCTCGCCCGATCCGATCCAGGAACAGTGGCCCGCTGTAAGACGCCAAACCTGAACCGTCTGAGAAGATGAGCAGCTTCCTGAAGTGTCCTCCCAGGAGTAGAGCGGCCAAACCGTGAGCCATCTCGTGAAACCAGGTTGCCAAAATGGTGAAGGGGTAGAGAAGGTAATTTCCGCCAGGCAAATGCCATACGAGAACAGTCCCAACCGCCACTGCCATGAGCCAGGCAAATCCGTGACGTCCAACCGCTCGAACAGAGTTGCGGTCCATCAACAAGTGAGAATCCTCAAGACGTCTGGACATGTGACGTTCTTTCGCCGCGAGGCCATTTCGGCAAGAATATGCATGGGCTGCAACACGATCGACGAGAAACCGCGGCCGCTTTTTGCCATTGGAATCTCACCATAGGTCACGTTGGGATCCCTGACAACACTTTTCACCTTTGCAGTCTTTCTCCCCTTATGACATTGACCGGAAGGGCCAGGGCCGGGTAAATTGAGAAACTACCCGAGAGACCCTTTTCGCCTCCGAATGTTTGGGATCGCTTTGAGGGCCGTGGGAGAACGGTCAGCCATCCATCGTGCGGTTTGGTTGTCGGGAAACGTGCAGTCTGCAGCGAGCGCGGAATTGTTTGAGGAGACTTCTACCGTGTCCACATCGTCCAGAAAATCGGATCACCTTCAAATCTGTGTGGAGAAAGATGTCGAGTTCATCAAAACCAATGGTTTTGAGCGCTACGAGTTCGAGGCACCTGCTGTACCCGGACTGAATCCCGCGGACATCGACACATCCGCAGAGTTTCTCGGAAGAGTGTTCGATTTGCCCTTCTTCATCGAGGCCATGACCGGAGGAACTCCGGATGCACAAGACATAAACAGGAATCTGGCTCGAGCGGCACAGAAACTGAATATCGGGATGGGACTCGGATCACAGCGTCCCATGTGGGAAGATCCCTCGCTCACCGGGACATACTCTGTCCGGGACGTTGCCCCGGACATTTTCCTGCTCAGCAACATAGGAGCGTCAAACCTTCCTCGTTTCAGTATCGATGACATTGCAGCCATGGTCAGGTCCGTAGAGGCCGACGGCCTGGCTGTTCATCTCAACCCTGTCCAGGAGATGGTTCAGACGGAAGGGGACAGGGACTGGACCGAGGTTCCTCAAGCCATTGAAAGGATCTGCCGAGGGGTCGATTTCCCGGTCATCATCAAAGAGGTCGGTTGCGGAATTTCCGGTCCCGTGGCAAAGCTCTTGGAACGCGCGGGAGCTGCCTGCCTCGACGTTGCCGGCGCAGGAGGAACCTGCTTTGCCAGAGTCGAGCACTACCGGGGAGCCGACAGCGCGCAGTCCTTTTTCGAGTGGGGTATTCCCACCGCGGAATCGCTACGTATCTGCCGTGAGGCGGTGGATATACCGCTCATTGCATCCGGTGGCATAAGAACAGGTGTGGAGTGCGCCAAGGCTCTTGCCATGGAAACCTCTTTGGTCGGTTTTGCGCTGCCTCTCCTTCTGCCGGCCATGGAATCCGAAAGAGCGGTCATCGAGAGAATCGGGGTGTTCACCCAGGAACTGAGAAAAGCGATGCTTCTGGTTGGAGCGCAAAACATCGATCAACTCCAGAGGACAAGAATTGTGGCATACGGCGCAGGAGAGTCCCCTCCTCACGGGACGCCCGGCAACGGGCCGGAGGACGGTTCCCCATGAATTACCATAAGCATGGCGCGAGGATGATAGTTTCAGGGAACACCGGCCCCAAGCGAGGGACGATGCGTCGGTCGCCCAGAAAATGCTCACCTTAACCAGCCGCAAGAATCACTTCCACAAGGTCCCCTGTCTTCACCTTACATCGCATCAAAGTGTAAGCACGTTGTACCATCTCACGTCCAAATCAGGAACATGTAACGGAGTTCACTGACGTTTTTTGAAAATCCGTAGCGTGGTTCTCTCACCTCTTGTTTTTCACCTCCTGTCGTCTTCGTTCGTCCCTTTGGGACAGAGCCCCCAAGAAAAGGAATTCCAATGACTTTAGGCTTGGTCCCGGGAATTTTTGAAATGAGCGGTCTTTGGCCGCGAATTGTACCAACCGAAGGGAAGATCTCGTCAGAGACAAATCCGTGCCGAGGGAGGAACTCAAATGAAAGGCAATATAGTGAGCGTTGGCCCGATTGGTAAGGCAATCTCAGTCATTATTCTTATCTTGGGCCTGCCAATGATTTCGCTGTCGGCAACCGGGCTGGTCCCCGCGCCGGACTTGACTGCAGTGGTGGTCGGTGTTGACAACCCGGAAGGATGTCTTCGCATCCGAACCGGGCCCAGCACGTCAGCCCCTATTATCGGATGTGCTGAATTGGGTTCCAGGCTGAGGCTGACCGGCGTTTGGAGCGATCGGTGGGCTGAGATTGCAAGGCCCATTCGGGGTTGGGTGTACGGTCCTCAGATTCAGGGGCCCGCTGTTCCAGCCTTTGTCGCCAATGTCGTGGTCACCCCTCCGGAAGTGGAATATGTTCCCTATCCGGTTTACCCCGATGCCTATCCCTCTTACGGGTATTGGCACTCTCCGCGGCGGCATGGAGTTTACCGGCATCTGCGTCGCGCTTACGGACACAAGTCCTACGGGAGCCCTCAGGGAGGATTCAAATATTTGCGTAACATTGTTCGTCGGTCATTGAGGGGCCACAGTGGCCACCATTCCCGAGGACATTCCGTGAGTCGATCGTTTCATTCGGGCGGGAGCCATGCTCGCGGAGGAGGTAAGGGTGGTGGCAAGCACCGGCGCGGCCGCCGCTGATTGGAGAACGGAAACGGTGTTTTCGCAACTGTGAAGGCAGTGCGGAAGCCCGTTTCCTCGAAAGCCGGTACCGGGAATGAGAAAAGCGGTTGTTCGGGAGTGGGCATGGGACGAAAGTCGACGGGGAATTCAGCCGGCTCAGTCATGGATGTGCCCACTATGACGGAATGCGACAATGCCAGCGCGTTTGTTCACTCGTCGCAACAACTCACCGGGACGCGCCGACGACCTCTCCAGACACGGTCCTTATAACGTTCGTTCAGTGTTTATAGGAGCTGGTTTTCTCTGCGTTGACGGCTGTCGGACGTAAACGTATGACAGCAGAATACTGCTGCGGCCGCCGGCATACTTGTTGCGATGGCTTCGACCTTGGCCCTGGAAGCCTTCGGTTGTCTCCAAGATGTAGCCAGTGCGTCGGAGTCCTTTTGTTGGCCGACGAAGACCGCCGCCCGGCTTTTCGGATCACGGACCACGGTTAAGTAATGATACCCATGTTCGCTGACCACGGACAGGGGAAGCTCCATGGATGCGAATTGCAACACTTGTTCCCGTGATTAGGTTGCAGGGTGAAACAATCCTGGTCTGAAGATTGGGTGCAGTGAACGCTTTGTACGGCGTTTCGAGCCACAGAGCCGGACGGATGACTTTTCTGGAATTCTGCCTCCATGTGGCACAAAAAATGCATTAACTGCATCGCTTAACGGCGGCCAGACACGGGCCACCAAGCTAGACAAAAGATAACCTGGTTGCGCAGCCAAACCCTGGACGGCAACGCCCATCGTACTGCATGGGGTGGTACGTACGCAAGAGGGGGGGAAAGGTGACTGCTGGACAGGACGAGAAAACCCAGCCTGGAGCGTCTACGCCGCCACATTCCGATAGTGGCTTTCTCTGTCACGATGAAACCGTCAAACTGATCTGCAGTGAAGTGGGCCACCACCGAACAACGTCCCGGTCTTGCCATGGCCCAGAGAGGAGGTGTGCATGCGGAAAGGTATTCTGTTGGCGCTGGCCTTGGCCGTCCTTGCTTTCATAGCAGGGGCATGGCCAGCATGTGCTGCTCCACCCGAAAATGTCACGGGCGAGGAGTGTTTCTTCCTTAAGAGTCTGCATTTCACAGCTAATGGGATGCGATTCTGGTATAGCAAGGCGAACGGCGGTCTCGAAAACATTACAGGAATACCGTATTCCAAGCTCGGATGCAAAAACTGCCACATCGCCGGTTGTGACCGATGTCACCGGACAGTGCGGGGAAAGCGCCTTGCCTACACGATCAAGGCTGCCCAGCGCCAAGCTATGTGCTTGAAATGTCATGGCAGAGAAAAAGCCATGATCAGGATCAACGATGCTGCAAAGAAGGATGATGTGCATCTTGCCAAGGGAATGGTTTGTACGGATTGTCACTCGAAACGGGAAATGCATGGCAACGGTACAGAGTATAACTCGCTGAAACAGCCTGGTGCGATGGACACTCGTTGTGAGAAATGCCACGACTCCATCAAGCCGACTGACGCGCATTCGGTCCATGAGGGAAAGCTTGACTGCAAGGCCTGTCATATACGACACGTTATCAGTTGTACTAACTGCCACTTTGACTATCTCGTCAAGACCGGGAAGCGTAAGGCTATTCCCGTTCATGATTGGCTCTTTCTCATCAACTACAGGGGTAAAGTCACGTCAGGGGACATGCAGACCTTTGTGGTGCGACCAAACAAGACTTTCTTGATGTTTGCGCCTCACATGGGCCATGCCGTCATGAAACAAGGTAGAAAATGTGACGCATGCCACGGAACGGAAATCGCCAAGAAGGTCGTCAAGGATAAGAAACTCAAGCTGACCTGGTTGGAAAACGGAAAGGTGAAAAACCTCAAAGGGGTCATTCCTGTAGCTAAGGGCGTGGAATACGAGTGCGCATATATGGATTTTAAGGACGGGAAATGGGTGCCCTTGAAAAATCCTGCCAAGCCCATGGTGCAATACGCAGCATACGGCAAGCCCCTGACCAAGGACCAGCTTGAAGCTCTGTCTGAGCATCAGGAAGTGCCGCCGGTGGAAATGATGGGGTCCGAACCCCGTAAAGCCAAGTAGAACTTTCGCAATCGACACCGCATGAGACGGCGGTGAGACAGGTAGGGGGTAACAGTTCTCCCGGAGAGGCCGACGGCCTTTCCAGACAGTGTCTTTGTAATGTTCGTTGAGTGTTTATAGGAGCTGAATTTCTCCGCATCAAGACATGCATATGTGACGGCCGAACAGTGCGGCGCCTGCCCTGAACCAGGAACCAGGCGCCGCCGGCCGTCAACGAAAGAACAGGCCCTACCGCCGCGACACCGTGCAGTTGTTGGCCACGGTTCCGGAATGTATAGTCTCGCCATTTTTGTAGATTGTTACGCCTATGCTCTCGGAAAAAGGTATAAAAACCAATGACGTTCCGTGCAGATCAGTTTTGGGAGAAGCCACTATTCCTTAGGCGCATTTTATTGTTCATGTCTCGTCCTCGAAACGGGCCGAATAGGGAGAACCACTTCCCGGAAGAGCTGGTGTTACGAGCAGGGATTTAGGAGTCGATGGCCCGGCGGATTGCCGCGGCCAGTTCGTTTTTGAGAACCGGTTTCATCACCACTTCACGGATGCCGAGAGCCCGTGTGCCATCCTCTGAAATCAGCTCACTGAACCCCGTGCACAAGATAACCGGCACGTCCGGTCGGAGTCGCCTTATCTCCCTGGTCAGTTCGACGCCCGTCATGTTGGGCATCGTCATGTCAGTGATAATGAGGTCAAACAAGTCGGGCTTCACCTTGAAGAGTTCCAGCGCCTCAACGCTGCTCGTTCTCGTCACCACCTCATAACCCATGCCTTCCAGGAGCTGTTGGCCGAGCTGTGCAATGGCGAGTTCGTCATCTACGAAAAGGATGCGTTCATTGCCGGGGTACACTGGCTCTTCTCCGGCTTCTTCACGCCTTACCTCTCGATCCCCGAAAACGGGGAAGTACAACTCAAACAGGGTTCCTTCCCCTGGTTCGCTGTGCACTTCGATTGCTCCCCCACAACTTTTCACGATGCCGTGTACGACCGAGAGGCCAAGCCCTGTTCCTTCACCCTTCGGTTTGGTAGTGAAATATGGCTCAAATATTCGGTGCATCGAATCAGCGGGAATCCCGGATCCGGTGTCGCGGACGCTCAGTCGGACGTGTCGGCCGGGACTCACATGCGGATGCCTCTCGAAAAAATCAGCATCCAAGGAGGCTTTCTCCAGTTTGATGTCTAGCATGCCGCCCTTGGTACGCATGGCATGAAAAGAATTCGCGCAGAGGTTCATCAAGATCTGATGGATCTGGGTCGGGTCGGCCAGAATCAATCCGAGGTCCTGCTCGGTCCGATGGTGAAGCTCGATGGTGGATGGGAGCGACGCCCTGAGGAGCCTCATAACTTCCGTGACTACGGGTCCGATCTGAATCGGTCTTCGATCTTGCTCGCTCTGCCTGCTGAAGGCGAGGATCTGGTGTACAACGTGCCTGGCCCGGTCCGCAGCCTCGAGGGCTTCACGGAGATTCTTGGCCCCCCGTGCATCAGGCGGCAGGTCCTCCAGGGCAAGCTCAACAAAACCTACGATAGCGTAGAGGATGTTGTTGAAGTCATGAGCGATGCCGCCGGCCAAGGTGCCAATAGCCTCCATCTTCTGGGCTTGCCTGAGCCGATCTTCCATTCGATTGCGGTCGGTTACGTCCTGGATGACTGATAGACCCACCGGTCCGTCCGTAGGGTCGACCATTACCGCGGAGTTGAGGAGGGCCTCGATAATGGTTCCGTCCTTCTTGATCAGCCTGGTGTCAACATCGACCTCCACTCCGTCGTTCCACAGACGAGAAAGCATGTTCCCCCCGGTCGCGCGGATATCGGGCGGGAGAATGAAATCAATGGTTCGTCCCAGCACTTCGGCCGCTGAGTATCCCATCTCCGAAAGCCATTTTCGGTTGACATTGCGAATTCGTCCTTCGCGATCGATGGAATGTATCATCAGAGGGACTTTGTCATAGATTTGTCGAAACCGCGCTTCACTTTCTTTCAGTGCCTGTTGTGCGCGTTCCCGCTCGTTGATTTCGGCCAGAAGCTGCTCATTCTTTCGCACGAGTTCAGCGGTACGCTCATCAACGCGTCTTTCCAATTCCGCGTGGGCCTTCCTGAGCTTTTCCTGCGCTCTGGTTCGTTCCCTGCGGATCTCAGCCTCGGCCAGTTCCCGTTTGATGGCAGGAATGAGACGATTGAGGTTGTCCTTCATCAGGTAGTCATGGGCGCCGGCTTTCATGCACGCGACCGCGGTCTCTTCGCCGATGGCACCCGACACCACGATGAAGGGAAGGTCATCCCCCCGCTCCTTGATCAGCCGGAGGGCACCGAACACAGTGAACCTGGGCATGGCATAATCGCATATCACCAGGTCCCACGTGCGCTCCTCAAGGGCACGTTCCATGGCCTTTGCGCTGTCCACCCGTTCGACCTGGGGATCGTACCCCCCCTGCTGCAGATGTCTGGTCAGCAACAGAGTATCGTCCTCAGAGTCCTCCACAACCAACACGCGTAGAGTTTCGCTCGTCTCTCGGTTCATGGCGGATCGTACCCTGTCGACTGAGTTATGAAATCATCTCGATTCGAGGGGCCGGTCGACTCATGGCGCCTGGGCTTGCAAGAAAGTATGAGGCGCCCCTACGTGGAGCGGGTTTGATGGCCCATCCGGAACAAGCCGATCCACAACGTAACTCGGAGGCTGTCGTGAGGCCCTTTTTCGGCCCCGTCTTGGAAAACCCGTGGTCAGTACACCGTCGGGGGCTTCACCGCCTCGATCGGGGTAATCTTCCAAAATGTACAGGCTTTCTCGGTGGGCGGCAAGGATGAATTTCTCATAATGCGACGCCGGAAACGCCCTGCAGTCTACCTTACTTCCCCCATAAGAATGAAGGCCTCGGTGAAAAACGGATGATTGTAGCCCGATTTCCGCAGCTTGTCTTTTGCCGATTGCAGCGCCTCCAGCCTGGATTTACCCTCTTTGAGCTTCAGGAAGAAATCTCTCACCAGGTCAACCGAGGTACGTTCCGCAACGGACCACAGGCTCATCAGAACCGATCGCGCCCCTGCGAATCGGAAGGCCCTTCCCATTCCCATGGTCCCTTCGCCCGACACGCGACGCCCGAGACCGGTTTGGCATGCAGTAAGGGCAACGGTGTCAGCGTTCATCCGCAAGCCAATTACTTCCGACATCCGGAGAAACCCGTCCGTACCGGGAGGGACACGAACGAAAACGAGCACCGGTTCCACTATTCCCGGAATGTTTTCGCCGAAATATCCGTGGGTGGCGAAGACGACCTTGTCGTATCGATTGAGATGGGCGGCCAAGGGCCCGAGCAATCGCTTCTTCGTGGCCTCGAGGCCTGTGAATATGTCCGCGTTGCCTCTGAACAACAGTCCAAGCTCATCGGCCAGCCTGCCCGTCTCAGGAAGCCTGTCGAAGGCCAGGTACCCGTTAGCGGCCTCCTCCACCGGAATCATGAGTTTGGTTTGGGCGCTCGCCATGCGGATCTCGTCGCGCTTGCCCTGCAACCGCGCGTCTCTCATACGGAAAACGGGGTCAGCCATAACGAGGAGTCTGCGGCCCGAACTCTTTTTCTCACCGTAGGTTCGGGAGAGCGTGAGCGCGTTGAGGGACTGACAGTACGAAACCGGGTTGCGGTCATCGAAGAGCTGCGTACCCGAAACCTGCGGAATGCCCCCCTTCGCGATGATCTTCCCTCCGCTGTTAAGCACCAGCGCGCCGAACGGGATGTCCGCCAGAGAATCGTCGGGCACGATAATAAGCGGCTGGCCCGGTGGCAACTCAGCGAGGATCTCGCGAAGAAGAAGGTCTGCAAGCTTCTTTCCCGCAGCGAGGTCGAAGGCATTGAGCTTCCTGGTAAGATTGTCGGCCCGCACATCTTTCATGGGTTCCCGGAACCGCTCGACGAGTCCGTCAAGGTTTCTGCGCGTGATCGGATTTAGCCAGGCCTTGACCAGCTTTTTGCCCTTGGTCAGGTACCCCATGAGACCGTGATCGGTGACATCGTAGGAAAGGGTCCACTCGTCGTCGCGGAGAGCGGTCTGAGCCAAATCCTGAGGTTTCGGATATTTCGCGGCAGCAAACCGGGGGTAGTCGCGGCGGAGCCGCCTGATGTGGGCCAGAAGCTCTTTTCGGAGCATGGCCGCCTGCTCTCCCGCATCAGTTAGGGCGCCTTTGGCGCCGCTTTCTCGCGCCTTCTCGGCTTGCCGCAGGAGGGCCGCCAATTTCCGGTTGAGTTCAAGATCTTTCCTGACGACCTCCGCGGGAACACCGGCCACCCGTATTTCGGTCCTCCCTGCCAGACTCTCGGAGAAAGATCGAGCTTTGGTGAACTCGGAGTTCTTCAAAGCGTCCTTGGGGCGGCCCAACTTCATCCGGACTCTGGCCAAGGCTTCATACGGCAGAACATGCTTGACGCCCAAAATTTCCTCTCCGTGGAGGAACATCCGCTTGTCCTTTTCGGAAAGGGAGTCTCTCATCTCTTCCGCGTAGTCCGTGGCCGTTTGAAAAGCGTCCACGGCTTCGGGCAGTCGGTCGAGCGACTCGTAGGCAAGGCCAAGACCTACCGAGCCCAGAAAAGAGAACTTCATGCTGCCGGAGGCCGTGGCGAGGCGCCGAAGTTCTCGGAATTGGGGGACAGCGCGCTCGGGGTGCACGTCGAGGAGGTATGTCCCCTTCACATAAGTGAGCAGCATAAGATCCTTCTTGGCGTCGGGCCCGATTTGCGCTTCAGCCTCCTTGATGAGACGGGCCGCTTCGGTGAGATCGTGCCTTCGCCGTGGCCCGTCATCCTCTCTCGTCCGGTCGTACCGTCCTTTCTCCAGGTGGAAAAGGGCAAACATGCATAACAGCTCGCCGGTGGGCACACGGATGTCGCGCTTGAGCTGCAGGGCCTGCTGAAAGGTTATCTCGGCCACGTTCAAGAGACCGTTTCGCGTCAGGACGTTGGCCATATCGGCAAGCGTATTGCTCTCCCAGAGTCGTGTCCCGATACGTTTCTGGATGGACACTGCCCTCTTGTACTCCTCAAGCGCGCCATCGAAGACCCCGAGATATTCCAGCAGGTTGCCCATTCTCAGCCGTGCATGGGCCTCCAGCTTGCTGTTCTGAATATTCTTGGCCAGTTGGACGGCTTTCTCGAAGGATGCGCGGGCCCGGGGCAGTTCTCCCCGTGCTTTCGAGATCATGCCGACATCAATGAGAATCCAACCTTCGATGAGGGGGGAACCTACTTGCCTGCACATGCGGAGAGCTTCTCTGAAATGTTCGTCGGCTGACCGGTAATCGCCGGAATAAAATTCAAGAATACCTAAATTGTTTAATGTATTTGCAGTGTAATTGCGTATTCCCCGAGATTTTCTAATCGCCAGCGCTTTGTCATACATTTCACGTGATGTTTTGTATGCACCTCTCTTGAAATGCACGCTTCCCAGGTTGTTCAATGCGAATGCTTGAGTGCCGGGGTCATTAAACTGTCGAGACAGCTTGAGAGATTGTTCATAATTATTTATAGCCTTATCAAATTGCGATTGTGATTCGTAAACCAATCCGATATTGTTTAAGATGACTGCCTGGCCTTTGAGATCACCTGTTTTCCGGCACATCTTCAACGCGGACCCGTAATCCCTCACGGACTTTTTGTACTGCTGCAGCTCAAAATGGAGCAACCCCTTCAGGGTGTTGAGCCTTGCCAGTTGCCGCGGGCTGCCACGACCGGCAAGTATTTTCTCCCCGTCTTTCAAGTCCTTGGCGGCCCTCCGGTATTGGCAGAGGTCTATGAGTGCCCTGGCCCTGTTCGCGTGCACGAGGAATATCTCAGTCTTTTCTTGGGAAGGGCGCGTCCCCAGGGTGGCGAGGACTTTCCCGTAGAGATCGACGGCACGTCGATAATCGGTCTTTTCTGCGGCGATACGGGCTTTTGCGTGGAGCGTCTTGGCCGCATCCATAGACTTGCCGAGCGCGACGAACATTCGCTGTGCTGCATTGAGACGGGTAAGAGCGCGATCAAAATCGGAAAGTTCCAAGTAACAGCGGCCAAGATAGAATTCAGCTATGGCACGGCAATAGTCGTGGCCTCCACAGGCCTTGCGCATTCTCCTGAATACGTCAAGCGCTTCATGAAACCTGGCTTGGTGAATCAGTCGCACGCCCTTTTGGCTCAGGGAGCGTGCCGCGGCGAGGTCGGCCGCATCCGGGGTCGCCGGCCAAAAAATCTGCAAACAAAGCGTGACAAGAATCAGAAAACCGGTTACTATTGTCGGCGTCCCTTGTTGCAAGAATGTTTTCCCACGACTGCCGCTCCGGTAAAGGGAGGTCGGCAACGGCTTGGCAGAGAGCCGGCATGGCATGGCATTCTCCATTGCGTCTGGAGTGCGGGAAGACTGTGAGTTCAGCGGCCTGGCAGAAAGGAGGGCAGGTTAAGGCGAGGGAGCGGCCCTCCCAAGTCTGCTTGTTTATGCCGGATTGATCCTTCAGGATAGGGCCAGAGGACCAACGGGTATAATTTGGGATTTTACCTCAGTTCCCGGCCTGCTGCAACGGGCGATGGCCGGGAGGCAACCAGGCAGGTGGGGAGTGTGCAGGTGAGTCGACTGGCAGCCGGGCAGCCGAGGGAGAGGGAGGTTTAATCTGCTGATTGCAGGTTAAAGGTCTTTTTCTCTTGACAGCGCCGCAAACGCTGGACTACAATGCGGCCACCGGGAAAAGAGAGTTTTTGTTCATTTTTTCGTCTTCTTAAGACCTTTGAGAGGTGAGGAGTATGTATAGGAGTCGCACCGTTGTCACGATTTTTACTAGCCTTCTGCTTGTGTTTCTGCTCGGCGTGACCGGCTGGTGCGGGGGCCCCCCCAGTGCAGCCGAACGCGGAGCCACGCCGCCGTCACAGGGTGCCCCCCCCGGGCCTGCTCCGGTAGGACAAGCCCAGCCGTCCCCCTTTGTGAGTGTATCGGGTGGCGGCGCCCCCGGCAGTGCCGACGGATCCAACGCAAGTTCCCCCAACATCAATTTGTCTGCGCTCGGGGTGAAGGAGACATGGATATGGACACTGCGGGGCATGTACGCCTCAGACCCCTTTGAGTTCAGTGTCAACTATTTCATGGCGGAGTTCTCCGGGCAGAATAACCTCGACCAGACCATCTTCGCTGAAGACGGTACCGTCCTGGCTAATGTCGGAGACAGCGTGTCGGCATATCAGCAATTGAACCTGCTGATGTTCAACGGCGATGTGTACGCGTTCGACGGCCCCCCGTTCAAAGCCGGCCTGAGGCTACAGTACACCCAGTTCGCGGACACGTTCTCCATCGATAACTCGACGCTGTCTACCTCAACCTCCGGAGGTAAGGGCTACAGCATGTATGGTGTCGGCGCGGTCGGCGTTATCGACCTGCCGATGTGGAACCGTATGCCCTATTGGTGCCGCACGAACATCGTAAAGCCGCGGGTGAACTTCGCCGCCTCCCTCGGATGGGCCTTCGGCGGAGATGCCCGGTATTACTCTTTCGATGCTTTCCTGCAGGTGTTCCGCAAGAGGATGCCCTACCTGAGCACATGCCTGACGGACACTTCACGTCGCGGGCCTTCTGTTTCGGGTGAGGTCGGATGGGTCTACTTCGAGATCGCGGAGACGCAGGAGGACCGAGTCGGTCCTACGCCGAACGATCGGTCGACGGCAGCCCACTACTATGTGAGTTTCCCGGTCTTCAGACTGAGCCTTTATTTCTAGAAAGACGCAACCGGGGCCGGGGCACACGCCCCGGCTTCGCATATCAGATTGAGGGCAGTGAAAAGCCCGTTACGTTGATACGGAAAGGACCGTATCTTCCGAGAGCCTCCTCTGGGCAAAGAGGGGGTTTTTTTTCCGTACGCGCTCGGCGTACGGTGAATCGATGCTGTGCCACCCCGCTGCCAACTGATGCAGCTCCATCCACGAAAGACGACGAGGCAATCTTCCAGGGCAATCGCGGCGTCTTCCATAATCGGCAGCGTCGAGAATTACCGTTGGGGTGGCACAAGCTTGAAGCAATTTCCAGCGATAAGGGTTCGGAGGGAGAGCCTTCTTCAGAGATGCCCCGCCTGCCTAAGCTCGTCATGTATCTATAATGCTCTGCTCATACCGACTCCCGTGTGTTTACAGGCACAATCCCCCGAGACGCGGGACTTCTACCTCAACGACATCACACGGTTATTCTGACCTGAGGCTATGACTCGGCGCTCTTAGGTAGGCCACCGAGTTACCGGTTTTCTTGCGAAATGGTATGGCAGGGGTAAGTCCGGACTGGCTGAGGTGGTCTGCCGGAATCATGCGGCCAAAGCTCTTCGCTGGGACACAGTCACGGCGTTACAACTGTCCGAACTCCTTTGACACTCGGTGTGCTTTTAAGTAGGATAAGAGAGGCGTGGGAGCAGCGTATCCCCCAGGAGTCCCTTTTCGGGAACGGACACCTCATTCCAAGGAGCGTCAGGTGGGAGACGAGAATAAGGACAGCAAGCCGATCGGCGAGGCGATGGAGGAGCTTCGTCGCCGCATCGCGGATTCGGAGATCACCCTCCCGCCCTCGCAGGCTGATGGGGCAGATGAGAGTCCCGACCCCGGATTGCCTGACCTGGACGAGAGCGAGCATTGGCCAGTCCTGCTCGGGACGAAGAACGCGCTTGATCCGGCGGAAGACCCTGAGAGTCACCCCATAGAGGATGTGACCTCATCGGGCAGCTTCGATCTGGCGGGCATACGATCCGCGCCCTTTTCCCGTCTGCTTCAGGCTCTCCCGATCCCGGCCCTGTTGGTGGCTCCCTCCTTCGAAATCTCCTTTGCCAACCGTGCCACGAGCAAGATTAGCCGTGAGGACACGGTTTTACGGGGCACTCCCTTCCTTTCCCTGTTCCCCGAGGGCTCTTCTATGGCAAGCGCGCTTTCGTCACTCGAGAACGTGTTTTCATCGAGGCTTCCGCAGGTTTTCGAATCGGCAATCGATTCGGAGGGCCGTAAAATTTGGGCCCGTGTGCACCTTCGGTCGCTCCGGATGGGAGAGCAGAGATCGATCTTGGTGCTTGTAGAAGACATGACCGACGAAAGGGAACGACTGGTGCTTACTCAGAGGCATCAGAGGGAACTCCTTAAGATAAGCAACGAACTGGATCGGCGCAACAAGCTGCTGGAAAAGGAAATGGCTGAACGCAAGAAGGCGGAAGCCGCCATCGAGCGCGCCAAGAAGGAGTGGGAACGGACTCTGGACACGGTAAAGGACATGATAGCGATCATTGACAATGACGGTCGAATCGCCCGTCTGAATAAGGCCATGGCTGACATGTTGGGACTTGATGTGAGAGAGGCGATCGGAAAGCGGTTGAGCGACCATTTCCCCGGGATACCTGGACCCGAAGAGCTGCGGTCGATCCCCGATGTCTCCAGCGCTCGCGATCCACATGAGACGGAAGTATTTTCCGACAGTTTGACCCAGGTGTTTGACGTCTGTTCCACCGAACTCCAGGACGAAACGGGTCAGCTCGTCGGGTGGGCGCAGGTTGCTCGGGACATAACCGACCGCAAGAGAACTGAGAAACTTGTGCTCGAAAGCGGACGGGCAAAGGCAGTTTCCGAACTGGCAGGTGTCGTGGCTCACAGCATCAACAACCTGCTGCAAATAGTTATCGGCGGAGGCCAGCTCGCCCTGACGAATCTGGAATTGGGCAACCTCGCCGGCATCGAGGAGAGTATCGATCAGATTCTCCGAAGCGCACGACTGGGCGCAACCACCGTGCAGCGCCTTAACTACCTGGCACGGGCACAACCAGAGACGGGTGAAGTGGAGGGTCAGGTACTCGATCTGTCGAGAGTAGCGCATCAGGCACTCGACGTCACGAGCCCCTGGTGGAAGACCAAACCGGAAAAATCAGGGATCAAGATCGTCGTGAATCGTAATCTCGGACCGAATTGCTTTGTCAGGGGCAACGACACCGAACTCTTCGAGGTGGTGGTCAATCTGGTGAAGAACGCGGCTGAGGCGCTTCCCGAAGGCGGTATCATCAACGTTCGAACCTTTGCTGACCACGACAGTGTCGTTCTTGAAGTTCGTGACAACGGCGTCGGAATCCCGCAACAGGACCTGGACAAGATTTTCGAACCCTTCTGGACATCAAAAGGGGCTCAAGCAAGCGGAGTCGGCCTTGAACGAACCCGCAGCGTGATCCAACGGCATAGAGGCGAGATCACTGTTGAGAGCCAAGAGGGAACGGGCACAACCTTCACTGTGAAGCTCCCCAGGACGGAACCGCTTGCCGGGAAGCCGAAACCTGTGGCTGCCGAAGAGTTGGGGCCCGAACTGCACATTCTTGTGGTGGACGACATGGAACCCGTGGTGAGAATGCTCCGGGACGGTTTGAAGAAGCTGGGGCATACGGTTTTCTCAGCCCTGTCCGGAATGAAGGCAGTCGAGATTTTCCGAACCCACAAGATCGACGCAGTGATTTGCGACCTGGGAATGCCCGAGATGAACGGATGGCAGGTTGCCAAGGCTGTCAGAGAAATCTGCGAAAAGAAAGGGATTGCGAAGGCCCCGTTTGTGCTTTTGACCGGGTGGGGCGGGCAGACGAACAATCTTGAGAAGGCGGCTGAATGCGGCGTTGATCGAGTCGTGGAAAAGCCTATGGACCTTCCCCATCTGATAAAAGTTGTGCGTGAGTTGACCGCGGAGAGCCCTAGTGCTCGCCGACCATCCCAATGAAACGGCGTTTCGCCTGGAAGACCTCTTTTCTCTCCCGATCGATCATGGGCCGGTCACTTGCTCTGAGAGTCCGATTCCCCATGCCGGGCAACAGGACAGCCATGTCCCGGAACTCTCTGGGGAAGAAGCCGGTGGTTGGTGGCAGGAACCTTTAGGTCTCGTCAAGTACTGCTCTGACTTTCGTGGCAAGATTGTCTACACTAAAAGGTTTGTGCATAAAATGAACGCCCTCCTTCAGTACGCCGTGCTGAACAATGAAATTCTCCGTGTATCCTGACACGTAGAGAACCTTCAATCCCGGGCGGTATGAGGCCATCTTTTCGAAAAGAGTTTTGCCGTCCATGTGCGGCAGGATGACATCCGTAAGCACGAGGTGTATCGGTCCTTGATGGACCCGACACAAAGCAACGGCTTGCTTGGGATCGGCAGCGCGCAGCAAGGTGTAACCCAACATCGTCAGTGCTTCGCAGACAAGGTTGCGAACGTACTCCTCGTCTTCGACAACGAGTATGGTTTCGTCACCTCGCCGTTCCTCACGATGGGACGATTGCTGTCCCGCGTCCTTGGAAGCCCGCTGAACCCGTGGCAGATATACCTTGAAGGTCGTTCCGTGGTCCGGTTCACTGTACACGGTCACATGTCCCCCGTGTTGTTTCACAATCCCGTAGACTGTGGACAATCCCAGACCGGTCCCGACTCCCTTCTCTTTTGTCGTAAAGAAGGGGTCGAAGATTCGTGACACCGTCTCGGAATCCATGCCGACTCCCGTGTCACTCACAGCCACCATGACATAGGCGCCGGCATCGACCTCCGAATGGCTTCGCGCGTAGGTCTCGTCAAGGTTGACATTTGCCGTTTCAATGGTGAGTTTCCCGCCGCGGGGCATGGCGTCACGAGCGTTCACCACGAGGTTCATGATGATTTGCTCGAGTTGTCCGGGATCAACTTTGATCTGTCCGAGAGAAGGATCCAGGACCGTTACAAGTTCAATGTCCTCCTGAATGAGTCGTTGCAGCATCATGTGCAGATCGGATATCACGTTGTTAAGGTCCAGCACCCTCACATCGAGAACTTGCTTGCGGCCGAAGGCCAGAAGCTGTCTGGTGAGCCCCGCTGCCAGTTCTGCAGCCCGGGTCATTTGAACGAGCCTGTTATACTGCGCCGTTCCCTCCTCAAACTCCTGAAGCAACATGTTCGAATAACCCAGAACGGCCGTGAGCAGATTGTTGAAGTCGTGAGCAATCCCTCCGGCCAGTCGGCCGATAGCCTCCATTTTCGCCGCCTGGCGGAGTTGTTCCTCCAGGCGTTTGAGTTCAGTGAGATCTCTGACGGCGGCTACTCTAAGGGTTCGCCCCTGAAACTGAAAGGGTTTTCCCACCAACTGGCACGGGAAGGTCGAACCGTCTTTTCTTACGCCGACAGCTTCGTAGGGCTTGTCATAGCCTGAAGCAATGTTCTTCAGTATCATTTGCCATGCGTCGGGTGTGGTAAACTGTTGAGCATTCATTCCTATCATCTCTGAAAGCTCGTACCCTAACATCCTGGCAAAGGCCTCGTTGCCATCCAGGATAACTCCCCTGTCGTGGATGGCGATACCTTCCTCGGCCGCCTCCGAAAGCATCCGGAATCGCTCTTCGCTCTCTCTCAGAGCGGAGATCGCTTTCTCCCGTTCGGTGATATCTTCGCAGGTTATGAGGTTCTCACGCCTTGCCAATGTTACGGGTCTGAAATGTATGACCTTCTCCGTTCTGTTTTTACAGGTTACCGTAAAGACCCGCGATCTACGCTCGCCGGGTTCGGTTCCTGTCTGGTCGTCAATCCACGTTGTAATAACCTTGTGACGGTATTCCGGGTCCGGGTAGGCTTTCCTGAACCACTCCCTGCCGCTGGGCACATCGGTCAGTTCATAACCGAACAGCTCGGTGAACCGTGGATTCACATATTGAAAAGCACCGTCAGCCCCTATCATGATCATGCCGATGGGGGCTTGTTCGAGGAGTGCCTGCAGTCGTTGTTTCTCTAGCTTGAGTTCCTCTTCGGCCTCCCTGCGCTCGGTAACGTCGGCAACGTTTCCCATGGTAGCGGTTCGTCCCTGATAGGTGATCCGGGTGGCAAACGCCTCAAACCATTTTATTTGGCCGTTCCTGCATCTCACGCGAAAGGCATATTGAGACGGGACTCCTTCACCTCGATCTCTGGCTCGACCTATTTGCGTAACAGCATCAACGTCGTCCGGATGAAGGAAATCCCAGTAGTTGCGTCCCACCATTTCTTCCGGCGAATACAGCAGCATTTCAGCAAGCCGCTCATTGACAAAGACGAATCGGCCGTCCAGATGAATGTATATGCCGGTGAGTGAAGAGTCGACGAGCAATCGGTAGCGCTCTTCGCTTTCCTCCAACGCTTGCTCGACTCTTTCAAATTCTGCGCTTTCAGCCTCTCGTGCGGAGAGTTGCTCACGAAGGTCGGCAAGTTCCTCAAGGAGCTGTTCCCTGGTCTTGTCACGGTCGTCCATCGAAACCTCCTCGTCCGAAGGAACAGTGCTCGGAGCCGTACCTGACTGAGTCCACCGTTCAATACCGTCATCCGTTCGCTACGTATTGACGTGACCAGCGACTCAGCGAAATCGACGCTTCCTGGGAGGCCTTTAGTCCGATAAGGACGAATTCGAACTCATGGCTCAAGATCCCTGGACCGGGAGTTCAAACCGGCACCTTTCCCCTCACCGGCGTGAGTCATGAGGGACGCCCGATGCAATAAAAAACGATATATCAAAATGATACCAGATTTACCTTAACTGCATAACAACGAGGCGACTATTACAGCCTGAAGGTGCAGCGGAAAAGCTCCCCCAATCCCGCCAGTCGCGAAACCAGTCTCACGACAGCCCCTGAATCTCATCTTGTTCGAGTTGGCAGACCATCCTTTCCCAGAGTAGATTGCTCTCTTGAATTTGCTTGACTTGCTAGGGGAACACTGCAATCATTATTCAGCTCTTTATCATCTTTCCAAAAGCGATGCAAGGAAGTGGGCAGGGATAGTTGTTCATGCAGGCGCTTCCTGCTAGGGGCGCTGGGGGCAGTCATTTTCCTGATCTATGGCGGTGGATCGACCGTCACGGCACAGGGTTTTTCCGGCCTTATCAACACACTTTCACCTCTCGTCTGCTCACCCTATGTTCAGGCGGAATTCAGTTTTCAACCAATCTGGATGAAGGTCGCCTCCGGCAGGAAGGAGATACCTGATCTCGGATTATCCTGGGACTTGCGAGACGATTTTGCGCTGGTGGACCCCGGTCTGTTTTTGGACCTGAATTTCAGAGTTCAGGTTCGCCGGATCAGCTTCCGTTTTCATACAAGTATACGCGATCTAAAGGGAACCGAGAACTTCAAGGATTTACCGAACCAACCGAAGGCCGAAGCGAGGCTGGAATACTCCGGTATCCGACTGGGAGTGGACGTGGACGTTCTACAGTGGGAACGGTCCAGGCTCGGCGTGAATATTGACTGGGATCAGTTTTCGCCGCTCTTCTCCGAATCGATTCAGACGCAGGGGGGCAGCAAGCTCGTGGGAGCTCCCGCAGCCACGTTCGGCCTCCACGCGCTCTATTTTCCGCCCCGTCAATTTTATGGCGTTTCAGCCGTTCTGGAGGCACGCGCGCGGTGGCCCCTGACAGGACCCACTGCGGTCACCGACGTTGAGATCTCCGGAGGTCTCAAGGGACCTGAGACCGCTATTGGAGCCGTGGCCTTGAAACTTGGCTATCGCGTGACGTCGCTCGGCTTCGAAGGCGGCCAGACCTATAACAACAGGCCGGTATCCGTCAAATTTCGGGCAACGCTGGACGGCGTTTTCGGAGAATTAGTCTACTACTATTGACACCGATCGGCCTTCCCGGAGTCCGATCCATTCCGGACGGGTCTTCTGAGATCGTGCGCTTTGAAAGAAGTGACATTGACCGACCCGGCTGGCCTCCAGTCCGATTCCTGAGATGCCCAATTAATGATAGAACCGACATCGTCCCGGTCCCTTGCGGGATCACCAGATTGCCGATCCATTCCAACGATCGGTCATATCTTTGAAGGTGGTTTGATCTCGCGAAATCTGACCCGAACGCGGGTTCCTCCTGCCCGTTGTACCTCAAGCTTCCCCCGGAGCTTCTGGACAAAGGTGTCGACCAGTTCCAGTCCCAAGGATTGAGGACTTGCGAAGTCGGTCTCCTCGGGCGCTCCAATACCGTTGTCACTCACCGTCAGTACGAACTCTCCGTCCGGGCCCCTTTGGAGAGAGATTTCAACCTCTCCTTCCCTTTTGCCTGGAAACGCGTGTTTGAGGCAATTGGTCACGAGTTCCGTGACAATGAAGCCGACGGGGATTGCGGTGTCCAGTCCAAAGGAGATGTTGTCTATCTTCTTGCTGAGCGTGACCCGCTTGCGCACGTCCGCGGCAGAGAAGACCAGGTGGTCGACGAGACTACCCACATACTCCTCCACATCCAGTTCCGCGAGACTCTCCGATTGGTGGAGCTTCTCGTGGGCCACCGCCATCGATTGCACCCGATTTCTCGCGTCGGCCAGGATCTTACGATGCGCGCTGTCCGCGACATAGTCTTCTTGAATTCTCAGGAGACTATTCATGACAGACAGATTGTTCTTGACACGATGGTGAACCTCTCGCAGGAGTATTTCCTTCTCCGCAAGGGACGCCTGGACGCGCCGTTCCGCGTCTCTCCGTTTGTTGTCAGTGCGATAGGCTTCAATAATGTTTGCTAGTGTCAGAAGATACGGCTCCAGAAAGTCGACCATTTCCTGATCGTATCCCTCAAGCCTGTTGGCGATGCCGACGAGCCCTATGAGCTTCTCACCCAGGTAGCAGGGAAGCCCCATGAACGTTCGAATCGGAGCACAATCCTCCCGCGGCTCGGCGCTTCCCCTATCAACGGAGAGGCTGTTGGAGATTATGGCTTCCCCGGTCGCGAGAGCGTTCCTGACCGCGGGGTCGATGAGCGGGAACTGTCGACCATCAACGGAGAGGTTTGCCTCCCATTCGCCTGCCGCCCCATTTTCGCGCCTGCTCCGAACGGCGATGATCTCTCCCCGAATCGCCCCTTCGTCGGCCTCGAGTATTTCTTCGATGACACCGTGTCGGCTCTCCGTTAACGACAGCAGATCGTCGAGGAGCCCGTTGAAAACGGCAGCCCGATCCTTCTTCACTATGAAGGCCCTCTGGGCCCGGCTGACAGCCTCCAGGAGGGCGTGGCTCCTTCTGAAGGCCTCTTCCGCATGCTTTCTTCGGGTAATGTCCATGAGGACCGATGTGGCCCGCAGAGGTTTGCCATCACGATCACGCGCCACGACCTTACCCCGACTTTGGATCCAAACCCAGCGCCCGTCATTTCGGAGCCTCCTGTGCTCGGTCTCGTAGTAGGGAGTGCGACCCTCCAGATGATCATTCACCGCGGTCACAACACTCTCCACGTCAACAGGATGTATGAATCTGTCCCAATTCCGGCTCGCCAATTCAATTTCGTCCGGCGCGCGGCCGATCATTTCGGCCCACCGCCGGTTGCAGACCAGTTCATCGGTCAGGAGGTTCCAGTCCCAAACAGCAAGTTCAGCGGCTTCGAGCGCCAGTTCCAGCCGTTCGCGACTCTCTCTCAACTCTTCTTCAACGCGCTTACGGTCGGTGATGTCAGTGAACACGCCGAATGTCCCGGAGAAATTGCCGGCATCGTCGAAGAGCGGACTTGCGGCAAGGATAACGGGAACCGCGATTCCGTTTCTCGCCGTAAGTGCGGTTTCGAAGGATGAGGACTGTACCGAGGTCCGCCGTTCAAACTGTTCACGGTAGGACTCCTTGTCTGATTCGTCGACGAGTTCGATATGATGGCGCCCGATCAGCTCGTCCTGGCGGAACTCCAGCAAGTGGGCGAATTTCTCGTTGGCATAGGTGATCACGCCTTTCTCGTCGAGCACCGCCAGGCCCTCCTTCATAGTCTCCACGAGAGTACGGTACCGTTGCTCGCTCTCCCGAAGGGCCTGTTGTGCGCGGGTTCGCTCCACCATGTGCCGCCATTCCCTTAACGCGCGATCGACTATCCGAGGCATTTGAAGGAATGCCGCGTCAGATTTGACAACGTAGTCCAGGGCCCCGGCCTTCATCGCGGCTACTGCGACTTTTTCGTCGCCTTGGCCGGTCATGACCACGAGCGGATAGGTGAGATCCCGTCCTTCGTCCGGAAGCAGGTCGGTTCCGCCTCCGTCCGGGAGCACCAGGTCGGCGACGACGAGATCGACTCCATGAGCCGCAAGGGCACGGCGAGCATCCTCCAAACAATCGGCTACGATGAGCCGAAACCTGTCGCCCGCGGCTTCGAAGGAACGGCGGATGAGTTCAGCATGGGATTGATCGTCTTCGACGAGCAAGATGTTGAAGGTTTCTTCGTCCATTGTCGGTTCCAATCAGTTACCCAGCCACTGAAATAGTTTGGTGGACCTGCGGTCGGCGATTCAAGGCAAGCCAGTACAATCCGAGTTCGTCGATGAGTTTCACGAAGGCATCAAACTCCATCGGTTTGACGAGATAACTGTTTGCGCAGTTACGGTAGGCTCGGTTCACGTCGCCGTCCGCCTCGGATGTCGTGAGTATGACGACCGGTATAGATTTGAGTTCATCAGACGATTTTATTTCCTTGAGGACCTCCATGCCGTCGATCCGGGGAAGACGCAAATCGAGCAAGATCAGGTTCGGCTGAGCGGGTTCCTCGGATTCAGCGAATTCGCCCCGCCGGAAGAGATAATCAAGTGCGGCCTCTCCGTCAAAGACGTGATCTACCTTGTTGGCCACTTGATGATTCGCAAAACTTCTCCGTATCAATTCCGCATGATCGGGGTCATCTTCGACGAGCAGGACCACTTTCATATCTTCCAGCATCATCGTTCTCCTCTTGTTTCTCCTGCTCGGTACCATCGGGCAGGGTGAAACAGAAGGTGCTTCCCTTCCCCTCACCTTCCGATTTAACCCAGACGCGGCCACCGTGCGTCTCTACGATCCGCTTCACAATTGCCAAGCCGATCCCGGTTCCTTCCACCTGCCGGTTCAACCGTTCAAACAAGCCGAAGATCTTTTCGTGATATCTGCGATCGATTCCTGATCCATTGTCCGCAACATACAGGACGATTTCCCCGTCGTCCTGTCGGGCATCGACCCGGATCCGCGGATCCGGTTGGTCTCCCATGAATTTGACGGAATTGCTCAGCAGGTTCTCTATCACCTCGCTGAGTCTGGAACGGTCGCCGCGGACAACGGGAAGATCCTCGCCGATTTCCACCGTAATCCCCCGGGCATCGATTCGGCCTCTGACCGTTTCTACTGCTTCGGCGACCAGCTTCTTGAACTCAACTTGTTCAGTGGTATTCACGAGGCGCCCGATGCGCGAAAGCTCCAGCAACTCGTCAAGCAGCCGACGCATCTTGTCCACTGCTCCGGATATACGCGCCAGGTCGGATTCTATGCGGTCTTGCTTACCGGCAGCAATGTCCTGCCTGAGGTAACCGAGAAATCCCTTGATGGTGATCAAGGGATTCTTCAGGTCATGGGAAACCGTGTACGTGAACCGTTCCAGTTCCGCGTTCTTTGCTTCCAATTCTTCATTCAACTGTGTCAGCTCAGTGGTGCGGGCGTTCACCTCGCTTTCCAGTTCCTCATGCCAGTTCTGAATCCGCTCAACCATGGAATTAAACGTCGCCGCGAGTGTACCCACATCGTCAGAGCTTGTGATGGGGCATCGTTTCCCGAGGTTGCCGGCTTCGACTTCGCGGGCAATACCACTTAGGAGGCGTATTGGCTTGGAAATGCGATTCGCAATCAAGATTGCAAGGACGATGACACCCAACACGCCGAGCAGGCCCATGAGAGACAAATGGATGAGTCTCGTTTTGAGCGGGCCGAAGACTTCCGCCCGGTCTCGCTTGACGACCATTCCCCAAGCGAGGCCGGGAGCGACCCGGATGTGGCGGTACGCCGCCAGTACGGGCTCGCCGCGGTAGTCCCTGCTTACGACGATGCCTTCTTTCCCTCCCGCGGCAAGCATCGCAGGCTCAGCCGTGATCCTGTACTCCAGTACCTTTGCTCTGGTCTTGTCGCGAAGTGGATACTTCAACGAGATCAGAATTCTGAGATCCTGGTTGACGAGAACAATGTCACCGCTTGCCCCGAGCCCCCCGCCCGTGTAAAGGAGCGGTTTCACAAACGAGTCAGCATTGATATACATGATCACGACTCCGAGAGGGTGCTCCCCCGTGTCGGGCTTGCGGGACGGACGTACCACGGTGCGGGAGATGACGAGGTACGGTCCTCTCGTGGTCGGAGACTTCTCTATGCCAACCGCTGTCCCTCGGCTCAACGCCAGAGCACTCTGAAAAAACCGGGTATGCCCAACCCTTACCCCTAGGTCTCCTTTATCCGTAGAAGCTATGATCACCCCCTCACGCGAGTCCGCTACCTGGATTTTCTGATAGACCTTGTATGCTTTGACCACAACGTCGAGATGACGCTCGACCGTTTTAAAGGATTTGCCCCCTATGACAGAGCTACTCACTTCCCTCCACGGTCGGGTTAGCCCGTGCTCTGCGTAAGCTGTCTTGCCGTAGTGCTCCAACAGGGTCACCACCGCCTCATCCTGTGCAAGTACTTCCGCGTCTCCCTTACGCTCTTCCAGCCACAAGAGCAGGCGGTCCTTTTTCAGGTCAGCGATCAGGCTCAGTTCCTTGAGCGCCTCCGACCGTTCTCTTCCGTACGATCCGGAGTAGGTGGTGAAAGGTATACCGAAAGCCCAGACCAGGGTCACCAGCAGCAGCAGTACAGTGAAGAAAAAACCGAAGCTCAGAGCGATTTTTGAACGAAGGTTAAGGAAAGAGGAGGGAATTGAAGATGTTGCACCTTCAGATACTCCTTGTTCCCTTTTGGCATCAATTCCCATAGGCTTCTCGGCTTCGTGAAACAACTGAATCGATCAGAGAATGGCGAGACGCCCAACGCGTTTACAATTATTTTTTTGAGGTTACCCCAGCAGGAGCTGATAGTCAATTGTTTCGCGGAGAGGACGGTATGAACGAACCTGAAACGGCTGATTGCCCACTTGGCCGACGCCTCCCCATGAATTCGGAGCAAAAATCCTGACGGTTCGCGAACACGGCGGAAATGTTCGGTTCGCATCCTGTTGGGGTTGGTCAATGATCTCCATCAACGCCGAAAATCTCCCTGAGGCGCAGCACCAACGGGTCTTCCACAGACGGATCCTGCCTCAGCCGGCAAAAGTCCTCCCACAAGTCGTATGGCAAGATCGAGGGCTCGTATTCGATGGTAGCGGACAGAGACCATGGATGAAGACGAAAGCCCTTCATACCTGGGATACGAGCCACTTCCTTTTCGATATTTAGTCCGTTCACGAGGGTAAAGAGCCTGGGGAGATCGGCCAGGCGCACCCCCAGGGTGATACAACCCGCAGTGTGTTTCCTGCGTTCAACGAGACGAGCGGCGTTCTTGAGGAGCTCCACTGCCTGCTCCGCATCAGGAGAATGTGCAGTCTGTTGCATTTCTTGACCTCTCCCTACGGCCGCACCCACGGGGCGCAAAAGGGACGGCAATCTTTTGACTCGTTGGTGGCCGGGTCCGATAGGCCGGTAGCTTGTCGACGCAACCGGTTAAGGTGCAGGATTGATCCTATCATAGGTTGCCGAAATATTTGAACGAGAAACGGCCAAGCGCAGTGCAACTGACCTTGCCCTTTCCTGAGACTCGTCTCGGTTGTTGTGGTATACTTGTAATAGTGGTCGCTTGAGGAGGGGCCTATGGCGGAACGCGAGGTGAACGTAAGGCAGGCTTTGAAAGACATCCTCGGGGGCATGGATGACCGCTCACTCATGGAGAAATATAGACTCACTCCCAAGGGGCTCCGGCACCTGTACGAAGAACTTGTCGACGCCGGGCTACTCATGCGCGTAGACAAGAAATATGTCATGCCGCCCCGAAAAAGAATCATAACAGGCCAAATAGTCAATGATATTCGCTCAGGTATGAGCGACTCCCAACTCATGAACCGCTATCGGCTCTCGGCCGTGGAACTTCAAATTACCTGTAAGCTCCTCGTGGAGCGCAAGTTCATCGCGCAGGAGGAAATCGATAATCGAACTCCCATTGCTGATGAGAGGATCACCCCTTTCACGCCGAGGAAGTCGCCGAGACATCGTTCGCCCATCAGTGTGACGGCAATCGGCGAAGAAGACCCGGAAAAGGAAGGGTTGGTGCTCGATATTTCCGAAAAGGGCGTGGGAGTGATTGGCGTCGAAGCGACGGTCGGTGAAATGCAGACTCTCACCGTACTGGGCGATGAATTCGGCGAAGTGGCTCCCTTTCAGTTCGATGCGGTGTGTCGATGGGCCAAGAGAGAATCGAGCGGAGAATTGATTGCCGGATTCGAAATAATCTCGATATCCGACGAGAGCCTCGAAGAGCTTCGAAACTGGATACGTGTCTGTACCATAGGATTCGACGAACGAGCCGACTAACCGTCCGGATATTCTCGCCTTTCCTTGGAATCCGGTGACGAACCTCCCTTCCGGTCAGGGGTTCGGGTGAGAACCGTACCAATGCAGCATTCTCAAGCCAAAAGCAAATAATTGCAGGAGCATACGCGTTAAATCCTTCACGAGAATAATTTTTCCGTGAAATTGTCACACGCTTCGACCGCTTGCACGTGTCAGGGTGAGGCTGTTTCCTTCACGCTGTGAGGTGTCAAGCTATCTTTCGCGGGTGGTCCTACGTCACAAGAAGTAAGACCGACCACACCCGCGTACCGGCCACGGACCTTGCGTACAGGCCCAAGAAATGAGCCGGAGCCGGTCGAGGAAAGAACTTGAAAGCCATGGGTAATCCGAGTATGCTGAAGGTTATTGTGGCGGATTTCGGTTGCCCGCCATGTGAGCGCCTGATTTTTCAGGTTATGGAAGGAGAAGTTTGCTGTGAAGAGGGTCGGGAACTAGTGAGGCAAGAATTGGCTGACAGACCGAAGGTCAAGATCAAGGTCAAGGAATTCGTCAACGACGTTCGGCAGGGTATGGATGACCAGAGCCTCATCAGGAAGTACAATCTCAGCGTAACAATGCTCCCGAAGGTTCTCGATCAACTGGTGGCCGCAGGGCACCTGAATGAACAGGATCTCGCGGCACGAAATATCTTTGACAGTACTCAGAAGGTTGCGCAATTGTTCAGCTTCCCAGGAGACGAGTTGGAATAGTGTGGGGGCTTCCTCGTCGGGGGTGAGAGTTTCCTCCAACTTAGTCTTCCGTTATTTGAATACACTAAGGAATTCCAGGTAGGGGAGGAGACGGTCGCTGTCCGAATCTGCAATCCGAGTGGTCTGCACCGTCACGTCGGCTGAACTGTTTGGCGATGTGGGCCGGGCTCTCCTAGTACTCCAGCGGCACGAGGCTATAGACGTGTACAGCTTCCGGAAGATTCTTGAAGCTCATCGACCCTCTGTCGTATAGCACCATATTATCACGGATGCGCCGGGCAGTTTCGGGACCCACGAGGATCTCTCCCTCCTTGGCCGCGGAAGCGATTCGCGATGCAAGATTCGTCACCGGGCCCGACGCGGTATAGGTCATCCGCGTGTGGGATTCTCCGGAAAAACGGCTCATACCGACCAGCGCCACTCCTGAGTTGATGCCCATGTTAATGAGTAAAGGGAAGAAGAGACCCCGCAACTCGTCGTTGATCTTCCGGGTCCTGCCGCGAATTCCCAGCGCGGCCGCGGCCGCGTTCAGAGCGTGTTCGTGCTTTTCGCCCGGAAAGATTGCCATCAGTCCATCACCTGCGGTTTCGTTGACGTCCCCACCGTGCCTGTAGATTGTATCGAGAAAAGCAGAAAAGTACTTCTCGATGATGAAGTTCGCCTTATCTCGCGTGAGTGTGGTGCTGATACGCGTGTAATCCGCCACGTCCAGGAAGAGAATGGAAACGTCCAGTTCTCTTTTATCGAGCAAAGGAGCTTCAGGATTCTTTTCCACGATCCGTTGAACGGTCTCGGGAACGAACGGCTTGATGTGACTCATAATGCGCTCCAACGTGAGCTTCTCCGTAGCCATCCTGTGATGCTTCTTTGCATTGATGATCGTGTTGGTCGCAAGGTCCGTCAGATCTCTGAGTAATACCATGTCTCTATCGTTGAGCGTGTGGCCGTCCTCTGTCACGACACTCAAGACAGCGAGGGGCTCTTCACCGTCGTAAATGGGCAAAGCCACTTCGCATGCAGGCTCCTCGAGCGCTTCGGAAATCGGTCGCGGGATGTCTGTATCAGGGGCGCACTGAAACGCGACCGGTGTCGTGAGGGCCATGTCAACGGACCTCTTGCCACGCTTGCAAAGTTGGCAATTCACGTTACTCTTTCTTGCAGCACAATGAAGGGGGCGCGTGTATGAGGGTGCATCGGGATCCACGAGAATCAGGCACGCTTCTCTCGCGTGGGGGACCGTGATCTTCACCTCGTCCCGAATATTCTCGAGGATGTCTCCTATGTTTAGAGAGGCCGTTATCTTGCGCGCGACCCGGGAAAGGTTCTCAAATCGATCTTTGTAAATGGAAAAGTCACTCGTGTCCATGCGTATTGTCCTGCAGCATCGATCCGGCGTGATACGGCTGGGCGCAATCCAGTTTCCCGCCGCGGCAGCCACGCGGTCCCCCTGCGGACGCGAATCCCCGCTGGTATTACTATAGTCGGGTTGCCTGAACCGGGCAAGTCTGTCCGGACCTTCGACCGCAAAATGGGATCAGATTCCCACTCTGACCCGGTACTTCACGACGGTTTCTCCGTCCTTGGGTACCTTCACGTCAAAGCGTATGGTAAATGCATCGAGCTTCTTATAGGGATGGTTGTTGCTGATGATTTTCCAGTTGGCAAAGAGGGGCTCGATGAGTCCCACCTCGACGGCCTTGTTCTTGTGGTTCCTTACTTTGATTTCCCACTCGGATTCGTGCAGCCGTGATGTGATGCGCTTGTAATCCAGTTGAGTCCGCTCGGCAACCACATCGAAGGCCTCACCGATCTTGAGTTTCACTTCTTCGTCTTTCGCGGTGTGGTCGATCCGGTCCTCGCCGATAAATTGTTGACTTCCATCGTCGTCGCTTTTGTAAAGTCGCATGATCCCTGCAGGGAGCGGCATCCCGAGATTGTTCTCCTTGGAGTTCTTGAACTTCACATACACGCTGACCTTCTGTTTGGGATTTCGCTCTCTGAATTGCCTGGTGAAGTAGTGCTTATACGCGTAAACAAGCAGCTCTTTACGCAGCTTGGCGCCCTCCGCTTCCAGGAGGCTCACCTGCTTGGTCTGCTTGTCTTTTATCGTCGTCTTGCGCTGTAGATCGTAGATGTGGTACTCGAAGAATGCCTTTTCCTGGAATCGCTTCTGCCTGGCTTTTCTTGTTTCTGCAGCCATGGGGGCAGCTAGTCCGACATGCTCCACTCGCGCTCGATGAACCTCACCTGCCACCAGTTTGAGACGCGCGTTCTTGTAGGTCGCGCCGCTCTTATTATCGAGAGTAACCCACCCGGAGAGGTCTGCCGCAGTATCGTCCTTGTTGAGAACGACCACGTAGTCAGCCCTCCAGTTTATGTTGTTGGTGAGGTAGGATACTTCCAGCTTACGCGGCTTATCGTTGGTAGTCTCGTAGAGCCACGTGAGCGTTGGTTTTGCGATGAGGTTCTCCGGTAATTCGGGGAGAACCCGAACACCGGGATGTCCGAGATAAATCTTGTCATCGATTCGGAAGATCTGCCCCTGATTATTGCTCAGGAGCGTTGCCTCGACCTCTTCTTTTCTATCCTGGTACTTGTTCCAATCTATGAGCTTGATCTTTTTGCCGACATACTTGTCCAGCAACTTGTTTGCATTTATCAGGTCATATTCGTAATTCTGCTCCAGTACAGTGAATCCCTTGGGATCATCGACCGATTTGACATGAACCGTCACCGGCATAATGCGCGCGGCCACGTCCATGAACCTCAGTTCGCCGACACCTTTACCGAGCCGTATTTGTCTCGTGTCCTTTATTAGGCCTAAATTGTTGTTGTACACTGTGACTTCGACCCCGGTCTGGTCGGTCTGGGTACTCTTGCGCACGTTCTGCGCGTGGGAAAAGGACACCGCGACCGTCAGGACCACCAAACAGATCAGGCTGCTCCGTATTCTCATGAGCGTCTTCTCCTTGTTGCCGGAGGGTTCGCCGGCTTTTTGAAGGGTTCTTCGCAGAAGAGAGCGGAATGTTACGGAACCGCCGGTAGATCGGCTCCGGCCATGTCTATTCTTCCCTCCTTCATTCACCTCCAACTCTGGAGCCCAGTGCCTCGGCAATGGACGGCTCTGCTCGTGATTCCTGCCACTTTACGAAAAGTCTTCCCAGCACTATCACAAGCACTGCGCCGAGCGCTTGCGTGACGTGGATCATCCATTCGGGAGGGTGCAACAGGTTCGTGACGACGGGATCCGTCATGACCAGTTCAGCAGCGACTTTTCCCAGGACCGCTGCTCCCACGTATACTATTATCGGATAGCGCTCCATGAGTGATGCGAGAATCGCACTCGCGAAGATCACCAGGGGAATGCTCAATCCGAGGCCCAGCAGCAGCATAAAGACACTCCCTTTGGACGCACCGGCCAGCGCGAGCACATTATCGACGGACATGGTCAGATCCGCCACCAGGATGATCTTTATCGCATGCCACACGGACTTGGCTTTGGCTTCCTTCTCTTCGACTTCCTTCTCTTCACCGAGGAGTTTGATCCCGATCCAGAAAATCAGAATGCCGCCGCCAAGCTTCATGAAGCTGAACCTGAGAAGCTGAGCCGCAAAGAAGGTCAGAATCACTCTGAGCGCCACGGCGAGACCCGAGCCGCACAGTATGGTCATGCTTCGCTTTTCTTTTGGGACCGTCTGGGCTGCAAGCGCGATCACCACCGCGTTGTCGCCGGCGAGGACCAGGTCAATGATTATGATGCTCAGGATTCCTACGAAGAATTCCCCGTTGAGCGAAAAATGAAAAGCAGCGGAAAAATCCAAATTGCGGCTCCTTGCAGGCTGGACCGGTCCGCTCTCTTCCTGTTCGATCGTTCACGGCAGGCACTCCTTTTTGGCGAAACGTAGAGCCTGCGAAAAGAAATGACCGATAGCCGAGAGGGGACGCGTCGGTATCCCCATTACTTGACGACACTCTCAAACTCCTGGGCGCGTGCTCGAATCCTGAACAGCCTGTCCCTGGATCGCATGGTGGTCGTCGGTAAGGCAGTCATCCACTGGATTCGGAGAGGAGACTCCCCTCCCCTCCGCCTCCCCATCGCGTGGTGATGCGGGGATATCGGATCGAACCGTCGATGAGAATTTCGGACATCATTTTTTGCAAATGCTATAACCACAGTCTTGTATAGTGGAACGCGGAGATGTCCACGTCAAGGATTATTGCGTTGGCAGTCTTCCCAAATCCGGTTGAAGACACAATTGTAACCGGATGCCGGCAGATGCTCTCTTGTTGGTGCCTCGACATCAGTCTGGGAATGCTGCGGCGAGGTTCTGCTCTCGCTTGGGCCAAGGCGAACGTCCGGGGATGTGGGCTCCGAGGCTCCACCTGAGAACCAGAGGAAGGAGAGGATTCGATTCCGCAAAGGCCTATGATCGTTCTGGCCAGGCACGGTCAAACAGCGTCCAATAGGGACGGGCGAGTGATGGGAGGATCCGATTCCCCCCTCACCTCCGGCGGGAGAAGGAGTTCTGCAGCACTGGCTGAGACTCTTCGTGCGGAGCGAGTCACGCTCATCCTGTCGAGCCCCCTGGGAAGAGCTGTGGCGACGGCGGAGATTTACGCGCGGGCCCTGCATGCTCGGATCAATATCGTTGAATCCATGGCCGAGCTTGGTTGCGGGGTATGGGAGGGAAAGCTCCGTCGAGAGGTTGTGCGACCGGGCGGCCAGCTCCGGAACACCTGGTGGGAAAGACCTCCGGGGGGCGAAAGCTGCGCGGAGGGGGAAGAGCGGGTCAGGCCTCTTGTCCGGGAACTGAGATCAAATCGCACGGAGACCGCGATCCTTGTCGTTGGCCACGCTTCCGTGAATCGGGTCTTCTTGAAGGTCTGGCTCGATCTCGCGCCCGAGCTTGCCCTGAGGATCATCTGCCACCACGACCGGGTTTACCTCCTTGGAAGCGATGCGGGAACTCGCTGCCGGTCGGCTAGTGGCGAGGAGCATGAAGGGCTGCTCCTCGGGTAGCCCTGAGCGTGGCCGGAGAAATCGTCGCCAAGCGGGCCGGCTCCTTTTTCACGGCGACGGTTGGCTTAACTCTATCCGCGGCAAGTGGGGATGTCTCTGCCTTCACGGCCACGTTCCAGCCAACCAGATTGAAGGGAAATACCTTTCCCAAGGTCCGGTCCAGCCAGCTCAGGGAGTCTATTCTCAGGAATTGCTTTCCCGAGCCGGGCAACGCGGGGAGCTTGTATGGGACGAGGTACGCGGAGCGCCACCCGACTGCCCTGAGTCCTGCCCTCTCAAGTTTTCGACGGAGGGCGAAAGGCGTGTAGAAGCGAAGATGGGTCGAGTCCCATCCGTACCAGCTTCGATCACCGCGCAGCAACCGATGGTAGGTTCCTTCGATCAGGAAATTGAGGGACAGGGCATTCTGGGAGCTGACCACCATGACCGCTCCGGGAGCCATGACCTCGGCTGCCGCATCGAGCAGGCTTTGATCGTCCTGGACGTGCTCGATGACGTCCTTGATGAGAACCGCGTCGAATCGCACGCGGGGAGGGAACGTTGGAAAGGTCTCGCTTCGCACGAAGCTGCAGAGTCTTTCTACTCCTTCTTTGCGGGCAAAATGGCGTGCAGTTGAGAGCACGGTCTCTTCCGCGTCGACGCCTACCGCAAGCGCGGCGCCCTGGCTCGCAGCATGGACCGTAAACATCCCTCCGCCGCATCCGAAGTCCAGGAATCGTTTGCCGCGCAAGTCACCCAACAGTTCGCGGATGTGGCCGTTCTTGGCTCGGCTGTATGCTTTGCTCTGCTGGTCCAGATACGCGGCAAGCGCCTTTTCCGGATCTCGTGACCGAATCCAGTGGTCCGACTCATATCGTTTTCTTGGTTCAGTCATTTCAGAAGTCGATCAGCTCCCGGTAGACGCGCTCCCATTCTTCGCGTTCCCTGGCCGCGGAAAAGAGCTTCATTCGCTCTCGCGCGGTCGTGCCTAGGGCTGCCGCGAACCGGGGGTCGCCCATCACCGCGGCGAGCGCGTCGGCTATTGCCTGTGAGTTTCCCCAAGGAACCAGCATGCCCGATATGCGATCCTCGATCAATATCTCCACTGCTCCCGTTCGGGTAGCGACGCACGGGACGCCCACTGCCAGAGCCTCCATCAGAATGTTGGGGCAACCCTCGGAAACCGAAGGGAGCACAAAAGCATCCAGCGATCGCAACCATTCGGGGACGCGCTCATGCGGCAGAGGCTCGCGGAACCGAAGAATATCGCCTATTCCCGTGGCTTCCACCATGGTTTTGAAAACGTCCTTCTCCGAATCCCTGAGCGTCCCGCGGAGTTCCAGCACAAGGTCGTGCGAGCCGGCGAGCTGTGCGACCGCCTTTATGAGGTAGGGCAGGCCTTTGGCATACTTGAAGATTCCCGCGCACCCCACCCGAAACGGGCCGCGTCCACCTGCCCGTGACTGCCACCCCTGCTCGGGCACGATGACCGCATTGTACACGATTCGGGCTCGTTCCTGTATCGGTGTCAACGAGTCGGCCATTTCCACGAGGTCCCTGCTCAGCGCCACGACCCGATCCGCCGTCTCGAGCCCGCTCTTGCAAACGGCCGCCTTCTCCGGGCTGAAGATATATTTCTTTAGATCATTGCCGACGATGGTGACCAGTGTCGGCCGGTGCATTCGACGGGCGAGCAAGCCGGTCACAAATCCGATGGGATAGAGAAAAAACGCGTGAAAAAGATCGAATTCATGTTCCAGGTGGAGCATCTCCAGAGATTGGTACATCATGCGCAGGGTCAAGGTATGGGGGCATTGCCAAATATCCCGGTCCCCATTCGCCATGGTCTCTCTGCCTACCACTATCCGGTGGACGAAGATCCCATCGACGCTCCGGCTTTCCCGGTTTTCGTCCAGAAGCACAAGAGTGCTCGGCTCGACATTCAGATGGGCCACATGCACCTCAAGCCCCATCGCAGCCGCGTGCTCAGCCACTCGTCCCGCGGTGCGGGCGAGACCGCCCCATTGTTCCGGCGGAAACTCGGGGGTTGCAATGCAGAGCTTCCTGGCAGTTTGTCGTGGGCTGATCATCGGCCTCCAATGTCCTCTCGGACGCTCCCCAACGCTCGTGGGACCCCAACCGCTCCTGCCTACCATGACACATCCGGACACGAATGAGAACAGCCACAGTTTCGACCGATTCAACCCGACCGCGATGATCTCCCGAAAGACATCCGACAAAAGGAGTCTTTTGCAAATGGCCGTGTCGGGAGGTAAACTGGCTCTTTCTTGCAGGAGCGTTCCGTGAAGATCGCCTTTGTTTTCCACAAGGACCCCTTTGCTCCTCCCCGGGGCATCGATCTGGTCCGCTTGAGAGCATTAACCGTTGGACTTATCCGTCGCGGCGTACAAACCGAGATCGTCTCGCCGGTGGAGAGGGAGGGCGCCATCGAGGAGATTGTCCCGGTCCGCGGGTTACGCGCGCTCGAGCAACCGGGACGCCATGACCTGATAAAGACGTGCTATCACTATTCCATGGAACTGATCGGAGAGTACAAAGGTCCGATCGTTTCGCGGATAGTCCGCGTCGTCGACGAACGGAAGCCGGAACGCGACGAGTCGGCCCGGGAGCGGCTGCTCCACTGCCAGGAGATCATACGATCACGCTCGACAATCCTCGTCCTCAATAACCGAGAGAATCAGGTCCGATGGCGTCGGCTCTACGGGGAGGATCCACCGATTATCCTCGTTCCCACGGGGTGCCCTGAAGAGATACCCGCGCGTGGAGAGAATCCCTTCGAGGATACCAAACCGGTGATGCTCTTTCTTGGGAGTCTCGCTGCGCCCAGGATGGTCACCATGCTGAACCGGGCGGCTCGGAGACTCAGCAGCCGGTGTCGGATCCACCTGGTGGGGAAAAACAAGGCTCGAATGTACGGGTCCGACGTCGAGTGCCCGATCGACCCGCTCGTCGTTGACCATGGAGAACTCCCACAAGACGAGGTCTGGAACTACATCCAGTACGCGGATGTCGGCATTGCCCTTGCAACCGGGCCTGACCCTTTTGACAATGATGTCTCGAAGATCTTGAACTACCTGCGGGGAGGTCTGCCGGTGCTCTCCGAAGAGCCGATCATAAACAATACACTCGTGCTGAGAACCGAATTTGGGAGGACCTTCGAACACGACAATGTTGACGATCTCGTGACACAGGCAACAGAACTCCTCGAGAATCCACCGCTGGCTCGGAGAGACTGGGTCATGCGATTCATGGCGAGGGAGCAGTCATGGGGGCGGCGCGTGGAGATCTACATAAGCCTGTTCAAGAGCATCCTCGGATCGAAACGTTGAGACATGCTTCTGTCCGAATTTCGCGCACAGGCAAGTAGTCGCTATCGAAAACCTTACCCCCAAAGGTACCGAAAGGAGAAAAGACGAGGAATTCGTTAACCGTTCACTGGGACAGGCCGAGGATCTTTCTTGACACGATTCCTGCAACGGTCATGAGCTTTTTATAGGAGCCCGTTTTCTCCTCATCAACAACTGCCCGATATGCGTGGCCGACAGGAGAATATTCTGCGGCCTCCCCTGGAGCTCGATCCAAGGGCTCCCGTCGCCCCCCACGAAGCAAGGTAGCCTACCAGCCTGAAATCATAGCCTTGTTTTGAGTTGCACCAAGAAAGGCTTTGCAAAAAGGCGAGTCCAGGAGAACTCTTACGTTGTTCGGACCGCCAATATTCATCTCCCGCATTGAGAGATATTTTGTTTGACGGCGCAACGCTTTATGAGGTAAAAGGGAAATGAAGACAGGGAGTTCTCTTCTTGATCTCGACATATACGCGAATATATGTATAGGTGGTTGAACTTTCTTGTTTTTTAGGACCGCTAGCCCAGCCGGACCCCGTCAAGGAGGAACACTGAACGCGCAGTGCCCTCGACGAGTGGCGGGATGAATACAATGGAACCAGGAGGTTGGTAGAAAGAAGGGCGGCGGATGATGTGGAGGGTGCCGAGGTCCGAGAGTCTTTGAAGAGGGCGCGCAATGACCGGGACCCATTTCACCTTTTTCTTCCAACCGCTCACCGTCCTTCAGCCCGATGTGTGGTACGCGCATGTCGAGTGAGCCTGTTTTTTTCGTAGTCAGCAGGATCGCCTCGCGCCCGCTGAAGAGCCTAAACGCCCTCCAACGCTAAGACCGTGACATAATCCGGGGCTATTTGCCACACACATTCTGGGGAGAGTTCTTTTGAGGTGTTCTTCAAATTCGCATGATCTCTATGTGATTACAGTCAACTATAGGAGCTGGGACTATATCGGCCGACTGATGGCTTCCCTCAGCAACCTCGATGCCGTGAGCGAACTGGTGATTGTGGATCATTCTCCCTCCATTGAACCAAGTGGCCCCTTCATAGCCGATTTCCCAGTCACGGTCATACCTCAACCAAACAAGGGGTACGGTGCTGGATTGAACAGGGGAATTAGCCACGTTTCTCGTCGTGATTCCATTGCCCTGGTTTGCAACCCGGATACCGAGGTGCTGGATCACTGCGAACTCTTAGCAGCCGTTCAGTACCTTGCCAGACACCCGATGGTGGCGTGTGTGATCCCCGGAATGCAAAGACCTGACGGAGAACGGATCCACGCCGGCCGTAAGTTCCATACACTCAAGACCTTGATAGGGTGCCGGATCGAATCAATGATTGCTGCGCGAGGGACTTTTCTTGGGGACCACTACTATTCCAGCGCGGATGGCAAGAGCCCTCGGGAAGTAGACTGGGGAAGTGGAAGCGCCCTGCTCTTACGTTGCGATCTCTTTCCCGAATTGATCGCCTTTGACGAGAGGTTTTTTCTGTACTTCGAAGACGTCGATATTTGTGCTCAAATATGGCGGAAGGGATTTTCCGTGATTTCCTGGCCGCGGGTAATCCTCTCCCATGTCGAGCAGAGACAGAGTCGTACCAGCCTCAGGCACTTCACATGGCTTTTGGCGAGCGCTCTGAAATTCATGCTTAAATACAGAGGATTGCCTAAAAGAGATGATTTGCTCGGGGAGACGCCCTCAATCACAGCGGTGTCGGAAGACTCGTCAGAGGTCGTGCAACCTCAAGCTGTAAGGGACAGCCAGCGAACGGCTGGAATGTGGGGCTAATTGCGCCGAATTCGGACTGAGTGATCCGCCCTTGGCGTGCCGGAGAGAGTCGATGCACTCCGTGGCTTCAAAACCATTGGTGAGCGTTGTGATACCATCATACAATCACCGCACTTTTGTAGGTGAGGCCATAGAGTCGTTGCTTATGTCCTCAGTTGAGGACTGGGAAGCGGTAATTGTTGACGACGGTTCCACCGACGGGAGCGTGGAATTCATCAAACAAATAAAGGATCCCAGAATTCGGCTGTTTTCTCAGCCCAACCGGGGAGCACACCACGCGATTAACCGCGGCGTCTCCCTGGCCAAAGCGCCCTGGATTGCGGTGCTCAATTCCGACGACCGGTTCCATCAGTCCAAATTGGAGCGCCACCTGGAGATTCACGAGAGAAATCCGCAGTACGAAGCAAGCGCATCATTGGTTCGTTACGTTTCGGAGAAAGGTACGCCCGTTGCCGCGGGCTCCTACCTCGCATGGAACTATCGTAGGATGAGAAAGACATACGAGGAACACGATTCGTTGTTTGCATCACTCCTTGCGGGCAATCACCTGATAACGAGTTCGAGCCTCTTTATCAAGAAAACGGTTTTTCAGGAAATCGGCGGCCTTATTCCTCTGCGTTACAACCACGACTGGTTCATGTTTCTGACTCTTGCCTTGAGAAGACGTTGTCTCGTCCTCGAAGAAGATTTGTGCGACTATCGCCGACATCCCGCCAACACTATCGCCGAGGGTCAGGACGCCGGTCGAGTGGAGGCCAATTTTGTCCTGGAGTGGCACCTGTTCAAGAACTCTGAACTGGGAGACTCAGTTCTGGATCCCCAACAAGCGTCACTTGCTGTAGCGAGAAACCCCGGAGTATGTTACCAGCTGTTGCTCTTGTTCCAGGCCTGGAGACAAGTGAACGGGAATGATCTCAGGAAATCGACCTCGCTTTTCGAAAGGTTTGATCACCCGGTGAGACAACTTGCTTTGCGTATTCTCAGGGAGGAAAGACCGCTCCTGGACATCCGACGCTTCTTGAAACGCGCGATGGGCCTGCAGCGGGCCATGCGCCTTGCTGACTGCGCCCTCAAAGCTTACCGCGTGATGACGGACGCGTTCCCGAGGGCGCTCAAACCATGATGAGTAGTCTGTCCCTGTCCTTTTACCCTATGTCGGCTGCTTCGACAAAGACCGGAAGCTGCTCTGAGAAGTGGACATGACTCCCCGATCTGACCTGCCCCGAATTCTTGCTGTGACAAGAGACAGGGCTTCTCTGAGGGCCTTAAGACTTGAGATGCCCTTGGTCAACCTCAAGAAACAGGGCCTCATAGAAGACTATTTTGTGTGCAATCCATCCTTGTTCGACGTGCCACACGACTATGTGTTCGACGTCGTGTGGCTGCAACGTGTTAACGATCCGCAACTGATCCGACATATCCTGGAAAAAACTAACGGCCGTTATCTCTATGACATTGACGATCTCCTGACAGGCAGGGCCGCGTACCGCCGTGACCCTCTTGTTAACAGGAAGGCGGTGATCGAGGCTATTGCCGCCTGCAAGGTCCTCACCGTCACGTCCGCTCGCCTTCAAAGAATTCTGGCCTCCTCTGCTTCTGTCTCGCTTGATCATAAGACGATCGTTTGTCCAAACGCTCATGAGTTTCCCGCCCAGGTCAGACCGCCCGCGCAGCCGCGGGGCCTGTTGCTCTCATCAAGTGAAGAATTGCCGCTGACCGAATCCAAAGGGGAGGTCTTGCAGGCGGTAAGAGACTTTGCCGACCGTTTTCAGCTCCCTATCTACTGTTTCGGCCCATCCATCCCTCGGCTTCTGTCTGAAGCAGGGAGATGCATATCATTCGGGATAATACCGTTCTGGCACTATCACGCACTTCTGGGGGCCTTGCCCCCAATGATCGGACTGGCGCCCCTGGAGATCACGGCGGATCGAGAAACGCTCGATTTTGTGTGTGGCAAATCCGATATCAAGATTCTCACTTTTGGTGGTTTCGGGCATCCGGGAGTCTATAGTGCCGCCCCACCCTATGTGGATACCGATCTCACTGCAGGATTGCTGGTGGAAAACACCTACCGCGGATGGTCTGAAGGGATGGAAATGATCCATGGCCACGTGTGGCGCAGGCTGGATTACGAGCAGGGGGAAATTATCAAGAAAAGGAATATGGATCGAATCGCGCGGGATTGTTGGATGCAAGCGGTGGGGCGGGCGAGAATGTCGAGACCCCTTTCGGGAAAGGAAATATTATACCCATCCGGCAGGTCCCTGTTCTTTGTCAATGCCGCTAAACAGATGGTATTTTCCCAAGATCATCTGTTCCTCAAGAGACTGGAGGCGCGCATTCCCCGGCCGTTGCTACGGATTCTGAGGAAGCGTCTGTTGAACACATAGTGCCGCCTCCGGACTCCACCGAAATGTCCGGGAAAAGTGGGGTGACTTCCCTGAAGGTTCTCCCTCTTTCGTGGGGATATTGGCCAATATGATCCGGCCATTGGCACTTCGACGAGACACCGCGGTAGCTGTCGACTGATCAATGTCATGACGCCGCCTCTCGGTGCCAATCCTCGCGGCAGCGGGCCCAGATCAGCGACCCCCAGACCACGGTCACCCCTGAAACGGCCAGGTACACGCCTCCCACCGCCACGGGACCAAATCTGCTTCCCAGGAGCCATGCCAGGAGACCTGTGACCAGGGCTGTTGTAACGTTCATTGTTGCCATTGGCTCCTGTCTGTGGGCGCGCAGATAGGCGCTTTGGCACTGTGTGATCTGAAAGATCGTCGCTCCTGCCAGGAAAAGACCTGTGGGCAGGACCGGTAGGAGTCTCTGCGCCACTGAGACGTTCCATGCGTCTAGGGCGAAAACCAGGAACCACGCCACGAGGGATCCCGCGGCCATGAGCCCCACGGAAATAGCGGAACACCTGAACCACAGGGCATCCAGGTTCTCGAAGAGCTTGTTCTTAATCATAATCCCGTACGTCGGCACCTTAGTCGTGACCCAGGCCATGGCCGCCTGATGCAGAGAGCCCACGGCCTGCAGCGTCATCCCCATCCGTCCCGCCATGACCGGGCCCTGATAGTGGAAGGCGATGGGCACAAATATCCCGAATCCTAAGTAGCTCACCGCACTCGAGAGCCCAACCCGCCACTGCATCGGCCAGATCTCCGAGCGCCACTGAATCCGTCTACCGGAGGGAGCGGTGAGTAACGATACGAATAGGCGTCTATAAGAATAGCCAGTGAGGAATAGCGTACACAACAGCCCCACCCCCAGTGATCCGACGACCGCCCAAAGGCCCCCCTCCAATACGAGGATGGTCCAGAGGACCAGACGGCTCAGCACCGATTGGTAGAGACGATAGAGACTGATCTGTTCAACCTGATTGCACCCTTCCAATAGGGCAACAAAAACCCCCGCCCACAAAGTCAATCCGGCGAGGAGAACCGTAGTGCACCAAGGTTGCGGCCAGTCCACCCCCGACCCACGTTGAGCGGATAGGAAAACATATCCGGCTATTCCGACCACCACCACAAAGAGGCAACTGATCGCCGCGGACCAGAGAACGCTAAAACGTGCCAGACTGGCAAGTCTGGACTGGGCCTCACGCGCTCCTGTGATCCGACCGGAAGCATCAAGGCGCAGATTTGACCATTCATGACTGGCCAGGTTCAAAGTAACCTGTGAAAGGCCCAGCTCGAAAAAAGTCTGAAGGCCTATGAGGCTGAAGAACGTGTAGTAGTAGCCTTGAATTTCCGCGGTCAGGTATCGGCAGACAAACATTAGGGTGATCAGAGTCTGCGGTATAAGCCATGCCCTGGCAGTCAGTACGTAGAAAACAGCCCGGTCAACCTCCGCACGTTCCAGAACCCTTCTGGCTTTTTCCGTCAAGCCTGAAGCCTTAGGGTGATTACTCATTTTGACAAAAGTCTCTCGTCTGGCAAGCTTCCCGACCCCTTGCTGCGAGACTCGCTTTCCCCGCTGTTAAGGCTTGCACGCCGGCACAATCTTCCGTGGCTTCAGTACTCTCGCTTCTCAGCTCACAGCAGCAATAGAGTTCCGGCGGCAATGACTTTCACCATGAGGAATAGCCGCAAGTATACCCACTTGAGCGTGAAAGAGCCAATTGATGGACGGAAACATGAGTGAATCGTAGGTCATCGATTGTACCATGAGTCCTATGAGCGGTAACACTCTATAGATCCTGCATCGTTCGTCGGTTTCGCTCATGCCGTAGGATCTGAAGAAAGCCACGGCAACGTAGGCGAGTAAGGCAAGATACGCCAAAGTGAATACGGAACCGAGTTCAACCACAGAGGTAATGAGCATGTTGTCAAATGTCTGGATTTCCTTTACCTTGGCCCCAAAGCCCTTCAGGTTGGGGTTCTTTTCTTGGTAATCCGCCAGAAATTTCGAGTGGGACAACGATCTCAGACCTATACCCGTGAAAGGGTGTTTCTCAAGTATATGCATGGCAAAAGGATATTGCTCGAGTCTGTAAAGCACCGAAAAATGGCTCTCGATCTTCGGGTCGAGCGGTTTGAGCAGAGACATGCCCCTCAGGGGCAAAAGTAGACCGGCCACGACCATCAGTGCGATCGCAGCGTATCCCAAACGTGAGCGCTTGTACACCACCCAGACCACAAACATGACAAAAATAGCCACCAGAGCTCCTCTCCTCTCCGTAAGTACCGTCAGGATCAGACCGGAAAGGAGAAGCGCAAGCCCAACAGCCTTGATCCCTGTCGAGCGGGAAGCGAGGAGCGCGACAGGTCCGGACAATAGAGCCATCAGAAGTCCTGTTGTCGGTATGGGGTTGCCCACAAGGAAACCCACCTGCTTCCATCCCTCGGCGGGGCTCGCATAGTAAACCGTGATTTCGGCGAAGACCACCACTGCAAAGGAAACGCAGCAGAAAAGGTCGAAGAACCTTACCGTCCGGGAGTCCTCGAACAGAATCATGGCTGTCCAGAAGACCAGGACACCGGTGGAAAGGAATATCACCACAGAGCGAAACGACTTCCCGGGATCCTGACTGAAGACAATGTTCAAGGCCCCTAGCGACAAGATGGCCATGATGAGAAGCACTTCAACCCTGTGGGCGGGATCGGTAAGGGGATGACGGCCGGAGACAGCCCACATGCAGAACCAGGGCGCCAGGTATATAATGGAGGTTGCCACAGGCCCCAGTCGTGGCCCAAGCAGGTTCGGGCCCAGGAGCAGGACGACGAGCGTTCCTGATGTGAGAAACGTTATGATGCATCCCAGGGTCCGTGTTTCCTGGGCCGACATCCGTGCCTGTTCCACGCCAAGCCCTCATACTGTCAGTGACGGCGAAGTGACTATAGTTTTCCCATCCTTCTGAATGGATTTGCCCATTGCCCCGTAACTTTTTGACATAACTTGGTGTTCCTACCATCCGGGCTTCGCTTGGCACAAACCCCAAGGAGGAACGACGCGACCGAAAGGAATCTGCCACATCCCTTGATGCTTGACAAGGCCTGTTCTTCACATTGACACATAATCTCGTGATCCTCATCGACGGGGGCTGAGTCTCGTCCAGGATCAGGAGCTTGAAGCAGCCGACGGTAGTGAGCAGGTAATACGCTACCGCAGATCCGAGGTGTATGGACACATTGTCAGATCATATGTTTGTCCACGCGCTCGTTGCGGAGTAATTGCCCAGGGCGGGAAAGGTGCCGACTACCTTGAGGGGTGTGTTTTTCAGGTACGCGGGTACTGAGCCTCCGGAACTCAAGATGGGCCTCAGATTCGGCAGAAGGGTATCCCATGCTATCGTCATGCTATCGAATATGAAGAATCGCTGTTTCGAGAAGGGATCCAGGGTCTTCTGCGTGAGAGTTATTCCAGCCGTGCGGTTTTTGCGATAGCCGATCCTGTGAGCTGTGACGGGGACAACCGCTCCGACCGGTATGAGCGTCAGAAGGATGATCACGAAGACTCGGGGGTAACGGCCTTCATTCCCATTGCTCATCTGCCTCACCCGCGGATTGCAGCCGGTCTCTTTTTCCAGACGTGACACGTTTTGGCGAGGGGTTCCGCATTACGGCTTAGATGCATGAGGACAGGCATCCGCCCCGCGTGCCTTCCAGGTCTGTCCCGGACCGGAGGCATGGGGAGGCGCGACTGACCAGGCCGAGGCGTGGTCAGTGCCCTCAAAGCAACGCCTAAGATATCAACTTTCTTGCGAATCCGCTTGACTTATCCGTTCGGTCACGGGGACCTCGATGCAGATTCGACGGTGAGGCACCTTTCGCGTCTTACCCGCTCCAGTCCGTGGAAGGAGCTGCCAGACCGTACTTTTGTGTAGGCCCGGGATCAAGCGGATCATTTCATAACGCTCAGGCCCTCCCGGGCGAGCGAGTCGGCCAATCCGTTCTCTTCACGGGGAATCCATTTGAGCGCCCATCCCGGATTATCGCAGAGGAACCGCCGAGCCCTGATTATGATCGGCAGGAAGCGGTTCGTCCGTCGGGTATTCACCCGTCCGTTCACCTGGTAGACGACGGTCCGACTGTCCCCGCAGACGAGCGCGGTTGGTATTCCTCGGGTCTCCAATTGTCTCAGGAGAGCCAAGAGGGCATGGTACTCGGCCCTAAGCGCGTCCCCCCGCCCCAGGAATTCCGAGACTTTGCAGATGTGGTAACCATCCGAGTCTCGAATCGCGTAGCCGATGCCACAGTAGTTGTTGAAACATGCACCGTCAAAAAAAGCTTTGCAGGTCATTTAACAACTTCCTCAAGCTAATCTAACGCGATGATAATATTGGCTATCCCCATCACCTTGTGCACTGGGCGGCTCTGTACCACATGCTCCGTTCCTGGGCAACAAAATTGCGTGGAGAAGTGGTGAAATCAGTTGGAACGAGCGATTCGGAGCGTATCTTTGACACTGAACGCATGTCAACAGGATCAGGAGCATGCGGACTACGAGTCGATCAGGATAATGCTCAAACGATAGGGTCCGTGGACTCCGATGGTGAGGGTGAGCTCGATGTCCGCGGTGCGACTGGGGCCGGTCTCAACCGTGATATTCGTCGGCACGTTTTCCGTACGACCGGTGAAGTACCCCTCAAGCGTCTCCAGAATATTGCTGCTCGAAACAATCGCCACATGATGAGAAGGCAACAGTCCTGCCTGGACCGGCTTGCCTCCTTGACTGGAGGATATGATGCTGCCCGTTTCGGCGATCCCCGCGGCTACCTCCTGGACACAGACCTCGGCGTTCATGAAGTCTTCCGTCTCCGCTGCCTCGGTCAAGGAGAGGGCCTTCTCCAGGTCGGTGTTTCTAGGGCAGTAGATCCTTTTCCTGCTTCCCACGAGATCTCCGACGGTCCGGTTCAGTTCGTCCACGCTCCTCACACGAACGGCTTCCGCGGCGACTTCCTCCGCGTTTTCCATAAAGAGCCCGATTATTTCTTCCCGGGTCACGAGATCCTCCGTTTGAACGTTTGAGCCACAGGTTGGGGGAGCCTATTTGCGGGCGCCAGAGGATCGGATCCGCGCAGAAGAGGCCAGAGCAGGCGCGACATCCGCTGTCCCGCGGCGAACAACGACGGCGACTGCGCGGCAACGCCGAAGGCCGCCATCGCGCCCTTTTCCGAGATCGGTGTGAGGTTCCGTTCGACTTTGCGCTCACGCAGCCGTCGCAGCAAACTCGTCAGCGGAACTTTAACCGGGCAGACTTCCGTGCACGCGCCGCAGAGTGTGGTGGCATCCAGGAGCGGATGTGACCGTTCGATTCCCTCCAGCATTGTCGTCAGAATAATACCCATGGGCCCGGGGTATGTCGATCCGTACGCGTGTCCGCCCACGGCTCGATAGACCGGGCACACGTTCATGCACGCGCTGCACCGGATGCACTTGAGAATCTCGCGGCAGTCGTCCTTGAGAATTTCGGTTCGGCCGTTGTCCACGATGACGATGTGCAACTCTTGGGCTCCTGTGGCCTCGCCCGGCTTTCGAGTCCCCGTTACGATGGAGAGATAGCTCGACAGAAGCTGGCCCGTTGCCGACCGGGGCAGCAACCTGATGAACACGGGAAGATCCTGCAGGCGCGGAATTATCTTCTCGACGGTGAGGACCGCTATGTGCAGCGGAGGCAACGTCGTGACCATTCGCCCGTTTCCCTCGTTGGTGAAGATGGCGAGGCTTCCGGTATCCGCGATAGCGAAGTTCGCACCCGTTATCCCGGCCTCGGCAGCGATAAATATCTCCCTGAGGATTTCCCGGGCGATTTTGGTGAGAACCTCGGGGTCTTCGGAATAGTCGACTCCGAGCTTCTCAGCGAAGAGCCGCCCGATCTCTCTGCGGTTCCTGTGAATCGCGGGTGCCAAGATGTGAGACGGCGTCTCGCCTGCTATCTGAACGATATATTCGCCCAGGTCGGTTTCTACCACCTCCATGCCCCGCGCTTCCAAGTGGGCGTTGAGGTGGATCTCCTCGGTGACCATGGATTTGGACTTGGCTATCTTGGTTGCCTTGTGTGCCTCCAGGATGGAAGCGACCGTCTCTCGGGCCGCCCCTGCGTCTTCCGCTCTGTGGACCACCGCACCAGCTTTCTCAGCGCTGTGCGCAAAGACCTCCACGTAGTGGAAGAGGTTGTCCAACACCTTCAGGCGGATCTCGGAGGCCTGTTCCCGCCATTCCTCGATCGGCAAGCCCACGAGGGATTCGGCACGATTTGTCTTGAACTTGTCCGTGGCCGTAGTCATGGCTTGCCGCAGCGAATCATTTTTCAGCGCGGCCGCTGCATTGGCCCTGAACGGTATGCTTTTCCCTGTCGAGCTCATAGGCCCTCCGCGAGCACTTGAGCGATATGCTTTGCCTGAACGTTGCCCCCGAGTCGTTTGATCGCGTCCGCAATGTTCATCAGGCAGCCGAGATCACAACCGACGACCGTGTCAGCCCCGGTTTCGATGATCGCGCGCGCCTTCTCGTCAGCCAGCGCAGCCGAGATCTCGGGAAGCTTGCCCATGAAGACGCCTCCGAAACCGCAACAGCGGTCCGCTTCCGGCAAAGGGACAAATTCTGCGCTCTCCAGCGATTGAAGGAGCTGCAAAGGCTCTTCCCGCACGCCCAGTTCTCTGGTCAGCTGACAGGATGCATGATAGGTAAGCCTTCCTCCACCGCTCAGACCGTTCTCGTGCGCCCGGACCACGCTCACCAGGAATTGCGACAGCTCATAGACTCGAGCCGCGACCTGTTCGGCGCGCTCCCGCATTCCGGGATCGTCCTTGAAGAGAACCGGGTAGTGATTCTTTACCATGGAGGCGCAAGAACCCGACGGGATCACGATCGGATCGTCACCCTCGAATACCGAAATGAAATGACGCGCCGCCTTCTTCACTTCGTTCATGTACCCGGCGCTGTCAGGCGGCTTGCCGCAGCAGGTCTGCGCGGGGGGATAGAAGAAGTCCACTCCGAAGTGACGTAGAAGCTTGACCGTTGCTTCGCCGACCTCGGGAAAGAATGTATCGACGAGGCATGTTGCAAAGAGCTGAACTCGCATGGTTATCGATCCCAAGAAGGAAAATCCGTATGATTCTAGCGGCCGGCCGGATCTCTCGTCAAGGAGAATCCGTGGCGGGGCTTATCTCTATCGAACGTACGCGATTCTTGTCCGAGGGTTCCGGGGGTCCCTCTCATGCCCGTTCAAAGGTGCCCACGTCGCTGTTTCGTCAGACCACGGCTTCGACGCGGGATGGCAACCATTGGTAGGTTCTGCTGCAATAGGGCCGCGACTGTCAAGAAAGAGCGGTCTACGTCAACCAATCACGGAGACAAACCCTGCTGTCCCAGGGAACCACGTGGCAGTGGCTGGGTGAAGAACTCAGACCTTTGACAATAATATATCTGCTGACTCATGCTGGTCTACCATTGAAGACGAACGGTGGGGGCGTAAAGGGCACAGCAGCGAGCCGTCCTTCCGATATCTCACACTCCGGTGAAGCCAGAATCGCCTTGAGCTCCTCCTCCGGGGTGCCTACGGGCTTGATGTCGAAATTCTCCACCAAAGTGTCCAGCACATTCTGGCTGATGAAGGCTGGAACACCAGGCCCCAAGCGAATTGCTTTATTCCCAGGTGAAAAAGCGTAAGTAATATCGCGACGGCCTTCTGTTCGTACCAGGAGAGAATCATGGAACGTGGCAGCTCATTCACCGCCACATTGAACGCCTTAGATAGTGCCACTGCCACTTGAATCGCCGAGTACGCGTCATTGCACTGACCGACATCGAGAAGCCTCGGTATCCCTCTTATCTCTCCAAGATCCTTGTCAAAGAAGCGGAACTTCCCACAGGCCAACGTGAGAACGACGCAATCATCGGGAACCTTCTCCACCAATTCGGTGGAGTAGTTGCGGCCAGGCTTGGCTCCGTCACACCCGGCAACCAGGAAAAAATGTCGGATCGCTCCGCACCCATCTCTTCCCACAAGATCCCGTACGTCAGCCAACTCCCAGCCTTAGCTTGGTTGGTGGCTCAAAGTTATTCTCCCGGTGTTTTGCAGCAATGATTTCGGCGAGCTGATCCAACGACTTGAATTCTGCTTCTGCCGGAAATCCTTTGCAGAGAACCGGTTCCAGGACTTCCACCTTGAGGTTCGGGATCAATCCAGCGATTTGATCCACGACCTTGGTACTCCACCCGTACGAACCAATGATCGACGCGAACCTCGCCTTGGGACGCAGGATATTGGCGAGATAGGCGGCGTATGCTGCAAGAGGGTGCGGACCGACATGCACCGTCGGCG
>CAZCDS010000029.1:0-18147 GCA_964497585.1 uncultured Syntrophaceae bacterium
CCCCCCCCCCCCCCCCCCCCCCCCCCCCCCCCCCCCCCCCTGAACTCTTACCTCTTGCAATACGTACCACCGCAGGATAGGTTCGGTCCAATTGCGTACGGTATGGCCGACTCCCTGGCCTGAACGCCGGGTGACGGGGGTGACATGATATGGCGATAGACCACGATTATGCTCTGATCGTCATCGGCGCAGGCATCGCTGGGCTCGTTTCCGCGGTGACGGCCAACAGCCTGGGCAAGCGAACGGCCATCGTCGAGAAGCGACAGGTCGGCGGGAATTGCACAAACTTTACCTGTATCCCCAGCAAGGCCCTTATTCGGCTGGCTCATGTGAGCCGAGAAATGGCTCACCTCGATCGTATCGGATTTCGAGCAGCACCCGGCGTCGGTCTGGACACGCGAAGCGTTATGAGTCACGTCCGATCCGTGGTTCAGAAGGCCTACGAGAAGGATCTTCCCGAGACCTTCGAGCAGATCGGCATCCGCATGCTGCCCGGTACAGCGGCATTCGTCGATCCGCATCGGATCCGGGTGAACGAGAAAACGCTCGCTGCAGAGAAGTTCATCATCGCTGCCGGCACGCGTCCTCTCGTCCCGCCGATTCCAGGACTTCGCGAGAGCGAGTATCTGACAAACGAGACCGTCTTTCAGCTCGACGACCTGCCCCGTTCGCTCATCATTCTTGGCGGCGGAGTGGACGGGCTCGAGTATGCCTCGGCCTTCGGGCGGCTGGGAGTGGATACTACAGTTGTGGAGATGGGTTCGTCTCTTCTCCCCACCGCGGACCGCGAGCTGGTCAATGTTCTACGGAAAGCGCTGGAAGCTGACGGAATCCGCCTGCTCACCGGAACGAAGGCTGTGAGCCTTTCCCAGAGGACCGAGGGGGTCTCCCTATCGATCGAGAAGGAAGAGGGACAGTCCGGTGAGATCAGCGCAGACCGGGTGCTCGTCACCATCGGAAGAAAACCGGACCTGGAGGATCTGTGTCTTGAGGCGGCGGGTGTGAAGCACACTCCACGCGGGATCACCACGGACGAAACGCTGCGGACTACCGCCCCCAACATCTACGCGTGCGGCGATGTCGTCGGCCCCTATCAGTTGGCCACGACCGCGGAGTATCAGGGCGTCCTTGCGGCGACGAATGTAGTCCTGCCGATCAAGCAGAAGGTCGATTACCGAAACAACGTCTTCGTGATTTTCACCGATCCGCCCCTGGCGTACATCGGTCTTACGGAAGAGCAGGCCCATGCACGGTACGGAGACAGGATCAACGTTTATCGATTCGATTACGCAAATATGCGGCGTGCCCTCATAGACGGTACTGACCTCGGGGTCGCCAAGATATTGTGTAACCGACGCGGCCGCATTATTGGCGCACACATCCTCGGTGAAGCAGCGGGTGAGGTCATCCACGAGGTCCAGGTGATCAAGGCATTGAACAAGCCGCTGCATAAGCTCCATTCGGTAACCCACGCCTATCCGACCTATGCTCAGGCCCTTGTGGGACGGGCGAGCCAACTGGCCTACCTCGACAGGATGGGGAGCAGCTTCTTCGTCAAGGCGGGCCTCGCCCTGCTGCCGGGATATGCCAACAGGTTGCGGCTTGCGAGGGATCGTCTGGCCGAGATTGAGCCTCCGTCGTCACACCGCGAACCGGCACGGCTCAATGTGGTTATCGAGGCCGAGGCCGCGACCGGAGGGGCGCTCCAGATGAGAGCCATATGCCTGGATGCCAGGGCCTGTGTCATCGATCTGCCCGAGGATCTGACCGAACCGGACGAGGAACCGATTCTCGCATCCTATGCCGGCAGCGGAGCGACGTACCCCCAGTCAATGATCCTCAACTTCTCTCACGTCCGGAGCATGAACGGCCTGGGAGCGAGCATGTTTGTGAAGCTCACCGCGCGGGCCCGGGCAAAACGCGTGGGCGTCTTGGGGTTCGGTTTGCCCGACGGGATTCGCGATGCTTTCAACGTGACCGGATTGGACCAAGTCATCTACATCTATGAAAGCCCCGCGCAGGCTCTCTCAGCCGCGGGGGTCGCAACCGGATTCGAGGGCCGGTCGGAACCGAGCATCGCAACTGACGCCAAGCATTGGGCCAAGCCTGTGCTCAGCCTCGAAGTTCCTCCGATGCCCGCAGGAGCACGGAACCTCAACGTCAACGGTCGCCGAGCTGTCAGCCCGGTCCATGGATTCGGCCAGTTGTGGGAGAAGATCTTCCGATTGCACGTTACGGATCCCGTCATTACGCCCGAGCAAACCGTCGCGGCCCTCAAGGAGAACTTTCCCCGCTTTCAGCCGTCCTTCAACCGTTTCTTTGCGAGTCCGGCCGGGATTCAACCGGGCGAGATCGTCCTGATCGACTCGTCAACTCCCGGCGGCCCCGTTTCCACCGGTGTCATGGTGGTCTATGCCGATGAACGGTCCTTCACCTTCATCACGCCGCAGGGGCATCCGGAAGCCGGCCTGGTGAGCTTCAGCGCGTACCCGTTGCACGGCACAACTATCGTGCAGATCCTTGGCCTGGCCCGTGCAGGCGATCCGGTCTACGAGGGAGCCTTTCGTCTGATCGGGTCGAAGGTTCAGGGCAGGATCTGGACCCATGTGCTCCGATCCCTTGCCATCCATCTCGGCGTTCCGAGCCATATTTCCGTCGAGCAGAGACGCGTTGACAGGAGGCTTCAATGGTCTCAGGTAATGAACTTACGGTATAACGCGCAGATCATAACCCTGGCGCACGAGCCCGTGCGGCTGATCAGAAGACTGATGAGAGATCGCGGTGACAACAAGGCTGAGTCTCGGTAGCGCGTCCTACGACGCGGTCGTGGTAGGCTCCGGTCCCAACGGACTGGCCGCGGCCATAACCATCGCTCGTGCGGGGCGCTCGGTGCTCCTGCTCGAGGCCGCGGACACCATCGGGGGGGGCACCCGCACCCAAGAGCTGACCATTCCCGGTTTCCGTCACGACGTCTGCTCAGCAATACACGCTTTGGCACTTGCATCGCCGTTCTTTCGCGCACTTGATCTCTCAGCCCAAGGCCTGGAATGGATTCATCCTCCCATCCCCCTGGCCCATCCCATGGATGATGGGAAAGCGGTTTTGCTGGAGCGGTCCCTGGACGCTACCGCCGAAGGACTGGGAACGGACGCGGATCGGTATCGACGACTCTTCGGACCCGCGCTCCGAAACTGGGAAAAGCTCGTCCGCGACACGCTGAGGCCCCTGGGGATGCCGAGGCACCCCCTTACGCTCCTGCGATTCGTCCCCAGCGCGATGCGTTCCGCAGCCGGCCTTGCCCGGAACTGGTTCAGGGGAGACCGCGCCCGGGCACTTTTTGCAGGGAATTCCGCACACTCGATCCTTCCCCTGGAAGAGCTGTCGAGCGCGGGCTTTGGCCTGATGCTCGGAACAGTGGCGCATGCAGTGGGTTGGCCCATAGCACAGGGAGGTTCCCAGGGCATAGCTGATGCGCTGGCGTCGGAGCTCATTTCCCTGGGTGGAGTGATCAAGGTCGGTGAACCTGTCCTGTCCATGGAGGATCTTCCGAAGGCCCGCAGGGTGCTCTTCGACGTTACCCCGCGACAGCTTGCCCGCATCGCGGGCACAGCGCTGCCCGACGCTTACCGGAAACGACTTGAAGCTCACCGTCACGGGCCGGGAGTCTTCAAGCTCGATTGGGCGCTTGACGGACCGATCCCATGGAAAGACCCGGCATGTCTGCACGCGGGAACCCTGCATCTCGGGGGAACGCTCGAAGAGATCGCTGCAGGGGAACGCAAAATTTGGCAGGGAGTCCCACCCGAGAAGCCCTTCGTCCTGCTCACACAACCGAGCCTCTTCGATCCGAGCCGGGCCCCCGAGGGAAAGCATACGGCCTGGGCGTATTGTCACGTTCCCAACGGCTGTAGCGAGGACATGACGGATCGCGTCGAGGCCCAGGTAGAGCGCTTTGCTCCTGGCTTCAGGAGCCGGATGCTCGCGAGGCATGTGATGGCTCCGGATGATATGGAGAGATACAATCCCAACTACATTGGAGGCGATATCGTCGGCGGGGTCCAAAGCTTCCGGGAGCTTTTCCTGCTCCCCCTCGGGAGACGGAGAGCCTATTCCACCCCGGTGAAGGGTTTCTATATTTGCTCCTCATCCATGCCTCCGGGCGGCGGAGTACATGGAATGTGCGGGCACCTCGCAGCGAAACAAGCACTGCGGGATTCGTTCTGATATCAATTCCCCTCCGTACAGATGCACAGAGCAGCATGAAAGACGCCCTCACCGGCGAGTTTCTGCTCCTACCCGATTATCTCGACTTCAGCCTCGATCTCGACGGGGAAGTCAAAGGGCAGCTCTGCCATGCCCACCGCGGAGCGAGCATGCTGACCCCGTTCCGGTCCGTACAGCTCGAGGATCAGATCGGAAAAACCGTTGATCACCAGGGGCTGCCGGTTGAAGCCCGGAGCGGAATTGACCATGCCGAAGACCCTCAGCCAGGCAGCGACTCGGTCGAGTTCTCCCAGCGCCCGCTTGAGGCTGCTCAGAATGGCCAGGCCGGTGAGCCGAGCCGCCTGATATCCCTCCTCAAGGGACAGGTCGGCTCCGACTTTACCGACAGGCTCAGCAAGAGAGCCATCCGTGTTCAGCGGCGCGTGTCCCGAAATGTAAGCCCGGTCGCCTCGCACCCGAACGAACGAGAAAGGGAGCTTCACGCCGGGCGGCACTCTCACCGGTTCCGGCAGCACCAGCCCCAACGCGTGGAGCCTCTCTTCAACGGTCCGATCTGTTGACATGGTACATCCTCCATTCCCGGGCCAGGCCGATTCCCGATACTAGGCTCTGGGACCGGCCAGGCTGTTTACGCTGCCGGGCGGCATGATCGCCGTGATCCGGCATCCTTCGATAAGGCGCTGGAAGTGAGACCGCGGGCTGTGTCCCAGCGCGAGCCGTACATGGTCACAATGCCTCGGTGAGAGTGTTTTTGCAACACGTTCCGAGGGATTCCTGATGAGTGTGGCGCAGTGATTGGGCTTGCAGGCAAGATCCTCGAGGACTGCTGGCCGGGCCCGGCTTTGACGGAGCGCAGGGGGCATGGTAAGCTCGAAACTTCGGACAAGAAGGCGGATCGGGGGTCCTGGAATCCACGAAATAGCGAGATCGCGAGTCAACAGGCATTTACACAACGATTTAACGTATGAAGAGAGGACGGGATGGACCACACGTTGATGGGTGAACTCAAGGGAATCTTGAAGGAGTTCGATGCCGCACGGGTTGGGGACGCTGTAGATTACCACCGGATGACGGCTCCCTGTGGCCTCCCCTGTTTTGCATGCGGCCTCTATCTGGCCAACAGTCACGACCGACTCCGGGAAATCATCTCGGAGGTACTTGAAATTCCTTCAGAAAAGGCAGTATGCAAGGGCTGCCGAAATGAAGAAGGCAAGTGCGGACACCTCCCGATGGAGTGCCGTCTCTATCCGTGTGCAGCAGAGAGGGGAGTCGAATTCTGTCACCAATGTCTCGACTTTCCTTGTGACTACCTCCATCCCTATGCGGATCGCGCTGATCAGGTATGGCACAACACCAAGGTATTCAATCTGTGCTTGATGAAGAAGATGGGACTGGACGCGTGGGCGAGAGACAAAGCGGGGAGTGTGCGGGACGTCTACTATTGGGGCAACTGGACGCTCTAGCACCTGAGGTTTCGTCCGCTCGGCGCCCGTTCCGACACACCGGGTAGGAGATCCGCAGTGTACATGCAAAGTGAGCCGACACCCCAGCAGCACGAGACCGGGAGCGCCGGATGAGAAGGAGGTGATGCAATGCTTCACTCACACAAGAAGATTGACGACTTGAGCACACGGGAACAATTGCTTGCTCCTACCTACGGATCGGAAGACCTCGCAGAGTCCGTTCCCCGATACCGCTTGCCCTACGGGGAAATGCGACCCCGTTCCGCGTACAGCATCGTCCATGACGAACTCATGCTCGACGGCAACTCCCGTCTGAACCTGGCCACCTTCGTGACCACCTGGATGGAACCGGAAGCACGACAGCTCATGTCCGAGTGCTTCGACAAGAACATGGTCGACAAGGATGAATATCCCCAAACCGCGGAAATCGAAATGCGGTGTGTGAACATCCTCGCCAACCTCTATCATGCTCCCGAGGATGGCCGAGCCTGCGGATGTTCGACAACGGGCTCCAGTGAAGCGGCGATGCTGGGCGGCCTCGCTCTCAAGTGGAAATGGCGCGAACGGATGAAAGCTCGCGGCAAGCCGGTGGACAAGCCGAACATGGTCATGGGAATCAACGTTCAGGTGTGCTGGGACAAGTTCTGCCGCTACTGGGACATCGAGCCGCGGTTCGTCCCGATTGAGCCGGGACGCTACTGCCTGAGCGCGGACGAAGCGGTCAAACTCTGCGACGAGAATACGATCGGCGTGGTCGGCGTCATGGGATCGACCTTCACAGGCGAATACGAACCGATCGAGGAGATCGACGCGGCGCTCGATGAGTTCAATGCGAAAACGGGGCACGATATCCCTATCCACGTTGATGCTGCGAGCGGCGGCTTCATCGCCCCATTCCTGCAACCCTCCCTGCCATGGGATTTTCGTCTGAAATGGGTGAAATCGATCAATGTTTCCGGCCACAAGTACGGGCTCGTGTACCCCGGAGTCGGCTGGGCGATCTGGCGGGATCGGGTAGAGCTGCCTGAACACCTGATTTTCCGCGTGAACTACCTGGGCGGCGACATGCCCACCTTTGCGTTGAACTTCTCGCGGCCCGGAAACCAGATTGTGGCACAGTACTACAACTTTCTCAGGCTCGGCTTTGCCGGGTACGAGAGGATTCAGCAGGTCTGCCGAGACGTGGCGGGATATCTGGCTTCGGAATTGGAAAAGATGGGCAGCTTCGAATGTATTACCAGGGGCGCGGATATTCCCGTGATAGCCTTCAAACTCAAGGACGGCGCAGGTCTCAACTGCTCCGTCTTCGACGTCTCCGAAATGCTCCGTCACCGGGGTTGGCTCGTACCGGCCTACACCATGCCGGCCGACTGCCAGGATATGGCCGTCATGCGCATCGTGGTCAAGGCAGGCTTCAGCCATGATATGGCAGATATGCTCGTGGAAGATATGAGGCGCGTGCTTGACCACTTCCGTGGGCAACCGGGGTACAAGGCTACCCAGCCGGAGCGGAAAGTGAAAGTACACAGGCACTGCTGATAGTACAGCCAGGGTGCAGGGGATGCGTGTCAAGACGTCAATTTGTTTATTGTCCCAACGGAAATTCCAAAAAGAAGTAGGGGCCATGAGTAGTCAGGACGTTGAATACCTGAGAAAGGCCAACGACGAAACTCCGGAATACGGGGAGATCGTCCTCAACAGCTACCGGAAATTGCAGTATCGGGTCTCCGTATACGCGGACCCTCCCAAGCATGGCGGCGGCATCCGGCTCGCCGTGTACCAGTCGCAGGCAGACTGGCGAGACGGGGCCGTGGAAAAGAATATGCAACGGCTGGAAGAAGCCGTACACCATGCGAAGAAGTTCGAGGCCCAATTGCTCTCGTTTCCGGAACTCTATCTGCACGGGTACACGCTCGATCCTGAGTCAGGCCGAGCGGTAGCCGAGACCAAAGACGCGCCCAGGATGGCACAGGCGAGGCAGGTAGCAAAAGAAAACGGTATGGGGCTCCTCGTACCGTACGCGGAAAAATCGGACGGCTCGGAGGGGAAGACCTTCGTATACGACAGCATCGCTGTCATCAACGAGAACGGCGAGCTGCTGGACAGCTACCGCAAGACCCATCTCTACGCACAGCAGGAACGTGACAACTGGGATTTCGGGGAGAGCGATTACCCGGTTCACCGCATCCACGGCTTTCCCGTGGGCGTCTTGAATTGCTATGAATGCGAGTTTCCCGAACTGGTGCGCATTTTCGCTCTCAAGGGTGCGAAGCTCGTCGTGGGACCGACCGCGGCTGACCGTTATTACCGAATGCCGAACGGCGAACGCAGCCAGGTTCCCTATCCGGACGTATCGCGGGTGCTCTTCCCTGCTCACGCGTACGCCATCACCCTCTTCTTTGCCTACTCGAACCGCTGGGGGTACGAGGCTCGATCGGGGGATGTCTGGCATTATCGCGGCAACAGTATCGTGTACGGGCCTCACGGGGACGTGATCGTTGCGGCTAATCACGAACAGGACACGCTCCTCGTCGCAGATTGCGTGCCCGCGTACTACGGTCGGACTCATCCCGAGCCGGGCTATTTCTATCTTCAGGACCGTCGTCCCGAGCTTTACGGTCAGCTCGTTTCCCCCGAGGCCCGATTCGTCGACATCGCCAACCGAGACCTTGACGAAGACTCGGATCTCCTCGCAGGAGGCTACAGGTACCCCGTCACAGTAAAGAGAGGGGAAACTGAATAACGTATCCCCGGTCAGTTTGTGGCTTGCCGGTATTCAACCGGCGGCTGTTCTCATATGGTGTGACGTGAGGGAGGCCTCAGAGCCCGCGTTCAATAACAGACCTCAATTACCAGGAGGAGCGCAATGGATGATGTGAAAATCGTACAGCCCCAGGACGTCAAATGGGAGCCTCACCCCCAACTCGCCAACGCGAAGGTGGCGTTTCTCGTCTCCCACCGCGACGAAAATATGGACCTCACCATCATGCTGGTTCACCTTCCGGTCGGGACCGAGGTAGCTCGGCACACGCACGAGTGCGACGACATCATTTATTTCGTCAAAGGAAAGGCCAAAATGTGGATCGAAGGAATGGGCGATGTTCCGGTGGAGCAAGGGTCCTTTGTTCGGATCCCGAAGGGCACTCTGCATCAGCCTCGCGACATCGAGGAGGATGTGATCGCGTACGACGTATTCTATCCGTTTCTTGCCTGATACCGCTGGTTTTTCGAGGGCGTTTTCTTCGCAGGAGAGCGCTCTGCACGGACTTTTGCAGAGGAAATCCCGTCAGGCGCTTTCCTCAAGCCCGAAGCGTTTTATTTTGCTGTACAGGGTACTTCGGCTGATGCCCATCATCTGCGCGGCCTTGTATTTGTTCCAGCCGCATTTCTCGAGCACGGCTTTGACGTGATCCCGCTCGAGGCGTTTGAGGTCGGAGGCGCTTTCTGCACCTTCGCGGTGAGCTTCGCTCTCTTTCAGTTCAAGAGGAAGAATGTCGGGCCCGATCACATCACCTTTGGCCAGCACCATGGATCGCTCGATCACGTTTTCCAGTTCCCTGACGTTGCCCGGCCAGTGGTGGCTGAAGATGAGATCCATGGCGTCATTGGAAACCGAGCGGATGTCCTTTTCGAGGATCTCGTTGTATTTGTCGATGAGATTGGAAACGAGCTGCGGGATGTCCTCCTTTCGCTCCCTCAATGGAGGCAGCTCTATGGAGATGACGTTGAGCCGCCAGTAGAGGTCTTCCCTGAAGGTTCCATCGGTCATGGCTTTCTTCAGATCCCGGTTCGTGGCCGCGATAACCCTCGCATCGGTGGTGAGGGTCTCCTCGCCGCCCACCCGTTCGAACTTCCGTTCCTGAATGACCCGCAGGAGAATCACCTGCGTGGGAAGGCTGATCTCGCCGATCTCATCGAGGAAGATCGTTCCCCCGTCGGCCTGCTCGAACCTGCCCGGCTTCCTGCGGATCGCGCCGGTGAAGGAGCCCTTCTCATGGCCGAAGAGTTCTGAGTGAAGGAGTGTTTCCGCGTACGCGGCACAGTTCACGACCACGAAGGGCCCACTGCTTCGCCGGCTCTCCTGGTGTATCGCATTTGCCAGGACCTCTTTTCCCGTGCCCGATTCCCCGAGGATAAGCACATGGGAATCGGAATCGGAGATGTCCAGGATCAGGTCGCAGATCTTTCGCATCTCTGGGGACCGGCCCAGGAGATTGCTGAGCCTTTCCGTACGGTCCATGGTGAGGCTGAGCCGCCGGTTCTCCTGACGCTCGTGCTTGAGGCTTCGGTACAGCCTTCGTATGCGCAACATGGAATTGACCCGAGCTATCAGCTCGTCCGGCTCGAAGGGTTTTGCCAGGTATCCGTCCCCGCCGCTGTTGAGCCCAGCGATGACACTCTCGAGCGAATCCTGAACCGTGAAGATCATGACGGGGATATACTGGAATTCCGCGTGGGCCTTGAGCTTTGCCGCCATCTCGTGGCCGCTCATTCCCGGAAGGTTGACGTCAAGCAGAATCATGTCCGGCCCCGTTTCATCACGTTCGAGGAAGGTCATCCCCTCCTCCGCGGAAACAACGAGGTCCGCGTGGAAACCCGACGCCTGGAGCAACTGCTGGGTAAAGGGACCGTTGTACGGATCATCTTCGACGATGAGGACGGACCCTGAATGAGAACCGTCAGCCATTGAGCAACCTTCGTCACGCCAAGAGATACGCGAGGCCCTGGGCCGTTGCGATCCGTTCGCCGGATTCCGTGGTGAGATCGATCTGCCAGAGGCTCACCCGCTTCCGAATGTCCACGGGAGTTGCTTCGGCGTACACGGTCTCCCCGGCCTCGACGCCTTGAAAGTAGTTGATCTTGATCTCCAGTGCAAATCCCTTGGTCCCCCTGCTGTGAACCGCCATGGCGAACGCCTGGTCCGCCAGGCTAAAGAGAACCCCGCCATGGGCCCTCTTCGCGGAATTACAGTGTTCTTCTTTTATGGCGAGACTCGCCCGCGCGTACGATTCCCTGACCTCCTCCACCCTGATGCCGAGAAGCGTTGACAAGGGATCCTCGCCGATCACCGTTCGAGAATAGCCGATAGGGTCCGTTGCTATGTCCACCATGTCTCATTCTCACCATGAGTGATTGAGGAGATCAGCTCCGGCAGTCATGCGCTGGTATCCTCCGGGCGCTTTCACCAACCGGCGCCGATCGTGCCACCAGCGGGCTTCCCGCGACCACCCGGTCGGGGACTCTTGTTCGAGACGGGAGTCCTCCTCTGCCCTCTATTCGCTGCCGATACCCTCACCGCTGCTCCTGGAACTCGCATTAACCGGTTGTGGGTCCGCGCGATGTTCAGGAAATTGCGGAGGATCAGGCCGCCGTCCGGCCGGGAACTGTAGTAATACTCGCAGTGCGCCTGGATTCCGTATACCGGTCTGCTCGGATGACGAATGATCTGGTACGGGCACAACTTGTTTGCGGCAAGACAGACAAAGCCCGGCGGCAAGCGCTTGACCTCATCGTAGTGGTTCTCGACCATATTCAGTTGCTCGTTCATTCCCGCAAAGATGGGGTCGTCCGTCACCACCTTGACCCAGTGTCTGCCCCTTTCCGTCGGATTGTGACCGTACGGCAAACAGTCGTCCTCGCCCCCGCGAATGGGGCCGACCTTGCCGCCGAAGGCCAACGCTATGGCCTGATGTCCTCCGCAAATCCCTACGATGGGGATGTTCAACTCCTCGGCGATGATTGGGAGCGCTTCGAAGAAATCGGCCAGATCCGAGCCGTTGCGCCCCTTGTACTGACACCAGGGGGCTCCGTTTGGACTGAGGGCCAGAAATGCCGGTCTCAGCTCCTCCATCCTATCAACGGTGATCGCCCGGTACGGTATCACGATCCCTCTGCCTCCGGCCCCCAACCTAGCCAACGTATCCCTCACACGCACCGCCTGTTTGGACGACGCCCCGGTAAACATGTTCACAACTATCCAGAGCGAGGAGGCCGGAGCCGCGTTGTATACTGGTTCACCGCGGGGTTTCTTCTTCGTCGCCTCCGCGTCACAGGAGCCACCTCCAGCAATAATCAGCAAGACAGTAATTACGAAAGCCGCGAGAATCTGAGTCCAACTTGAGCGCATATATCGGTTCCTTTCCCATCCTTCGTGCTCCACGCCGACAGAGACTGACACGAAACAGCCACGTATGTAAAGTGAAATGTTGCAAGCTCCTTCATGAAATCGTTTTTACGATCCTTTATCGGTCGAACCGGACGGCGACGGGTCTCGCTCGGAAGACCGCTGTAGTGGTGGTACGCCCTCGTCGCGCAACTCGTACCTTCACTAAGGCTGATTCCGAGCTTTCGCGCGCCATAGTAGGAAGAATCTCGAAATGAATCTTGACAATGTCGCTATCTCTGTGTTATTATGCGATAACCTATCAGCACCTCTAGCTGGCTAGGCCCGAGAACCCGGTGCTCCCCGCCTGACCCCGCTCCGGGTTTTCATTTGTCCAAGATAGACCGATCCCGCTGACCCAGCCAATCGTTTGTTTACTACGGCCGAGAATTCCTCGCAACTGCACTCGTTCCACTCTCCCGTCGCAGCCACGGCCCTGAGCGGGAATGGGTAGGGCGTCCTCGAGAAAAGACACTGACAACGCCACGGCGCGTGGTCAGTGGCACCCCCAGGCCTCTGTAAGGTGAGGAGGTGGGGTGCCACGGTCGTGGACGAAGGCCACGTCCGTGTCTTGGCGCCGTGATCTCGGGGACGGTTTGCCAGGATACGAGCTTCGACGCAGCCCGATTGAAGTGCTGTTGCGAGTTCTGCAAGAGTCTCGCAAACCCTGGGAATCCTCCGAGAGGTAAGGTTGCGTCCCGCAGGGATAACAGAATATGCTCACGAAACAAAAACGGGAGAACTACAGCGAGAAGGACCTTACGGTAGACTCCTACGTCCTCCGGTGACGTTACGCGATACCTTCCGATCAGGCCAGGTTCTCCCGATACCAGGCCACGCTCTCCTCGAGGCCCCTCCCGAGATCGTAGGTAGCCTCGAATCCGAGCATCTCCCGGGCGAGGGACGGGTCGGCCCGAGAACGCATTACATCACCGGGCCGCGGGGGATCGTGTCGCGGATCGATCGACGTGCCGAGCAGATGTTGGAGCTTGTCCAGGAGTTCAAGAAGATCGTACTCGCCGCCCATACCAACGTTGAACGCCTTGCCGCCGGCATCGGAGGATGCTTCAAGCGCGAGGAGGTTTGCTCTCACCACGTCCTTGACAAAGGTGAAATCCCGACTCTGTTCCCCCGTGCCGAAAATCACCGGCGGACGCCCGGAAAGGAGTGCACTGACGAAGCTCGGAATGACCGCGGCGTACTGGGAATGAGGATCCTGACGCGGGCCGTACACGTTAAAATAGCGCATGCCTATCGCCTCCAGACCGTACAACTCCCGGAACAGTCTTCCATACTCTTCGTTCACCTGTTTGGTGAGTGCGTAGGGAGAGAGCGGCAAGCCTTCTTCTCCTTCCTTCCTCGGCATTCGCGTGCTGTCGCCGTAGACCGATGAGGAAGAAGCGTACACGACTCGCCTGATGCCACACTCCTTGGCTGCAAGGAAAACATTGAGCGTACCGTCGGCATTGACTGCTTGGGTGGTCATAGGATCCTCGATCGACCTGGGAACGCTCCCCAGTGCTGCCTGGTGAAGAACCGCGTCTGTGCCCGATACGGCCTGCAGCACCGTCTTGTATTCTCTGATATCCCCCTCCCGCAACTGGAAATCCCCTCCCGGGCTCGAGCGGTCTCCGCCCAGACCCTTGAGGTTCTCTCTCCTTCCCGTGCTGAAATTGTCCAAAACGCGGACCCGGTCTCCCCGGTGAAGAAGATCCTCTACGAGATGGCTGCCGATGAAGCCCGCTCCCCCGGTCACAAGTATGAGCCTGCCGCTTTCCTTGCGTGACATACGTTTCCTCCAGCCAAGACCCTCAAGGTCTGCACAACCGCCCTGCCGTTTTTCTGAAGGCAATTCCCTGATCGCTTCCGATCCGGGCGCGCACCGCGCGAGCTTCGGGAGGTCCGCGGAGCTCGGGTGCAAAGCGCAAGGTTACCGGTTTTTTCGCTCCGAATCAAAGAGAATTCCGGCTGCCGTACGTTGCATGGTGCAACATCGGCCCTCCATCTGACGAATGCACAATGCAGTGTTTGCGAAAAAGGGGCCCGCTTCCCCCACGTATATCTCCACGGTAACCACCTGAGTTATAGTGTCTTTTCCCGCGTCCAATGAGGAAGCGGAGTCCTGGCACAAAGCTTGCTCATCCCGTTGGCTGGGTAGGGAAAGGCGAGAAGCCGGCTTCGAATTGCACCGGGTCACCAGGATAACGAGGCGAGGTTCTGGGTTCCAGGTGACCGAGAGCCCGATGAGTGCGGGCTCGACCAACTGGCGCGGGGCCGTGGACGAACTGTAGCAAACAGGGAAGATGGGCAGGTTGAGAGGATCGACCGATCCACGGCTCCATTTCTTCTCACCGCGGGCTGACTCGCTTCCCGTGAGCGATGTTCCCCGGCGAGCGGGGCGGTCGGCACTCACGCATCGGGCTGCCACCGTCCTTCAGGAGACGGTTCGTCAGGACATCGATTGCGGTTGCGGCGGCGGTACTATTCTCCTCACTGGAAGGCCATGAACGGAGATGCTCGTGGACGTGGAGTCCCCGCCTCCAACACGGCCACGGCTGTGCGCAGCGCAAGTGGGCTCCATCGGGCCGGAGAGGGTTTGCCGCCGCCGCTTGTCCCCCATCAAGATTCACCTTAGTCCGGCAGCGAGGGCCTTTCGGCAGAAAGGCCCTCACGTTTTTTGAGGGCAAGGCTACCTCCGTGAATCGCCAGCCAATTGAGGGCGTATTAATCTGGGGTGTAACCTTTAACTGCCCCATGCGTAACGAGAATCACCATCGAGAGATTCAGCAAATGGGTATCGCAACGGGACGCATCTGTGGTAGAACGGATATGGAAGAAGAGTCTCACGGGAAATGGGGTGGGAATCCATGCTGACTCTCGGCATTGACTACGGCGCTAAGCACATAGGCGTGGCTCTAGTTCGCAACTCAGAGGACGGAAATGAGCCCCTCTTTGCCGGAACGATCAGTCGTCCGGACGAGATCGTGTTGAAGGGCAAGACCCAGCCTCGGGCTGCGATACGGCGTCTGCGGCGGACCAAGAAGACCAAGAAGGCCCGATTGAGAAAATTGAAATCAAGGCTTCTCTCGCTCGGCCTGGATGAAAAAACAGCCTCAGCAGTAGTCCGATTCAGTGAACGTCGGGGGTACAAGCCCCTGAAATTGACAGCCGAAGAGGAGGACAAAAAGGGCGAAGCGGAATTGACCTACCGCTTCAGCCGTGAGGAGTTCTTCAAAAGCTTGGAAGATGAGACCCTTCGCCTCATTCCCGACACGGACCTGAGAAATCAAGCGCTTACGGCATGCGAACACATCTTGAACCGATACGGTGACCCTCATCGAGAAATCCGACCTCTGCGGATCGACAACCGGGGTGTGAGCAGGTGTGCATGGGAAGGGTGTCGAAACGTGACTCCAAGGCGAGTGAACGCCATGGAGGATGCGCTCAAACAGGTCCTGGTTAACTTCTTCCAGGGACCTTTGAAAGAAGACCAACACCGGCTTGAAGATGTGAGAACAGCCGCATCACGGTTAAGCCTTCTCTCACCATTGCTCAGAGAAGCAAACGGCAAGAACGCCGCCGATGATGCGAAAGCACTGAGGAAGAAGGCCCGAACTATTCTGAGAGGGTTGAGAGACGATCTACCGTTTGCCGACACGACTGAAGAAGAGGCGGAACGAGCTTGGAAATACGTCGAGAAAGGGTTGATGAATCTGATCGAAAAGAGTGAGGGAAGGAACTCATATTGCCGGCAGCACAGTGAGGAATATGTACAGAAGATCATTGCTGGGAAGCCACTTCCCTTCAAGAAGACCATCGCCGATTCGGACATCATTTCCAGAAAGGAGCAAATTGTCTTCAGTAAGCTGTGGCGGTACATCGAGGCGAGAATCTTACCTCTAGCCCCACAGGGCATTGGCGCGCTCGTGGTTGAGCGAACGGCATTCGATCTGCTCCAAGGCAGACGGAGCAAGATCCTCCAGGCATCACAGGAGAGGATCGAAGATATCTACCAGTGGGGGCCAATGCTCGGATTCGGCAGTTCAAGCGAGATGCTGCGAGCGGAGTTCGGTGGTCTTTGTGCCTACTGCGGGAAAGAAGCGGATAAACTGATTGAGCGTGAGCACATAATGCCTCGCAAAGAGTTCTTCTTTGATAGCTACCTCAATATCCTGCCTTCCTGCCCTCGCTGCAATAAGGAGAAATCCTCCAGACGATTAGGTACGGCGCGGTTCACCATTAGTGAGAAAGCATACGACGCGTACTCCGGATACCTTGCCGGCATCGCAAAGCAGAGGCCTCTACATGCCCTGCACACGGAAAAGAAGGGAATCCTGAATCTCATGCGGGACCCTGAGCGCTCGTGGGAGGCTGATCGATACCTGACTCTTATTGCAAACAGCCTCGCATCCATCGTACGAACCCAGCGAGGTCCTCGTCCCTTAGCCAGGTATCTCTGTTCGAGGCTTTCCGCTCGACAGAAGAAAGCCCCAAAGATCACCTTCCTCAACGGCCGACACACAGCCCTGTACCGCAACCTCGCGTATCCGGCGTTCGACAAGATCACAGACAAGGCCCAACGAAGCACGGTTAACCATGCGCTGGACGCCATGCTGCTTGCGAGTTCACTTCCTGCCATCACCCCACTCGAAAGGCGAGGACTAAATGCTCATACCATTGGGACTTGGTTGCGATCTGTCCGCTCTCGTGCTCCTCGGGAAGGATCTGAAGGCATACCAAAACTTCCTCGATACAACTGGTGCGTCGACGGCTTTGAACAGGTAGATTCGAACGGTTACGTGTCCGTGGACATGGCGACCATCAACTGGAATAGAAGGGACTCTGCGACACACAAGCAGGACCCGTTCGGATGGTCGAAGAAGGAGAAAAGGCCTACGAAGCGGATAAGCGCACAGGAACTTTATGAGACGCTGGTGAACCCACGAAACGCGGCAAAGGTGAAGGGCCACGTGGAAAGAATCCATCACCCTGCACTCCGGTCGGTTATGCTCGAGAAACTCAGCGCGGAGTCTCCAGGTCCGGCCACGGCGGCCGCGATGAAGGAATGGTTGCGAAAATCCGTTGCCAACAGCATCGATCAATCAGCCTTCTCGAACCACCCGGCCGACCAAGCCAGGAAAAGGGATCTGGAGAAATTTGTCAAAGATCCTCAGGCGCAGATTCCGCTGGTAATCGGCGTAAAGCGCTTTGACACGGGAGTCCAGGGCAAGATCGATCTGGAAAGAAAGGACCCCGTCTCCAATAACATCACCCACCGGTATCAAACCGAGCCTGCCAACCGGGCGGTGATCCTCGCGTATCCAAGCACCCCAACCGGTTCTTGCGACAGGTCAAAACCATCCGTGGCGTACGTCCGACAGAATCTTGCCCTCAAGACTAACCAAGCAATTTTCAGCACGAAACCGGAACTGCTGCAGAATGGGGTGGCCCTGAATGACCCGAAGAATTCGACCCGGGAATGGGGACGGGTTCTTGAAGGATACTTGCGTGATTGTGGCTTTCACAGCTACATAACCCTCACGTCCGGTTGCGTAGTTCGGTACGAGGACGGGAAGGAATTACTCATCAGGAACTTCGACAAGAAGGACTTCACGAAGAGCCTGCTGAAGAACGTCATAGGAGTGAGGAGGAATCCGTTCGTTTCCTCCGTCGTTCCTTTGAAGGCATTGACAGCAGCTTCGCCACTTGGTAAGAAGTAGAAAATTGGTCTTTGACAAATCGGTTTTCAGTCAGTTCCGGTTGAAAAGAGCATCCGTCTGCTGAGCACTCCGGGATCGGGCAGTCCCGGCACTTGCGGTTCTCGGGCTTTGCTCTGGGACAAATCAGCAGACTCGTCGCAAGACAGATGTGAGCCCGTTATCTTATCAAGACAATCAAACTGACTCCGTCGCTTCCGTTGCGACTCCGTAGCTGGTGACCGTCGGAACCGACTATGCAGTTTCAATCAAACTGACTCCGTCGCTTCCGTTGCGACGTTTGCTGCCCTATCGGCCAGGGTGAGCCAGTAGTTTCAATCAAACTGACTCCGTCGCTTCCGTTGCGACGTCTTCGGATACGTGGGAGGATTATCTGAGTAAGGTTTCAATCAAACTGACTCAGTCGCTTCCGTTGCGACTACGCTACCTCTCTCATTCGGCTACAGTTCCGCGGTTTCAATCAAACTGACTCCGTCGCTTCCGTTGCGACTGGCTTTAGGAGACTAGCAAGGCACTTCTCTGTCTGTTTCAATCAAACTGACTCCGTCGCTTCCGTTGCGACTGGCTTTAGGAGACTAGC
>CAZCDS010000029.1:18247-71972 GCA_964497585.1 uncultured Syntrophaceae bacterium
AGGCTCTTGAAAGAGAGTTTCAATCAAACTGACTCCGTCGCTTCCGTTGCGACATCCTCAAGAATTCTGTCAGGCTCTTGAAAGAGAGTTTCAATCAAACTGACTCCGTCGCTTCCGTTGCGACATGATGTTCAGGTCGAGCATGCCGTGTTCAGAAAAGTTTCAATCAAACTGACTCCGTCGCTTCCGTTGCGACGAGGCCGTCAATCGAGCTGGCCTACAACATTAAGTTTCAATCAAACTGACTCCGTCGCTTCCGTTGCGACCGAGTCTCTTCCGCTTGATTTCAAGCCACTTAACGTTTCAATCAAACTGACTCCGTCGCTTCCGTTGCGACAGGCAGACCGATTTGTCAAAGACTTCTAACCTCTTACAACTCCCCTTGTGCGAACCTCCATTTCCGGCCGGACTACTCCAAAGAAATACCTCGATCAGCCTCTCACTCACATCGCCTATGTATCCAATTTGCAAGCACAAGCTGGTCCTCTGCGAACCCCTTGCTCTCCAAATCATGGAATTGGTTCGGTCATCTCTCGGATTTCGTTTCCCATTCATCCCGCATAGTCTGATGACTGCCTGATGTGAGCTTGTCGTTCGCCAGTCAGGGTGGTCGGCTTGGCAGTATCCTAGTGAATTCGGAGAGTTTTCGCGGAAACCACCCGCGCGATCGGCCCGTCGGGTATTATTCTGCCGGGAAATAGTACATCGCTTCAGAAATAGCTTTACGGCGGTTCACCGCGGCCTCGGCAGGCACTGGTGGACAAGCCACCAGTGGCACCCGGATGTAGAGTAGTCCCGCACGTGCAAAGGAACCATGTAAACGGTCTATCCGTGCCCATGCGAATGACCCAGAGAGTATTTCTCAGGATTTCCTTCAGTCGTTGGTGTTCCGGAACGCGCGGCCACACACCTCGGAATCAAGACACGGACTTGGTCTGTGTCCAGGTCCGTGGCACTCCCGCGCTGTGCTCTTCGCCGGCGGAAGCGTCCTCCCCTTCCGCGCCACCGGTGTGCAGTCCGTGGATGGTATTGATATGGTTGCAATCTTGAGGTAGGATTAAAACTTCGCACCATAGCTGAAAGAGCATACGTTAGCTTGTGACAGGGGAGCGGCCGCGGGTACCCATGACCCGCGGTCATCGTCTCTTCAGAGGTCCGATCGTGCTTGATCGCGTGAAATACTCCCTCCGGCGCCAACCGCCCATGCGGGCCATGCTGATCGCACTGACGCCCAACCTGGGCGTCGGAGTCTACCTCTTCGGATGGCGGTCCCTGGCGTTGGTTCTGTTCTGCTGTCTCGTTGCGTACGTCACGGAGGTCATATTCGAGACGTACCGGGGAGGTACGCCCACGGAGAGCATCCTCGTTTCCGGCGCCCTGATCGGGCTCAGTCTTCCGCCCTCCTGCCCGTACTGGATCGCCGCGACGGGAACGATTTTCGGCGTGGTCTTCGGAAAGCAGGTATTCGGCGGATTCGGCAAGAACATCTTCAACCCCGCAATCGTGGGCAGGTGCTTCTTGTACGTCTGTTTTCCGATCCCCATGACGAGTCAATGGATGACTCCGGGATCGTTCCCGTTCGGTCGGCTTGCTTCGTACACCGCGACCGACGCGATCACGTCGGCCACGCCCCTGATCGCCTTCAAGCAGTCCGGCGCCTTGACCGACCTGGCGGCGCTCTTCTTCGGGAACATCGCCGGTTCCATCGGTGAGACCTCCGCAGTGGCCATACTTATTGGCGGGGCGTACATCATTTACCGGGGAGTCGCGGATTGGCGGTATCCCGTTTCCTGCCTCCTGGGCGCGGTATCGCTCAACATCGTGCTCTATCTCGCCGGAGTGCAGGGCGTTATGGATCCGTTGAGGAATCTGCTGGCGGGCAGCCTGCTCTTCGGTGCGTTCTTCATGGTGACCGAGCCTGTGTCGGGCTGTGTGAAGAAGGAAGCGAAATGGGCCTATGGATTCCTCATAGGTATTCTCTGGATCGTGATCAGGTCCTTTTCGAGTTTCCCGGAAGCAACAGCCTTCGCGATACTGCTCGGCAATACCTTCGGACCGCTCTTTGACGAAGCAGTGATTGCGATGGAAAAGAGGAAGAAAGCTCGGGCCGCAGCGCCGCCTGCGGTAGCCCAATCCGGCCAGGTGTCCGAAAAGCGCGCATGAGATAGCCGGAGAAAGCATCCGATTATTGCGAGAACCTGATTCATGAAGTTTGTGAAGGAAATGGCGTTCATCATCCTCGTGGCCCTCGTCTTCGCGGGGTTCACCGCATGGGTGCATGGGAAGCTGATAGCGAGGATTCGCCTGAATGATGAGACGCGTAACTCGCGCCACCTCCTCGACGTAATGGGAATCCACGTTCCCCGGGAGGCCGGACCGGCCGAAATACGGGACATTGAGAAGCACCAGGTTGAAGAGGGCAACGTGGACGGGCTCGAGGTGTACCGATCCTTCGATAAGAACGGCAGGCCGACCGGCTACGCGTTCCCCATCGGCGGCAAAGGATTCTGGGGACGGATGCGAGGGCTGCTTGCTCTGCATAATGATCTCGACACCATCAAGGGAATCGTATTCACGTCGCACGAGGAAACACCCGGACTCGGTGCCCGGGTGGACGAGAAATGGTTCCGAGACCAGTTCAAAGGGATCAAGCTTTCGAACAGTCCCGAGAAGGGGCAATTCGTGTTCATCGGCCGAGGCGCTCCCGGGGGCAAGAACCGGGTGGATGCCATAACCGGCGCGACCATGACCTCCACCGCGGTGGACAGGTTCCTCAATGCTGATTTACGGAAAATCGTTGCGCTGAAAGACAAGATCGGGAGGATGGAGTGGCCGTCTCCGCGAAAAAAGTAACGCTTGAGGGTATCTGGGGCAATAATCCTGTTTTCCGACAGGTCCTCGGAATCTGCTCGACCCTCGCGGTGACGAATCTCGTGGCCAATACGCTCGTGATGTGCATCGGCCTCATCTACACGCAGGCATTGGCGAGTGTCACGGCTTCCATGCTCCGGAGGGTGACGCCGTTCCGCCTGCGGATCATCTCCTCGACCCTGATCATTGCGGCGTACGTAATCGTGCTCCAAAATGTCCTTCAGGCTTATGTCCCTCATATCAGTACGCAATTGGGGCCCTACGTCGGACTCATCATCACCAATTGCATCATCCTGGGCCGGGTGGAAGCATTTGCGAGCCAGAACGGGCCCTGGCTGTCGTTGGTTGACGGGGTTGCTTCGGGTTTCGGCTATTCGTTCATTCTCATGGCGATAGCAATATTCAGGGAGGCGCTCGGCTTCGGGACCATCCTCGGGTACCCCCTTCCCTTTGAGTTCACCCACTGGACGATCATGGTCATGGCTCCGGGAGCCTTCTTCATGCTCGGAATCATCACCTGGATCGCACGCTGGATTGACTCACGGGGCCGGACCGAAGAATCCGCGGCCAAGTAGCGAGGCATCGGTAATGGAAGGCACTGCATCGTTTGTCATCTTTTTTGCTTCCATTTTCACGAGCAATATCCTTTTGACCAATTTCCTCGGGATGTGCTCGTACCTTGCCGTGTCCCGGGAACTCAAGACCGCGTGGGGTTTGGGACTTGCCGTGACCTTTGTGATGACCTTCACGAGTGCGGTAAACTACTTCGTGTACTACCACGTGCTTGTACCCAACGGCCTGGAATACCTCAGGTTTATCGCCTTCATCATTGTTATCGCAGCGTTCGTGCAACTGGTCGAGATGGTCATCGACAGGGTCTCCGACAGACTCTATGCAGCGCTGGGAATATTTCTCCCGCTGATCACGGTGAATTGCGCCATTCTCGGGGCTTCTCTGTTCCTCGTGATTCGGAAGTACGATTTCCTCCAGTCCGTGGCATTCGGTCTGGGGAGCGGCATCGGGTGGACATTGGCCATTATGGCTCTGGCGGGTATCCGGACCAAGATGGCCAGGCGATCGAAGGTAATCCCTGCGCTGGAAGGCCCCGGTATCGTTCTCATTATCACCGGGATCATCGCTCTGGGTTTCATCGGCTTCAGCGGTATGGTTTCCATCAACTGATCCCTCGGCGGAAAGGAATACCCTCGTTGATACAGGCCATCCTTTTTCCGGCTCTCTCCATCGCAGGTCTCGCGGCTGCGCTCGCCCTGATCATTCTCATCGCGGAGCGCTACCTCATGGACTACGGCGAGGTGGAGCTGACCATAAACGATGAGAAGAAGTTGACGGTAAAGGGCGGCGGCACGGTCCTGTCTACCTTGAAAGAGCAGAAGCTATTCATACCCTCCGCGTGCGGGGGACGCGCAACTTGTGCGTACTGTAAGGTCAAGGCGGTGTCCGGCTTCGGCGAGGTGCTGCCCACAGAGGCTCCGCTCCTGACCAAGGAGGAGATCGCGGATAGTGTCCGCCTCTCATGCCAGATCAAGATCAAGAACGACGTCGCGATCGAGATCCCTGAGGAACTCTTCTATATCAAGGAGTATCAAGCCGTTTTGGAGCAGGTCGTCGATCTGACGTACGACATCAAAGGGTTCCGTTTCCGACTGATCGAACCGGACACCATAGAATACAAGCCCGGCCAGTACATCCAATTTCAGACGCCTGAATACGGCGATTCGGATGAATCGGTCTACCGGGCCTATTCCATGAGTGGTGTTCCGACGGAAAGGAACCACGTCGATCTCATGGTGCGGCTCGTTCCCGAGGGAATCTGCACCACGTACATGTTCGACTATCTCAACGCAGGCGATGAAGTGACCTTTACAGGCCCCTTCGGCGACTTCTATCTTCGCGATACCGGCCGTCGAATGATCTGTATTGCCGGAGGCTCGGGAATGGCGCCGATACGTTCCATTCTGCGCTCCATGACCAGGGAGGAGATCGCTCAGCGTCAACCGATCTTCTTTTTTGGGGCACGCTCGAAGAGGGATCTCTTCCTTGTGGACGAATGGAAGGAATTCGAAGAGCAGAATCCGGGATTCACGTTCGTTCCCGCGCTCTCCCAACCCGCACCGGATGACGCATGGGAGGGCGAGAAGGGCCGTATTACCGAGGTTGTTGAGAGGTTCGCAGAAACGGGCGTGGAGGACGCGGAAGGCTATCTTTGCGGCAGTCCGGGACTGCTCAACGCGTGCGTGGAGTGCCTGACGAATGCCGGGATAGACGAGGAGCGCATCTTCTATGACAAATTCGAGTGAACGGACGGAACAGCATACGGGCGACCCGTATCTCGCCGAGATCGAGCGATCTCTGCGCCACGGCAACTACCTCAGGGAAGACGAGAGGACCCTCGCGCGCATCCTCGAAGACGACGCGGAGGAAGTCTCCCGGCTCGGCATGGACCTCGAAGAGATCGGCGCCCGGATGAAGAGGCTCTATGAAGAAGGCCGGCGCGGACTCGGCGATCCCGTGACCGTGGACGGGACCTTCGAAGTGGTCGTGACCGAAGCCCGTGGCATCCTCGCCTGCCCCTTCCGGGACCATTTCCCATCACCCAAGGTTATCGTCGACGCCGCTAACCTCAAGACAGGCCGCAAGCTGAGGTTTTCCGTCCTCGGATGGCACTTGATCCAGGAGCATGGGTTCTTCCAGGGCAAGGGAAGCCCGTTCCGCATAGAACCCCGGCACCTCCACGATTTCTTCTCGGGAACAGGATAGGATAGTCTTTTCCGAGACGTAATGGGGAGAGAACCACTACTAGTGCGGGCGTTGTTCCTCTGGCTGCTCCGTGCTTACATGAAGCGATCAATGGACGTGATGCACCTTGCATGGGTACTGGAGAGAATCGATGATAGCGCCCGACGAAATGTCCTGTCCGAAGAGAACCTGAGAGAAGCAAACTCGCGCAAACAAGTAGACTCGGAGAAAGAAGGTCTTTGCCAATGTTTGGGGGGGTTGATCAAGCGCTTTTGGCATTTGCTTACGTACGTGTAGTTGTTACATGTTTTAGGATTCCTATAATTCCTCTGTTTCTGGGGACTTGGCCTGAACCAGGGACTTCTTCAAATACTCTCACGTCCGGATAGCCCCTTTCTCGGGAATCGCGGTGCACGAATCGACGACAACTCGTTCGCGAAGAACGCGCGGTGGATTCCGAGCGACGCACGCCGGTTGACAGAAGAGATAGGGCCGAAGTATGCTCGAAGACCTTTGAGGGGATATTGGTGGAGGACCGTTGCTGCACAAGCCCTTTGCCGTAATGTCGATCGTACGGGTTCTCTTATTAGATGGTAAGGCTGTTATGGCGCGTACATTCGTGGTGCTTGTCCTTGGGTTTATCGTTACCTGCTGCGTGTCGCTCTGCCACGGCAGTGAACCGTGGCCGGAAGACATCAACAGGATCAAGCAGAGGGGAAAGCTCGTTGTAGCACAATATGGCGGGGTGCGATCGGGCTTCTTCCGTTTCGATGACGCGGGTCAATGCCCTACTCTGCCCTCCTGCCTGTACAAGGGGCGGCGCCTTGTGGGTTGCGATATTTCCCTGGCAACCCAAATCGCCCGAAGCCTCGGTGTAAAGCTGGAACTCGATCGTTCCGCAGAAGATTTCAACGGCGTGTGTCGCAATGTGGCTGTGGGAAAGGCCGATATAGGACTGTCCAAGTTGAGCGTCACGGTCAAGCGTGCTCAATACGTAAGATTCACGACTCCCTACGCCGTGCTCAGGTCGGGCATCCTCGTCGACCGGCTTTACCTGTCCAAAGCCAAGGCAGGGAAGAATCCGCTGGAAATCTGCAGCCGCAGCGATACCAGAATCGGCATCATAGGGAAATCCTCTTACGTGGAATTTGCTCGGAAAGCCTTTCCGAGGGCTCACCTGGTCTTCTACGATGACGTGGACCCCATGCTCCAGGCGGTACTCCGCGGAGAAATTCACATTCTCTACGGGGAAGAGCTCATGCTTATGGAAAAGCTCCACGACGATCCCAAGCTCGCGCTGAGACTCCTCTTTATCCCGGTTCCCAAGATAGAGGATCGCATTGCGATTGCGGTCTCCCCTCGCACTCCGAATCTCCTGGCCTTCCTCAACGTGTTCCTGAAGTTGAACCACGCGCACGAACAGGCCGCGCAGATACTGAAATCTCTGGTGCCGGCGGCGGCAGCGCTATCGGGAGATACCGGCAAGATCGATGTCTGGAGCGGCCGACGCCTCACCGAGTGAGAGCCGAGAGAAAGGACGCGGCCGGCAATGAGCCGCAACCAGCGCAAGCCCATGCGTTAAGCTGAAAGTGGACTCGATGGAAAAACAAGAAAGAGACCTTTTCTCACGTGTCTTGAGCCTGCTCCGAAACTTCTGGGTCAATCTCCTGGCTATCGGGCTCGGGGTCCTGATCGGTCTCACCTCCAAGGAGACTGCCACCCAGCTCATCCCCGTGGGCAAGCTCTATCTGGCACTCCTCGCGATGACGGTCCTTCCAATCGTCTTCTCTGCCATCACCCACAGTCTCGGGCAACTGCTGCGGTCGGGCAACGCGGGCACGTACCTGTTGCGACTCGTGATAGTCTTTTGTCTATCAGTGCTTCTCGCGTCGACGGTGGGGGTCATCGGGGGGCTCATCGGCGATCCTGGCCGAGGCATGAGCAGCACGGACCACAGTCTGCTCGGCAAGCTGCTCCTGTGCGTGCCGGCTCAATCGGTTCACCAGGCAACTCACCCGCCAGGGTTTGTTGATTTTGTCACCGGCATCGTTCCCGAAAACATATTTCGCGCGTTCACCAGCGGGAAAAGCCTTGCCGTGATTTTCGTGAGCATCCTTATGGGTGTCGCATTGGGTGTGAACCCGAGCGAGGCCAGCGGCCGGCTGTTGGAAGTTGTTCGCGGGGTCTATGAGACTTTTCTTAGGATACTCAACTGGGCGCTCTATGCCTTGCCGTTCGGTTTGTGCTGCTTGATGGCCGGCCAGATTGCGGTAATCGGGACCGACTACCTCTTTACACTTTCCAAGCTCGTCGCCCTATTCTACGTTTGCTGTGGGGTCTTGTGTATGGTCTATCTGGCGGTCATACGGGTCGTTACGAGACACTCAGTGCTCACGATCGTGCGTGCGTTCCGCGATCCGTTGACGGTCGCCTTCGTTGCGAGCAACAGTCTCGTTGCCATGCCGATCGCATTTCGGCATCTGGAGGACGATCTGGAACAGCCTCACGATCTGGTGGAGCTGGTCGTGCCGCTCGGGCTGGTTATGAATCGTCATGCCTATCCGCTGCTCTTTGCTCTTATGGCTGTTTTCACCGCACAGGTCTACGGTCATACCCTGTCTGTTCCTCACCTGATCGAGCTGTCGTTCGCCGCGGCCCTGACGGGTATGGCGGCTATCGGACCGGCGGCTTCGGTCGCTCCCATGCTCGGGTTCGTCGTCGCTCCGCTGGGCCTCCCCATTGGGCTCGGCATCGCCACGCTGGTGGAAACCACGTCTATTGTGACCCCGATGGTCGCCATGACTCATCTTTTCGGCAGCAGCGCGGCAGCCACCCTGATCGGGGCGGGTAAAGCCTCACATACCTCGGAACAGCCAAACGCCGGCATGCAAGGCGCTCCTGAGGCTTCCTCCTCAAGCGCTTAGTACACCGATGCACAGGTTATAGTCCCAAATGAACAGGGGCTCGTCCTCGATCACCGGCAGCTTCTCCCGTCTGCGTATCTTGATCTTCTCTGAATAGGTGATCATGGTGATAGTCTCCCGATGGGATTGCTTGGCTACAGCACCCATGAGAGCGTCTATTCGCTGACGGGCTTTCCCGGTAACGGTCTGGTCCCTTCGGCGGACAACCATCTGTCGAATCGGTCTTCCCCCGTTCGATTCACGTTTTCCTTGTCGAGATGCCATCGGAGCGGATTGTTTCTCACGTATTCTCGGATACGATGCAACGATCTCTCATCTCGTATGACATGCTCGTAGTAGTTGCGCTGCCACAAACGGCCCCTGAAGGGCTTCCAGCCGGATCTCCCTACCTCTGCCGCATAGTTCTCCGTCGTGACCGATTTGAACCGATGAATCACCTCCGGCAATGAGACCGTAGGGGCAACCCTCTGTGGTTGCCCTGGCCTCGCCGCTGGGTCTGAATCAGGGCAGGCACAATGGCCTGCCCCTACCGCCGACGTCTGCAGACGCACAATACCGTGAATGTGGTTGGGCATGACAACGAACTCGTCCACCTCAACGCCGGTACAATAAGAGGGGAGTCGATCCCAGACTTCCCGCACCATCCGCCCCGCCGGCTTGAGGACCATCTTTCCCTCGGAAACCCGGCCCAAGAGACGCTCACCCTCTTGAACGCAGATGGTAACGAAATAGAATCCCTCCTGCGAGTAGTCATAGTTTGGCAGGCGGATGGATCGTCGTCTCCCCTTGGCTCGGTTGCCTTTGGCTTTCTGTTCGGATGATGCAGCCATCTGTCCGGATCACTTGGCCTGTGCCCCGCAGTCACAAGCTGCGGCGACTCGAAGGTTACTGTCCGCAACATCTCCAGCCCGCGTTTGCAGTGGGAACGACACGGGCGGGAACGCTCCAGGCCCCGGTTGGGGTCACCATGAATGGGAAATGGCTCCGGCTTTGCACGCCTCCACGCACGGGAGCGCGGGCCGGTCCTCTCCCGGTTTGCAGGGATTACACTCGTATTTCAGCTTCTTCTTCTTGTCCGAACAGACAATGGCCAACGGCTCATTTCGGAAAGGATCGTTCGGATCCTCGTCGACCACCTCGAAGACGTCCTGGGGGCATGCGGACACACAATCACCACAACCGTCGCATTTGTCGGTGTCTATGGTTATGAAATAATCTCCGGAACCGTCGCTGTATCCGTAGTTTGCCAACATAGTCCGTTCCTCTCTGTTGGGTAGGCGCTGTTGCACGGCACGACCGTAACATGACGGAACCAACGACCTATGTGCGGCTCTTGCCCTTCCTGCAGAGTGCATGGCCGAACAGCGCAGCGCCCGCCGCGCCCGCCAACTGGGTGTCCCACTCGGTCTTGAGCGGTTCGAGGCCGAGCTTCTTTGTAAGCCGGTCGATGACTCCCCGGTTCTTTGCCATCCCGCCGGTAATCGCGAATCCCGGTTCCACGCCCACGCGTTTCAGGAGCGAATGGATCCTCTCTGCCATGGCGGCGCAGTACGCCGCGAGCACTTCGTTGGTCTTCCATCCCTTGCGCAAGAGGCCGGTGGCCTCCGATTTCGCGTACACGACGCAGGTGCTGGAAACGGGATCCGGCTCCTCGTCGATCTGAAAGGAACGGTCGCCGACTTCTCCGATGGGAACCCCGAGCAGATCCGCAAAGACTTCCATGCCGCGGCCCGTGCCGGCAGCGCATTTGTCGTTCATCAGGAAATTGGTAACCTTGCCCTTCTCGTCGCACCGGATGGCCTTGATGTCCTGGCCGCCGACATCGAGAATGGTCCTCACGTCCGGTCCGTACATGAAGTGTGCGCCTCTTGCGTGGCACGCGATCTCCGTGACGGTTCGGTCGGCCATGGGGACGTTCACCCGACCGTATCCCGTGCCGATACAGTAGTTGATCCTGTCCTCGGTCAGGTCGGTGTTCTCGAGTGCGAACGTGAGCGCGTCCCGTGCACTGGTCGGGCTGTCCGATCCCGTCCTCATGTTGCCGTACGCGTAGAAGTTGCCGTCCGCCATGATAACGGCCTGTGAGCTAACAGAGCCCACGTCGATCCCAACCGTGATGAACTGAGCGTCCTGCCATTTGGTGTCAGGGCTGACCCAATTGGTCTCTTCCCATCGCCAGTAATCTTTCTTCTCCTCGGCCATCTGTATCTCCTCCGATCCGGATTCGGTTGTTGGTCCTAGTCGCCGTCCTGGGCCGCGACCACGGCCGCGCCCACTGCCGCTCCGTACTCGGGTTTTTCCGGGATGAAAAGCTCGTCCACGCCCAGTTCCCTCTTGAGGGCCTCGACAAAGCCGGGATTGTACGCCACCCCGCCCAGCATGACGATGTCGGGGTTGACCCCTATCCGTCGGATCATGGAGACGATACGGCCGGCCATGGAGTCATGAATGGCTCTGCTGATATCCTGTTTCTGCGTCTTGGCATGGATCAGACCAACCACTTCCGATTCGGCGAAGATTGCACACTGTGCGTTCATCGGGATGGACTTGTCCGAGGTGAGAGCGAGGGGTCCCATCTCCTCGATGGGGGTCTCCAGCGCCCGCGCCATGGCTTCGATGAAGGCTCCCGAGCCCGCGGCGCACTTATCGTTGATTGCGAAGTCTTCAACCCGGCCGCTCTCGTCAATCCTCACGGCTCGGCCTTCCTCCGCGCCCACGTCCGTAACGGTCCTGGAATTGGGGAAATAGAAGTGTGAAGCCGCGGCGATGGCCTTGATGTCATTGACCTTAACATCGGCCTGCTTTACCGAGTTCACGCCCGAGCCGGTACCGCCGATGCGTTCGAGCTGGTCCTGAGACAGGCCGGCCTCTTGGAGGGCCCTGTTCAGGGAATCCGTGACGGCCGCCTCCTGCTCGAAGCCGGTCGGGACGGCGGCTCTCGCGATTGCTTGGCCATCCTTCAAAATAACGGTCTTTGTGTTCTTGGCACCACAGTCGATTCCTGCAGTGATCATCTCACAAGCCTCCTCTTGCGTCGGAGGCGGGACTCGCTCCCACCGCCGTCATCGGTTCGGGTTGATCATTGGGGCTTCGCCAGGCCGAGCGTTTCCGGGAAGATATCGATCCCGGTTTCGAATGCTTTCTCGTCGCACTCACGCTCTTCACCCATGTTGTGTTCGTACGTCATGACCTTGTGTGCACCCGTGCGCTCGATTCTGACCTGTACTTGGCCTTATGGAATACATGAATGCTACTCACATTTGCTCTTCCTGTCAAGACTCTTCACGACTTCTTGCCGGGTGATTCCAGATCAAGGAAGGTGGCTCCTTTGGTCGCTTACGATGCCCTGTGCATCCTCGCTTCGAACTCCCGCGTACCTCATCCGTGGCCGCAAGAGGGATGCTCCACCCGTGCTCTCCCCCTCGGCATGCCGTCCCCACGCGTCGATAAGTCTCCTTTTTCCCGGACGACGTGGGATTTCCGCGACCGGGGAGAAGAAATCCTTGACAATAGATATATATAAGTGATATTTGGTTTTACGGGAAGTCGATGGAGACTCCCGCAGTGGAGCCAGTCATGGCAAAGAGCCCGGCGAGCAACCATAACAAGAAGACTACCAGCGCAAAAGGGAAGAATTCCTCCGCGCAGCGAAAGCGCCGGCGTATCATGGAATCCGCGGAGCAGCTCTTTGCCTCCAAGGGATTTCATCAGACCACCATCGCAGATATCTCGGCCCATTCAGGAGTCCACGAGGCGTCGATCTTCCAGTACTTCAAGACCAAGGAGAACCTCCTCGTCGCCATACCCGAACGCCACCTGAAAAAGACCCTCGCGGGGATCACCGAGCACCTTCAGGGAATGAAAGGCGCGGAGCCCAAGCTCAGGAAGCTCATCTGGCATCAGCTCCGGGATCTCTCCATCAACCGGAACTACACGTCGATCCTGCTGCTGGACCTTCGCACGATGCCCGCGTTCTACACGTCACCCGCGTACGAGATGATCCGCAAATACAGCAGGTTCGCACAAGAGGCGATCCGCGAAGGGATGGAAGAGGGAACCATCGACCCGGATCTGGAACCGATCCTCGTGCTCGAAATGATCTTCGGCGCGATCGACAGCATTGTGCTGCAGTCGCTCTTTTTCGACCGTCCGTACGATCCTGAGGAGGTCGCGGACGAATTGTGCCAACTCGTCATCGCAGCCGTTCGCCCGCGGGAAGAGCCGGAAAGGGCTGAAAACGGCGACGAACTCAGCCGGGGCGAGATCACGAAACGGGCCATTGTTCGGGCCGCGGCCCAGGTATTCGGCGCAAAGGGGTACGGCGGTGCGACCATATCCGAGATAGCAACCCGCGCGGGTATCGCGGAGGCCTCGATATACCAGTATTTCAAGGGTAAGGAGGAGCTGCTCCTCTCGGTTCCAGGCGCCTGGTTCGACGAACTCGCGGAAGAGCTTGACCGGGTCTTTTCCGGCGATCTCGACCCGGCTGAGCGGCTCGTCTACCTCTTCCGGCGCTGGGGAGTCGATTTCCAGACCCGGCGATGGATGACCCGGGTGCTGATCCTCGAACTTTACCGGAACCGCTCCTTTTACAACTCTGAGGCGTACAAGAATACGCATTCCTTCTGGCGGCTCGTCGGATCCACCGTGGAAGAGGGCCGCAAGACCGGCGTCTTCCGCGACGACTTCAAGACCGACAAATATTTGCACCTCGTCCAGGGCACCTTCGAACATGAAGCTCTCGCCCGAATGATGCTCACCAAACGAGAAATGACCGTCTCCAAAGCCGAAAAGATGATCGACGTCCTGCTCCGGGCGATCAGGGCTTAGAGCTGGCTCGCACGCCCCAACGACTCTCCACCTGCGTCTTTAACGCTGATCGGGGCCATAAATCGTGCTGCGCCTCCCTGTAGTTTTCCGCTGACCGGGTGCCACTGCTGGCTTGCCCAGCAGTGGCACTCACGCTTTTGTTGACTTTGTCCTGTCTCCCGATATAAGAATCCCGTGACGGAACGCGTTTTCTGTCATAGCTCTTTGTGCTCAAAGGAGGTTGCTCATGACCAAACTTTTGAGCCTCGGCCCAACACCCCATTGAACAGCGGGGATAACCACAGCCGGGCTGTTGGATTCCCAACCTGGTGACCGGTCCACCAGAAAGGCGCAAGAGATGTGGTATCGCGTCAAGACACGGCTTTGGGGACGGTGAAGACCGGGTTCACTGTCCCTACAATCTCGTTGCTCGCTTCATCAGTACCACGTACGCGGCGAAGTGCCTAGCGTGCCTTGCCCCAGCCTCCCCCTGCAAAGGAGGCGTTATCTGCTAATTTGAGATTCTGGTAATGCCTGAATTCCCGGTCCCCTTCAAAGTCTTTGTATCTTAGTTGGGCATTGAATTCTAGCCCGTACGATTCCCAGGTTCTTTCCTGGTCTTTGCTTGACAGAAATCCGAAGGAGTTTTGCGCTGTGACACTCTCCGCGTTCTCCAGGATAGGTATCGTCTCCCGCAGGCATCGCTTCACGTCCTTTGCAAGAACATCTCCGGGAGCGGCGGTCAGGACTCTCTCCAATTCATCTTCGTTAACGGTAATTCGTACATCTTTGGCAGGACGATTTCCTGTATTCCTGACCATTAGGTTTAGAGCAATGCCCGCGTTACCTGCCTCCTCAAACACTATTCTCGCTGTCACCAGGGGACGATGCGCCTCTTCCCATGACTTCCTCGCTATAACTACGGCTACGGTTGAAATCACAAACGCAGCAATTGAACCAATAGCTGCGACCAGACTTCCGAGTTCGACCATACTCATGGCGACCTCCCTTGCCCCCAAAATAACTAATACCAAGAATTGGTAGATTCATGTCGGCTTGACATGCTTATTCAGGAGGGGGCTTCTCATCGATCAGACGTCTACGTTCGTAAAGATGGCAAGGCTTTGACAATCTTCATCGTTTCAAGGCTTACCGTAATGATTTTCCCAATTAGCCGCACGATATACTGCGGGTCATCCGGTCGGTTCGGGTCGTTCACGATACCGCTGCGCTTGTCCGTGCGGACCTGATACCGGTCGATGATCCATTCCAATGCCGAGCGGTTGCCCAAGCGATACTCGAACACCTCGGGTGGGATACCGGCAAGGCTCAAGAAGTCATTGTACACGATGGCGGTCCTATCCTTCGTGAGCTTCATCTTCTCCACCCGCCAGTTCAGAGGCTGCTCCGGTGTCTCTATCTTCTCCAGCGGATATTCGGGCTGGTCTTCGTAGTTCACATGTAAATCGGCCAGACGTTCGCCCGCGGACACAAAAGATCGGAACTGCTCAATGCTCTTGGGGAACGGGATTCGCGGAAGCTCCCTCTTAAGGTTGGCCTTGTATTTCTCGCGGTATGCTGGCGAATGGAGTAGACCGTATGTGTAATGAAAGATTTGCCATTTGTCCACTGGGGCGTTGAGGACAGAGTTGAATTCCTGCACTGACCAGTCTGTGATGTTTTCCCGACCGTTGGTTGCGTTTTCGTCGTAAACGTAGAACGCGAAGCACTGAGTACCGGAGCCTGCTCCGACGAGGTGCAGGTCGGGTAGGCAATTCGTCATAACTGCCACGAAGGGTTTCTCGGAGCCCTTGGCTGTCACACAAATCATACGGTTCTCGGACTCGGTGGTCCCTGTAGGAAGAATCTTCTGCATACCAGCTGGAAAATCAACGAAGAACGGATCGAAGTACAACAGGGTTCGTGTGAATGGACGATACCAGACCTCCCTTACTCTCTCTGGCTCAAAACACGGTATTTCTCCTCGCTTCAACGCCTGCTTGAGCTTTCGGGACCAGCCGATTTTCGCCGGGTCTCCGATCACGAAATCATCAACGTCAGCCCGTCCCCCGAGTGCTTGAAACCCGTGCAACTGCTGCTTATAGGTTTGGACAGTTGATGTGACATTCAAGCAAAGGGCATTGTAGTCGAAGCTATAAACCCATGCGTCCCGGTTCGTGCTCACGCCAAGACTGGCCAACGTGAAGAGCGCATCGCCTCCCTTGGAAACCATCGGCATCATTGCGTCAAAATCGCTGCTTAGTCCCGCTGTCAGCCAAGTCTCATCAGTACTGGGGTGTATTTCTCGCCAGCGCACCCCCGAACCGGTTTGTGCTGATTCCAGAGAGACGAATCTCTCTTCTTTCCTGGCATGGTCGTCCACAGTTGCATAGAATATGCGTGCCCTACCATCGTGTTGCCTCAACTTCACGAGCAGATTAATGCTCACGCCCACCTGAATACCGAAGACGTTATGGGTGGTCCCCGAGATCTTGGGATTCTTCCTTACGTTCCCGCCCAAATCAAAGATGTAAATCAGACCGAAATCCTGCGCCAAATGTTTTCGCATCCCGTCAAAGGCTATATCATCTATGAAGCCGTTGTTGGAAACAAAGGCAACAATTCCCTCTCCATTGTCGAGGATCTTGTCGGCAGCCCATCGAATGGCCTTGACGTACGGGTCGCTCAGTTTGCTACGAAGAGTCGCCGCGGAATCCGCCGAATAGGTCTGCGCAACACGCTTGTCCATGGTTTTGTATTTTCGGTTCTTGTTATTGTCGTTCTCGTTTACCTGCGCAGTATTGTAAGGAGGATTCCCGACTATCACGAACAGTCTCGTCTTTCGCAGCTTCTCCACGCGTTCCGTGTTCTCCTGGGTGAACATCAAGGAAAGCTGCTTGTCCTCGGCAAGCTCAAAGGTGTCCACGAGGCAGATGCCCTCAAAGGGTTTGTATTCCCCGGTGCGTTCGTAATACTCGTGCTCGATGTTCATGGAAGCGATATAGTAAGGCAGGAGCATGACCTCGTTGCAGTGCAGTTCGTTCGCGTACTTGTAGGGGAGTGCGGTCGTCTTGATCTCCCGCATGATGCGGGTGATGAAGTTGCCTGTGCCCACGAAAGGGTCAATGATGTGTACTCCTTCATCGCTCAGGCTCTTGCCGAACTCCTTCTTCAGGATTTCCTCGACGGAGCGGACCATGAAGTCAACGATCGGTTGCGGGGTGTACACGATTCCGTGCGTGTCCGCGACCTTCACGGCAAAGCCCTGGAAGAATTTCTCATAGACCGTGTTGAGGAAGGTCTGCTTCTGGCCGTAATCATCGAGTGTTTCAGCTCTCTTTTCCAAAGCGCCATAGAAACGGTCCAGCGGCCTGAGGAACTCCTCTCTGGTGAATTTCCTCGAGGTAAGCGCACGGATGACCCGTTCAATCTCGTGGGCTATGATATTGCGATCGGTGAATTTTGAGTTTTGGAAGACCCTGCTGAAGATCCGCTCGGTCAACAGATGTTGCACGAGCATTTCTTCCACGGCGGCGTCGGACAAATTGGGGTTGATGGACGACCGGCACACATCCGCGAAGGTATTGAACGCGTTGACAAAGCTCTTGTTCTCTTTCCGTTCGATCTCGATGAGTTCGACCACCTTGGCCGCGATGTCGGGGATATGGGGTTTGAAGTCTTCGACCGCGACTTCCCAATCCCGTTGGCTCTCCGAACGGTACCCGAAAAGTTCCTTGACGACATAGACGAGGGTGTCCGGCTTCGTGATATCCTCATCAATCACTTCCCGGGAATCCTGCCAGAGAATGGCTCTATCAGGGCTCTGGTACAGGATATTATCCCTGGGGTAGCCCTTCGCGAACTTCTTTTGGACTTCTTTGGGGAGGTCGTCATCCGTGTCCTTTGCCTCCCAATAGGCCTGGGGAACACTGAAGACGTCCACGGCCGCGCCGTCGATGCTCAGGGGATGCCGGCCCTTTCTTCGATATTTGTATTCGCCGACGAAAGTCCACCCAACCCTGCGGCAACACTGCTCCAGTAGCCTCTGGAACGCACTTCGCACGGCCGTCTCATGGGTTACCCCCAACCGGTGGAATTCCTCCAGACCCGCGTAATAGTCTTTGACGGCTTTGTGATTGGCTTTCAGATCGAGGGTTGGCATGGACGGTCGCTCCCCCTAACGCATTGCGGGTATCTGCTACTTCAGAAGAGAGAATACGGCCACTGCCCCGAAATGACAAGTCCTTTTTTTCGCGAAGGGTAAGGCTTGAGTTTGGCGGGGCTTGCACCTGCAAGCTTCAGCCATGCTTTCAGGACTCAAGAGCCTTATTTCGGACAGGGCGTCTTGCTCGCGTAGTGGAGGCACGCCCGGATGTCTTCTTGGGTAAGGCCGGGATAGTTCTTACGGATATCTTCTTCAGACCAGCCCTCTGCCAGGAGGCCGACGACGAACTCCACCGCCAGCCGGGTACCCCTGACGACCGGCTTACCGAGCAGAATTTCCGGGTCTATGACGATTCGGTCTTCCCACGCCATTCGTGTCCCCTCCTTGGCGTAATGCTCGGACGACGCTGATACCATAAGAAATGGCGGTCTTTCGGTCAAGCGGCCACAGATGGATCGTCAGCGTGCAAATTTCCTTCTTCTCGTTGCTTGTCGGACTAATAGACGTGGAGAAACTCTTGACGGACGCAAATCCCCGGGGCCCTTGGGGTGGGTCCTGGCGGAGCTTGAGACGGGACGGAAATCGTACCAACTCAACGGAGGCACTTCCCCTCCACGCAAGCTATTGTGTCTCGCACCATGCCGAAGGACCAACCGAAACCTATTTCAGATCCTTGTCCATTTCCTTGTCAAAGGCTTTCCATGCCTTGCGTTCGCACTCCTGCAGACAGCGGTTGTAACTGGATCGAACTCCCGGGGGCATGGCCGGCGGAAACCAATACTCTCCCCCGTACAGCTCGTTGCATTCAATGATACACTTTTCACGGTCAGAGCCGTCATTCAACGCGAGCGACTCCGGCGACACGAGGAAGAGGCCCGAGAAGAGCAGTACAACAACCGCAAATGCCGAGATTCGGCCTCCCCTTTTCATCTTCACCTCCTGTCGGGCTGCGGTCGTTCGCGTCCTCTCTACCTGATGAGATGCCCGGAGAGGCTGGAAGTTTCACCAGCTTGCCCGGGGGCTCTCATTTGTAGAAGACCTCGCTCGGACCGCCCGCGTGTGGGGTTCACCCATGGGACGAACGAGCTTCACCGGGAGACCAAGCGACTGTTGACGCGGTTTTCACTCTCCGATCCATGCATTTAGAGAGAACAATAGCACATGTCTCGTCCCGCCATGGATTTTTTGGGGAGACTCCTCGGGCAACGTTGACATTTCACAAGAGAAGCCTAAGATGCACTCTAGGACTCCTTGACATGTGGATTCCGAAGTCCGACGGCGGAAGGTGGGATTGAGGATGTGTGCGGAACGGATAGTCTCAGGCACGAAGTTCCTCGACAGCATTCGCGGTGGGATGAGTGTGCGGGAATTGATGGAGCAACACGATCTCTCCCTCGGGGAGCTAAGCAGCATTTTCCTCCAGCTCGAAAATGCCAGTGTAGATGTACTGCGACTCTATGGCAGGACGTCGCCTGATCTGCGTGCTCAAGACAAGAGAAGACTCCGATTCCTGCCGCGTCGAAGAGTGCTCGCACCCGTGCCGGTTATCGACATGGCAGACCCGACGAATACGGGGTTGCTCGTCGACGTCACGGAACGGGGACTGGGGGTAGCGGGTGTTCACGCCCGGTTGCATGAGGTGAAGTCCTTCAAAATCGCCGCGGACCGCGTTTTTCGGGTCAGCGCATTCCAACTCCAGGCCGAATGCCGGTGGGTCGCAACGAAGGGAGAGAACGGGGAAGCCTTATCCGGCTTCAAGATAGCGAGAATCACGGAGTCAAGCCTGAGAGAACTGCGGCGATTCGTCGGACTGCTGACGGAGGCGGAGCAGGCACCGGATAGCCCGATTCCGCGCAGTCTTCAGGAGACGCCGGTAGACCTGACCGGTGAGGTGGAGACCGGCTGGACGTGCCCCTCCTGCGAGGCATGGTATGAAACGGAGCAAGACGAGTGTCCTTCTTGCGGCATAATCGCCTCCAAATACATACACCAGCTTGAACGAACCAAGACCGAGATTCTCGACGCTGTGGTGGAACAACCGGGCGTTCGGATAGAAACGAAAACTCTTGCCGCGGGACAATCCGTCCAGACGACCATTACCACGTCAGACAAGCTCTTGAAGGAACTCAAGGCGCTTGGAGGAAATTTCGGCGATCACGTGAACAAGGCTTTGTCCGAGTACGTACTCAGGATGAAAGCCCGCAAAGGTAAGACCTGAGCGCAACGGGCAAACGCGCCGCCGACTCAACTTCTCAAGAAACAGTTCACCGGGACAGGCCGACGACCTCTCCCGGTGCACTGTACGTCGTATCAATAGGTAGCTTCTCGGAGTTTCTGGCTGAAGAAACGACAGAGATTGATGCCGATTTGCGGATAGACCTTCATGATCTCGACGAATCGGTGATGCGGGAGCACATAGGACTGCGTCTCCGTTGCGGCTACGCACGTGGCATTGGGGGGCATACGGGTGAAGAGGCTCAGCTCGCCGAGGAAGGCGCCTTCGCCGATTGTCGCCTTCTTGACTTCATCAGGCGTGCCGTGTCCGGCGTAGATATCGACCTTTCCTGAGACGACCAGATAGATGGCCGAATTCTCTTCGCCTTCCTTGATCATGATGTCGCCCGGTTGGAACGTCTCCACATTGAGTACCGACGCCAGCGCGTGAAGCTCTCTGACTCCCATTCCTTCAAGTATCGAGAAGCTCTTCAGGTTGTTGACTATCTCTAGGATTTCCGGCATTTCCGCCACCTCATTGTTGGTTCGCGCGAGCGCGTATTCCGCCAACTGTCGCACGTACGGGCTCTCATCGGTCAATCGAGATTCAATGACCGGTACGAATCCCGGTTTTGGATCTTCCTCTGCGATAACGTAGAGTGCGAGCAATCTCGTGAGGGGATCCCGGGCTTCGGCCAGGAGCGTGAGCAGCCGTTCAAGATTATCACTCCGGATGATCGGCAGCAGTTCCCGTCCCCTTTCGATCTTCTCATCAACGGGGATATCCTCGATGAGCGGAATCAGATAGGGAGTGATATCCCTATTGATCGAGTTCTCCACCATTTCCACGGCAATGGAGGCCGATTCAGACTGGAGCGCCTCGTACATGAGGCGCATGTCCGCATGGTGAACCCAGAGCGCATAGAATATGAGCCTGAGGATTTCTTCGTTGATCTCCTCGAGACATTCCTTGAGCATGGCGACACTCTCGCTGCCGTTCATTCCGCGGAGCTGCCTGATTGCGATGAGGTTTCCGTACGCCTGCGACAACTCCTTGCCGAGGAAGGGTATCAGTTCGAAGTCCTTGACCCCGGATAAGCGAATCACCTCAAGAATACCCTGTTTGAGTCGGGGGTTCGATTCGACGAGCGTCACCTCGAGAAAGGGCAAGATCCTCTCCCGGTAGGTCATGAGGGCTTCGATAGCTGCGTTTCGCACATTGTCGCTCGTTTCCTCGAGGAGTCTGAGCAGCTTTCGCACCGCGCGGATATCCTGGTTGTGAGAGAAGGAAGCCGCTGCTTCCGCGCGCACGTCGGGATCCGGATCGTCGAGCAGTTTCAGGGCAACGTCCGGTTCGATGGCACGGACCTCCTCGAGCAGTTTTGCGATTTCCGTGCCACGGTCTTCGACGGAAACAGGGCCCAATTCCATGGCTGCCGCGCCGCTGTCGAAGGTACGGACCGATTCGATCTGGTCGAAATCTATCTGTTGCTCGACGATCACCTGCTTGAGGATGCGCTTGTAATGTCTCCGGAACAGGAGCGTTTCCAGGACCCAGTAGACGGCGAATCCCACCGCGAGAAAGGAGAACATCCTGGCGTCAAGCACCGGCTTGAGCACAATCATCATCAGGGAGCCGGCGAGCATGCCGATCTTGAGCACGGTCCCTCGAATGAACGAGCGGCTCCACGCGATCAGATCCGGTGGAACAATGCTGTACAGGATTTTGTTCACCGGCCCTGCGATGGCTCGTTGTATGAGGATGGCCGTGAACTGCCCGTACATTGCAACGTAAATATTGAAGAACGCTCCCAGTGACGTGAAAATGACCGTGAAATTGATCGGATGTGCCAGCGAGGCGTTCGTCAATCCCATCCTCTGGTAGAGCCGGCCCATGAAGAAAAGGAGTACGAAGGTCGTCAGCGTCGTCATCCCACGGAATATGCTCAAGAATGATATGAGAGTCTGCTCGGACGCGAAGGTGTTGTTGGCGATGACGCTGAACTGATAGAAAAATATGGGCAGAAGTATGTTCGGGATCAGGCCCGTGATGATGAGGTACCGGACGATGGGGTACTTGGCGATGAGCCCGGGGACCTCGGTCAGTTTCTTCGTCCCTGAGGTGGCCGCCTTCGCCGGACCCGCTTTCGGCCGGGTCGACCCAAACAGGCCCGGTCCCGTACGGAACAGAAAGATCCCCACCCCCATGCACACAACGCCGAAGAATATGAGCGTGGGATCGTCTCCTATGACCAGCGTCAGCGGCTTGGTGACGAAGCTCCCGATGGTCGTGCCGAGCACCTGACCCGCGGTTATCAGCGGAAAGATCCGCTTGCCCTGCCGAGCGTCGAAGAGGTCCCCCGCCATGTTCCACAGGTACACCAGCAGAATCGAATCGAGCAGAAAAAGAAGCTGGTACAGGATCGGGTACGCGATGCTGATGTCCGCCTTGACCATGAAGAAGAGGACGACGGTGGAAACCGCATAGATCGCGAGAATCCCGGACAACAACGAGTGGTCCATGAAGCGCCTGGCCAACCTGTCCACGAGCCCAAAGACCACGAACGTGAGCAACGCGTTGATGACCAGCATCCAGGGGATGTACTGAGGCCCGTACCGCTTGAGGAACGCCGCGTCCACGTAGTTGCGGAATATCGCGGTCACGAAGAAGATGACGAAGAAGATCGCGGCAATCCACAGGAATCGAGACGACTCGTGAACGTAGATCTTCAGGTACTTTTCGAGGAATTGCTTCATTCCCGCACCGGTGCTTCTTCAAGATATGGGGGAGATCGGAAAGACCGGGTTCGAATTATAGGGGATCAGCACGGTACCTGCAACGCGTAATTTTCCCTTGAGCCCCCCTGAAAGCTTCCGAGCGGGATCGTAGGAGAGGGATTTCGGGGCACATTTACGCGGAAAGCCCGGCCGCCTCACTATGAAATCCTCCCTTTGCTCCTTTCGCCGGGGGGAACCAGACGTGCCCCTTGAAAAACTGATTCTTGCCCGTGCATGTGACACGCGGCAGCGCTGATTGCCGGCGAACAGGAGCATCGGCAAGATGCCGGTCCTACCATTGCTCACCGACCTCAGAATTTTGACCGGAACCCGGCCGAAAAAGCCCTCGGTGTCAAGAGCGTCCAAAATTCAGTCCGGAGGAAGAGGGACCAAACAAAATCCCCGCTTTCTCATTTCGGGGAGAGGCCCTTCATTCTGCGTCGCGACTTTCAATACATAGAAGAGGCGATCACACACATCTCACTGTACGCTGCGCACGAGCTTTCTCCTGATCTTCTCCGCCTTTTCGGAATCCGCGTCGAGCGTTAGGACTCTGCCGTCCGTTCCGCGGATGATCACCGCCCTGCCCCACACATTCAGGGCGTAGGCGCGGAAGGAATCGCGGGCCCTCTCTTTGTCCCACTCGGGCTCCACCCGGAGGATCACATCCTTCTTGACGGAGAGGCCGTATTCATCCTGATAGGGTCCCCGGACCGGTCCGACGGAATAGTATCGCCCGTGGGAGTCGAAGAACCTCTTCTGGGAACGAACTGCGCTCTCGACGGCTTCTCTGGCTGCCGAGTCTCTCTCCGCGATCTTTGCGGAGAAGAAATAATCAACTCCCAGGTGAAAGAGCGCATACGCGAGAATCAGATTGATCGCAAAGGTGGTGAGTGTCGCGCTCAGCGTCTTCTTGCTTTTCCCTCCCACTTTCCGGCTTATAAGATAGAACCATCCCGCATAGATCGAAGGTGCAAAGACGATAATGGCCAGGCATGCAAAACAGACGATTGTGATCGACCAGCGTACTATTGACGGGATCATTTTCGGACCTATTCTCGATGTGACACGGGCCGGGCAGGTGGTTCACCCCACGGTTCACCAGTTCCGTCGAAGCACTGAACCGTCGGGAATTTCTTACCTGGGATCCTCCAATTGGAACGTTTCATCCCGGCCGCACAATTGTTTTCTCTTCTCTGTTAGGGCCTTGCGCGCGGCCTCCAGGAGCGTCGAACTCAGGTTCGGGCTGTCGCAGATCTCTTCCAGCTCTTGCAGCCTCATATACGGCAACAGTCTCAGCGCCATGGTCAGCGGCGCGTAGGGGTTGAGGATGATTGCTTTCTTCACAGCGTATCGGGTAACCCAGCGAGGGTGATTGTAGACCTCCTCCAATACGAGGGCCGACAGGGGACGTGTGGAAGCTATCCGGACGACGTCGATCTCTTTGAGTCGGGGGTTATTGAGCAGACTCCCGATGACTCTGTGGTCCTGGTCCTTCGCGATCCGCTCAATGAGTTTAAAATCGGGTTTCCGAGCTAATTCCTTCCGCGCCCCGAGTGGTACTTCTCTCAAGCTTGGGTCCAGAAAGGGCTGAAAGGGGGTCTTATCCGACAACTCGGACGGCATGTCCATCAGGAGCGCGACGATCGCGAACTCGGCTGCGTCCTGGGCTTTTCCCACCAATTCAGACATGCGCACGTCCCCAAAGACCTGTGCGAGCACTCCTGAGCACAGCAGGCCATTGTACAGGCTCCGGTAGATGTGATTCCCACTGGTCGCCCTCTCCTGAATGACCTTGATCGCCTCAAGGACCGCGTCGTCTCCCAGGAGCTTCAGCCGGTCAGCCAGCGCGTGGCTTCGCTGGAGCACGTCCCGGATATTCGACAACCTGGCGATAAGGTCCTGTGCTGAGAATTCCTCTTCTGCTGAAGGCATGGGATCCGACTGCTCGAAGGGTCGTGATAGTTCTAACGATTCCTGGCGGCTAGGGCCGCTCCGGACAAAGGACCGGCTGCCCGGTCTCCGTCACGGGCGCTGCGGCGATGATCCCGGCCAGGAACCGCTGGAGCCATTATAGCAGACTTGTCGGAGCTCCGGGCAACCGTTCGCAAGGGAAGCCTGGTACGAGGACTCATCACCACACTCTCCACAAGGAAGCCTGGCGCTTAAAAAAGGGATTCGGATATGATAGTACATGGATCAGTCTTTCGGAACGGTGAACTCATGAATATAGCTTTTGATGTGGACGGTGTTGTCCTCAACTCTATTGACTACATATTGGAGCACATCAACCGTGCCTTGGGAATGAATCTCACCCAGTCCCATCTATTTTCGTGGCAGCTCGAAGGCCTGGGAGTAGATTTCACCACCATGTGGGACGCGGTCTACTACATGTATTCACAGCCCTATATTGAGCCTTACCAGGGAGCAGTAGACGTGCTGACCCGCATTCACCACGCGACGGGGGACCCCCTCCTCTTTATCACCGGCCGCCGGGAACCGGATACCGCGCTGCGCCAGCTTCGTGCGTTGAAATGGAACTCGACTCCACCGGAGATGATCGTGACAGGTGGAGACCGGGACAAGCGCATCTATCTCGCTGAGAAGGACGTCCATTTTATTGTTGAGGACGACGTGGAGTACGTGGAGCAATATGTCGAAGCGGGTATCGGGTTCGGCATGATGCGACGCCCGTGGAATAAAGAGACGAAGGCGCCTGTGACACGGATTTTCAATGGCTGGAATGACCTGGAGAACTGGTTCTTCAGCCAGGAGGAGAGTCGCTAGAGTTGGGCCGCCGGGGCTGATTTCCACCTCCTCTCCTCCAGATAGGGCGGGCTTGCCTCGTGGGACGCCACACTCGATTCCCGGGCGCCTCTGCCGGCTCGGCCGGTGGTGCCTCTTCTGTCGATTCTTTTCCTGTGCCGCGGTATGACTCGGTACAAGGAGGTCGCCCTGAGATCATTCTAGTGGCCGCGAGGCCATGATCGTGTTATGAATGGGAAGTGCACGCTGCGATATGTCGGGCCGCGTTTCGGAATGAGAGCCGAATGTGCGGTTCGCTCTACCATGCGCTATTGACCCGTCTCATTGTCACGGAGGGAAATCATGGGATTTTTTGGAAAACTATGGGCCGTGGTCCGGGGATTCTTCATCAGAGCCGGCGATGATGTGGTCTCCGGCGGCCCCGAGGCCATCCGCGCCACGTACGCGTCTGCCATCGACGATGCCAAGAGGCGGTACAAGGACATGCAGCAGGCGGTGGCCCGCCTGGTACGGGAGAGGGCGAGGACGGAGGAGACCCTCAAAGAACTCGACACGGAGGAAAAGGACCTCCAGAAGAAGCTCGAAGGAGCCCTTGCCATGGCGGAGGCGGAACCGGACAATTCCGCACACCGCGAGGCCGGATCCCGATACCTGACGCGAATGCAGGAGATCGACCAGAAGCAGGCGGCGCTCACCGAGGATCTGGATGTCCAGCGGGATAAGGTGGAATCTTACAAGATCAAGCTCCGCGCGTTTAGCGACGAGATCGACAAGCTCAAGCGTGAGCAGGGCGAGATGGTTGCCGAGTTCGTCTCCAGTCGCCAGGTTATCCAACTGGAGGACCGTCTCAAGGGTCTCGGAGAAAGCGCGGTCGATGAATCGATCATCGCTATCAGGGAGAAGGTCGCCAACTTGAAGGCCGAAGCGAAAATCGCCACGGAAATGAGTTCCTCGACCGTCGGTGCTCAGGACGAGCAGTACGAACGTCTCGGAGCCGAGAAAGAGGCGGCCAACAGATTCGACGAGCTGCTTAAGGCGAGGCAGGCGGCAAAGGCCGGCGTCTCGGAAAAAGAACGGGATCTCGGGTGAAACAGTTCCCCGTGAAGTGCCGGCGGGCCAGCAGTGACGGGGTCTGACCATGAATCGAGTCCCTGAACATGACAAGCAGTCGGACTCATCGCACAAGCCGGAGTTTGCCCGGGAAATCATCGAGAAATACGTTTCCACGCAGTCCAACGTTTTTCTGATCTACGGCAACACGCGGGACATCTATCCCGCGGAGCCGGGCCGATACCTTCCTCTGGTCGATTTCCTCGTTGAGGCCCTGATAAAACCCAACAGGCCGTCTGCTCCCAAGATAGTTGTCGTGTACGATCCCGCATCGGGAATCTCTTTCATCAATCCTGCGGATCGAGAACTCGTCGGACGCGAGATCGGACGGGAACGCCTGAGAAAAATACTCTCCGCAGCAAAGGGGGATATCGTTACCGCTTTGGCGGCCTTGAGGGAACTGGTCCGGCTCGACCTCATGGTCCCCGCGGAAGACGCCGACCGGGAAACCATCCGCAAGGACTTCGCGGTGGTGATCCGGTACGCGGAGGCGGTGGCTCCGCCGAGCAGGGGCGACGTCATGCTCGATTCCGACCGGCTCAAGGTGATAACGCTCGAAAACTGGTTTTCGGACAGCACCTTCGTCACGTCGCCCGACATAGTCTTCATGGTAAGCGAAACCCTGAACGGCGTGAACGAGCGCATCGTCGATCTCCCCTATTGCGCCGCAATCAAGATCGAGCGACCCAACGAACGCGAGCGAAAGCTCTACGTGGAGCATCTGATCGGTCAAGAGGGGATCGACACGTCGATCTCGCCACACCACATCGCCTACCGAAGCGCGGGATTGAGCCTGCTGTCCATCCGGCAGATCTTCCGGCAGGCATCGTTTGCGGGCACGAAGATCACGCCCGATCTGATCTTCGAGAAGACCAAGGAGATCATCGAAAAGGAGCTCGAGGGCCACATCGAATTTCCCACTCTGGACTACGGATTCGAAAAGGTCATCGGCGCGACTCGGCTCCTGCAAAAGCTTGGCGAGTTGAAGGTCTGCCTTAGAGGCGACGCGCCCGAGCTGATGCCGGTCGGTATTCTCGTCCCCGGCGCGAACGGTGTCGGCAAGACCTTCATCTACAAGGCGTTCGCAAAGGAGTGCGGCTGGGTGGCGGTCGTGCTCAAGAACATCCGCGGGCCATACGTCGGACAGACCGAAAAGAACTGGGAACGCATCAAATCGGTTCTCGAAGCCATGGGAAACGTTATGGTCATCTACGACGAAGCGGACACCGAGATCGGAGGCCGCAGCGCTCAGACCCACGATGTGGATCGGCGTCTTTTCGGCAACATCCTCAAGATGATGTCCGACAGCCGCAACAAGGGTAAGATCGTCTGGATAATCATCACCGCGCGACCAGAGCGACTCGAACCGGACATCAAGAGATCGGGCCGCGCGGGTGAGCATCTCCCGGTATTCAATATGGAGGGACAAGAACGAGAGCTCTTTGTCAGACATGTTCTGGATGGCGCGGGAGTTGCCCTGGATGAATTTTCGCCGGACCAGCATATGCAGTTCATTGAGTATACCAAAGACTACTATCCCGCGGATTTCGACCAGTTGCTGACCGAACTGAGACGACGAAAGCAGCGGGACGACAGGCTGACTCCCGAGGCGGTTCTCAACGAAGTATCTGATTTCATGCCTTCGGACACGGCACGGCAGAGAGAATACCAGGAATTGCTGGCAGTCCTGGAGTGCACCTCACGAGAACTCCTCCCCGAGCAATACGCCGGGCTCGATCGAGAGGTCGTCCAGAAGCGGGTGCAGGAGATCAGGGCTGCCATGGGATAAGCCTGATGCTGGTTCTGGGGATTGAAACATCCTGCGATGAGACAGCCGCGGCCGTGGTGCAGGACGGGCGCCGGATTCTTTCCGACGTCGTGGTCTCGCAGATCGACGTGCACCGGGAATACGGTGGGGTGGTCCCTGAACTAGCTTCGCGTCACCACATCGAGGCCATTTCACTGGTTATTGAGAAGGCTCTTAAGGACGCGCGCGTTGAAGTCGCAGCCATCGAGGGTATAGGGGTCACCCGGGGCCCCGGTTTGATCGGTTCGCTTCTTGTGGGGATCGCGGCGGCCAAGGGGATGTCGCTCGCGTTGAAGGTTCCCCTGTGTGCCGTGCATCATCTTCACGGTCACCTCTTTGCTGCGTTTCTCGAGCGAGGTGATCTCACCTTCCCCTTTGTCGGGCTGGTCGTGTCGGGGGGTCATACGAGCCTCTTTCTCGTGAACGGACCCCTCGACATCGAAGTGGTCGGCAAGACGAGGGACGACGCGGCGGGCGAAGCCTTCGACAAGGTGGCGAAACTCCTCGGCCTGGGCTACCCCGGCGGCGTTGCTATCGAGCGGATGGCGGAAGGGATCGATCCTGGGGATCTTCGCTTTCCTCGGGCGCTCATGGAGGGGGACCAGCTCGACTTCTCCTTCTCCGGGCTCAAGACCGCAATCCTGCGTCACGTGGAGGAGCGCTTCGGCGTCCAACGCAGGGCTGATCTGCCAGGGAGTTTTCATCCGCTCATCTCGGACGACCCCGCGGATGAACACCGGGAAGCGGTGCGCACCATCGCCGCGGCATTCCAGAATGCGGTGACTGACGTGCTCGTGACCAAGGGATTCAGGGCTGCCGAAAAGTTCGGTACCGGGACGCTAGTGGTCTGCGGAGGGGTGGCGGCCAACACCGTACTCCGCCGACGAATGGCCGAAGAGGGTCGACGAAGAGGAATCGAGACGGTCTTCCCTTCGATCGGGCTCTGCACTGATAACGCCGCCATGGTAGCGGCCAGAGCCGAGACTCTGCTCGACGCGGGGATCGTCGACGGCCTGGATTTCGGTGCGAAGAGCAGGTGGTGAAGGGGGCTCGAGAGACACGAGCCTGAACAGGTGTTAAGATTTTATCGCGGCCGTGTTTTCCGTGTGCCGGAAGCGACGGCTGCAAGCCTTGGCAAATGGGAGAAGCAGAATGACGGAATTCAAGAAGCGGCTCCTCTTCGACGAGGACACCATCAGGGGACGGGTCAAGGAACTTGCCGGCGAAATCGCAGCACGACATCCTGACGGAAACATTGTTTTCATCGGGATTCTCAAAGGATCTTTTGTATTCCTCGCAGATCTGGTGCGTTGTCTGGACGTGGATTGCCAGATCGATTTCGCCCGGATAGCGTCCTATGGGTCCGAGACCGTCTCGAGCGGCAAACTGGAAATCACGCTTGACGCGGGCATTCCGGTCAAGGATCGGGCGGTGATCATCGTGGACGACATCGTAGACACCGGTTTGACCTTGAGCGAATACCGCAAACGCATCGAGGAAAGGGGACCCAGCTCCGTCGAGATTGCTGCGTTGATAGACAAAACGGGTCGGCGAGAGAAGCACGTAGATGTTGACTACTGCGGATTTCGCATCGAGGACGGATTCGTGGTCGGCTACGGACTGGATTGCGACGAGTGCTTTCGGTATCTCGGCTCCGTGTGCGTCCTCGAAGAGGAATAGCCGGGGGGACGGAGTTCACCGGTCAGTGCCTGTCTGCAGCCCAAGGTGAGCGATTCGTGCTGTTGTCAGTTCGAGAGGAGCGAGGCAATCTCTCTGCTGATGGCGTCACGGCGATACGACACAGCACTTCCGAAACAGGGCGCCTCGAGGTTGGATGTTCCGCCGGCGATTTCGTCCCGGTGGACGATGACGAAAGCGCTTCGGCATCACAGCTTTTTGCAGAAGACGCGATATCTCTTGTAGGCTCGGGCCCCGCCCTCGCGCTGCAACTGCATCATCGACTCATTTTCTTCGGCGTTCCATCCCATCTCCAGGTAACGGTAGCCCTTGCTCTTGGCCGCCCGGCTGAAATAATTGTACGCCACGAGCGGTACTCCGATCCCGCGGTACTGCTTGCGCACTCCGAAGACCAGCCCCCTGAGCCCCTTGATCGCCCGCCGGTGCAGCAGGACTTTTATGATCCCTGTCAATCCAAGTCTTCCATTGAGCCTCTTCAACAAGGGGTTGAAGTCTGGCAGGACGAGGGCTACGGCCGCGGCCTCGTCGCCGTGGTACACGAAGAAGACCAGGTCCGGGTCGCCGATTAGGCGAAATTGGCGTAGGAGTTCCGCGGCTTCGCCGTCGCTGAAGGGAACGAAGGCCCAATGCTCCGCGCAGCACTCATTGTACAATTCCTTGAAGAGCCGGACCTGCCGTTGGAGATCCTTCTTAGTAAAGGGCCGTATCGTCAGATTCCTGCGCTTCATGATACGGTTGGCAAGTCGTTCCATCCGCTCACTGAGTTGGTTTGAATCGGTAACATGAAATGCGAACAGATCACGCTCCTTGTCGAATCCGTACGATTCCGCCAGCTCCCGGTAGTACGGCGGATTGTAGGACATCATGACAGTGGGGGGATACTCGAAACCCTCTATGAGCACACCCATCTCATAGTTCATTGAGGGGCTGAGCGGGCCTCTCACGAAGTTCATTCCCTTGCGCGCAAGCCATTGCTGGACAGCCCCGAACAGAGCCGAGGCGGCCTCCGGATCGTCGCGGCACTCGAAAAATCCCCAGGCGCCGGTCCTCTCATCATGATACCGGTTGTATTTGTGGTCGATTATCCCGGCAATTCGCCCGATTGTGCGAGAATTTCGTCGCGCGAGAAACAGCGTGCGTTCCGCTGATTCCCAGTACGGGTGCCGGTGGTCATCGAGCAAGCGTCCGATCTCGGATTTCAGCGGCGGAACCCAGTTCTCGTACCCTTCATAAATCTGCCAGGGCAACTCGATGAAGTCCCGAACCTCTGAGGGGGTTCTAGCTGGAAGCACTTCAACCGAGAACATCGTGCGATTCCCTTCTCCATGGCAATTGGATGAGGGTAAATCTCTCGACGTCTGAACGCAAGTACGAAAGCGGCGAGGAGGTGAGGGCTCACATCAATGCGCTTTCGAATCATTAAGATTCAAGGGGATCCGCCCGGGCGCCTCGGACATGAAAGCCCCCTGTCCTCGCTTCGGAAGGGGAGGATTTTGACGGTGAGCGGCGGGCCCGTCAAAGTGACTTCTCGGAAAACGAATTGCTATGAAAGGCGCTCTCGGGTAAGGGAGAATCTTGTCAGCCTCAATGGGAACTGAGTTCAGAACAGGTCGGTCATGTGCTCTCGCGCCCGTTGGGCCCCCGGAGGCTTGAGGAGCTGATCGATGGCCGAAGGCTTCTCCTGGGAAGGCGTAGGCGCAGGCGGCTGCGCCGCGGCCTGGGCAGACCGTTCACACGCGTCCAGCTTGCTGCTCATCTCCGCGATGAGATCCCTGAGTTGCTGGGTTTCGGCCTCCCTTCGCTCAAGCGCAACTCTGGCCTCGGCAGCAGCCGTGTGGAAGTGATCCCGGTCCTTGCGCAGCCGATCGGACTCGACGTTGATCGCTTCGACCTCCTTGCGCCAGCGCTCGAGGGTCGATTTGAGCTGCTCGATCTCCTGTCGGGCGACTTGCTCATCGTTCCGCGCGGCTTCCGTCTTCTTTTGGGCCTCCGCCAACTTGGCTTGGAGCTCTTTCCTTGTCTCGGTCAACTCAGCCTGAAGCCGTTTCTGTGTTTCGGTCAATTGTGCCTGAAGCTCAGCGATTCTCTTCTCTGCCTCGGCCTTCAATCTCGTGGAATCAGCGACCGCGTTCTTTAGGGTTTGCAGGAGCCCGGCCTTATCATCGAGTTCACTCTTGAGACGTTTGGACTCCGCGGAACGTTCGGCGATTTCCCTATTCATTGCTTCCAACCGCTGGGCAATTTCCGCGGCTCGCGCCTGTTGGCCCTTCTGAAACTCTTCCACCCTTTTACTGAGTGCGGCGACTTCCCGGTCCTTGGCTTGAGCCTCTTGCGTAATCCGCTTGAGTTCGTTTTCTTTTTCCCCCAGGTCCTTCTTCAGGACATCGAGTCTTTCGCTGAGTTTCTTCGCCCTGTACTCGGCGAGCGCTTTGGCCCCCATGAGACCGATTCTGGACATATCGCTCTTTTCGGTTTGTTCCTGACGTGCCTCGGCCGCATCCCTCGCGGCCTCTGCCTTTTCCGCGCGCGCCTGCGCTTTGACGAGCTTCTTCTGCACAGACTCGAGCTTGGATGCGATAGTCTTACTGGTCTTCCCCTCCTGAGCGATTCGCTCCTGAGCCTGGGAAAGTTCCGATTCGAGCCGGGCGATCTCCGCTCGCGCCGACTTTAGCTTCGACGAGACGTTTCCCGTGTCATTGCGCGTACATGCCTGGAGAAGCAAGAACGAGCCGATGATTGCGAGCCCTACGAAAAGCCATCGATTCATTGCCAAACTCTCCTTCCGGGCTCAGGCGGCCGGAAAGGGACCCTGTTCGATCTCGTCGACCGATCCTCCGGGCAACGCCGGTTGGACCGATCGCAACACCATGCACGACTGAGGCTTCAACATCTAATTATAGGTGATATACGGGTCTTTAGTCAAGGAAAACCCATAAATAACGACGGAATATCGGGCAAATTGTTCGATTCTCGGCCTACCTCATTATCATGCATGACGGACTGGGTAGTCAATTTGCGCGATATGTGTGAAGATAGTCTTTGACGGCCTCTCGGATGGAGGTTCTCTCGTCTTGCGCGGCCCGCTCGCCCTTGACAACGCGAGCTGGGATCTGTTATGAAAAATCGGATATACTTGAACTCAGGGGCACTTTCCACTTCGGCCACATCCACAAGATTGAAATGAGTAGGCTGTCACGACGGACACCTCAGCGTTGGTCCGACGGCGGAACCAAATGAAGTGTGGGCCGACGCGTCCACCTTCCCGTGCCCGTGAGGACCCAGAGATATCACCAAGCCCTGAGGATGAAAATCATCTGCCAGGGACCGTTGCTGTCTATTCCTGCCTAAGGGGGTATGAGAATGTCGTTGAATTTCGATCTTCCAAAGGATGCAGAACTCACACGAAAGGTTGTCCGTGAATTCGCGGAGAAGGAGATCGCACCTGCCGCCCAGGAACTGGATGACAAGGAGGAATTCTCCTATGACCTCACACGCAAGATGGGCGAGCTGGACTTCTTCGGCCCGTTCGTAACGGAAGAGTACGGTGGGAGCGACGTGGGCTACCTGAACTACATCATCACTGTTGAGGAGATCGCGCGAATCGACGGATCTCAGGCGGCCACCATTGCTGCGGCAAACTCCCTGGGAATTGCACCTATCTACTACTTCGGCAACGAGGAGCAGAAGAGGAAATGGCTCCCCGATCTCTGTAAAGGGAAGATCATGTCCTCCTTCGGGCTCACCGAACCCGATGCCGGTTCCGACGCGGGTTCGTCTCAGACGACCGCGGTCCTGGACGGGAACGAATGGGTCATCAACGGCAGCAAGATCTTCATCACGAACTCCGCGACCGACATCAGCGCGGTTTGTGTCGTTCAATGCGTGACGGGTGAGAAAGAGAGCGGCAAGCCCGAGATCAGTTGCATACTCGTGGAAAACGGTACTCACGGCTTCATTGCGGAGGCCATGCACAACAAGATGTGCTGGCGTGCCTCGAACACGGGATTGCTCACCTTTTCGGACTGCCGTGTGCCCAAGGAGAATCTCCTGGGAGGCAGGGGCGAGGGTTTTCATCAGATGCTCAAGACCCTCGATGGCGGGCGGCTCTCTATCGGCGCGATGGGCCTTGGGGGAGCGCAGGGCGCATTCGACATAGCTTTGGATTACTCCAAGAAGCGCAAGCAGTTCGGACGCCCCATCGGATCGTTTCAGGTCAACGCATTCAAACTTGCGGACATGGCCACGGAGATCGAAATGGCCCGACTGCTCCTGTACAAGGCGTGCTGGATGATGGACAACGAAAAACTCACTCCCCAGGCGGGAGCCATGGCAAAGTTGGTATGCTCGGAAACCTACTACCGCGCGGCCAACCATGCGGTTCAGATGCACGGCGGATACGGTCTCATGAAGGAGTACGCCGCGGAAAGACACTACAGAAATCAGAAGCTTCTCGACATTGGTGAAGGGACCTCCGAAGTTCAGAGGATCGTGATCGCGCGGAGCATAGGAGTCCCGGGCCGTTCCATGTAGCGCCCGCCTGGCCGAACGGAATGTGCGACAGGTCATGGACCACGACGAGAAGTCTGAAAGGATGAGTCATGGACGAGGACAGGAAAGAATTTCCATACGAGGATTTGCAGCAAACGGTCGACGAGTACGGGGAGCATGGGGGCGAAGACCTGCTCACCGATCCCGCGGCCGACGCCCGGGCCAAGGAACGAGTCAGGAGGGAAGCAGCGCTCGACCACCGGCCCATGCTGCGTGCCGCACGGGAAGAGCGGGGATTCACCCTCGACGAACTGGCGGAGAAGACGGGTATCTCCAGTGACATTCTGGCCAGGATGGAATCCGGTGAGACGTTCCTTCCGTTGGGAGAATTGATCAAGGTCACCAAAGTGCTCGCCCTGAAGATGACGGACGTCTTGGCCGCGGGAACTGAGTCCTTCACCATCGTAAGAGCCGATGAACGGCGCTCGGTGAAACGATTTGGCGAGACGCGACAGACGAGTCACGGGTACGAGTACGAATCGCTCGCTCCGGGGAAAAAAGACAAGACGATGGAGCCGTTCATCGTGACGCTCCATCCGGCCGCCTCGGATGAACTCTCCTCCCATGATGGACAAGAGTTCATCTATGTTCTCGAGGGAGAAATGACCGTCGTCGTTGAGGGGTACAGGGACGTGCTCCGCGCCGGCGACGCCGTGTACTATGACGGAACGAGCAAGCACCTGGTGGCCGCGCACGGTGACAAGCCCGCCAAAATCCTGGCGGTGATCGTCAGCTGAGCGCTCGTCCGGACCCGGCAGTGATCGCCCGATATTCGCGCCCTCTCCCCTTGCCGAGGCGGCACTCGTATCGGATTGCCTCTGGCGGTCGCCGTCCATGGTGTTCGTTTCGGTCGGAATTCAATTCGAGACTTTGCAACCTGAGGTAGAACCATATGACTCTGCTCGAGCCGGCGGAGGTTCCGATTGCCGGCATCCCCGCACCGTTCCTGGCCTGCGTCATCCTCCTTATCGCGCTGGCTCTCTTTGCCTATGTAATTTTCCGTCGCGGCGAGCTCCTCAAGGAAGCCTTGTCCGACCCGCGGTTCTCGGAGATCCCCACGCGCATCAAGATGATGGTGCTCTACGCGTTCGGGCAGGCGCGGCAGCCACGATATCCCCTGGCGGGGATCCTGCACATCCTCCTCTTTGCCGGCTTCCTGATCCTCTCCCTGCGGTCGCTCACGCTTATCGGGAGTGGATTTTCTCCGCACTTTCACTTGCCGCTCATGGGCGGCTCGCTCGGCTCCACGTACGAGGTGCTCAAAGACTACACAGTGCTCATCGTGCTCATTGTCTGCATTGTGGCGATCGTGCGACGAGCCGTGTTCAAGCCTGCGCGGTACGAGCACCCGGGAGGAGGAGGCGGCCACGCCAGTGAGGCGTACCTGATCCTCGGCATGGTATCGGCCCTTATGATTACCGACATGATCTTCGACGGCACCGGCCTGCTGGGCGCTGGCGGTTCGGCTCACGCGGCCCGCTTTCCGGCAGCGAGCCTCGGGGCGCTCTTTACGGGGGGAGCTTCACCCGGAGCACTTAACGTCTTCCATGTCGGTGCCTATTGGCTTCATATTCTCGTGTTTTTGACGCTGCTGAACTATCTACCGGTCTCCAAACACTTCCATGTGATAACAGCCATTCCCAATGTATTTTTCGCCAAGCTGAACAAGGGTTCCATCAAGCCGGTCCAATGGAACGTCAACGATTGGATGGACCTCGAGGAAATCGGGATCAGCCGTTTCAGTCAATTCACCTGGAAGAACGTGCTGGACTTCTATTCCTGCGCGGACTGCGGTAGATGTTCCGACAATTGCCCGGCCGCGACGGTCGGAAGGGCCCTCTCACCGAGGATGATCAGCATCAAGGCACGGGATTATGCGTACGAGCACTACCCGGTCTTCGGGGCCCGCCCCGATCCCGGCGAGACGCAATTCACCGGCGACGTCATCACGGAAGAGGAGATCTGGGCCTGCACCACCTGCGGCGCGTGCGAACGGGAATGCCCCATATTCATCGAGTACATCGACAAGATCGTGGACATGAGGAGATTCCTCGTGGAACAGGGCAACATGCCCCAGACGCTCCAGAAGCCCATGCAGCAGATCAAGAAGAAGGGCAATGCATACGGAGGCGCCAAAGGTAAACGGGCCGCATGGACAAAGGAACTCGAAGACATCGAGGTCAAACAGCTCAAGAAGGGCGACTCCGCGGACCTGCTCTTCTTCGTGGACAGTTGCGGCTCCTTTGACCCAAGAATACAGGAGATCTCCAAGTCCTTTGCCAGAATACTTCACCGGGCTTCAAAAGACTTCGGCATCCTCGGGTCCGATGAGACCGATTCAGGGAACGAGATCCGAAGGCTCGGCGAGGAAGGACTCTTCGAACAAGTCTGCCAAAAGAACATCGCGGCTTTCCAGTCACGAGAATTCAAGGAGATCGTCGCGTACGACCCGCACGCGTTCAACGCGATCAGGAATGACTACCCGGAGAAGTTCCCCGTGGTGCACGCATCCCAACTCATGGCCCGCATGCTCCGGGATGGGAGTATCACTCTCAAGGACGGGTACCTGGGAGACAGGACCGTAACCTACCATGACCCGTGCTATCTCGGCAGACACAACGAGATCTACGAGGAGCCCCGAGAGGTTCTCAACCGGATACCGGGAATCAGGCTCCGAGAAATGGATCGGTCCCGTTCCCGGAGCTTCTGCTGCAGCGGCGGCGGCCTCCTGCTTTGGTACGAGAATGACGAGGAAAAGGAGCGCATGGGGGAACGCAGAGTTCGCATGGCTGAAGAAATCGGCGCGCAGGTCATCATTACCGCGTGTCCTTTTTGCCTGCTCAATATCGAGGACGCGATTAAGACGACCGGCAGCGAGGGCAAGATGGAAGTCATTGAGCTGGTGGAGCTGGTGGACCGCAGTCTGGCCTGAGCGGATCAATACCATTCCAAGTAGCTGGAGGGACAATGGATATCATTGTTTGTGCGAAATGGGTACCGGACACCTCCGAAGCGGACCTCACCGTCGAGTCGGGGGAGACGGAAATCGAAAAGGACGACCTGGACTTCGATATCAACGACTGGGATCGCTTCGCGGTGGAAGAGGCAGTCCTAATCAAGGAGAAGGTCGGGGGCACGGTCACAGTGGTGAGCGTGGCTCCTGAAGACGCGGAGGAAATGCTGCGGGAAAGCCTCGCCCGTGGAGCTGACGAAGCATTCCTTCTCGGGGACGAGTCCTTCGAGGGTTCCGACAGCTTCGCGACCGCGCGCATCCTTGCCACGTTCATCAAGGATCGACCGTTTGACCTCATCCTCACAGGCACCCAGGCTGATGACGACTGCGCGGGTCAGTTGGGCGGCATGCTCGGGGCCATGCTCGGCGTGCCCAGCGCCACCCTCGTCCATAAGATCGATATCCAGGACGGCAAGATCGGCATCATCCGAGAGTTGGAAGGCGGCCTGTCCGAGTCGCTCGAACTGGACCTGCCCGCGGTCGTTTCAGTTGCGACCGGGCTCAACGAGCCGCGGTTCGTTTCCATCCGTGCGGTCCGCAAGGTTGCCAGCATAGAAATCCCCATCCTCGAGCTGGGCGATGTCGGACTGGAAGAGTCCGAGGTCGGCGCAAACGGCTCCAGGATCGTGATCGAGAAGGTCTTCCTACCACCAGAAGGCGAAGGAGCTGAGATCATCGCCGGCAGTCCCGAAGAGGCCGCGGCTAAGCTCGCCGAGATCCTGAAGGAGAAAGGGGGTATAGGCTGATGACCAACGTATTCGTGCTTGCGGAACATCGGCGGGGAAGCCTGAGAGATGCCACATGGGAAGCCGTGGCTGCCGCTCGGCAAGTGGCGGGAGAACTCGGCTCGGAAGTGATCTGCCTGCTCCTCGGCAACAATGTCGATTCCATGGCCGAGGCCCTGGCGAAGGAATGCCCGAGGGTCCTTGCAGTAGATGATCCCAGGCTGGAGAACTTCAATTCAGAAGTCTTCGTCAAGACGTTGACGTCGGTGCTGGCGGACAAGGCTCCGTACGTGTTGATCATGGGGAACTCCAACTCCGTGATCGATCTGGCGCCAGGACTTTCGGTGGCCCTTGACGCGGCCCTTGCGACGGACTGCCTCGGGCTGGAGGTGGACAACGGTTCCGTCAAGGCCCTGAGACAGATGTACAGCTACAAGGTCAACGCACTCGTCTCCTTCAAGGGAGCGGACAAGGTTGTGCTCACCCTGCGCGGAGGGGCCTTTTCTTTCGAGCCCTCGGCTGGGGTAGCGGGAGCGATCGAGAAGATCGATTCTCCCCTTACGGACGAACCCGCGAGTAAGCGCTTCCTCAACTTCGTCGAGGCGGAGAAGGGTGATGTGGATATCGCGTCCGCGGATATCATCATATCCATCGGGCGTGGAATCGGCGACGAGGAAGACCTGGAGATGTTCGAGTCGCTTGCCGATGCCATGGGCGGCGTTCTCGCCTGCTCGAGACCGATCGTGGACAAGGGGCTGCTGCCGAAGTACCACCAGGTCGGTACCTCAGGGGTGGAAGTCAAACCGAAGGTCTACCTTGCACTCGGGATCAGCGGAGCGTTCCAGCATCTCGGCGGAATCAAGGGCAATCCCATCATCGTTGCCGTGAACAAGGACGCAAGGGCCCCTATTTTCAGAGCGGCCCATTATGGAATCGTCGCGAACCTCTTCGACGTAATTCCCGCGCTGGAAGAGAAAATCAACGAAATCAAGGGATAAGACGAGGAGAGCGTTCTTTCAAGGGCGCCCTCCCCGGGCCCTATCCATTCGCCAGGGGTTCAACGGCGAACAGCACCCGCCGCCGATTTCGAGGATCTCTCCATACCGGAGCGGGTCGTCCAGGTAGAGCGAGCAGATGTACCGATTGCCCTTACGAGCGAGTGAGGGGCAGGGCTTCGTGTAGTGACCGTAGATCATGCGGCCCGGGGCGCAGATCACCTCCGTGCAGCAGTATCCACAGCCGACGCACGGAACGGCATCGCTCATTAGCACCTCGTATGAAGGGCAACTTCACTGTTGTGGTCGCCGTTGGACTCCAGGTTCCGGGCGCTCGTGCTTCGTTGCACGAGTCAAGACGCGACCCGCGCGAGGACGCGGATTCCTGTACGGGCGAGTCGGAATCCCCTCAGAGGCTCCTCCGCCGATGTTTATTCCTCGAACTCGATGGTCGACTTGCGCACCCAGTCGACGAGTCCCCAGAGATGCTCATCGTCAATACTGACGATCTCGAAACCCGCTCGCAGCTCTCCGTTGCTGTCTCGCTTTGCCCATCGGCAGATGCCCTCAAACTCGAAGGGATCGACGTCACCGGATTTGTCCCCGAGAACCTTGAGCGTCTGGATCATTCCTGCCCTGGCCGGCAGGCCGACGGTCCCGATTCCTTTCTCGGAGACGTCGAGGATTCTTCCTTCTTTTTCCGGGTACAGGTCGCTTCGCACGATCACGGTGGCGGGTGATCGGTACCGGGAAGCCTGCCTGACCACGAACGGCGCGACCGTACTCGCTGACGGTTTGACCCTGCCGTCTAGCTCTTCCTGCGTCACGAGTCCACGGTTTACCAGCTTTTTCTGGGCTATCTTCAGCAGGGGCCGCGACAGGTCGTACCGCTCCATGAGGTCCTGATCGCTCATTCCGCAGAGTATGTCGCTCACGAACTCCTCAGCCACGATACTCTTGCGGGGAGGCGCAACGTAGCTGTCGCCGAGCGGCTCAAGAAGACCGGCATCTACCAGCCTGCCGAAGAGGCGGTCGAGCCCCAGGCGAGAGAGTTTGTATTTCTTCATCAAGGAATCGTTGTCCATTCCGCGCAGGATGTCCTTCAGAGCTTCCCATGCGTTTATCTTGCGTTCCACAATCGAATCTCCCCACTGCGAGACGGAATGAAACGGAGGTTCAAGCTGAATGGCCGCTCGCCTGATTCTATTTCTGTCCGGGAATGCAGACGCGCGCCGCCTGCTGAGGATATCGTTTCTCATAGTAATAGGAGCTTTTCCGGAGAGATGCAACCAACAATCCGCCTGTCCCGGTTCATCGGACCCACCGTCTCAACGAACCGATCAGGACGAGAGCACCTCGGAAAGAGGAAAGAGAGAATCCGAGAGCGGAACCACAGGAGCAAAAGGCCGATCTTCTTTGTGCCTGTGTGCCTTTGTGACTGAAATATCTTGTCTGCTCTCTTCCTGATGTCTTGACGCCTTTGCGGTAGAGATCTCCTGTCTTTCCGCTACGTTGGTAGCGGGACATTCGGAGAGCCACAAACCGCCGGTGTACTCTTACTTTTTTTCCTTTGGTCACGGATACGTATCAGCTAGTATAATTGGATGCTGCCAGGCGCTGAACTCTGCCTTGCTTCAATCAATCATTCCAAAATGTTACTGATCCGATCGGCAGGGGGGAGAGGATGGAGTCCGGAAAAAAGCTTGACGTTCCAGCCCGAATTCTCGTGGTCGAAGATACAATTGCCGTCGGGCAAGGGGTTGTCGTCTTATTGAGGGAACTCGGCTATGAGGTTTTTGGACCGGTCGCCACGTGCCAGGAAGCAGTACAGGCTGCCGAGGAGCACAGACCCGACCTTGTACTTCTGGACATCGTGCTCAAGGGAGAACAGGACGGCATCGAGTCCGCTGACCGGATCGGTACGGATCTGGATATCCCTGTCGTCTATCTGACGGGAAACTCGGAAGAGCAATTGATTCAACGGGCCGTGCTCACGAAACCCTATGGGTATCTGAGAAAGCCAGCTTCAGTGCACGAGTTGCGGGCAGCCATCGAGATTGCCCTGTACAGGCACAGCATAGACAAGGAACTGCGCGAGCGCGAAGAGCTGCATCGGGACACTATCTCCGGTATTTCCGACACCATCCTGTTAACCGCTGAAGACGGTAACTTTACCTACGTCTCTCCGAACACCCATCTTATTTTCGGCTATTCGCAGGAGGAGGTTCGCAAGCTGGTCAACGTGACCAAGTTGCTGGGCCGGGATCTCTACGATCCTCAAACCCTGGAAAAATACGGGGAAATCAGCAACATCGAACGTAGGATCACCGACACATCCGGAGAGGAGCATACCCTCTTGGTGACCGTCAAACGCATCTCCATCAAGGGGGGGACGGTACTCTATTCCTGTCGGGACATCACTGATTGCATGAAGGAGCACGGCCTGGCCCGTGCCCAGAGAGACCTGGGCATTGCGCTAAGCGGCACGAGCAATGTCGCGGAGGCGTTGGACTTCTGTCTGGACACGGCTCTCCAGGTGTCGGGCATGGATGCGGCCGCGATCCATCTGATCAATGACCATCTCGAGATGGAGCTTGCCGCGCGGCGGGGTGTGTCAGCCGAATTTGCTCCCGTGGCAAGCGGCTCCGCGCTGAAGTTGGATAACAGCGGATCTGTCTCGGGAGATCAAGCCAGCTATGCTCCCGACTCACCCACCGCCTGCAGCCGGGAAGAGATGGAGCAGGAGGGCCTGCTCGGCGTGGCTGTGATCCCGATCCGTCACGAAGGTAAGGTGGTCGCCTCCCTCTGCGTAGCGTCACGCTCCCATACCGAAGTCCCGGCCCAGGCCCTTACGTCTTTGGAGACTATAGCTGCGCAGGTGGGGAGCGCTCTGGCCAGGATACGGGCGGAGCACGCATGTAGGGCCGCCGAGATGGGCGTCATTCTGGATGCAATCGGAGAGATGGTCCTGTACCAGGATCGTGACGGCAAGGTGTTGTGGGCCAATCGGGTGACGGGTGATTCGGTTGGTCAGGGTCCCAGCCGGCTGGAGGGCAGGCACTGCTATGAGATCTGGCACAACCGAGATTCCCGGTGTCCGAACTGTCCCGTGTTCAGGGCCTTCGCAACCGGCAACCGTGGAGCTGGTGAGATGGAGTTACCCGACGGGAGGATCTGGTCGATCCGAGGCTACCCCGTCATGGACGAAAGCGGGAACGTGATCGGGGTCGTAGAGGTCTGCAGAGATATAACTGACCGAAAGAAGACAGAACAGGCGCTCAAGGAGAGCGAACGCAGGTACCATGCGCTCTTCGAGGATTCTCCGGTCTCGCTCTGGGAAGAGGATTTCTCTCGGATCAAGAGATACGTCGATCAGTTGAGAGCGCAAGGAATAGAGAACCTGAAAGAGTACTTCGACAGTCATCCGGAAGTCGTCATCCAGGCCGCATCGATGGTAAGGATCCGTGACGTCAACGAAGCTACTGTGAGGATGTTCAAAGCGGAGAGCAAACAGCACGTAAAAAACGGGCTCGACGCAGTATTGTGCCCCGAGTCTTCCGAAGCCTTCGTAGAACAGTTGATCGCAGTAGCCGAAGGCAAGAGAGAGTTCGAGACGGAATCGGTAAATCTCACGCTGGACGGCGAAAAGAGAGACATCTTCCTGAGATGGTCGGTAGCTCCGGGCTTCGAAGCGAGTTATGGCAAGGTATTCGTTTCCCTGATGGACATCACGGACCGGAAGCGAGCCGAGGATCAGGTCAGGTCATCCCTGGAAGAGAAAGAAGTGCTTCTGAGGGAAGTCCATCACAGAGTAAAGAACAACCTCGCTGTGATGAGCAGCCTCCTCAACCTTCAGGCGCGGTATGTCCACGAGGAGAGTCATCGCCATCTGTTCGAAGACGCCCAGGCCAGAATCCGCTCCATGGCGGTGGCCCATGAACTGCTCTACCGGGCGGAGAACCTCGCCGACCTCAACATACCGGAATATCTGGCCAGACTCGGTGATCACCTCGTGGTCTCGACGAAGAGCCTGCGAATACCCATCCATCTTCGCAAGGATATCGAACCCGTGTCTTTCGGCCTTGACACGGCCATACCGCTCGGGTTTATCCTCACGGAATTGGTAACAAACAGCATCAAACACGCCTTTCCGCAGGGCGAGGAGGGAGAAATCCGAATATCCCTTCGTTCGCTCGATGACGATGAGTTCGAGCTTTCGGTATCGGATACCGGCGTCGGCGTCCCACCGGACGTCGACCCGAACAACCCGCGCTCTCTCGGTCTGAGTCTGGTCAATACCTTTGTCAATCAGCTCGGCGGCACTCTTGAGGTCCGGACGGACAAGGGAACCGAGACCCGCGTGAGATTCACCGACGCTTCGCAGAGCGACAAAGGTCAGCCCGCGCCCCCTATTCTCCTGGGATAGTCACAGGTCTGAGTCATTCCTGAGAGACTCTCTCATGCCCTTCTTGTCGATCTTACCGACACTGGTCTTGGGAATCGTTTTCACCATTCGGAACTCATCCGGAACAGCCCACTTGGAGAGGCGACCCGAATCCGTGAACTGGTGCAGAAACTCGCGGAGCTCTTCACCGGTGATGGTCTCACCAGAGTTCGCGTCCGGAACGATGAAGGCAACCGGGCGCTCTCCCCACCTCTCATGGGGGACTCCTATCACCGCGACCTCCGCGACCGCGGGGTGTCTGCTCAAGAGGCTTTCCAGCTCCAGCGAAGAAATCCATTCACCCCCGCTCTTGATCGCGTCCTTGAGTCTATCCACAATCTGGACGTACCCTTCTTCATCGATGGTGGCGACGTCACCCGTGTGGAGCCGCCCTCCCCTCCACAGCTCCTCGGACCTTTCCGTTTCCCGGTAGTAGCCCTGCGTGAGCCAGGGCGTTCGGACCACGATCTCTCCCGGAGTCTTGCCGTCCCGGGGAACGTGGTCGCCGGATTCGTCCTCCACCCGCAGATCCACGAGCGGCAAAGGAAACCCTGTTTTCAGTCTGAAATCGAGTTGTTTTTCGATCTCCCAGTCCATCATGTACGGCTTTATGTTGGCCATGGTGAGGACGGGACAGGTCTCGGACATCCCGTATCCCTGGAATAATTCTATGCCGAGCTCAATGGCCTTGTGCGCGAGTCCTCTCGGCGTGGCCATGCCTCCCGTATTGACCTTCCAGTGACTCAGATCCGCGTCTCTTGCCTTGGGATTGTCGATCAGCATATGGAGGATCGTGGCCACACAGTGCGAAAACGTGACCTTTTCGCGTTGGATCAGGCCGAGCACCGTTTCCGGTTCAAACCGTCCCGCGTAGACCTGCTTTGCTCCCAGGAGGGTGGCAAGGTACGGAAATCCCCACGCGTGAACGTGAAACATCGGAGTCAGCGGCATGTACACGTCGCCCGACTGGAATCGGGCCGGCCCCGTGAATCCCGCGGTAGCGAGGCCTATGCCGAACGTGTGGAGCACCAATTGACGGTGGCTGAAGTAAACACCCTTGGGATCCCCGGTCGTTCCCGTGGTGTAGAAGATAGTGGCATGGCGATCCTCGTCAAAGTCGGGGAATGTGTAGGAGGGCTCAGATCGCGCGAGAAGCTCCTCGTACTCGACGGCAAGGGGAATCGAGGAAGCCGGGGTCTGCTCTCCGTCTCGAATGAGGATGAACCTCCTCACGGTGTCGAGCCGGTCCGCAACCGTCTCCAGCACGGGGAGGAAATCCTCGTGTACGAGCACCGCAGTATCCTCCGCGTGACGCATGGTATAGAGGATTTGTTCCGGCGACAGCCGTACGTTTACCGTGTGAAGGACCGCTCCCATCATCGGAACCGCGAAGAAACACTCGAGATACCGATGAGAGTCCCAGTCCAAAACGGCAACCGTGTCCTCCGGCCCGATCCCGAGGGAAGCAAGGCCTGCAGCGAGCCGATTGATCCTCTCATAGAGGACGCGATAGGTGTGGCGTGCCAGATCACGGTACACGATCTCCTGGTCAGGAGCGTAGTAAACAGGCGTGTGGAGCAACTGTTTGATCAGCAGAGGATAGGAATAGGCAGACTTCGTCCGGGGGATATTTCTTGGCTTTATCACGATGGCGTGCTCCTCCTCGTGTCAGAGAGAGATGAAAGATTTCACGGGCCCGCAGCAGGGGAGTCCTTGGACATGGTGCAGAGAGACCCTTTCCGGAGAAAGCGTTCCCCGGGTTCGGCCTTCCAAAACGCGTCCACTCCAACTCCCCGGCATTGAAAGGCGCGACGGAATGTGGAAGCCCCCTACCCCGGCCTGCTCCCCCAAATTTGGGGAGAGTACATCGCAATCTTCACCAACTGCTGCCCATGAAGCAGCTGAGTGAGAGCATTCCGTTTGCCCCTTCTCCCCTTGGGAGAGGGATGGGGTGAGGGAATGGCCTGAAGGAGTCTTTCATGCCGTGGCAGCGGGTCTGACGGTCTCACTTGACTTTTTTACCTTTGATCCACGATACTTCGATAATTCCTCCCGGGGCAAGAGGCCGATGACAGATCTTTATCAGATGGTGGAAGAATCCGTCCAGTTTCTCCGAGAGCTGGCTGAGCCCCGCCCGGAGGTGGGCATCATTCTCGGCACGGGGCTCGGCGGATTTGCGGAACGCATCGACATCAGGGGACGGGTCCCGTACGAACAGATCCCACATTTCCCCAGGTCCACCGTGGAAGGGCACAAGGGCGACCTGCTCTTCGGGAAATTCTCGGGACGGAATGTGGTCGTCATGCAGGGAAGGCCCCACTACTACGAGGGATACTCTTTGCAGCAGACAACGCTTCCGGTCCGGGTATTCAAGGCCCTTGGAGCCGAGATCCTTTCGATCAACAGCGCTGCGGGCGGTCTGAATCCGACGTACCGGCCAGCCGATGTGATGCTAATGATAGACCACATCAACCTCGTGGGGGAGAACCCCTTGCGGGGTTCGTACGACTATCGGCTTGGCCTTCGTTTTCCCGACATGACGCGCGCGTATGACCGTGAACTCCTCCGGATGGCAAGCCAGGCCGCGGTGGAGCTGAAGATCCCGGTACGGCACGGGGTCTATGCAGCGGTTTCGGGACCGAGTCTCGAAACACCGGCCGAAACGAGAATGCTCAGAATTCTCGGCGCTGATGCGGTCGGCATGAGCACGGCGTCGGAAGTGATCGTCGCGACCGCGGTGGGCTTCAGGACGCTCGGAATGGCGGCAATCACCAATGTGAATCTCCCCGACGCCATGGAGCCCATTTCCGTTGAGCAGATCATAGCGAACGCGGCCGAGGCCGGACCGAAGCTGGGCGCCATACTCCAGGAGGTTCTCAGAGTGCTCTGAGAGAGTATCGTCTCCTCCCAGTGACAAACGTTCAGCTTCAACGATGAGCATATATCGAAATACCGCCCAAAACAAACCCGACTCGCCCCACACAGTCCTTACCGGCGGATTGATCCTGATCGATCCGTCCCGGCCTCGGATTCTGGATCATGGGGCAACCATACTCTCAGCCGAGCGGCTCGACCTCGTGAACCTTCGCGATTATGAGGCACGCCCGGAAGACCACACGTTGGACTGCTCGGGATGCCTCATCATGCCGGGTCTCGTCAATGCGCACTGCCATAGTCCCATGAGCCTGCTGCGAGGGGTCGCGGACGACCTCTCTTTGGACAGGTGGCTGCACGGCTATATCTTTCCCGCGGAGGCACGGCACGTGGACCCGGACTTCGTTCGACTTGGAGCCACGCTCTCTGCAGTGGAAATGGCCCTGGGAGGCATCACGACCTTTGCCGACGGGTACTTCCACATGGAACACGCGGCCGCGGCCGTCGTGGACGTGGGACTCCGGGCCATTATCGCCCAGGGAATCCTCGACCTGCCAACCCCGGACGCGCCTCAGCCCGGTTCATGGAAGGAAAGGGTCGATCGCTTTTTCTCTTCCTTCCCGGATGATCCACGAGTGAAACCGGCCTTGTTCTGCCATTCTCCCTATCTCTGCAGTCCCGAGACCTTGACCGAGGCCGGACGTCTGGCGAAAGACCACGAAACCCTGCTCTTCACCCACGTCTCCGAGACCGCATGGGAGGTGGAACAGACGCGAGATCGCTACTCCACGAGTCCGGTCGAACACTTGCACAACCTGGAATTGCTCGGCAACGGCCTGGTTCTCGTTCACGGCGTCCATCTGATCCCCAGGGAAAAGTCTCTCCTGGCCGAAACAGGGACCGGCCTCGTCCATTGCCCTGAGAGCAACATGAAGTTGGCCTCGGGCGCTGCACCCGTTCGAGACCTTGTTGACAAAGGCGTTACGGTGGCCATCGGGACCGACGGGCCTGCCAGCAACAACAATCTGGACCTTTTTGAGGAAATGCGAAGCGCCTCGCTCATGGCCAAGCTGGTAACCCGCGATCCCGAGGCCCTTGACGCGCGGACGGTACTGAAAATGGCCACCACTGAAGGCGCGCGGGCCCTGGGAATGCACGCGGAGATCGGCTCTCTCGAGCCGGGCAAACTCGCCGACCTGATCGTGCTCGACCTTGACCGGCCCCACCTGACTCCCGTATACGATCCCATATCTCACCTGGTCTATTCGGCTCGGGGATCCGACGTGCGGGACGTTTTCGTCGGCGGAAAACGGGTCGTCGACCACGGACGCCTGACAACGCTGGATGTTGAGGAACTCAAACGCACCGTACGCTTGCTCGGAAAAGCAATCGCACGGGAACTCGGCATAGACGGGCACCCTGGAGGCTGATAAAGGAATGACCGAGAAGATAACGTACAAAGACGCCGGGGTTGATGTGGAACTCGCCGACCGGCTGATCGGTTCACTGGCCGACCGGATACGAGCGACCTTCACACCCGGGGTGGTGGGACGATTGGGCGGATTCGCCGCGCTGTTCCGACCGGCGTGGCGTCAGTATGAGGACCCGCTTCTCGTATCCGCGACCGACGGCGTGGGAACCAAGCTCAAGATAGCCTTCCTCACGGGAATCCATGATACCGTCGGCATCGATCTGGTGGCCATGAACGTCAATGATATTCTCGTCCTGGGCGCACAGCCCCTCTTCTTCCTCGACTATTTCGCGACCGGCGCGATCGAGCCCGCGACGATCACATCAGTCATATCCGGCATCGCGACGGGCTGCGAGCAGGCCGGATGCGCGCTCATCGGCGGTGAAACCGCAGAGATGCCTGATTTCTATGAGCCAGGCGAGTACGACCTTGCCGGGTTCTGCGTGGGCATCGCGGACAATGCGCGCATTTCGGACACTTCTCCGGTGGAGCCGGGGCAGATTGTGATCGGATTGGCCTCCTCCGGACTGCACAGCAACGGATTCAGCCTCGTGAGGAAGGTTCTCCTGGAACGCAAGGGATATCGGCTGGACGAACGCCTTCCCGATCTCGGAAGAACCCTCGGATCGGAACTCATTGAACCGACCGCCATCTACGTCAAGCCCGTCCTCGAACTGGTGGACAAGAAACCGCCGGTCGCGATGGCTCACATAACGGGTGGAGGTTTCCGAGGCAACATCCCCCGGGTGCTTCCCGACAATTGCTGCGTGAGAATCAGCAAAGACTCCTGGGAACCACCGCCGATTTTTCGGATTATCCGCCGCGATGCCGGTCTTGACGATGAAGAGATGTACGGGACGTTCAACATGGGGATCGGGTTCGTGCTGATTGTTCCTGAGGATGACGTGGACGCCGGGGTCAAACACTTCAACGACTGCGGTGTGCGTGCCGCTGTCATTGGTGAAGTGCTCCCTCTAAAGCCGGGAGAGGAGCGGGTCGTCCTGGCCTGAGACCGACTTCCCAAGCCGCGTGGCTTACTCCCTTCCTTGTTCGGAGACGATTGTGTCTTCTCGCATTATTATGAGCGCCTGTTTGGTGGGCGTGCGTTCCCGGTACGACGGGAGTTCGCGGCCCCACCGAGATTTGCAGGCCCTGAGAGCCGCAGCGGTCATCATTCCCGTCTGCCCTGAGATCCTCGGTGGATTGGGAATTCCTCGGCCAAGATGTCATTTCTCCGGAGGTGACGGCCGCGACGTGCTTCTTGAGAAGGCCAGAGTCATTGACGAGGATGGCGTGGACCGAACGAATCAGTTCCTCCGAGGGGCAATGGAGACCGTCCGCATCGTTGAGCTGACCGATCCCGACCTGATCATATTCAAGGAAGGAAGCCCATCCTGCGGCATCCGCATTGTCGATATCGAAGGAAGACGGCAGCCGGGATGCGGAGTTGCCACCGCCCGCCTGCTCGCCGGCAGAATCCCGATCATTTCCGAAATGGATCCGTGGAATGTGAGCTCCCGGGAGCATTGTTGATACGGCGACCGGGAATTTCCGGATCACGGCAATCGGTTCCGAGTTGCGCGGGAAAACCGTTTGTGCTCAAGACCCGTCTGTTGTCTGCAGGAATGTGGCCCACCACGCGTGCAAGGCGTAACGTGTTCTCTGAGATTCAGAGAATGCCAGAGATGTGAGATCAGTTGCGCAGGTCTTCCTTCTGAAGGCTTCTACCGTCCCTTCAGGGTGAACATCTCTGATCTCTCTCTTGTCTTGATTGCCCGATCTTCCGCCGGCGATACGCACACGGTGAGGTATCACCGGTCATGTTCGCGCGCTACGCAGGAGCGGGCTCGGGCGTCACCCGAAGCCTGACGAAATCCGATCGCTCGCTCCATGTGATTGCAGTCAGTTCGTCCACGGCGATCTCCCGGCCGTCGATTCGGACGGTCCTGCCCTCTTGCAGGAAAGGCCCCGACCTGCCCTCGAAGAACTCATCCAATGCATCCGACGCGACCCACACCCCGAAGGCAAGGAAATGTGGCGCAAGCTCAAGTATGGTCATATTATACAGTTTGATAGTGAAGAAGCCTTCGCCAGTCGTCACGCTCGATTCCCCGGCCGAGTGAGTGATGGTATTGCGCATCGACGCGTAAAAGCCTCCCTTGCGCAGAGCGGCTCCCGCAAATCCGGGCATCGACGCGGAAAGAGCAAGAACCGATCCCTCGGTTATCAGAGCGGAATCGGTGTCGTCCACGGGTTTGCCGTCCAGGAAAATCGTATTGAGTCTCTTGTCGAGATAATCGTCCGTCACATCCAGTTGCCGGCACAGCACCTCACGGATACTGAGCCCGAGCCGGGCTTTGACACGGACTCCCCGCTGAAAGAGCATGAAAAAGGAAGCCATGCCCTTGGCATCCCATGTTAAATCAAGTTGAGTCATTACTGGGTACTCGCATTCCGCAGTTGCTTCAACATTTGGGTGGCCGGAGTGCAGCCGTGCGATTGAAATGAATCAGGAGAGCCGTACACCGGCTCTCCCGACATCATTCCCGGTAACAGATCTTAGCTACCAGTTGTACACCTTGTCCAGATCCTCGTCGCTCACCTTGAAGACGATGTTGTGCGGCGGAAAGGGATCCCTCTTCATGAAGCCGGGCAGCCGGTCGTCCGCAGGTCCGAAGCCGGCCGCTATATTGAAGTTTCTTTCATCCGTGAGGATCGACTTGCCCAGTGCCGCAACGTCTTCGGGTCCCAGGTTCAAGCCGTAGAACGCGTTGATCAGGTCGAGTAGGGCCCCGAAGGTCTCGGGCTGGTCCATGGCCGCGAATGCCACGAAGAGGCACATGCCCGTGGCGTCCACCGCGGCTGTGGTGATCTGTAAGTCTCTGGAGAGATCGACCTGTCCCTCGGCTGTGAGCGGATCAACATAGCCGCCCACCTTCATGATGTTCGTCGCCACAGCGTAGCCGGCTGTATGATCTGCACCCATGGTGCTCGTCGCGTACGTCACGCCGATGCCCTGAATCGCGCGAGGATCGTACGCGGGCATCGACTGTCCTTTGACCACGGGGACTCTCTCAACACCGAAGACTTTGCCCGTGACGGCCGCTCCGCTTCCGAGAATGCGTCCGAGAGGAGTGCCTTTGCCCACTTCCTTTACAAGGTCGAGGGCCGCCTGGCTGTCGCCGAATTTGGCCAGACCCGCCTCCATGGCGACGCCGATGGTGGCGCCCATTTCGATGGTATCAAGGCCGAAGTCGTCGTCGAGTCGGTCGAGATTCGCTATCGCGTCGAGATCGTCGATGCCGCAGTTCCCACCGTGGGCCCAAACGGTCTCATATTCCGGCTGCTTGGTCAGGTATTCGCCTTTCTTGTCATGGTAAATCCCTGAGCACTGGATGATACAGCCACGATGGCAACCGTGCGTAGCCAGCCCTCCGCGTTCCGTTTCCGTGGCCGCCTGGGTTTCGCCGCTGATCTTCTGGTGTCCGGCAAACTGACCCGTCGAGAAATTGTGGGTTGGATACGCGCCAGCCTCGTTAATGATGTTGGTGAGCACGTTGGTGCCGAAGGCGGGCAATCCCTCTCCGCTGACAGGGTGTTTCCTGAGCCCTTCGACCCAGGCTTTGTTGGCCGCCTTGAACTTCTCGGAATCCTTGGGAGAGCGCATTCCCGCCCCGCTGTCGTCAATCACGATGACCTTGACGCCTTTGGCGCCCATCACCGCGCCGACTCCCCCGCGGCCGGCATGGCGCGTGGGCCTCATTTCCATGTCCGTACAGGCGACGGATGCGGCCGCGAGCTTCATTTCTCCGGCCGGGCCGATGGAGATGCAGGCTACCTTGTCTCCGAATTCTCCTTTGATCTTGTCGACCGTGTCGTAATTGCCGAGCATCTTCAGGCTATTATCCAGTGTAATGGTAACCCCGTCCTTGTTGATCAGAACCTTATAGAGGTCATCGGTCTTGGGACTGCCCTCAAGCACGATCGCCGCATATCCGAGCCTTGCCAGACACTGGGAGGCTTGACCGCCGGCGTTCGCCTCTTTGATTCCGCCGGTCAAGGGACTCTTGCATCCGACCGAGATCCGGCCAGACATCGCTGCGATCGTCCCGCTGAGCATGCCCGGTGCGATAACCAGCTTGTTGTCCGCGCTGAGCGGGTGGCACGTTGGGGGAACCTCTCTGGAGACGATGGCGGAGGTCATTGCGCGGCCGCCTTTGCCAGCATAGTCTCCCACAGAAGTCACAGTAGCCTTGGGCCCGCCTTCAGCACCCATATCGATTCTCAGAATCTTGTCCATTCCGACACCTTCCTTTCCAATTCGTTTTGGCGATGGCCTAGAGAGGACAAACCGATTTCTTGCCTGACAACGGTACGGCTCATTCGGGCGATGGTTTCACAGCTCACTCTTAAGGTAACCGGCGTTCGATGGAGAGTCAAGGAGAATGAGAGGGAAAATGATAATAATATGCGATGGTTATGTCGTTTGTGACATAAGTTGTCTGCGGCAAATGCCCATCCAATACTCCAGCGGAAATGTCTCCACGCAGACACGGCGGAATTGAAGGTATGGGGCCTTGACAGCAGCCTCACAGTAAATGACTATACGAAACCGCCTATGCAGCAGGCGCGAGCAATAATTTCATCCGCATTGAAGGGCGCCATGATCGAGATCGACGGGTCGGAACAATCGGGAAGCGGCACGATCGTGCGTTACGGACTTGCTCTCGCGACGCTCACCCGCGAACCGCTCCGTATCATCCGGATTCGGGCAAAACGACCGAAACCGGGGCTCAGACCCCAGCACCTATCCGCTTTACAGGCGTGCTGTACGCTCGGTGGCGGACGAGCAGAGGGGGCGCATGTAGGTTCCACGGAAATGACCTATTGGCCGGGAGCTGTCACCCGCGGCGGGGATTTCCGCGTGGATATCGGGACCGCGGGTTCCGCGACTCTGGCCGCGCTGACACTCATTCCAAGCTGCCTCTTCGCTTCAAGCCCTTGCCGGATCACCATAACCGGCGGGCTGTTTCAGGATTTCGCGCCAAGCTTTTTTCATACACAGCGGGTTCTCGTCCCCCTCCTCGGTCTGATGGGCGCGGGCGTGCGGATGGAGATGATTCGGGCCGGATATTTCCCCAAAGGTGGAGGAGAAATACGATTAGAGGTGCAACCCATGAAAAGGGCGCTCGATCCTCTTTCCCTGGTCGATCAAGGCGCGGTTTCGAGCGTAGAGGGAATCGCGCTCGCGTCTCATCTCAAAGATCGGAAGGTTGCGGAGAGGATGGCTGAGCGAGCTCGCGGTCTTTTGCATGCTCGAGGGCTCACCGCGGAGCTAAAGCCGGTAGAGGATTCTACGGCGGTGCAGAGCGGAGCGGTCCTGGTGCTATGGGCTCGAACCGACAGGGGATGCCTGCTCGGCTCCGACCAGGCGGGAAAGCCTCGGCGCAGATCGGAAGCCATCGCGGATTTCGTGGTCAAGTCGCTCCTGGAAGATCTCGACAGCGGCGCGACAACCGATCACCACGCGGCCGACCAGTTGATACTCTTCGGCGCCCTGGCAAAGGGGACGACGAGGTACCGCATCCCCTTGGTCACCGATCATGTTACCGCGAACAGGTGGCTCGTTGAGAAGATACTCCGCGTGCAGACACGATGTATCGGGAATCTTCTTGAGATGGAAGGAATGGGCTACAGCACATAATACCACCGTGCTTTCTAACAATGAACATTGAGGTAAGGAAAATGAGTGAGGG
>CAZCDS010000030.1:0-70608 GCA_964497585.1 uncultured Syntrophaceae bacterium
CAGCACCGTTCACGAGGCAACCCATAATGGTACCCATCAGCACGCAACTTGGTATAAGTCACATTGATCGCGCATTCGAGTCCCCACCCCGGACCTTTGACGGACAAGAACGTCGTGATCGCGCACCCTTATCGCTGGACAGCCGTCTTGCGTCAAAGGCTCGTTGGTCTTTTAAGAGTTTAGCGGTGTAATGGCTCTTGACCTTTTCTCACTGACGGGCTATTTTGTACCAAACGGTTGGTATAATCGAGGGAAACATCGTGCCCACACCAAAGGGTGAAAAGACTCGTGCCACAGTGCTCGCAGCAGCCAGGAAACTGATCAACGAGAAGGGTTTTTGCAGCACGAGCGTGAACGACATTATCGAGGCTACCGGCGTGAAGAAAGGGAATCTGTACTTCCATTTCGCCGGTAAGGAAGATCTGGGCTTGGCCGTTCTCGAACAAGCGCACAAGGAGTTCATGGACTTTCTGTCGAAGAGCTTGGAGGGCGCAAGGCCCCTGGAACGGGTATCAAACCTGCTCGATGCGGTATTGGAGAAGCAGCGGAAGACCAAGTTCGTCGGCGGTTGACTATTTGGAAATACCGCTCTGGAAGTGAGCGACACGAATGACCGAATAGCTCAACTGATAAGAAAAGTCTTCCGGGATTGGACGAACCGCTTGGCCGGGGTCTTGCGTGAGGCCGAAGAGGCCGGAGAACTCAAAGTACACGCCCAACCGGAACTTCTGGCGAAGCACATCGTCGCCACTATAGAAGGCGCCATCATGATGTCGAGGCTCAGTAAGAACGGGGATCACCTTCGTGATTGCCTGAACTCGATTCGCATCTTGTTGGAAATATAAGCAAGGTAGGGAGTCCGCTTCACGGGGTGGGGGCTTCACTCACAAACGTTCGCTGACAGCCTGAATTTCCAGGCAGGAGGATGACGAAACATGGCAAGACTCGATCAGCTGCCAGAAACACTGCGGACCATCGTGGCGGGGCTTGAATGTCCGACCTTTGAAACCAGTCCGTGGGTGAAGGGCCCACCGTTAAGCATGCGGAGGGTTGCGCTCATTTCGACCGCCGGTCTTCACCGCCGCGATGATCGACCTTTTCAAATCATGTCTGGTGAGTACCGAATTATTCCGGGAGAAACGGCCACGAGTAACCTGGTGATGAGTCATACCTCGACTAATTTTGACCGCACCGGGTTCCAACAGGACCTCAATCTCGTCTTTCCTTTAGACCGACTCCGCGATTTGTCGGAACGAGCCGTCATTGGCTCAGTGGCCGATTTTCACTACTCGTTCATGGGTGCGGCAGATCCGAGAACCATGGAATCGGCGGCACGCGATTTGGCGGTCGTACTCAAAAAGGATAACGTTAACGGTGTATTGCTCATACCGGTATGACCCTTTTGTACACGTGCCGTTGGCGCGCTCGGTCATTTCTTCGAGGAAGAGGGGGTCGCTACCACTCAGATCAGCCTGATTCGGGAGCACAGTGAAAAAATAGTACCTCCCAGAGCCCTGTGGGTTCCCTTTGAGCTGGGTCGCCCTCTGGGAGTTCCCAATGATGCAGAGTTTCAGACAAAAGTATTAGTGGCGGCACTGCAACTTCTGGAGTCTCCTTCGGGCCCTATACTGAGCGACTTTCCCGAAGAACCTCCGCCGAGTGACTACTCCATGACGGGATGGTCGTGCCCGATCAATCTGTCGGACGAGTCCCCGGATCCTACCGACAAGCAAAAACTTCGCGCGGCATTCAAACGAGAGATTAACAGAATGCAGTCCTGGTACGACCTCGCTCTCAAACGCCGCGGGCGGACGACGTTCGGTTTGAGCGGGCTGGCTCCTGAAGCGGTCGCTGACTTTATCGGCGGATTCCTGGACGGTGCTATCCCGGAAAACCCCAGAGAAGATCTCCCTCTCGCTTTCGCTTTGAAACTGGCTGTGGATGATCTCAAGAGTTATTACTTCGAGGCAGCCGAGGGTGAGCCCGGAGAGTCAACCCCCGGAAGTGCCGAACTTTCAGACTGGTTTTGGAAGCAAACAGTGGCTGCGCGTGTCTTGCGAGCCGTGAAGGAGTCTTGTCAAAGCAGCGATGACCAAATGCTGCAGATCACCGGAACAAGACTCATTATTCCCGTCGACCAATCGCAATGAGAGGATCTGAAAGGGCCAGAGCCAGAATCCCCATGGCCTCACTGACAAGTTAGGAGTCGGATTCCTGGATTTCTGCCGCCAGTATGGGACGTAATCGTCATGAATGGTCAATCTTGTCGGAGCGTCGGTCTGTCGTGCGGAATTTCGATCTGTGCTCTCATTGCGTTTACCGCTGTGGAATCCAGAGAAGTGGCCCCCGAGAGCACAGGCTTTCGTTACAACATTTACGGTGAATTGCTGAAAACGTATATCGACGATCAAGGAATGGTGAATTACAGGGGCTTGAAAGCGAATCGCAAGCCTCTCGACGAATTCACTCAGTCCATGGCGCGCTTTGTTCCGAAGATCTATGACGCTTGGGCCAACACGGAAAAAATAGCATTCTGGATCAACGCGTATAACGCCTTGACTCTTAAGGCAATCGTAGATCAATATCCCATCAAGCCCTCGTTTTTCAAATCGTTTGTCTATCCCGCCAACAGTATCCGGCAAATTCCCGGAGTCTGGGATAAGATCACGTTCTCGGTGCTGGGAAGGCAGATCACCGTGGACGGGATCGAACACCAGATCCTGCGGGCCAAATTCAACGAACCCAGGATTCACATGGCACTGGTCTGCGCTGCGATGGGCTGTCCTCCGTTGAGAAACGAACCATGTATCGGGGGAAAGCTGAATGTTCAACTCGGTGACCAGTCGTTCAAATACTTGAAAAATCCGGGAAAATTCAGAACTTATCGCACCCATGACAAAGTTTACCTGTCTCCGATTCTCGACTGGTTCGACCAGGATTTCGTGTGGACCTATGGCACTGATAAGGGTTTTGTAGGGTTTTCAGATAAGGAAGACGCTGTGCTCAATTTCATAAGCCGTCATATAGAGCCTGCTGAAAAGGTTTACCTCATGAAAGGAAGCTTCTCCATCGAGTCTTTGAAGTACCACGGGTCCTTGAACGAAAAGCGGTAATCACCGTGATCCCAATGAGGTAGCCTATTAAGCGAGTGCCCTGAGTCGCTGGGAGGGAATTCACCGTGTAAGAATTTCGTCCCTCAGTCGACCAACCATCAGGTCGAAAGAATTCACCAGGATGGCTTGTGCCAACGTTTGACTTGGGAAACGGCCTAGGAAATAGGCCGACAGAGAACAGCGTAGAGAGCGCCCTGTTCAATGAGCCCGCTAAGAAAACGTCCAAGGTGTACGGGCAAGCGTAGTGACCGGATCCTTCAGGGCACATCTGAAGAGGTCCAAGTGATACGGCCACGGACTGTCGGCACGAATTTGGAGGGCTCGGGCTGTCATGAAGGGGGATAGGATGAATCATACAGCCGACCAAACAGGAAAACCGTCGGGGAAAAGTCCCGCGAAGGACTTTGCCCGAATAATCGTCATAGTAATCATAGCGATCGTTTTGGTGGCGTGCCTGCTAATCCTACCGGTGAAGCAATACCTGACCGCAGGTCTTGAGTGGACGCAGGGTCTCGGCGTTTGGGGACCGTTGTTTGTCGCAGGCTTCTACGTCCTTGCAGCGATTCTTTTTCTTCCCGGATCGGTTCTCACCCTGGGCGCCGGTTTTTTGTTCGGAGTTCCCATAGGAGTCCTCACTGTTTGGGTGGGAGCAAACTTGGGAGCCTTTGCCGCATTTTTGATCGGCAGGACAGTTGCGCGGGATTGGGTGGCTGAAAAGGTGAGTGGAAACCGAAAGTTCGCTGCAATCGATGAGGCCGTCGGCAAGGAAGGGTTTAAGATAGTTTTGCTGCTGAGACTGAGCCCGGTTTTTCCGTTCAATCTCTTGAACTACGCCCTGGGGCTCACGAAAGTCTCTTTCATGAACTATGCAGCGGCCTCACTCATCGGGATGCTCCCCGGAACACTGATGTACATATATTTTGGATCTGCCGCACGATCGCTTGCAGATGCGGCCGCCGGACAGCTCGAAAGTGGCTTGGCCGGCCGCATCTTCTTCTGGGTCGGACTCGTTGCGACGGTGGTTGTAACGGTCTTGATAACACGCATTGCCCGCCGAAGCTTGAAAGAAGCTGAGATGTTTGCAGCGGATGAATCTCAGGGCCAAAGCGCTCTGACTGCGCCTCCTTTTAGCGAGAAGGTCGAGATAGCTCCCGACGACGCTTACAACCGGGAACTTGTTTCTAACGTGCATCCGCTTGAATGGGTCAATCCCGAACCCGGCAAACGCTACAACCTGGTAGTCCTTGGAGCGGGAACCGCTGGGCTGGTCACTGCGGCAGGCGCAGCCGGACTTGGCGCAAAGGTCGCTCTAGTAGAACGACATCTTATGGGAGGCGATTGCCTGAATTATGGATGCGTTCCATCCAAGGCCATTATTCGGTCGTCGAGAGCGTACGCGGAGATCCGGGACTCTCAAAACTACGGAATTGAGGTGGACGGACAAGTAACTATTGATTTTTCTGCGGTGATGGAACGCGTGAGAAAACTCAGGGCAGAGATCAGTCACCATGATTCCGCGAAACGCTTCAAGGACCTTGGGGTGGATGTTTTCCTGGGAAATGCGAGATTTACCGGCCCCAAAACCGTCGAGGTCGGCGGCAAGTCTTTGCGCTTCAAGAAGGCGGTCATAGCCACGGGTGCCAGGGCTGTTCATCCTGCAATCAGAGGTCTATCCGATGCCGGCTTTCTTACCAATGAGACGGTCTTTTCCTTGACCGAGAGACCTTCGCGCCTTGCTGTCATTGGAGGCGGTCCCATAGGTTGCGAAATGGCGCAGGCGTTTCACAGACTGGGTAGTCATGTGATTCTTTTCCACAAGAATGATCACATACTCGATCGCGAAGATGGCGACGCTGCGGAAATCATTCAAAACCGGTTCGTCAGAGAAGGGGTACGGTTGATCCTCAAGAGTGACCTGAAAGAGATCCAGGTCGTGGATGGGGAAAAGATTATCCATTTCGAGGTGGGTGGAAAGCCGGACCGCATTACAGTAGACGAAATCCTCGTGGGGGCCGGTCGGGCGCCGAATGTCGAATATCTCAACCTGGAGGCCGCCGGCGTGCAATATGACACGCGACAAGGGGTTGTCGTGGATGACTACCTACGGACCACGAACCGCGCCATTTTTGCGGCCGGTGACGTGGCCATGAAATACAAATTCACACACACTGCAGATGCCGCTGCTCGCATCGTCATTCAAAACGCCCTTTTCAAGGGATCAAAGAAGCTCAGTGCTCTCGCCGTACCGTGGTGCACGTACACCGATCCGGAAATCGCACATGTCGGAATGTATGAGAGAGATGCGGCAAAACAGGGCATAGCGGTCGACACGTTCGTCCGGAGTCTTGCGGAAGTCGACAGGGCTATACTTGACGGTGAGGACCAAGGTTTCGTCAAAATTCACGTGAAAAAGGGAACGGACCAGATCCTCGGAGCAACCATCGTGGCTGCTCACGCCGGCGAAATGATAAGTGAACTGACGCTGGCCATGGTGGGCAAGGTCGGGCTCGGGACGATTTCCGGCGTCATCCATCCCTACCCGACTCAAGCCGAAGCAATCAAACAGGCCGCAGACGCGTACAATCGCATGCGGTTAACCCCATTCTTGAAGAAGCTCTTTGAGAAATGGCTATCCTGGACTCGTTGAGGCGAGATCATACGTTCGATACTGTGAGGAGGAGATTCATGGACATTTATTATGACCCCAAAGACCTCCCGAAATTCGTCGATGTGGGCGAAGAGGCCCCCGACCTGGCGGCGAAGTTCTTCGATTACTACGCAGCGGTGTTTGCCGAAGGAGATCTCACCGAGAGAGAGAAGGCTTTGATTGCTCTGGCCGTGGCGCATGCGATTCAATGTCCGTACTGTATCGACGCCTATACCCAGTCCTGTCTGGAAAAGGGAGCCAGCCTCGGCGAAATGACCGAAGCTGTCCATGTCACGACCGCGATTAGAGGAGGTGCCTCCCTTGTTCACGCTACCCAGATGAGAAAGATCGCCAAGAGGCTTTCCATGTGAGCCGCGGAGGGTGTTATGGCTCGGGAACTGACGTCGGCTGAGAAGGTGTTAAACGTTGACAGGCCCACAAACAGAGGGGTGGAGCCTTTTGCAGAATGTTTGGCCAGGCACGGACTTGAATTGAAGAGAGGTCAGACCAATACACTGCAAATTAACGTCGGATTGGTATGCAACCAGGCATGCCGACATTGTCATCTGGAAGCCGGTCCCGACCGCTCGGAAATGATGGGAAGAAAAACCATTGAAGAGGTTGTGGATTACGCCAAAAGGGCACGCTTCCCGGTGGTGGACATAACCGGGGGCGCGCCTGAAATGAACCCTAACCTGGGCTATCTCATTGAGACCATAGCTCCCGTGGCTCCAAGGCTGATGCTGCGGGCAAATCTCACTGCTTTGGCCCAAGAGAACACGGACTATTTGCTGGGCTTGTGCACGGTTTACCGGGTGGTCATCGTGGCGTCGTTTCCTTCCATGAGTGCTTCTCAGACTGACTCTCAAAGGGGCAAGGGCGTACTGGAAAAGAGTCTCACCGTCTTAAAGAAGCTCAATGGGTTGGGCTACGGGATGGACGGAACCGGTCTGGAACTCAATCTTGTTTCAAATCCCACGGGAGCATTTCTTCCAGCATCGCAGTCGCAGGCGGAAAAAAGGTTCAAGAGGGACCTTGAACGAAAATGGGGGCTTTTCTTCAACAACTTATTCATGTTTGCGAACGTGCCATTGGGAAGGTTCCTCACTTGGCTCAAAGGCTCGGGAAACCTCGATTCATATATGCAAAAACTCTCTGCGAGCTTCAACCCGTGTACGGTTGAGGGTTTGATGTGTCGGACGTTCGTATCAGTGAATTGGGACGGTTATCTGTACGACTGCGACTTCAACCTTGCCAGGGGAGTCTATATAATTGGTGGCAAGCGACATGTCTCGGAGATGGAAAGCTTGCCGGCGCCTGGCTCACGGATTCCTACAGGCAATCATTGCTATGCTTGCACGGCCGGATCGGGATTTACCTGAGGCGGGTCCATTAGGACCCGGGAGGTCAGGTGATCAGATCCGTATGTAAGAGAGGAGCCGGATTGCTCGACATGAACACCGAAACAAAGGAACCGTCCATCAGACACGCCTTCTCGGCTCGAGGCACAAGTCTAATTGTCGCTGACGCTCAAGAATAATGGTCGGACAGCACGATGGCCCGGCAGGCTGCTCTTTCATTGACCACTCTGCTCGCGTTCGATATTTTGTGATAGAATGAAAGGAGTCTCGGGAATTCAGTGCCCACTGCGTTGACCGCCTGGGAATCAGACCATGGTCAGGCAGGGTTCGTCGCAAAGGCAATTTTGTCATCAAGCAATCAACAAAACCCGTGAACCTCTGTCCCATGCGTATAGTGATACTCGAACCGTTTCCGAAACTCCGATTGCCCTCAGTCATGGCGCAGGTAGGGAGTTGATCGTGACCGAACGATCCCGGAAATTGACAGATCCATCAGCCTGGGTCGACCGATACGGTGATGACCTCTTTCGGTTTGCCTGGAAGCGACTTCAAAGCGCCGAAATGGCCGAAGATGCAGTCCAGGAAACATTTCTGGAGGCGATTCGAGTGGCCGACTCTTTCCGAGGGGCCTCTTCAGAAAAGACTTGGCTTTTCGGTATCTTGAAACACAAGATAATCGATCACATCAGGAAAATAAGTCGAGAACGGCCGATCGATACTGGTGATCTGCCAGAGAATCTCTCGGATGACTTTTTCGATAAAAGGGGCAACTGGGCCGTTAGACCCTTGAAGTGGGGTAATGACCCCGCAGAGGTCTTGAAGCAGAAACATTTCATCCAAACTCTCATGCAGTGTTTGCGAGAGCTGCCAAAGCGAATGGCCCACGCGTTTTCTCTCCGAGAGCTTGAACAACTGGGAAGTGGGGAAATTGCTGGGATCATGGGGGTCTCGCAGAACAATCTTGGCGTCCTTCTGCACCGAGCTCGGCTCAGACTCAGGCGTTGTCTGGAAATTAACTGGCTCTCGTGAAAGGTGAAACTTAAAATGATGCTGTCGTGTAAAGAAGCGGCAAGGCTGGTTTCGGAATCGTTGGATCATCGTTTGACGTTTCGTCAGCGATTGGCGCTAGGGGCACACCTCCTCATGTGTCGCTTTTGTTCACGCTACAAAAGTCAAACCCTTCTCGTCAGAGAGGCTGTGCGCCAGATGGCACGTGAAGAAGAGGTTTCTCTGGCGGGCGTAGATATGTCTCTTACTCCTGCAGCACGAGAGCGAATCAAAGCCACCATAGGGAACCAGATCGATTCAAAATAACCCACAAGTTGTCTGAAGATACCCCCCCACCCTAGCTGGCATCGCTTCCCCAAAATCGGTTTTCAGGAATTTCCACTGTAACGAATCCGGACTGCAAACGACTAACAAGCAGACAGAAACATTGCCTTCAGGTTTAGGTGTTCGGTCGAGCAGACCGACCGAAAACGCTGTTTTGGCCTCATAGGTGAACTGACCGTGCTTTGAAAGCGCGGCATTCAGAAAGTGATAGGAACTGCCAAGGACCTGTCCATCCAAGCACATGAAGGCTCCTGCTGAGGTACGTTTGGCCTTCGGTGAGCGCGATCTGGCAAAGCACCCAGACCGAAACAGACGAGGCTTGCTTCTGTAAGAAACTGAAGCGTCAGAAATGAAAGGAGAAAAACGATGGCTATCAGAAAGAGTATACTGGTCTTGCTGGCCATAGCCTTCGCCTCAAGCTTCGGATTGAATGCTTGGGCGTCTGAAAAAAACCTCCAATTGATGCCACTCAAGGGCAGTCCGAACGCAACGGGGACTATCCAGTTAGGCGAAAATCGGTTGAAGATAGACGTCGCCGGGTTGAAGGCCAATTCCGTTTACACCGTCTGGTTTGTGAACAAGAAGCCCAAGATGCAGAAAGCCGGAGCTGGCGAGCCCCCGTATATGTTCAAGACGGACTCCGCTGGAAAGGGCAGTTATAATAGTCCTCTCGCCAAATCACCGTTCGGCAGATGGGGTCTGATCATGGTTGTCCTCCATCCCACGGGAGATCCGAAAGACATGAAAAACATGGTCGGGGCCTTTGCGGCAAAGATTCCCCGCTCTGCCAAGTGAGCCGAACGAAATGAGTTCGGAGAAGAGTCACTCGCTCTGATCCAGACTCTTTTCGCGCTGCATAGATGGAGAATGCGGAACGAGACTTCCACAAGAAATCCTGCTGATGAGCTGTTGAACTTGACCACGAAAGTAGTGATTCAAGGAAGTGTCCCAGGCTCGATCGTAATGGCATCGACTCGTTGGTCGATAGATGTCGTGAGGCCTTGCACCGGTGGACATGCAACGAGGCGTGATATGATCTCCACCGGTGCAGGGCCCCACCCTTAACTTCAACGGAAGACTCCGGTCAAATGCCCAGGTACGCTTCCTTGATATGCTCGTCGTCGAGGAATTCCCGGCCGGTTCCGGACAGGGTGATTCGACCGTTTTCCAGGACATAGGCGCGGTCGCATATTGCGAGGGTGTGCTTGACGTTCTGCTCTACGAGCAGCACGGTCACCCCTTCATTGTTGACCGTTTGCACGATTTTGAATATCTCCTGAACCAGGATGGGCGCCAAGCCGAGGGAGGGCTCGTCGAACATGAGCAGCGTCGGACGCGACATCAGGCCCCTGCCGATCGCGAGCATCTGCTGCTCTCCGCCGGAGAGCGTGCCGGCATGCTGGTGTTTGCGTTCCTCCAGGCGGGGAAAGAGCTGGTAGATCCGCTCCATCGTCTCGGATCGGTGAGGTTTGGCGTGGGGAGCAAGCGAGCCCGTAATGAGGTTCTCCTCCACCGTCATGTCAGAGAAGAGCCGTCGCCCCTCAGGGACATGGGCCACGCCGTACTCGATCACCCGGTGAGGAGGGACTTCGTCCAGCCGATGACCATCGAAGGTCACTGAGCCCCGGGCAGGTCTAAGCAGGGAGGAGACGGTCTTCAGGGTGGTCGATTTCCCGGCCCCATTTGCTCCCAGCAGGACGACGATTTCTCCGGGTCGGACCTCGAAAGAAACGTCCCACAGCACCTGTAGATCGCCGTAGAAAACGTCTATGTGCTCAACGTTCAGCACTGTAGTCCTCTCCCAGATAAGCTGCGATGACTTCCCGATGCGAAGCAACTTCCTGCGGGCTGCCTTCGGCCATGACCGCTCCGTGATTGATCGCCAGGATTCTGTCGGAAATGGTCATAACGACCTTCATGATATGTTCGACAATGATGATGGTCACCCCGGAGTCGCGGATCTTCTTGATCAGATCAATGGCTTCATCCCGTTCGATGGGGTTGAGTCCGGCCGCGGTTTCGTCCAGAAGCAATAGCTTGGGTTGGGTCGCCAGAGCTCTGGTGATCTCGAGTCGCTTGCGGGAGGCTATGGGCAGACTCCCTGCCAGCTTGTCGCGCAGCGAACCCAGAGAGCAGAAATCTATGGTTTTCAGAGCACGCTCTTGAGCCTCAGCCTTGGTGCGGCTGTGGAGAAAAGCTGAAGCAAGAACGTTTTCGAGCACCGTCATTCTCTTGAGAGGTTTGACCACCTGGAACGTTCGGGCGATTCCTTTGCGGCAAATCTCATGGGTTTTCAACCCGGAGACCTGGCTGCCCTCGAAGTATATTTCCCCACTCGTCAGCGGATGGAACGCGTTGATGAGATTGAATATGGTCGTCTTGCCCGAGCCGTTCGGGCCGATCAATCCGAAGATCTGACCCTGCTCAACCGCGAAGCTGACGTTTTGGACCGCCGCGAGTCCGCCGAAGTGTTTGGTGATATTTCTTGCTTCGAAGAAGGCCATGGCCGGCCCATTCCTTTCACCGTCGGAACAGCTTGCCCCGTTTCAGTTTCCGCCAATCTCCAACGATTCCGTTGGGAAGGAAGAGGATCACGAGTATCACGAGCACTCCGAAACTCAGTACATGCGCTTGCTTGATGTACCCTGTCATTATCGTTACGACGTCGTTGTTAACCGTCTTGGCGAGACTGTCGAGCAGTCCGAAGCCGCCACTCCGAAAAATCTCGGAGACTGCCACCATGACGAACGCGCCGACAGCGGGTCCGTATACGGTGCTCACCCCGCCCACGATTCCAACGAGAATCGCCATAATGGATATGTCGTGCAATGAGAAGACGACTTCCGGGTCGATGAACGCCATATAATTCATGTAGAGCGCACCGGCCAAGCCCGTCAGGAATGCCGCGATGCAGAGAGAAATCATCTTGTAGTAATGGGTGTCGATCCCGATACTTTCGGCCGTGTCCTGGTCCTCGCGGATCGACACGAAATAGTATCCCCATCTCGAATTGACCACGAGGTGAATCGTTACCAGAGACAGGACAGCTATGGCCAGTGCGATATAATAGTAGGGAAGTTTGGAGACAAAGCTCTGCATGAGGAGGATACCGACCATCCCACCGGTGAGAGACTCCCATATGGTGGCAATGTGTCGCATGACCTCGTTGAGCGCGAGGGTGGCAAGCGCAAAATACGCGCCTCTGAGCCGAAAGCAGATCCAGCCGAAAGGAAAAGCTATGACCACGGCCATCAGCCCACCGAGCGGGAGACCCCACCACGCGGATACGCCGAGCTTCGTGGCGAGAAGCCCTGCCGTGTACGCTCCAGTGCCGAAGAACGCGGCGTCCCCGAAGGAAACCTGCCCCGTGTACCCTGCAATGAGATTCCAACCCGATCCGATTGCCACCCACATCAACACCAGTATGAGGAGATGCTGATAGTACGAGTCGGTCACCACCAGCGGGAAGACGAGGAGAACTCCGAGAGCTATGAGCGCGCCGCGATGTTTTCTCATAGGCCGCTATACCTTGGTCAGCCGTTTGAATCCGCCCGGCAGGAACAACAGCACGACGATGAAGATGACCAAGCCGATCAGGTCCTCATAGTCCATGCCGATATATGTCGCTCCGAACGCCTCTGCAAGTCCCAGCGTCAGCCCGCCGAAGATCGCTCCGACGGTCGAGCCGAGCCCACCAAGAATGGTGATCACAAATGCCTTGCGGGTAAAGGGCCCGCCAATGTCCGGGAAGAGGTAGTAAACCGGCATGAGCATCGTTCCCGCGGCAGCCACCAGAGCCGATCCGATACCCATCGTGATTACTTTGATGCGCTCCGCGTCCACACCCATCAACTGCGCAGCCTCGCTGTCCTGGGCAACCGCGCGAATTGATCGGCCGAGGTCGGTCTTGAGCAGAAACCAGAAAAGCCCCATCGTAAGCAGAATGGCGAAGAGAAACGCTATGCATAGAGCCACGGAAAAAGATATCTCTCCCACGTGAAAGGTGGCGGTGGAATAGCTCGTTTTGACCGACTGGTAGTTGGACGTGAATATGAAGCGAGCAACCTCGGTGAGTACCATCCCGATGCCCACCGTCATGAGCACCTGATTCTCGGGCAGAATCGATTCCACTTTCATTAAGGGGTTGAGAAGCACTTTTTGAATGAACACACCGAGCAGGAAGAGTGTCGGCATCGAAATGATCAACGCAAGATAGGGATCGATACCCAGGTAGTGGAAGAGCACGAAGGTCACATACATGGCGACCATCATCAACTGTCCGTGAGCAAGGTTGATGATCCCCATGACGCCCATGATCAGGGTCATTCCTATGCCGATGAGCGCGTAAAGCCCGCCCTTTAATACACCTGCTACCAGTATCTGGAGAAAGACTTCCATGTCCCTTCCGGACAAACCTGCTGGTGCTTCGTTTCACACGGGCGCGGGTTCATACGCGTGACACGGGATCTTCGTTGGCGGTCGCCTCACAACATCCTTCTCCCAAACGGAGAGGGGATGGGTGGGCTGGGACGCCCGCCGCACAAAGAGCCTATGGCCATCTCTTCGGGAAAGGGTAGGGTGAGGGAGCGTCCTGATCTCTCAAAGTCGTATCGAAATCCCGGGCCCTCGGGCCGTGCCTCACCCGTGCGCCCTTCGGGTCAAGCGCGCACTCCCGCAACATAGCCGTCGACTCGCCTCCGTCAGTTCCGAACTCACTTCTTCCAGGGCGGAACCGGGTACACGTAGGGCTTGGTGGCCACGGCCTTTGGCCAGACGGTTTGCAGTTGTCCCTTTTGCCACTGTACCAGATAGGTGGGCAAGGAATTCTGCTGCTTCTTCTTACCGTATGATACGAATTTGACCGGACCGAACGCGGTCATCATATCGGTCTTGGTGAATGCTTCCCGCACGCCTTCCGGGGTCAGCTTCTTGGCGCGCTTGAGCGCATCCGCGATCACGTAGATCGCGGCGTAAGCCTCCGCCCCATGGTACTCCGTCGGCGATCCGTACTTCTTCATGAACTTATCGTAATATTGCTTGGCTCCGGGATAGGGAACGCTCGGAGTCCAGAGCGTGGCAGAGAAGACATTCTCCGCGGCATCGCCGGCGTTTTTGGCGAATTCCGGGAGCGTGAAGCCCGCAGCACCACCGACGAAGAGCTTGGGATTGATGTCCAATTCCTTGGATTGCCGCATAAGCAGTGCCGCGTCCATAACGTAGGAGATCATGTAGATCAGATCGGGTTTGGCGGCCTTGGTCTTCACCAGCAGCGGTTTGAAATCGATGGCGCCCGCCTCGTACCCTTCTTTCATGAGCACTTTCATGCCCATCTTCTCGGCGAGCTTGGCAAACTTCTTAGAGCCCGATTGACCGAAGAGGCTGTTTTCATACAGTATCGCAACGGTCTTGGGTTTGACCACTTCTTTCAGGAACGACTTGAGCCCTTGGGGATACTCGCTGACCGGAGGGTTGAGCCGGAAGATGTAATTCCATCCCTGTTCGGTGATCTTGTCCGCGGAACCCGTGTTTACCAGAAAAGGGACCTTCCGCTGTTGAGCCACCCCGCACATGGCGAAGGTGACCGACGACGAATAACCACCTCCCAGAGCGATCACCTTGTCCCGTGATATGAGCTTCTCTACGGCCGATCTGCCTACAGCAGGCTTGGACGTGTCATCCTCGATGATCAACTCGATCGGTCTGCCTTTTACTCCACCTGCCTTGTTGATTTCGGCGAGGCCCAATTCGAAGGATTTCTTCTCAATCTCACCGAACTTCGCCTGTTTGCCCGTGAGGGGCAGAACCACGCCAACCTTGATGGCACCCTTCTCGGCAAATCCGGGGCCGGGACAGAGTATAGTCATCACGAGCGCAAGAACGACCAGGAAACAAATCGCAAGATTTTTCATGGATCACTCTCCTTGGGAAGAATACTCCTGCAACGGAAAAGCGAAACCGGTCCCTCCGCCCGGTATTGAAATTTGCCACCGGTATTTGGGAACACGGATGTCGGTTGCAGGAAGCAGGCTTTGACCGATCCGCGAGCAGACCTTCAAAAGGACGGCCCCTCGGTCGACACTTTACTAAGAAAGCAACATCCCGTTCTCTCCGTGCGCCACGCTGTAGAAGACCACGCGTCCGCAACAGTGTCAAGTTAGAATTCGCGTTCGGAGTACCGGCTTCAGCGGCATCGACTTCACCGATTGGCGCGATTGCCTGTGGCGTCAGTCCAACACCTTCGGTCGACCGGGTGCAATGATCCGGCGCATATCTTGACGTGCTTCCCAAAAGGACGCCCGGAATTCGGGATGTTCGCCGATGGACAACAACTGGCCGGAAGGAGGACTCTCAATCGTTCCCGCTGCAGCGGGGATCGACGGGCGGTACGTTCGCTCTAGCCGCGCTGCTTGAACAACCCGAGTATTCCGGCTATAAGGTATCCGGGATAAGGGCTCTCAACCGTTCACGACAGTCAAAGGACCGCTGGTGAAGCCATGCGTACCATAATGAGAGAATTCCACTGGTGCAGCCTTACCGCGCTTGTGCTCGTCATTGTCTCGGCCGGCGCGGCTCCCACGGCCCCACCCCTTGAGCTTGAGAACCGGCTGACCGAGTGCTCGGACGCGATCAAGGACGTGATGGAGGCGCCGGACGGGGGAATCCCCGCTGATTTGCTCAGACGCAGTCGGGCCATAATCATTTTTCCGAGCGTTCTGAAGGCCGGACTCGGCATCGGTGGACACTACGGCAACGGAGTTATTCTTCGCCGCGATCCCTCAACAGGCAAATGGGGACCGCCGGCATTTATCAGTCTGGTGGGAGGAAGCGTCGGCTGGCAGGTCGGGATTCAGTCTACCCAACTGGTTCTGCTTGTGATGAGCCCCGTGAGCTTGAAAAGCCTCTTCCGGGGCAAGGTGACCATAGGCGCGGACGCGTCGGTTGCAGCGGGCCCGGTTGGGAGAGACGCTTCCGCGGGCACGGATATAGCTCTGTCCGCAGGCATGCTTTCCTATTCACGTGCAAAGGGGCTCTTCGCGGGCGTGTCCCTCAAAGGGAGCATCATCGAGCCCGACTGGGAAGCCAATGAAGCATACTACGGATCGGACGTCTCTATCATCGACATATTCTTCCAGGGAAGGGGCAGACCTTCCCGTGCCGCCAGAAATTTGATGAGACTGCTGAATAAATACAGCCGATAAGATGCAGGCGGTCTGCAGCGCCTGGGGAGAGGTAAGAAACAGTGCAGTTGACAGGATACTATCCCGGAGTTGCAGGCAAGGTAACGGAGCTTCACGCGGTCTATTACCACGAGAACTGGGGATTTGACATAACCTTCGAGACGCAGGTGGGAAGGGAACTCTGCGAGTTCTTCAGCGAGGTGCAAGATGGGCGAGACGGCTTTTGGGCCGCCACCGTCAAGGGAAAGTTTGCCGGCGCAGTGGCGATAGACGGACGCGACAGGGACGCGGCACGTCTGAGATGGTTCATCGTCGATCCGAAATTCCATAACCGGGGCATCGGAGCATCACTCCTCAAAAAGGCCATCCAGTTCTGCAATGAGGCCGGTCACCATAAAGTCATCCTTTTCACCTTCGAAGGTCTCGACGAAGCTCGCCGCCTGTATGAAAGGGCAGGATTTGTGCTCACCGAGGAGTCGCCCATTGACAAATGGGGACAGACCATAAAAGAGCAGGAATTCGAGTTGCGCCTGGAACCGTAGACACTCCCTCGGTCGTTCATATCGCTGCCCGACCAAACGGTCGCCCCGGCTTGCGAAAATCCGAGACGTCCCAACCCGAGACCCTGAGAAGAGATTCGAAAGGAATTTTCGACCGCAGCCGCACAAAGAAGATAAGAACCAAGGGTTCACCGAGGAGAGCCCTTTCGCAAGAGGGTCTCCCCCGATCGATGATTCGAACCCCAAATGGTATTACTCCTTTGCACCGTGGGCTGTGAGGAGTCTGACCACGTTGACGAATCCGCCCCGGGACGCCCATTTCAGGGCCGTATCGCCGTCCTTGTCTTTTGCGTGCACGTCTGCTCCGTGGCTGAGCAGCAGTTCGACCGTCTCTGCTGCACCGGTCATGGCCGCGCCCATCAGGGCCGTCAACCCTCGCTTGCTCACGGCATTGACGTCCGCGCCCTTCTTGATGAGAAGTTTCACCGCGGGGAGCTTCCCGTTGGTGGCTGCCACCATCAAGGGAGTGACACCCCCGTCGGTCGCCTTGTTCACGTCGACTCCTCTCTCAAGGAGAATTCTGATCTTGCCGGTCCGGCCCTTCTCGGCCGCTCCAAGCAGTTGGTCGAAGGGATCGTCGGCTGACGTTCCCGTCGCGTAACTTGCGAGAACGACCAGGACGGTCAGGCCGAGGGCGCTTGGGATGCCTTTCATGGAAGACTCCCGGAGGTTGGTTGACGAACGCGAATCGTGGCGACCTTCTCCCGATTCTGAAATGTCAGCCCGAAGAGAACCTTCCCGAAAAAGCGGGGGCCTCAACCTGTGCAATGAACCCGAGAGGGCTTCTGCCACATCGAGGGCAGCTCGGAATCGGTACCCGGCACACGTCAGATAAGGATTCTTTGACGCAGGAACGACGATTGCCGCAACGTGTTTTGTTGCTACCGGCTCAAGTCCCGTCAATAGCGCTGCGAACGGAACCAAGCAGCTCTCCTATTTTAAAGGGTTTGCTGACCATACCTTTGGCTCTGGCGTCGAGAAACATCTTTGTTTTCCCGTTTACAGCAAATCCGCTCGCGACGAGAGCTTTGACCTGAGGGTCTATTCTTAGCAGCTCCTCAAGACACTGTTTCCCGCCCATCTCAGGCATAATCAAGTCGAGAATGACAAGAGCAATGTTTCTTTCCGCCTGAGTGTAGATCTCCAGAGCCTCTTTCCCGCTGCCTGCAACAATCACCGAGTATCCCGCATCTTCCAAGATCCTCTTGGCCAGCTCCTGAATCAACTCTTCATCGTCCACCACGAGAATGGTTTCGGTCCCACCCAAGGGCATCGATTTCTTTTTAGTCGTCTCAACAGGGAGCTCAGTTTCCTCAGCTACCGGGAGGTAAATATCAAATGTCGTTCCTTTTCCCGGCCGGCTCTGACACGTGATATACCCACCATGCATTTTAACAATGCCGAATACCGTTGACAGGCCCAGGCCGCTTCGTTCTGCAAGTCCCTTGGTCGTGAAAAAAGGCTCGAAGATGTGTTCCAATACCTCTTTGTCCATGCCGTGTCCCGTGTCCGAGACTGTGAGTTGAACATACCGTCCTGGAACACATCCCGGATGAGCTTTGGAGAATTGATCGTCGAGGGTTACGTTCCTTGTTTCAAATGAAAGCCTTCCACCAAGGGGCATGGCATCGCTGGCGTTCAACCCGAGGTTCACGAGGACCTGTTCAATCTGACCGGCATCAGCCTGAATCCGGCCGACAAGAGGGTCAAGCTTCATTTCTATATCGACCATCTTTGGTATGGTTCGATAGAGGAGCTTTCTTGTTCGTCGTATCTGCTTATTGAGGTTGCAAGGCTCAAACTTGCTATCCACTTTTCGACTAAAGGTAAGGAGCTGCCGCACCAGCTCTGCGCCTCGCTCAGCAGCATGGCTTATGGCATCGAGGTCTTCGGTACTCTGCCCCTTTTTCTCAAGGATTGGATGGAGCATCTCTGTGTAGCCTGAAATGATTTGGAGCAGGTTGTTGAAATCGTGAGCGATGCCACCGGCCAGAATCCCGATCGATTCCATTTTTTGGGCCTGCAGGAGCTGCTTTTCGAGCTTTTTTTGCTCGGTCACGTCTCTCATTATGCCCTGGTAACCAAGGATCTCGCCGTTCTTACCATAACGGACACTTGCCGTGAGCAAAGCTTCGAAGACCGTTCCGTCTTTTTTGCGGAGTCGTATCGGGAAATCTTTTATTGAGCCGGCTTTCTCTATGGCCTCCTGGTAGATTTTTCGATCGGCCGTATCCGCGTAGGTTTGTTTGGCAAGGAGATTTTGGAATTCGTTCTTATCATAGCCGAAAAGCTCGCAGCAGGCTTGGTTCACATCCAGGATGGTGCCATCCCGGCTGGTGACGAATACCGCGTCCCTTGAATCCTCAAAGAGAGCCCGGTAGCGTTGTTCGCTTTCGAGACGGGCTCGTTCAGCCCGTACGATTTCCGTAACATCGGAAATCGCGCTGACAGTGCCCTTTGAGGCATCGGAACGATCAAGGTACGTGCTCCTCAGGTACGCCCGGAATGAAGTACCGTCTGTTTTCATGAATTCCGTATGTGTTTCCCCGAAGATGCCATTCTCAAGGTTGCTGTAAACCGCTTGCCTTGCCGTCATATACTCGGCATCCGACCCGTACATCATGCTGGTCGGTTTCCCGACGTATTCGGACTCGTCCTTGAATCCGAACATCTTCTCCCACTCTTCATTTGCCCATTTGATGCGCCGGTTTTCCGTTAGGACGAGCCCCACCGGGGTAGCCACAAGTATGCTCCTCATCATGTATTCATGTTCTCGGAGCGCCTCCTCGGCCTGTTTCTGCTGGGTGATGTCGTTGAAGGCGCTCAAGAGCATCGGCTTTCCTTGCAAGTGGATCATGACGGCAGAGAACAGACCGTGCCGAAGGCTTCCATCTTTCCTTGGTAAATCCCTTTCAAGATTGACGAGGGAAACCTCTTTCTCCATCTGCTGGAGCTGGCAAGCCCTTTCGTTCTGATCTTTCCATGTTCCTATTTCAACCTCTGTTTTGCCCAAGACCTCTTCTCGCTTATATCCGGAGCTCTTGAGAAACGCGTCGTTCACTTCAACGATCCTTCCATCGTTCAGCGAGGTGATCGCCATGGGTACAGGAGCAAATTGAAATGCGCTGGAGAACTTTTCTTCGCTCTCGCGCAGCGTCGCTTCCATGGCCTTCTGATCAGAGATATTTCGGACCACGTGCACGCATCCCATAACGCGACCCTCGGAATCGGCGAGCGGCGACACCGTTACGTAAAGGTGTCCTCCGAGCGTCTCGTCGTACACTTCCGCGCTGTGCACTCCGCCGTCTCTGAGCAGCTTGAGATGTGGCCAGTAATCCGGGGGACTATTGGAACCGTGGATCACCTGGTAGCACACCTTTCCTACCGCTTCCTCGGGAGAAAAACCCAATACCTCTGCCATGGCACGGTTGGCCCGCAAGATCCTGTTGTTCTCGTCCAAAATGCATATCAGGTCGGGTACCGCATCGAAAGTACGTTCCCATTCCTCTTTGGCTTGCAAGAGCGCCTCTTCAGCACGTTTGCGCTCACTGATGTCCAGGAACGACCCCATGACCGCAATAGGCGTTCCGTCGGACTCTCGCACCAGAGCTATTGCGGCCTGAACATCCAAGGGAGCACCGTCCTTCCGCCTGGCTACTAGCTCACCGATCCATGACCCTGTTTTGGCTGCGATTCGTACTGCTTCTTCGGCCTCTTTCTCCGTGATCCAGAAATCGCGCACCCGTTTGCCCCGGACTTCCTCCTCATGGTCATATCCCCAGAGCCGGAGAGCCGCGGGATTCACATAGGCTATCTTCCCGTCAAGGTCTCCGATGGCAATGCCGCTGATAGAAGACTCCATCGCGCTCGTCTTTACGTTCAGCGCCGCCTCCACCCGCTTGAACTCGGTTATGTCGCTGCAGACACCCTCGATTGCCACGATGCGACCCGTTTCGTCAAAGATCCCGTTGTTTGACTGAATTATCCATCTCTCGTTCCCATCTGGATCAATAACTTTGTATTCATACGTTGGCGGCACTTTTCCACGCAACAGATCGGCCCAAACATCTTCGAAGTAATCAGCAAAATCAGGATGCATTATCCGGCGGATGAGCAAAGGCTCTCTGAGAAATTCTTCAGTGCTGTACCCAAAAACCGCCTTGGCCGCGGGATTGAAGTATTCGTACGTTCCGTCGGGTAGTGACATCCGATAAGCTGCTTCTCGAAGCCGTTCGAGGAGGCCTTGGAATTTTTTTTCCCTCTCCTGGATCTCCTTGTGCGATCTCTTGTCTTCGGTGACCTCTTTGAAGACGAGGACCACGCCCAATGTGTTGCCGGCTTCATCCCGGATCGGGGCTGTAGTATCCTCAAGAATCCGCTCTGTGCCGTCTCTCGCGATAAGGACCGAGTCATTGGAAAGAGCAATCGTTTCCTCGGTCTCAAGAATCTTCTGAACAGGATTCACACACCTCTCCCGAGTCTGTTCATCGACGATGTGGAAAACTTTTTGTATGGCCGTACCGACGGCCTCCTGTTCAGGCCAGCCCGTCAGCTCCTCTGCCGCTCTGTTCAAGGCCACGACGCGTCCTTCAGTGTCAGTGGTGATGACACCGTCGCCGATAGACCGAAGGGTAACCACAAAACGATCTCTTTCTGTGCAAAGCGCCTGATAGGATCTCTGCAGCCTCTTATTGTGCGCTTTTGCTTTCTTCAAGTTGTCCAACCATCGATCCAGGAGAACGCCATCGCGCTCTGAACTGAGGAATTGTTCCGGAGGAAGGTAGGAGAAGTTGTCGTAAACTTCCGAGCCCACCGCGACAATTGGATGTGTCGCCAGCACGTCTAGCAACATTGCCGGTTCGAAGCAACGACAATCATACTGGAAGATGACAAGAGCTTTGCTTCCCGGCAAAAACTCATTCAACTTTGCCTCGTACTCCATGAGCCTTTCCGATCCTGGAACTCCTCGGAGGGCCCACTTCATTTCTGCTGCCACTCTCAGGGCCAAATAACCCTCTTTCAGTGCCTTGTCAGTCTCGGTTTTGAGGAGCTCGATCATCATATCCGGCTCGAAAACACCGCCCGACAGGTATGATTCGGACACACTAATGATTGCGAACTGCCCACTCTCCACATATTTTGCGAGATCTGCACCATCGTCCTGCAAGTAGCTCTTGACTGTCTCCGCAGTGCCAGCGTCCGCGATGCAGAGCACCTTCTCGTTTCTTTCCAGACCCAGCCTCATAAACCGTGTGAGCAGTTCACGATGCTCCTGATCCGTTTGGTACAGGTGACAGAGGCGATCACCTGGCGCCAGCTTCTTTATTTCAAATGAGGAGTCGTTCTGGAAGGCATTGGTCTGATCGGAGTGTTGGCGTCCTGAATGGCGTTGCTTGGTCACGCAGACCTCCTTACCTGCGCCGGGCCCTGATTAGACCCGATAACGGCCACCGAATAAGATTATGCGGTGGAGCTGCCTTTCAAGGGCCGCAGGGGCTGGGGTTCGTCTAAGTACAAAAAGGTCACAGGACGGCTTCTAGAAGACACAACAGGGACAAGACCATCATCCCGTCGCCCAAGGACCCTCTTCTGTTCCTATTTGTGATTGTACTTCCCCGGACGCATGCAGTCAACCGTCCTGTTCCTGCGTGTTCTCACTCGAACATGGCTTCATGATGACCTGTCAAGGGAAAGGACGAAGCCACATTGAGCAAGCGACTAATCCCTTGACTTTTCGGCCCAGCTTGTGGGGCTTTAGGGTCAAGTCCACCGGTTGGTCGGCTAGACATCCTGAAAGCACGCTTATGCCCCCCTTTCACACTTTTTCTGGGCCAAACCGGAGTATTTTTTTGGAATGGCAGTGAAGCGATATCATGAGGCATTCTTCCTTGGATAGAGAGTCACCCCAGCTAATGCCCAGTAATGCGTCGGCGGCCGGTGGGAACTGTCCGTCAGAAGGTCTTATCAAGCAAAAGGCCTCGGATGTGGTTGCTCGCCTCATCCCCAAATCGGGGAACCCTTCATTCTACTAGGCTACCTAACATCCGACACATCAAGTACTAGCATAATCAATCAGTTGGTGCAACAGCGAAAATGGCACGAGCCCGATCTTCGAGGTATGCAAACAGAAAGCTCAATATGTCGTTCTTTCTTATGATGCCCGCCAAATCTCCTTGCTTATCCAGCACCGGTCCGAAGCACATGTTGGCACTCAGGAATTGGTCGCACAGAGCGCTGGTTTTTCCCCGCTCGGTCCGTGAGGTCAGATACAGTTTTCCTTTGTCACTAGAATGATCCTCATTCTCGTGAATCGTCATAAAAAGGAAAGTCTGTGTAGCCCTCAGCGTCAAACGAGTACCAAACTTTGACCTCTGCTGGCGGATTGAGCGGCCATTCATTGGCAAATCGCTCCACGAGATCCGGATTGCTGATGAACGGACGTCCGAAGGATATCAGGTCGGCGTCCCCCTTTCTTATCGCTTCTTCCGCACTTTCTCGAGTGTAACCGCAATTGCCGATGAGCGTTCCTTTGAATACTTCCCGGAACTCTGGAAGAGTCATCGGCTCACCGAGTTCGTGGAACCCGAATGCCAAACCATCAACAATATGCAGGTACCCAATTCCCTCTTCGTTCAAACGTGTTGCAACGTAGCGGAAGGTCTCGCGAAAATCCGGTGAGCCCATATCATTGAAATTGCCGTTCGGGGAAAGATGCACACCTACTCTGTCGCGAGGCCATATCTCACTCACGGATTCCACAATTTCGCCGAGGAATCGATATCGGTTCTCGAGACTGCCGCCGTATCGGTCCGTTCGATGGTTGCTTTTGGACTGCAGGAACTGATCGATGAGATAGCCGTTCGCGGAATGGAGTTCGATTCCATCGAACCCGGCCTCTTTTGCACGACGAGCAGCCTCACGGTAATCATGCACGATTCCCGGTATCTCGTCAGTTTCCAGGGCACGGGGAGTCTCATATGGCTGTTTACCCAACGGCGTGTGGATGTAATCTCCACCATGCTTTATGGCCGAAGCTGAGACCGGCAACTCTCCGTCCTCATGGAAGCCGCTGTGAGAAGCACGTCCGCAATGCCAAAGCTGGAGAAAGATTGAAGATCCTCTCTCCTTAACGGCATGCACGACCTGTTTCCAAGCCCGTCCTTGTTCGTCGGTGTAAATCCCGGGAGAATTGAGCCACCCGATGCCTTGTCGAGAAATGACGGTAGCCTCAGTAATCTGGAGCCCCGCCGAAGCCCTCTGGGCATAGTATTTAGCCATCAAAGCATTGGGCATGCGCTCTTTCCCGGCACGAGACCTGGTCAGCGGGGAAAAGACGATTCTGTTTGCGAGCGACAAACCGTCCCGCTGAAACGGTCGGAAAAGCGCTTGGTCGTTCGTATTCATAATCTCACCTTCCGTACGTAAATTCCGTAACGGAGGGTTTCCTCCGCTTCCGGGGTACTAAGATCATAGGCACCCAATGGCGAAGAGCAAGACCGACTGCAAATATCCGAGGTCATGACCGCTATAGCTTTGCCCTTTGGTCGGAGTCAGGCAGGCGCAGTGACTGCCAAAGCCATTGAATTGTATTTCGCGGTTCTCCTCATATCGCTCCCGGAGAAATGACGAACGAATTGAGTACCATCCTTTCCAGTTTGCTATGAGTTCGATTGCCCGCGCTTTATGAGCCTAATCGAATTTCGCCAGACGCGGATCCACCTTCCAAAGATCAGGACACCGGCGAGGGGCTTTCGGTCATTCATTTTGGCAACGGCTATACGAGTCCGGACTCTTGGCAAGGGCAAGATCGTGATTGACAGGGGCATCTGGTGAGGTACAATCAACTCGCGAAACAACGGATCTCTTGTTCAACAGGGCGGTGCCCATGTTGCTATCAGGTCTGGTGGGAGGAGATTGGAGGACCTCCCGGTTACGGGACATCGTCCCGCGCCTGCCCGCGGTCTCGAAGCCCTGAAAAAGACAACAGGACCGTTTCTTCATGGCGCTGGAAAGCAGTGCGTTCCGTTGCAAGCTCCTAATTTCACAGAGCGCCCCGCTGGTCATAGGAGGACTCAATGAGAGCGCTCGCTTACGTATTGCGAGGAGATGTCCGGCATGAACCTGCAGGAGAATTGGCCTGAGGTAAATCGTCTTCTTGAATCACTGGGTGCGCACGAGGTGCCCATGGGAATGCACTATTCTGAGGAGGCTCCCTCCGAAGGTGTGTCTCCCAAACCAGGCATTCTGCCTTCGGTGGAGATGGAAGCCCGTCGAGAGATTGACTGGTCGATCCATGACAAAAACTGGTCATGTGTGGTCGGCCAGCTCTGGATAGCGCGACACCGGCAGAGCGCCGCGTACTTCGACCGAGAACGGTTCGGATGTTTTGGTGGAGCCTTCTACCTCGGTTTTCTCAAGCCCCAGTTGAAAACCATAGCATGCTACATCTCCACCGGCATTCCTGGCCAACTGGAAGGGGAGCGTTACCTGGAGTCTCCTGAAATCAGTCGTAAATTTTTTGAGACCATGGATCCTCGGCCCGCCCCGGCCCGGTATTGTGTGTTCAAGCCGCTCAATCAGTTCAGCGGAGCCGAAATTCCGGAAGTAGTGGTGTTCTTCGCCCGGCCGGAGGTTGTTTCGGGGCTCCATCAGTTGGCCACATTCGTTACCAACGATTTTGAGGCAGTCTGTTCGCCTTTTGGCGCCGGCTGCTCAAACATCGTCACGTGGCCGATTAAGTACGCGGCCCAGGGCAAGCTCAAGGCCGTTCTGGGAGCGTGGGATCCCTCGGCTCGAAAGTACCTCAGGACCGACGAAATCACCTTCGCCGTCTCTCTTGAGATGTTCGACCGCATGCTGCAACGGTGGTCCGACTCTTTCCTCACGACAAACGCATGGAAAACAGTGCTGAAACGGGTCGAGAAGAGCCGGAAAAACTGGGGAGAAGAGTGAAAGCCTTCAATTCATTTTTCTGCGGACTTGACTCGGGTCGTCTTGCCGAGCCCCGCGAGCGTTGGTACAGCGTTGCACTGAGCAAGCAACCGAGCTGTAAAGACGAGCCCACTCACTTTCATTTTTTCAAAGTGAGCCAGGGCGGATTTCCGGGGAGCTATTGAGAACGGTCTGAACCGGAGGGAAGGTTCGCGAGCCCGGAAAGGATCAGGTGGCGACCCTTGCGCCGAGCCAAAGGCCAACACCGTTAGCGTGAAGCGGTTTCCCCGCTTAGGTATCTGGGGTCGACGGCGTTACCGTCAGTGAGTACGTCTTTTCCTTTCACGATCAGCATATCGCCTGCTTTCAGTCCTTCCATGACTTCTGCGTAATGACGGTTAGTCATTCCTATTTTGACCTTGGTGAACAAGGCCTTTTTGTCGGGGCTTACCACAAACACGGTATTGTGATCGTTGTTTCGGACCGGATCGAGCAATGCAGAGCGGGGAACAAGCAAAACATCGTTGAGTGTGTCAAAGATTATTGCGGCCCGGGCGAACATTCCCTGAAGAAGGGTCATCTCCGAGTTATCCATGTAGATTCGGATCTCAAACAGGTTGTGCTCATCCGCCACCGGTTCGATGAAGCTGAGTTTACCTTTGAAGACGCGGCGCGGGTACGCGTCCACTCGTACTTCAGCCTTGATTCCTTGCTTATATATATTTCTTATGGGGAGCTTGGCCAAATCGATATCGGAGAGTCGAGCCTCCAGGTAGATTCTGGTGTAGTCGCTTATCTGAAAGAGCTTGCCTCCCTCTGAGACCCAGTCTCCCTTTTCCACGAAACGCTTCGAAACACGCCCTTTTATTGGGCATCTCACTCTCGTTTTCTTCATATCGTCCATGGCCTTGGCCAGCACCGCCCGATCCATCTCAACCTGCGCCCGGGCGGTATCATAGGCTGAACGTTTCTGATCATACACGCTTTGGCTTACGGCGCCGGTCTTTAGCAGCTTTTCATTCTTTTCAAATTCGGTCTTGTTAAACGTCAGCGCGGCTTCATCTTTCTGAAGTGTAGACGCCGCGTGAATGGCATTCTCATTGATCTTGAGGTCATTGAACACAAGGAGCAGTTGCCCCTGCTCCACTGCCTGGCCGTCCTCCACAAGAATGGAACTCACCTGTGCAGAAACCTCCGCAGAGAGGGTGGTATTCCCGATGAATTGCAAGGGGCCTGAGACATGGAGCCTCCTCTTGAGCGGCCCTTTTTCGACAGAGACCACGCCTACCTTTATGGCAGGCGCAGAGAGTTTGTTCTCTTGCTTCTTGGTACAACCGACAAGAATCAGCAGGAGAATCATCAGTGCGAGGTACAGGTAATCACGTGTCATCGAGAGTTCCTTGTCAGCAATCGGCCGCCAAGAGTGTCGTGCGAACCTTGCATTGCATCGTACAAAAGTCTTTCTTTGCAACGAGTGCAGAAAAAGACCGTACGTATTACCCCGACAGAATCGAAGCGACGTGGCTGCCGCCTGTTTCGGCTCAAGACTTGGGATCCACTTAGAAATTGGTCCGTCAACGATCCAACCATCTACTGGGTTCGGTTTGTCTTCACCTCGTCGAATACCATCGGTTGGACTTTCCAGAAGCGCTGCTTGAGGTCGTCCAGGATGGTGTAGACCACCGGTATGAAGATCAGGGTGAAGAAGGTTGATACTAAGAGACCTCCGATTACGGCCGTGGCGAGCCCATTGTAAATTTCCGATCCTGCCCCGCTCTTCACGGCCAGGGGGAGCATACCAAGCACCATGGCTATGGAAGTCATGAAGATGGGCCGCATCCGTCGCCGGCTTGCCAGTTGCAGAGCCTTGTCTCGGTCGATGCCCTGTCCTTCTATGAGCTGCACCGCGTAGGTGATCAACAGGATGGAGTTCTTGACCACCAAGCCGACCATCATTATATAACCGAGCATGGTGAACGAGTCGAGGGTCACGCCGGTCAATGCTACCAGCGTGTTTGCCCCTATTATGGACAGCGGGACGCTGAGCAGGATTGCCAACGGCCTGACAAATGATTGGAACTGCATCACCAAAAGCAGGTACACAAGGACTACTGACAGCGGAAAGACGAATTTTATCGCCTTAACAAGAGTCTTGAGCTCCGCGACTGCTCCGTGAGGTACAAAGGAGTATCGAGGAGGAAACGCAACTGTAGACCTGATCTTGGAACTCACTTCCTGATACACGTCCGCCAACGGCCGGCCTGATATGGTGAATTGGACGCGGGCACTGCGTTTTGAATTATAGTGGCTTATGCGCAGTGGTCCGAAGCTGGTCCGTACCGAAGCGACACTGGTGAGGGGCACTTGGACTTTGGGGTTCCGGGGAGAGGTGAGGTTGATCCTGCCGATGTCCTCAACAGTCTTCAGGCTGCTTTCTTGTCCCATGACCCGAATGTAGAAATACCTCCCTCCGACACTGTACTGGGATTCGGTCCTCTGGCCTCCGATCGCGGCCTCCACCGCGTCAGCGATCTCCTTCACTTCAAAACCGAAGTACGCTGCACGGTCGTGATCGATTCGAATCTCAACCTCGGGTTTCCTGACGGCCAGGTCAGTGTATTCGAAGATAATTCCCCTGATGTTGCTTCCCAACTTCATGATCTGATCGATAATCCGCTTGAGAATCGTATGGTCCGTGCCCATGACCCGGACGTCGACCACGCTGGACCGTGAGTGGATGTTGCCGAAAAGGGGGAACTGGATAGGGTTTACCCCCCTTAGTGGGAGGTCCCTCGACATTTTAAAGGCTTCTTTTGCAATATCGACTATGGGTACGCCACTGTCTTCTTCGCGGTCACATACAAGGAATATCCGATTTCGATGAGCCTGCCTATTGGGAACACTTACAATGTGCCTGACGCCTTTAATAGTTCGCCAGCGTTGCTCAAGGATACCCATCAGGCGGCTCCTTTCGTCAAGGCTGGTCCCCTCGTACGTGTCAATTTGAACCTGTATCAGATTGGTGCCACCGGTAGGAAGATAGCCCATGCCCGGCAAGTACCACACGGAAAGACAGAAGAGTGCTATCACGACGGCGATGAGGACAGCTTTTCGTTTCAGGCCTCCGAGGAAGAATTCGAGCGACTTCATCATGGCCGTGGCCACCGCTCTCCCAAGTGGGTCCACCATATACAAAGGAGCAAGAATCATTTTCAGGACGCCGGTCGGCTCCTTTTCCTCGGTCATCCATCGGGAGGCAAGCATGGGAACTACCGTGAACGCGTCGAAAAGAGAGACGAATATCGCGAAAGAAATCACGAAAGCAACAGGCCCGAAAAGCTTGCCCACTTCCCCTCGAAGCATGAGGACCGGCATGAATACCGCTGCTGTAGTGAGCGTACACATGAACGCGGCCATTCCGACTTCACGTGTGCCGTCTACACATGCGGCAAAAACCGGTTTCCCTTCCTCGTACCTGTGTCGGTAAATATTTTCCAGAACTACAATCGCGTCATCCACGATCATCCCGATGGAAAGCGCGAGAGCCGCCAGCGAGAGAACGTTGATCGAATAGTGGAACAGATACATTCCGATGAATGTCCCGATGACGGAAACAGGGATCGAAGTGGCCACAATTATGATGCTACGCCATTTCTTCAGGAAGACGAAAAGCACCAACAGAACCAGCAGTACGGCCGCCACAAGGCAGTCCTGCACTATTCGGACCGCATCTCGAATGTAATTGCTCTGGTCGTATATCTTTTGGAAGTTGCCGCCGAGCGGCTTGAATTCCTTTTGCAGGAGGGCGAGTTGACGATCGGCCCTGTCTATGGTGTCCACGATATTCGCGCCGGCCTGCTGATAAAGGCTGAAGATTATTCCGGGTACGCCGTTGATGCGACAATAGGAGTCGGGGCGTTCATACTTGTCTTGGACGGTGGCTACGTCGGAAAGACGTACAACGGGTTCACCGGGCTTTGAGATGATAACGCTCCGAAACTGTTCAGCGTTCAGGAGTTCTCCGACGGTCCGAACCGTCCATTCCCTGTCTCCTTCGACCATGTACCCGCCGCTCTGGTTGAGGTTCACCCGGTCTATATATTGCTTTATCTGAGCCACCGTCAGATGTCTGGCCTTCAGACGCTGCGGGTCGAAGGTAACTGTCATTTCCCGCTCTCTGTTGCCGTCGAATTGACAGTCTCCGACTCCGGGGATTCTCTTGAACGCGGGCGCTATCTCTTTCTCCGCCCAGGTGGACATGGTTACCAGGTCCGCGTCCCCGGTGAGGGCGAACTGGTACACGGGCAGGTTTATCCGTTCACTGGCTTTGAATATCTCTGGTTTCTCGACGGCCGGAGGCAGATCTCCGACACGGTCCAGGTTGCGTTGAAGTTCGGCTGCCGCGAGGTCAAGGTTGGTTTCCGGGTCGAGGAACACGACTACGAAGGAGCGTCCATACATTGCATAACCCATTGTGGTGCGCACATTGGACACCCCGCTGATCGCTTCCTCAAAGCGGGTGGTGACTTCGCCTTCGACTTCCTCCGGAGCCGCGCCGGGGAACCGCGTGGCGATAACGACCACCGGCGGGTCGGTCTCCGGTTTCAATTCTACGACAAGGAAGGTCAGGCACACGTATCCCAGGACAATTACCAGCAACACCCGCACTATTACCGTTATGGGGAACCTGACCGACGATTCAGCTACGTTCATTCAGCATTGACCTCTTGTCAACGACTGTTTTCCGGCCGGCGCACGTGAGCCCTGGGAGTTGACGCCGCCGTAATCAGCGCCGGGCACCACCCTCTACAAATTTTCGCCGGCATGAGAAAAACCTCATCCAGCGTGGACTTCTCATCCAACGGGGGCAGAAAGGAAACTGAGGCCCCCAACATAATCTCTCGGGATTCATCGTGAATTAGGCCGCACTCACTCCTTTGTGGGTATCGGGATCCGGTTGACCGGCGGTTCAAGGGTCCTTCCGATCCGACAATGCCGTTTCCTGGTCGTACTTCAGGCTCGGACAGCCCCAAGCCCACGATCCCTTTGCAATAAGTGGCCCTTTGGCCGATGCGTAAGGATATCTCACCAGCCTCCCTTCAGTCAACCTGGCGCGCAGCCGTTTCGGTGCCAAATCGGCATAGGGGCTGTTGCATCACAGACCTCTCATATGGTGTACTTTCAAAGAAGCAGCCTTGACCGACCGGCCAGCTTCCCCCTTTACTAGGGAGGGAACAGGGGACGCTTTGCAGGCGGCTTGACGAATCCGCCGTAAGCCCACTCATTGGAAAGCGTATTCGTATGAAAATCCTAGGGATGTTCGGGCGCGAGGGGGGTCATTCCCTTTGATTACGGTTGATTTGGTTAGGATGATGCTTTGGAGAAATGATATCTTCCGAGCTCATTCTCCCTGGGCGAAACGGTTTCTCAGACTTTCGGCCAGCGAGCAGAGCACGGGGACGACAACGAGGGTCAAGATGGTGGCGAGCGCCAGCCCGAAGATGACTGCGGCGGCCATGGGACCCCACCACTGGGAGGACTCGTTGCCGATGTCCCACCGGAACTGAGTGAAATCGAAGCTGACGCCGGTGGCCATGGGGAGAAGCCCGAGTATCGTCGTGATCGCGGTGAGCATGACCGGTCGGAAGCGTACCAGGCCGGTTTGTTCCAGGGCATCGTGACACTCCAGGCCCTTTGCCCTGAGTTGATTGTAGTAGTCGATAAGCACAATGGCATTGTTCACCACAACACCCGCGAGGCTGATCACCCCCACCCCGGTCATGATGACGCCGAATGCGGAACCGGTAACGAGCAGCCCGAGCATTACCCCGATGAGCGAGAGAATAACCGACGTGAGTATGATAAACGGGGTGATGGTCGAATTGAACTGGGTCACCAGTACGAGAAAGATCACGCAAATGGCCGCCACAAAGGCCTTGCTGAGGAAGTCCGCGGATTTCTTCTGTTCCTTTTGCTCGCCGGTGAATCGGTACGTGTACCCGCGAGGCCATTTGAAGCTCTTCAGGCGGTTGCCGATGTCGAGGATAACGTCATTGGCAAGGCGTCCGGATACGTTGGCCGAGACCGTCACGACTCTCTTCTGATCGACTCTCGTGATAGCGCCGAGACCACTGCCGAGTTTTACCTTCGCGAGGCTCGTCAGGGGGATAGGCTCTCCGTGTGAGCCCGAGACCGTAATACGCTTGATGCTTTCGACGGACCGCCGATCCTTTTCGGGGAGGCGCGCGACGATGTCATACTCGTCCTTGCCCTCACGGTACACACCGACCTCGGTGCCGTTTATCGCGGTCTTTACCGTGTACGCCACAATGTACGTGTCGAGCCCCATTAGCGAGGCCTTCTCCTTGTCCACCTCGACCTTGATCTCTGGTTTTCCCCCGACGAAATCGTCTTTCAGGTCCACGAGTCCCGGGATATCCGTGATCATCTTGCGCACTCGCGCGGCGAGTTCACCGAGCTTCTTGATGTCCTTGCCGGAGATCTCGAGGTTGACCGGTTGTCCCGTGGGCGGGCCTTCTTGTTCCTTCTCCACGCGCACTTCTGCGCCTTTGATAAGCTTGATCAGCCGCTGTCGAAGCTCCTTGATGATTTCGAGCGAGGATCTCGACCGATCCCGAAAATCGACGAATTCCAAGGTTATTTTGCTGAGATGAGTCCCCACCCCGCTCGACCCGGAAAAGGGATCCGACAAGGTCTGGCCCACTTCGGAGATCACGTGTCGGATGTCCTTATACTGGGAGACAACCTTTTCGACCTGCCGAACGAGACGGTCCGACGCGTCGAGGTTTGTCCCTTCGGGAGCCTTGATATGGACAAAGGCCCGTCGAGGCTCCACTTCGGGCAGGAATTCCGTGCCTTTGCCGAACAGAGCAAACGTGACGATCACAAGGATCAACAGGCCGAAGGCCGACCCGACCACAGTGAACCGATGGTTGAGCGCCCACCTGAGGACGTTCCGGTAAAGGAGCTTCACAAACGGGATCCGCTCTTGTTTGCCGTCCGGAAGCTTTTCAAGCGGCCTGACGGTCTGATATCGAGCCGAGAGAACAGGATTGATCACGAGAGCCACGAAGAGCGACGAAGAGAGCGCCATGATCAACGTCTTCGGTAGGTAGCTCATGAATTCGCCGACGATGTCCGGCCAGAAGAGCATTGGCAAGAAAGCGCCCAGCGTCGTGAGCGTCGAGGTCGTCACGGGCCAGGCCACCTCGTCGGTACCGATTGTGGCTGCCTCCAGCCGTGTCTTCCCTTCCTGCATGTGCCGGTAGATATTCTCCACGATGACGATGCCGTTATCCACCAGCATCCCGAGCGCGAGGGTCAGCGCGAAGAGCACCACCATGTTGAGCGTGATATCCAGGACCTTGAGAAGTGCGAAGGTCATCAACATGGAATAGGGGATGGCGAGCGCGACGAAGAACGCGGAACGACCGCCGATGAAAACGAACACAATGACGAGGACCAAGGTCAGGCCAGTCAGGATGTTGTTCTGGAGATCCGCGACCATGAGCCGGACGTCCGCGGATCGGTCCGAGGTAAGATCGATCTTCAGCGCGGGCGGCATCTCTGCTCGCATTTCCTTGACAAGCCGTTTTATCTCATCGTTGATTCGTACGATGTTTTCACCGGCCCGTTTGGTCACGGAAATTGTGACGCTCTTCTCGCAGTCGATTCGGCTTCTGGTGGTGGGATCCTTGTAGTGGTCTCTGATAGCGGCCACGTCACGTAGATAGACGGGCTTGCCGTCCCGGACGTACGCCACGATCGAAGAGATCTCGGAAGGGTGCTTGTAATCTTCCGGCACGCGAACGAGGTATTTTATGGGCCCGATGTCGACCGAACCGCTCGGCATGTTGACGTTCTGCTGCTTGACCGAGCTGACCACCTGGGAAAACGGGACACCGTAGGCCGCGACACGGTCGAGGTCGAATTCCACATGGATTTCCCGTTCGAGCCCTCCGATGATCTCGGCCTGGAGCACCCCCGGTATGGACTCGATGCGGTCCTCGAAATCTTCCGCGAAGACTTTGAGCCGCTTGAGGCTGAAGGGACCGGAGAGCACCACTTGCATAACCGGGAGCGCGGAAAAGGTGAGCTCCTCGATCACTGGATCGTCAGGCAGTTCCCGGGGTAGATCCTTTTTGGCCTGATCCACCTTGTCGCGAACCTTCTGCAGCGCGTCGTCAATGTTAGCTCTGGGGAGGAATTTGATGGCAATGTTGGAGATTCCCTCGGCGGAAGTGGAACGAATTTCTTCCACATCCTCGATTCCCTTGAGCTTCCGCTCCAGGGGGATCGTTATCAGGGTCTCCATATCCTTGGGGGCCACCCCTTCGTATGTGGTTGTGACAAAAATGAAGGGGATCTTGATGTCGGGCTCGGCCTCCCGGGGCAGAGTCATGTAACTGTACAGACCGGCCACGACGATGAGCACGAGCAGAACCAGAACCGTTATCTGGCGCTGGAGGGCAAGGTGATTGAGAATCATTGGATCCTGACCCTCATGCCCTCTTCAACCTCGTGCTGACCGGATACGATGAGATTGTCCCCGGCCTTGAGACCCTTTACTATCTGTGCGCGCCCACCTTCAATAACGCCGATCGACGCGGTTCTCGCATGAGCAATTCCGTCTTTTTCCACGAAGAGAATCCGCTCCCCTCCCCTGTCCAGGATGGCGAAGAGGGGTGCAGCGAGCGCTCCAGGGATGACTCGACGCAGGAACGCGACATGAGCGATCATGCCGGGCCTGATTCTGCCATCCTCGTTGTCCAGGACCACCCGCACTTTGAAGGTTTTGGTCGCGGGATCGGCCTTATATGCCACGAAATCGACCAGGCCCTTCCATTTGGCGCCGGGATAGGCGTCTATGGTAACGGTCGCGTTCTGCCAGACCTTGAGATACCGGACATCAAGCTCAGGGACCCGCACATTGATCCAAATACGTCTGGTGTCCACGATCTCCGCGACTTTGTCGCCACGTTTGACGAACTCACCGGGGTCTACAAAGAGCTTGTTCACCATCCCTGCTATGGGAGCGCGAACAAATCCCTGCCGGTATTGCACTTCCGCCTCCCGCAGATTGTACCGGGCCTGGGTCCTTTTCGTCTCGGTCTGCTCGAATTCTTCCTGTGACACAATCCGCTCTTTGTGGAGCGACTCCCTGCGCCTGGCGACATCTTCGGCCAGTTTGTAAGCCGCCTTGGCCCGTTCCAGCGTGGCTTGCAGGACAGCGACGTCGATCTTGGCGATCAGTTCCCCTTCTTTGACCGGTTGCCCTTCCCGCGGACCGATCCACTCGACCCGGCCGTCCCGTTCCGCGGCGAGCACCACGTCGTGACGCGGCTCGGTCTCTCCCGGCAGAATCAGCACGTCCCGTATGGTCTGCGGCTCTACCTTGACCACCGTGACCTTCACCGGGTCAGACTGTGCGTCAGCGGGCTTGGCGTCGCTCTCGGAATTTCCGCAGCCATTGAGGAGTGCAAGCAGCGCGAGCATTCCCGTCGAGAAGAGAACTGCGGTCCCTATTGGCTTGTTCAGCACCGGCTTCAAGCAGTCTCCTCCCTCTCCGAAGTGTCATTGCGAAGAGGCAAACGGACCCCGACCGTGGCAGGAACGTGCGACAAGGCTCGACGTCTTACGTGGTGTTTCATGATTCGGACGATTGCTCCTCGTTCCTCGGAAACGGTCAGTGCCTGAGTCAAGTGTAGCACGAATCAAGAGAAGATCCGAACTGCCGGCTCCCGATTCCCCCGTAGAATCCCGTGAATCGGGAAGCATTCGAGTGCTCATACACTTCCAGAGGGAAAATGGCAAGCGCCGCCTGGCGTGTGGGGTGTGGATTCAGACGAACCGTACGGACATCTACCGGAAAAAACTCGCGGTGAGTCGCGGGCTCACTGCGTTTGCCGGGCACGATCCCGCGCGATGAGCGCGGCGCCGAGAGCGCCGACGGTATCGGGCTTGGTGGGGACTGAGATCTCCGTGCCAAGGGCCGAACTCAGAGCCCGCACCACGCCCCCGTTGTGAGCCACACCGCCGGACATGGCTACGGTAAGGCCGTTTGCGCTCGGCGCCACACGCTTGGTTAGCGCGGCGACCCGGGACGCTATGGCCCGGTTTAAACCGCTCACGATTTCATTGACCTCGACGCCGTCCGCGATGAGCGAGACCACTTCGCTTTCCGCGAAAACCGTGCACATGCTGCTCAACGTCAGGTTCCCCGACGCGCCTCTATCCAATTGAGAAAGCTCGTCGATCTCCACCTGGAGCGCCCGGGCCATGGCTTCGAGAAATCGACCCGTTCCGGCCGCGCATTTGTCGTTCATCGCGAACTCGAGGACGTTGCCCGAACCGTCGAGCCGAATCGCTTTGCTGTCCTGGCCCCCGATGTCGATAAGAAGCTGAGTGCCCTCGAACACGGCCTGCACCCCCCGTGCGTGACAGGTGATCTCCGTGACCGCGGCAAGTCGTCCCTCCACTCGTTCCCGGCCGTAACCGGTCGAGACCGTTGCAGCGAGGTCGGCTTCCCGGACACCGGCGGCCGCGAGAACCTCTGACGTGGCTCGGGCGATCGCTTCGCGGTTGCGTGCTCCCGTGGGGACGACAGCCGCGGCGAGAACACTGCCGTTTTCACCAATGATGACCGCGTCACAGGAAAGACTCCCGAGATCCACTCCCAGGTAATACATGGTTGTTCTCCCTCGTGGGATATGGGACCGTCAGTAGAACTCGTCACGTCTCATCAGTCCCGGTGTGTCATCTCAGCATTTCGATAAATGCCTCGATACGGGTTCGCTGCTGGCCCACGGAACCCATGGTGCAATCTCCCTCGATCTGCAGGTAGGGCAGACCCGCTGCGCGGAGCGCCTCACGCAGCCGGGGAAGCCGGGAAATGTACGGATCGCAAAACTTGATCGTGTATCCGATTACCCCCCGCGCATTGCACCCTTTCGCGCTTGTCACTACGTCGTCGGCCATTCTGCCCGGATGCGCAGCATCGAAGGTCCTGGCACAGAGCGGTCGAGAAAGCAGCCCCCGGGCCAGGCGTGAGTACAGACCCCCTGAACCGCCCAAATCAAGGGGATGGAAGAGCCGGGATCCCGTGCAGAGATCCTCGCCCACCAGCCGAACCCCGCATGATTCGAACAGCGCCAGGGCCTCGGCATCCGGCAGGACATTGCCGAAAATGAAGATAGGAACCCCGTCAACCGGCTTGGAATCCGACGCGGAAGCTGAAGTGAGTTCCTTGAGGAGGCTCAGACTTTGGGCAAAGGGTTCGGTGGCGGCCCTGTTGTACCAGCGCTGCATCTCAGCAGCTCCTCCCTCCAGCGCTCCTCTGCTCGACCGTTCCCTCAGCGTGTCCAGAAGGCCAGCCAGTTCATTATATCGCTCCAGACTCTCCTCAACGGCCGTGTTCGCGATTGCCCGTCCGCTCCATTGAGAAAGCGTGTCGGCCAATCGGGAAAGCTCAGAGGCAAAATAGGAGACCGATCCGTTGTCCGCTGCCACCGGTAAATCCAGGAGGACAACCCGGTCTTCCGGCCGGATCTTGCGCCACGCGTCACTCACGCGTCGCATCGCGTCGCAACTATTGAGGAAAACCATCCCCGAAAGCTTCGGGAGATCTCCCGCGTGTGCGCGATCGAGCACGCGCTTCACATGCGGACAGAGATTGTCGTGAAGAAGATGGCCTGCTTGATCCGGCGACTCCCCCATGGGAAGCACCCGATACGGCGTGAAGCCGGCGGCGTCGATCAGCGCCAGGGGCGTGTACGCGCAGGTGAAGCCTATGAATTCGGTTTCCTGTCGGGCCATGGCAACCCTCCATTAAGGCAATGGGAGACTTCTCGCATCGTTCTCTGATCCGTGGCCCCCAGACCGGTCGCGCCCGTCTAAGCCACAGGCGAGGGAAAAGTCTCATATGAGGAATACCGCCATACGATTAACACTCATACGAGTATTACTTATACGAACTATCCTGTCAAGAAAAATCGTGCCGGTTTCGACGACAGGCATTTCGCCACCGAAGGTTGCGCTCTATGCAGCGCGTCATCCTCTGGGATGGTAAGTTGCGTGGAGCTGCTTGAGTCGTTGCTGGGCAACATGGGTATAGATCTCGGTGGTCGAAATGTCCGAGTGCCCAAGCATCAGTTGAACAGCTCGCAGATCGGCATTGTTCTGCACGAGGTGCGTCGCGAAGGAATGGCGAAGGGTGTGAGGAGAGATATCCTTATTGATGTTGGCCTTTTTCGCGTATTTCTTCACAATCTTCCAGAAGCTCTGCCGAGTCATGGGACCTCCTCGGCGAGTGACGAATACAGCCCGGGAACGACCTCCTCCAAGGAGTCTCGGACGGGTCTTCTCAAGGTAGTCAAGGATTGCCCGAGACGCCGGGATCCCCATGGGCACGACACGCTCTTTGGAACCCTTTCCCATAACGCGGACGCACCCCATTTCGAGGTCGATCTGGTCGGTTTCGAGCCCCACGAGCTCCGAGACCCTCAGTCCCGTGGCGTAGACGAGTTCGAACATGGCCATGTCACGGCGCCCTTCCCGGGTTGAGCTGTCGACCGCGGCGAGCAGCGCTTCTACTTCCTCCGGATCCAGGTAGTGGGGCACGCGACGAGGAAGCCGGGGCTGGTCGACGAGTTCCGACGGATCCTCCTCTATCTGCCCTCTCTCTCGGAGGAAGCGGAAGAACCCTTTTATGCAGGAGATTTTCCGTGCCCTCGTCCGTGCGCCGAGACCCCTGCTATCGAGTTCCCCGAGGTAGAGCAGAATCTCGTCCCGTCCGACGCTTGCCGGATCGTCGATACCACATGTTGCCAGAAACCGCGAGAATGCGCCCATGTCCGAGGCATAGGCTTCTATGGTCAGGCGTGCCAATCCCCGATCCACGATCAAATGATCGAGGTAGCCTGCTATGGCAAGATCCATGCTCGAAAGATCGGCGCGCTTCATTGACTTGCCGGCTGCCCGGGGGAATTGTCTACGTCACCAGTGTGTAAACCACTTCTCGGGTATGTCTGTCAATGGTGATGCCTGGCGGTCTACCCCAGACCGATGGGCGTTCAAGTGAATGAGATCTCGTCGGATCATCCCGTGCGGCTCAGGGTTGAAGCCCCCCTGTCCCTTCTTCAATGAAGTGGGAGAGGAATCCTGCCTCCCTCGAAGAGGGTGGCGAGAGGGAACTATGGACGCCGGTAGCTGCGTCCCCACCTGGTAGAGGGTTGACGTTGGGGGTACCGTCACCTCTCACTGTGCGACCGTCCCAGAATCCTAGCAGGGGTTTCGACACACTCTTCATGGTACGCGCTAGGGGCGTCTGCCCCGATCAGCGCGCACAGGACTTTCACGTTCCGCTTCCCGCGGCATCCTACCTTTCAATGCCTGGAAGTTGGCATGACGACCGTACAACCGGGAATTCTTCAATATGTGACGTCTCGGTCCGGCGGGACACCTGTCCTTTGAATGGGCAAAGGTGGACCGGGAAAAAGGGCCTGGTATTATCTGCCGTATAGATACGGTCGGATCTTCGAGAGTACCGGCAGTTCGAAAAGAACTGCGGCTCCAAGCGAAACGAAAAAGACCAAAGAGAGAAGGAAGGGCGCCTCTATGGGGAAGGGGACATTGTCCTTCACCGGGCTTATGACAGTTCCAAGAATCACCAGCATCAGATAGTGATTCAGGTAAATGGCATAGGTATACCGGCCCGCCCACGCCATAGCATTGTACGGTCGCACCAGGGCAGGGTAGTCCGCAAGCCGCTTGCCCAGTTCCTTTGCGGCGAGGAGGAAATAGAGCGCCCAACAGTACTGATACACAACGCTGACAATAAGGAAGTAACGGCGGATGATCCTTCCGAATTCGGTGAGCTGCTCAAGGAAATTGATCGTGAGGAGCCCGAGAGTCATCCCTCCGAGGAGGAGCAGAGTGAGCCGATGCTTCTGAATGCTAGCCCGTAGACGCTCGCTTTGGGCAACAGCGATTCCGAGCACAAAAAAAGCGGCCCAGGGCGGAAAGACACAGACGAGCGACTCCTCGAACCACCGGTGGTCATATCCCGCGATTGCCAGGTCGATCTCGGAGACGATGGTGAAGGCAGTCTGAATCACCAGACAGACTACCAGGAGAAGCTTCCAGGAGACCTTTCGGAAGAGCGAGTAAAGCACAAAGAGCTGGAGCAACACAAAGAGAAAGTACGTTTGAGGACCGGCCTCTCCGATGAGAACGTCCATCAAGCTGTCCCAGGTGAAAACCCGATCAAGGTCGAAGTTGTGCAGAACGAACGTGTATATGACGCCCCAGACGAGCATCGGCACTCCGATTACCTGGAACTTGTTTACCAGGAAGCGACTAACGGACAGATCACCCTTCTTGCGTCCCGCGAGGAACCCTGACACGATGAAAAAGCCCGGGACCGCCATCCGAACAAACGCGCTGAAGAGGATCGCCACGAGCGGATAGTCGACGTGCCGGTAGAACATGTAGCTGTCCGTGTGCTCGAGCGTCACGGCGAGCATGGCGAACGTCCGGAAAACCTCTATGTACGTGAGGTCTCGTTTGCTCGGTTTTGGAGCCTCACTCATATCACAGTACTCTTGAGCCGGAATCGCATCGGATGCGCCCGCGTCGTAAAGGGGTCACGCGCGTCCAGCGCACCCCCCGCGGACGGTTTTCCGAGTGACCTTCGTGGCCGGGCCGCAACTGTGCGGTAGCATCCCACAACCAGCTAGAACTGATCGTCCGTTGAATCGGATTTCTCCTCACATCGCTCCAGACAATTCTGATAGGCTTCCCATCGATTCCAGGAATCCGCGCCCCGGAACGCGGCCTGTCCGTCATAGGTCCGGTCAACATTGTGGCGGAAGCGGCAATCCTGTCTGCACGTGTCATCTTCAAGAGCCGAGATTTGACCGACGGACAGCAAGACCATAAGGAAGGCCAGGGAGGTCGGCACGAGTCTCATGTCGGTTCCTTTCGAACTCGGAAGTCGCGTTCACGGGCGTGCTCTCCAAGGAAACGACCCCCGCTCCGCGCTTGTCAAAGATACCCGAATTCGGGCCACGAAGAAAATGCTTGTCGGTATAGACAACCAGCAATCGGACACATATACTGGTGATGACAACATACGATCGGAGATTACACTCTTGAAAGAGTTGCTCAAAGAAATCGCCTTGACGGAAAGGGTGGACGTCGGGGTACTCGAGAAGGGTTTCGAGTCGGGAAGAGTCGCCATTTTCAAGCCGACGCCCTCGGGAAGAGTCGTTGCTGTGGGCGAGAATCTACGGGTCAAGGTCAACGCAAACATCGGAACTTCAGGTGATTTGTATGACGAGGATCTGGAGCTTCGCAAACTCGAGGCCGCGCTCAACGCCCGTACGGATACCGTCATGGATCTCTCGACAGGAGGAGACATCAGGTCGGTCAGGCGCAGAATCGTGGAAGCCTCGACCGTTCCGGTAGGCTCCGTGCCCATCTACGAAGCGATCGTGGATGCCGTGAGACACCGGGGCGGCGGGGAGAAGATGGAACCCCAGGAGATGCTCGACGCGATCCGCCTCCACGGCGAGGATGGGATCAGCTTTGTCACCGTTCATTGCGGGGTTACGTTGACGGGATTGGAATATCTTGAACAAAAGCCTCGTGCTTGCGGGATCGTGAGCCGGGGCGGGAGTTTCCTCGCCCGGTGGATGCGACACAACAACGCGGAAAACCCGCTCTACGAGCGGTACGATGAAGTGCTCCAAATCTGCAGGGAATACGGGATGGTGATCAGCCTGGGAGACGGTCTCAGACCGGGCGCGATAGCCGATTCCCTGGACCAGGCCCAGGTGGAAGAACTCAACATCCTGGGCCGGCTCAGCCGACGGGCCTGGGAGCAGGGCGTCCAGGCGATCATCGAGGGCCCCGGCCATGTGCCCCTGGACCAGATTCCCGCGCAGATGATGTTGCAGAAGAAGCTCTGCGACGATGCGCCTTTCTACGTTCTCGGGCCTCTCGTGACCGACATCGCTCCCGGGCTCGACCATATCACGTCGGCCATAGGTGGAGCGCTGGCAGCTTCTCACGGTGCCGATTTCCTCTGCTACGTCACCCCATCGGAACACCTGGGTCTCCCCGACGTGGAAGACGTGCGAACGGGAGTCCTGGCCACGCGAGCCGCAGCCCATGCCGCAGATCTGGTGAGGGGCGTGCCCGGCTCCTGGGAGTGGGACCTGGAGATGAGCCGCGCACGGAAAGCACGTGACTGGCCTGAACAGATTCGCCTCGCGATCGATCCGAAACTCGTGATGGAGATCCGTGCCCGGACCTGCACGGAAGATCATGAGACGTGCACCATGTGCGGAGATTTGTGCGCGTACAAGGCGGACTCCAAGGATTAGCGGCCGCTGGGGCCGACCCAACAAACCGATTACCCGTGTGTTGAATCCCGATTTCAGCGGTAAAGCCGGGTCAAGAGGAGGACTTCGTCCGAACTATCGGATGGGGGTTATCATGATCAGGGAAGTGGAATATTTCGAAACGCCCGGCAAGCAACATACCACCAGGTGCCTTGAAATAGTCAGACAGCTCGTGGATGAGGGCTTCGATCACGTTGTCGTGGCGACCACGGGAGGAGATACCGGGATCGCCTGCGGGAAAGCCCTGCAGGGAACCGGGGCCAATGTCGTCGCGATCACTCACAATGTTGGCTTCAACAAGCCTAATGTCGATGAGTGTTCCCCTGAGGCAAGGCGGCAAATGGAATCGCTCGGGGTCAAGATCTTCACGGGGACCATTCTCACGCGGAGCATCGAACGGGCTTTCATGAAGAAACATCAAGGCATCTATCCTGCGTACATCGTGGCGGAGACTCTTCGCCGTTTCGGTCAGGGCATGAAGGTCGTTGTGGAAATGACCATGGAGGCCTGTGACGCTGGGCTCGTGCCCGAAGGCAAGGACATCGTGGCCGTGGCGGGAACCGGCAGAGGCGCGGATACGGTTGCCATCGTCGAAGCCTATCCTTCCCACCGCTTTCTGGACGTCAAAGTCAAACAAATCCTCGCCAAACCTCTCTGACGGGCCTTGGCCGCGGCAGGCCGGTCAGAAGGCCAGCGTGCCGGCGGATCTCAAGGAGCGGTCGCCAATCGCCTGCGTAATCTTGCATTCACGTGAAAACCCGGCTGCACGAGTTCCGAGTGATCTAAGACGCAGTAGCATTGCCGGGGGAGTTGTGCTATCAATAAAGCTTCCCCCATTCTTTCCGAGATAATCCCTAACCGGAGGCATACGATGGACGTGAAGGTATTTGGTGTGGTCGGAGCAGGCCAGATGGGAAACGGGATCGCCCAGGTGGCCGCGCAATCGGGTGTTCAGGTGATCATGAGTGATATCAGCATGGAGTGCGTGGAGAAGGGCCTCAACACGATCAAGAAGAACCTCGACCGTGCGGTTTCCAAGGGCAAAATGGACGAGTCGGCAAGAGATGCAATAGTCGGCAGGATCAAACTGAGCACGGATCTGGCGGATTTCAGCGAGGCCGATTTCGTGGTGGAAGCGGTCCCCGAAATCTTCGACCTGAAAAAAGAGGTCTTCACAAAGCTCGATGCGATCGTTCCCCCGGACAAAGTCATCTCCAGCAACACTTCGTCCATTTCCATCACCAAGCTAGCGAGCCTGACGAAGAGACCCGAGAAGTTCATAGGCATGCATTTCATGAATCCGGTGCCCGTGATGAAGCTCGTTGAAATCATCAACGGACTGGCCACAACTCAGGAGACCACCGATCTGACCTTCGAGCTGTCTGAGAAGTTCGGGAAAGTGCCCGTGCCCGCGCAGGATTTCCCCGGCTTCATCGCCAACAGAATTCTGATGCCCATGATCAATGAAGCCGTGTACGCGCTGTTCGAGTCCGTCGGTACCCCCGAAGCGATCGACAACGTCATGAAGCTCGGGATGAACCATCCCATGGGCCCATTGACTCTGGCGGACCTGATCGGTCTGGATACCTGTCTCGCGATCATGGAAGTGCTCCACGAGGGTTTCGGAGATCCCAAGTACCGGCCCTGTCCTCTCCTGAGAAAATATGTCGAAGCAGGATACCTGGGCCGCAAGACGGGACGGGGATTCTACGATTACTCGCAGAAGTAGCCCAGGAGCGTGATGCGAAGAGGGCAGGACCGCCCCTCATCTCCCGCCAAGAAAAGCTGCAGGGGTGGACACGCAGGCCCGGCCCTGGGGTCCCCTCTCACGCCCGGAGCCGGTTGAAGAGAATCTTGACCGTTTGAACAGGCTTTGGTTGTCACTACGTGTGGGTGTGTGAAGAGCAAAACACTTCCGGCAATCATTTCCAGGAGCTTCGGTGAATCTCTGCCGCCCGGATAACCAAAAATCGTGTGCCGCATGCTGCGGGCTCTACAACGTACCCGACGGGACAAGACCGACACTCTTCAGAAGACTTCAAACCAGGACCCGTGCCTTTGGGTCGTGCCTTCGGTCTCCGGAGTCCCTCCTGGAATATCAGAGCCGGATTCGGTCCGAAGAAGCGGTGACTCCGCTCGATCCCGGGATTCACGTGTGTGAATTCGTCGGTTTTATCGACGCGGACCGGCGGATCGTCGGCTGCCTGCTTCATCCGAGCTCGCCTGGAAACGACGGCGTGGACCTGCGTGGGCTCTGCCATTATGGCAGGATGGCCTGCAACATGTTCTTCTGTCCCGCGTGGGAAAAGCTGGAGCCTGGGCGCAAGGCCATCCTTGTGCAAGCCGTAAAGGACTGGCATCTCTACGGCCTGGTAATCAACGATCTCGATTTCCTCGATGCCCTCTTCGGGCTGATGGAGATCGTCGTGGGGGGGCCACCGGAATCGGCTCGCCTCGCCTCGAGCCCGGCCTCTCAAATCTTCGAAGAAATGCTGCGCTGGAAGGACGCGTGGCCGTTCAAGGGAGCGTGCAGTGTCCGCCGGAGTCGGTACTATTTCCAAAGATCTCGCTTCGGCGGAGCATCGACGCAAGAAGCCTATACTCAACGCCTCCTCGAATGCCTCGGGTTCACCTTTAACATGGGAGAGGAGGTCATGTTCGCCGGAGACCTCGTGGCGGATACACTGGGCCGGTTCTCTGCGGCGTACCGAGACCTCTCAGGATAAACTCTGCGGAGTCAACAGATATATAATGTAAATCAAGCATGTTAGATAGAATAAAAAATAATTTGGTTCAAGAATCTTGTCGGTCAGGCAGGAAAATTCTTGACGCTGTGCCGTCCATCCTGTATTTTCATAAAACCGATAGGCTTGTAATGCGGAGATCCGGCGATTCAAGCCGATCTTGATGTTCGCAAGAGAAAGGTTCGGTCTTGAGATCCTTCCCCGTGGCAGTTGTTGTGGTCGCTTTGTTGGTCGGCTCATGGGCGACGGGATCTCTTACGGCCTCTGCTTATATGCCGCCGCCCAGTCCCTGCGAAATACAGCCTCTCCTGTACGGGCCTCCTCAGCCACCGATTTGTGCCGGACCGCCCCCGCTGGTATTCCCCCCGTGCCGTCCGTGCCCTCAACCGATGAGGCTATATCCCCGTAAGCTCGTAGGGCCGCCGCCCTGTTCGAAGATGGTCTGCAAATATCCTCCTCCGCCCACCAAAGCAGGGTACCGCTGTTCCCCCCCTCCGCCAGTGGCTCCCCCACCTTGTCCGGCAGGCCCTTCCTGGACCTCGTACTTAACGGTCGGGTTTACGCCTCCTCCCAGACCGCCCATTGAGCGCTAGAAATTCCTTGACCATAGATTTTCGCTAAACGACGTCTCTACGCGAACGTGTGACTCATTGAGGGCCGCATCCACCTCGAGACTCCAGCCTTGTGGAAACCTGGTTGTCCAAACCGTGAACAAGGGTCACAAGGAAAACGCGTGCAACGCGGTCTGCTTATCGTCTGATTCTGTTATTCGTTGATAAGTCAGAATGTTATTGAATGAACCTCATGTATTGTGTTATGATCCTTTTCGATGTTCATGACGGTAGGCCTCCGACACGCAAAGCTTTCCCCGAAGAGCCGAGCCGAAACGGCCAAAAGGGTTGACCGAACTCATGGCGAGAAAAGCATCCGGAATCCAGGCCACGACGCGCATACGGCGGCTTGAGAGCGCACGTCGCTCCCGCCGAGGAGAGTACCTGGCCGTGCTCTTCCTTGCTGCGGCTCTTTTCATCCTGCTCTGCCTCTATTCGTACGATCCTCGCGATCCTTCCTTTAACGTTGTGACGTCACGGCCCCACGTCTCTAACCTGTGCGGTCTGGTTGGGTCTCACGTTGCGGATGCCATGGTGCAGCTCCTGGGAGTTTCTGCTCTGGTGCTCCCCTTGATTCTTCTGATCGTTGCGGTACGCAGCTTTGCCGGATCATCGAGATCCCTTGTCTGGGCGGAGGTGGTTTCGGTGATCTTCGTTATTGCGGCTGCATCGGGTCTTCTGGAGCGTCAGGGTACAGGGCGCATACTTAACTTCCCCCCTGAGAATCCGGGCGGAGCGCTCGGGAGTTTCGTGCACGCGGCCTCTCTGAAGTTCCTCGGAAGCGGCGGCGAGATCCTCCTGGTGACAACGGTGTTCATCCTCTGTTTCCTCCGTTTGTCCGGTCTGTCGTTTCGGGGAGTATGGCGTGTGGTTTTGCGGGTAGGCACCGCGGCATCCGATCTTACCTGCTGGTTGGTGGACCAGCTCCGAAAAGCCCGGCTGCGGCGTGCTCTCTACGCGGAAGTTGATACTTTTCCGGAGTATGAGGAATCGGCCGGTCGGGAGTGGGATGCTGATTTGGACATGGAAGAGGACGATGATCTGCTCAAGGACGCTCGAATCTTTCGGGATGAGTTGCCCAGGGATGAGCCCGGTGGGAGCGCCTGGCGGAGGCTGTCCTTTCTGCCGGAAGACGAGACGACCTCGACGGTACCTGATCAATTGAAAGAGGTCCGGGAAGGGCCGATCGACCTGAAGACAGAGCAGGGCAGCGAAGTTCCGCGGAGACCGGCCAGGAAGTCGCTGTGGCAGTGGCTCAACCCTTTTGCGAGGAAATCGAAGAAGAAGGAGGAGGACGTACTCACCGGGCAACAGACCGAGCATTCCGTCACGCTGCCGATACCGGCGGACTCTCAACCCGGAGCGCAGGCAGAGCAGGCTGTCACCGAACAGGAGATGGAAGCCGCAATAGACGCGTACGTGAGGAACCAGGCGTCTGCCGCCAAAAGGTCGGCGAGATCCTGCGCCGGTGGTTCCGCTATCGGGGGAAGAGCCGAACCCGCGCCGGTGCGTGTAGAACAACGGGCTGACGTGAAGACCGCTCACCCCAAAAGGAAAAAGACCCTAGGCGCGTCGGCCGACCAGTACAAGTTCCCACCAACAGATCTCGTCGATGCACCACCCAAGTCCGAGAGGGCTGTGGACGAGAAGCTCCTTGAACGAAATGCGCAAATCGTTGAACGCAAACTTGCCGATCTGGGGGTCAAAGGCACGGTCGTCGCCATCCACCCGGGACCGGTAATCACCATGTACGAGTTGGAACTCGCGCCGGGTATCCCTCTGCGCAAGGTCCTGAACATGTCGGACGATCTGGCAATGGCTCTGAAGTCGGGTTCCACGCGCGTAGTTGCTCCTATTTCCGGCAAGGATACGGTCGGCATCGAAGTGCCCAATCTCAATCGAGAAATCGTGCATTTCCGGGAGATCGTCGAATCTCCCGCGTTCATGAAGTCCAAAAATCCTCTCAAGATGGCGCTCGGAAAACACATCGACGGCGAGCCATTTGCGACCAGCCTCGCCCGGATGCCCCACCTTCTGATCGCAGGGGCTACCGGTACGGGCAAATCGGTGGGGTTGAACTGCCTCATCTGTTCCTGGCTCATGTCCTGCCACCCGGACGACCTCAAGCTCCTGCTGGTCGATCCAAAGAAGCTGGAACTCTCCCACTACCAGGATATTCCGCACCTCATTCACCCGGTCGTGACCGACCCGCAAAAGGTGCCCGCGGTTCTGGGGTGGGCAATCCGTGAGATGGAGCGCAGGTACGATCTTCTAAGCCGCGTCGGGGCGAAGAGCATCGCGAGCTATAACGAGAAGGTCGCGTCAGGCAAGATTCCTGAGACCGAGGCCGAGGATCCGCCGGAAAGGCTTCCTTATATCGTCCTCATCGTCGACGAATTGGCCGAGCTCATGATGGTCGCGGCCAAAGACATCGAGATCTCCATAGCGCGGCTCGCGCAAATGGCCCGGGCCTCGGGGATCCATCTCATTCTGGCAACACAACGGCCGTCGGTCGACGTAATAACCGGAATCATCAAGGCCAATTTTCCCGCCCGTCTCTCGTTCCAGGTCTCGGCCAAGGCTGACTCGCGAACCATTCTCGACACGGTGGGGGCCGAGAATCTGCTCGGCATGGGCGACATGTTGTTTCTCCCACCCGGCGTGGCAAAACTTAAACGACTCCACGGCGCGTTCATCTCCGAGGACGAGATCAAGAGAATCGTGGACTTCATCAAGGCCCAACGCCAACCCGTCTATTTGCAGGAGATACAGGAACACGTGTCCAAGCACACCGTGGAGGCCGGAGCAGCAGACCTCGTAGACGATCCCAAATACGATGAAGCAGTGGAACTCGTCACCCGCCTCGGACACGCGTCAATTTCCCTGATTCAAAGGCATATGAGGATAGGATATAACCGGGCTGCACGCATCATCGAAGCAATGGAAGGCGAAGGCATCGTCGGACCCTCCGACGGCACCAGCAGACCCCGAGAAGTGATCGCCCGGTCCCTCGGACATATCCCCGACAGCCCTTGAGACGTGGTGGTCCAGGGCAAGAACTATACCAAGAGCCTTCAACAAGGAGCCTTCTCCCTCACAGAACGATCCAAGGAGTACCGGTAAGGGCGGCTTTCATGTCCCGTGAGACGCGAGATTGTCCCTTTCCGTGCATAAAAGTTGCTCGGGATTCCCGGCACGGTCGCTTTCCTTCGACCTTGCGCGAAGACTTGTCTTTCTGATAGCCTGGAGTCCATTCCCGATCGTCGCAAATCCAGATCACGATTTGAGGGGAGGTCTTTAAGTCATGAGCGAGTACCCGGGCGTCTTTCTCGGAAAAGGGGAGAAAAAGCAACAGCTCCTACTCAACTTCGCGAACCGACACGGGCTGATCGCAGGAGCAACGGGAACAGGCAAGACCGTCACCCTTCAGGTGCTTGCCGAGGGATTCTCCGCTCAGGGGGTCCCGGTTTTCATGGCCGATGTAAAGGGGGATCTCTCAGGAGTGAGCCGTCCCGGAGAGGAGAATCCCAAGCTGGCCGCGAGGGCCGCGGAGATCGGGCTCAAAGACTACTCATATCAACCGTTCCCGACCATTTTCTGGGATCTGTTCGGCGAGAAGGGCCACCCGGTAAGGACAACTATCTCCGAGGTAGGTCCGCTGCTCCTGTCTCGTCTTTTGGGGCTCAACGAGACCCAGGAGGGCGTGCTGAACATTGCGTTTAAGCTGGCCGACGACGAGGGTCTGCTCATTCTGGACCTGAAGGACCTGCGTGCGCTTATCGCGTTTGTAGGGGAGCAATCGAGTACTTTGAGCACGGAATACGGCACCGTGCGGAAGGCCTCGGTGGGCGCAATTCAGCGACGGCTGCTGATGCTCGAACAGCAGGGAGCCGAGCAATTTTTCGGCGAACCCGCGCTTGAGTTAACCGATTTCATGAGAACCACTTCCGATGGGTACGGGTACGTCAACGTGCTCGCCGCGGACCGACTCATGCAGTATCCGACATTGTATTCCACGTTCATGCTCTGGCTCATGTCCGAGCTGTTCGAGGAGCTGCCCGAGATAGGCGACCCGGACAAACCGCGGCTCGTGTTCTTTTTCGACGAGGCCCATCTGCTCTTCGACGACGCACCAAAGGCCCTGCTGGACAAAGTGGAGCAGGTCGTCCGTCTGATTCGGTCCAAGGGGGTCGGGGTGTACTTCATTTCGCAGAATCCTTTGGACATACCGGAAGATATTCTCGGTCAACTGGGAAACCGCGCGCAGCATGCACTGAGGGCATTCACTCCCCGCGACCAGAAGGCCGTGCGAGCCGCGGCTCAGACCTTCCGCCCCAATCCCAAGCTGGATACAGAACAGGTAATTACCGAAATGGGGGTGGGCGAGGCCCTTGTGTCGACGCTCGAGGGCAAGGGAGTCCCAGGGGTGGTCGACCGTACGCTCATTCGGCCTCCCTCGTCTCGCATGGGCCCCGTTTCCGATGCGGAACGGATAACGACCGTAAACAGCAGCCCCGTCTTCGGACGATACGATAAGATGATAGACAGGGAATCCGCGTTCGAAGTGCTCAAGGCACGAGCTGAAAAGGCGGCCAAGGCAGCCGAAGCTGAAGCCGAAGAGCAAGAGCGGGCAGACCGAGAAGCCGAGGAGGAGAGAAGGAGCCGTAAGACCGGTCGAGGAAGACAAAGACAGACCGTCTGGGAGGCCGCGGCAAAGAGCCTGGTCCGCAGTCTGGCAAGCAGTCTCGGACGGCAGATCAGCCGGGGGATTCTCGGTACGATTCTTAAGCGATAGAGTTAGGAAAAAGAATCAGTGGCAGGACCGCCAGGAAATTGACGGGGGTGACTCCCCCCCTCTCCCCCTTACCGGGACCCGTTATTGTAACCGTTCCCCGGAGGATTTCACCCCGAGGAACGGTTGCTAATCATGTGGCTGGCTCCCTCTTGAGCCAAGCACCCGTATCTTCCCACAAAACACATCAACTTGCCAAAGCCGGCGGCCAATCGCGCAGAAGAGAATCACGGCCCAGGGAGCATGACTGCCCGTTAGAAGGGGCAGCCAAAGGTTATTTTGGTCGGTGGCTTTTTCACTCCCACGAGTCTGGCCTTTTTGATGACCACGTATTTGGCTTCCACCGGAGGACCCTGTACCGCAACGGTCCATTTTATGCGCCACCTGGTGGGCGGTCCGGGACAGGGGCCGCAGCCGGCCCAGGAGCCTCTTGTTTTTCCTTTGCAAATGACCTTCATGCCGTAGATTTTCTTAGTGATATACTCTTTCTTCACGATCTGCTTCGGCGGCTTTGGAGCCGGCACGCAGACCACGGGAGCAGGACAGGCGCCCCATGCGGGGATAACCGGCGCGGGTTGAAATCTCCGGTTCCTGAGCCCGAAGAATGCAAAGGCAGAGCCGACGAGGGCGAGAGAAACGATGAGGACCACGAGTGCCACCAGCGACTTCTTCATCCCAATCCTCCTTGAGAGACTTCTGATAAGAAGCACTATCTACTTTAGTTTTCTAAGAAGCGGGGGGTACCACGGGTGGGTTGCGCTGTCAACAAAAAAAATCGCGCAGAAGAAGAGAAATGTGTTATATTAAAAAGTTTTGTCCAATAAAATGCCTGCTTCGCCTTTACAGGGCGCCGAAATACCTCACGAATTCCTCCAAGCCCCGGGCCTAGATGTCTTCCGTCCGGGCCTGCTCAGCCTCCTCATCAGATTTCTCACGTGCATGGTCCCGGGCTATTCGAGCCCCCACACTCAGGGCTTTTCGGTTGACCTGCTCACTCCCCCGAGGCGCGTTCTCCGCCAATGATTTCTCCAGGGCTCGGCGGCCAACCAGGCCGGTAATTTCGGAGAATGCGCCAAGCGCCAAGACATTCGCCACGGTGACCTGTTGGAGTTTATCGCGGGCAACCGCGGTAAACGGGAATGCAAGTGCCCGACTGCTCGGAGGATGGGGCACGAGGTCCTCGTCAACGAGAATGACCGCGCCGGGTTTGAGGTCCCATCCATAGGTATCGGCAGCTTCCTGGTTCAACGCGACAAAGACGTCCACATTCATACACAGGGGATAATCGACAGGATCGTCGCTGATGATGATCTCAGCCTTGCTGGCTCCTCCTCTTGCTTCGGGCCCGTACGACTGGATCATGGTGACTTCCCGGCCCTCATGAATCCCCGCTGCCTCGGCAAGTATCAGACCCGCAAGGATGATACCCTGGCCGCCTGACCCTGCAAGGCGGACTTCCACTCGGGTGTCGGGCAAAGGGGGGCGTGCGCGCTTGCTCAAATCTTGCCTTCTTTCCTCAGTCGAGCCGCAGTCTCGCAGACCCTCGTGTATGATTCCTGAAAAAGGGGCAACTCGCGGTCGACGAGCGCGCCGATGGAGTAACGATTCTGTCGCTCATCGGGGGCCTTTGTTTGCCACCTGTCAATGTCCACCGCTCGTTCCTTGAGATCCTTCATCATCTCCACTTGAGACCCCAGGCGATTCTGGCGTCCGAAGTTCGTGTGACAGGGTGAGAGTACTTCAACGACGCTGAATCCTTTCTTCTCAATGGCTCTGGCGAGAAGCTTGTCCAGTTGCCTGATATGGATTACCGTGCTCCTGGCAACGAATGACGCGCCCGCGGTTGCCGAGAGGGCGCTGATGTCGAACCCAGGTTCGATATGACCGAACACTGCCGTGGTAGACTTATGTCCCAAGGGTGTGGTGGGACTGGACTGTCCGCCCGTCATCCCATACGTATAATTGTTCACAACGATGGCTGTCAGGTTCAGGTTGCGCCGAGCCGCGTGGATCAAATGATTGCCTCCGATGGCGGTGGCGTCTCCATCTCCCATGACGGTGATCACCGTCAGTTCGGGCTTGGCCAACTTGATACCAGTGGCAAAGGTCAAGGCCCTGCCGTGTGTCGCGTGAACGGTGCCCACGTCCACGTAAACGGGGAGTCGTCCAGAGCAGCCGATCCCTGACACGAGCACGACCTCGTTCTTATCCTTACCGCTCCGGACAAGGGTCCTGATAAGCGAGCCCAGGAGAATCCCCAGGCCGCATCCGGGACACCAGACGTGCGGAAACTTCTTGTCGTGACGCAGCCACTCGTACACCACGCTGCGGGCCACCTGCGTCATCGTTTAACCTCCCTCAGGCTGGAGAGGATCTCCTTGGGAGTGATCATGGTTCCGTCCATCTTTCCGAGGCTGAGCACCCTTGTGCGCCCGTCATTGACCCGGAGCACTTCCCGCCGGATCTGTCCCATGTTCAATTCAGGGACGACCGCTGCCCGTCTTCCTTCGAGCGCGACCTCCACGAGTCGTCTCGGGAAGGGCCAGAGGGACATGAGCTGCAGCAGTCCTACCTTGATCCCCCGTTCGCGGCCGAGCCTCACTGCAGCCCGCGCTGACCGCGCGGTACACCCATACGCTATCACCACGAATTCGGCATCCTCCAGCGCAAAGGATTTGACTCGATTGACGTAGGCGAAGTGACGCCTGATCTTTCCAAAGAGCCGCGCGAAAAACGGTTCCACTTCATCGATCCGGCTCGTGGGGAAGCCGTGGTCGTCGTGAACAAGGCCCGTGACGTGATATCGGTACCCTTCGCCCAGGTCCGCAAGACGCGGTATTAGGCTTCCATCGGTTTTGTACGGATGATACCAATCGGGCGGGACGGTGGGGCGTCGACGGTCAACAACCTCGATCTGTTCGGGCTGGGGAAGTGCGACCTTTTCACGGGCGTGCGCGACCATCTCATCCGCGAGCAGAATGACAGGTATGCGAAATCGTTCCGCGAAGTTGAACGCGGTGACGGTCAGCTCAAAGCACTCTTCCACGGTCGATGGACACAGCACGACGGCCGGATGGTCGCCGTGAGTTCCCCAACGCGCCTGCTGCACGTCCCCCTGTGCCACACTGGTCGGCAGGCCGGTGGAAGGGCCCGCCCTCATCACGTTGACCAGAACCAGTGGGATTTCCGCTATGTATGCGTACCCGAGGTTCTCCTGCATCAGCGAGAAGCCGGGGCCGCTCGTGGCAGTCATGGCCTTGCGACCTGCAAGACTTGCGCCGATGCACGCTCCCAGCGACGCGATCTCGTCCTCCATCTGGATAAAGGGCGCGCCTCGCACCGGGAGCTCGATACTCATAATCTCCATGATCTCGCTGGCCGGCGTGATCGGGTAGCCCGCAAAGAAGTTGCATCCGGCGGCAAGCGCACCCAGCGTTATAGCTTCATTTCCCTGGAGAAGGCGAATCCGCGTTCTCCGCGCCGCTGTCATCTTCTTCCATCCTCTCCGGTGCAACCCGTTCGGCACTGTGGACCGGTCGTACGAGTGATCCGGGCACGCCCGTACGCTCAACTTTCGCGCCTGCCGCGGTCTTTCCGGGAGCGCGCGATTCCTGTACGCTGACGGCGAAATCCGGGCAAAGCATTTCGCACATGCGACAGCCGGTGCACCGTTCCGGTCGGACCATCTGCGGACAACCCCATTCGTCGGGCTCCAGCGCGTTCACCGGACAGAAGGCCACACAATTTCCGCAGCGCTTGCACCATGCCAGATAGATGCTCACCTCATGGTGCGGCTCGTCCGGCCCGGAGTTTCGGTTCTTATCCTTGGGCATGGCAGTCTCACTTCGATCGGCTCTCGCCGATCACTCGCGTCCAGCGATTATACGACCCCCCGAAAGATACGCGATCTTGCCGTGGAATGCGTACATTGACCTGAGGTCCCGGGTGATTTCATCCTTGTACGCGAGCGCGGTTATGATTACCGTATCGACTGGATGCGAAACGAGCCGGTCCGGAGGCAGTACCTGCAGATGAGAAACGGGTGTATATCGTCCGTGTTTCACAGGATCGATATCAACCAGGTACGCCACTGAGCTCGTATTGACCATGGAGAGGGTGAGCACGCCCTTGGCTCCTGCTCCCCAGATCGCCACCCGGCGGCCCTCGGAGGCTTCTGCTTCGAGAAAATCCTCAAATGCCTTTGCAATGGTATCTGCGGCCGCCTGAATGCGTTTGAGGCTCGGGATCTCGACCTTCCTCAGCCACGCTTCGTTATATTCCCCATCCATGGCCCGAACCACCCGGACCACCTGAAACCCGTTGCGAGCCGCAAGATGGACAAGAGACTCCGCGGAGAAATAGGAGAGATGATCGGGAAAGAAATCAAAGAACCGGTCGTGCTCGATAGCCTGCTCGAGCGAAGGAACCTCTATCAGCGCGGCTCCACCCGGTTTGACAAGCTCCCTCACACCCGCGAGGAAGTCGTTGGGATCAGGGACGTGTTCCAGAACCTGTCTGGCGGCAACCGCGTCAAACTCGCCAATGAGCGTGGGAAATGCTCCGCGGCCGACATATCCATCGACCGTTTCCAGCCCCTTCTCCCGGCATGCTGCGCGCGCCTTGGCTGAGGGCTCATTCGCTAGCACCCTGCATCCCATTTGCGAAAGAATCCCGGAAAACTGCCCGTCGCCGCACCCGGCTTCAAACACTCGTTTTCCCTTGAGACCGAAATGATCCACAAAGGCCCGAGCCTGCTTCTGCTGGAACTCTCTCATCTTTCGGGCATGGCTGTGGGTCATGAGGTATTCTTCGTAGTAGTCGTCCTCCAATTGCTCTGCAAGCTGCACGTGGCCACATGCGCGGCACTGGTGAACGTCCAGTTGGACCGGATTGTCCGTGCCCTCGGAGACCACGTCGAGGAGCCGCTCGATATTTCGCGGGGCCTTGTCGTAATGCAACGCCGAGACTAGATCAGGGGACCCACAGATTCGACAGATACCATTTGTCATTTCAGGGCCTCTTGGATTGCCGCTTCGAGATCCCCGTTTAGAGGAGGTCGCTGCTTCCCGAGACCGCTGCCGGGCATAACCTTCGGATAAGGGCCCCATTCGGCAGGCACTTTGACGTCCAGCAGAGCGGGGCCTCGCCGCTCGCCGAGCCATTTGAGCGCGTCATCCACCTTGTCGTCCCGCTCCAGGGAATAGCACTCCAGGTCGTACGCCTGAGCGATCTTCTTCACGTCGGGCACACTGTACCCGATCACGGTGGCCGGATACCGGCCGTCGAAATTCTCATCTTGGAAGTTTTTCATAAGTCCAAGCATCCCGTTGTTCATCACCACGATGGTGACCGGTACCCGGAACTCATGGATCGTCTGCAATTCGGGTATGGACATCTGGAATCCGCCATCCCCCACGATCGCGAGGACCCGTGAGTCCGGTGAGGCCATATGAGCGCCGATGGCCGCGGGGATCGCGTACCCCATGGTTCCGAGTCCGCCTGAGAGGAGCACTCGGTCCCCCTCTTTAAAGACACCACACTGCGCAGTCCACATCTGATTACTGCCAACGTCCGCGGTGTAGAGGGTTCCGGGGGCTTGGACCTGCGTAAGTCTTCTGATGAGCTTCTTTGGATTGAGCGCTCCCTTGTCCTCCATGGTGTCGTCCTTCAGAAGCTCCCGGACGCTCCTAATCGCGTCATGCCACGATTCGGGTGCGTGCCAGCCGAGGGGAGAGCCTGCCGCGAACTGCCCGAAATCAGAGAAGAAGTCCACCAGGTCCATATTAATACCGAGCGCGGGTTCCAGTGTGCTCCCGATCACATTGCGGTCAACGTCAACGTGGATGACCTTCTTGTTGCTCGTGAATTCTTTCAGACTGGCCGTCTGCCGCGAGTCGATGCGTGTGCCAAGAGCAATGACGAGGTCCGCAGCGGCGAGGATCTTGTTGGCGTACCGGTTTCCATAGGCTCCGATGAAGCCCACGTGAAAGGGATCGTCCCCGGGAAAGGCATCCAAAGCCAACAGGCTCACCACAACAGGCAGACGATATTCTCGGGTGAACGCAGCGAGTTCAGGCGCAGTTCCCGAAAGCTGAACACCGCCTCCCGCCAGGATGAGGGGCCGCTGGGATCCCCGGAGAAGCTGAGCAAATCGATCGAACTCGGATTCGGTCAACCGAGTCTTGGTCTCAGCCTGTCGGAACGGCACTTCCAACTGGGTTTCGTCCACGTCGAGCTTCTGTATGTCAAAGGGTATGTCGTAAAGGCACGGGCCGGGTCTACCGGCAAGGCAGTCCCATAACGCCGTTCGGAGAGCGCCCGCCACCCGTTCGATCCGGTCCACGAAATAGGCGTTCTTCGTGATCGGTCTCACGAGGGAGACGATGTCGGTTTCCTGGTAACCCATCTGTCTCAGCGGACGATCATACTTGTAGGTGCCTGTGGTAACGTTTCCCGTCATGTAGAGCACCCGAGAGGAATCGAAGTACGAGTGGGCGATGCCAGTGATCATATTCGTCGCGCCGGGGCCGCTCATGGCAAGCGCCAGTCCGATGTTACGCTTGATTCTGGAGTATCCGTCCGCGGCCAATGCCACATTCTCCTCGTGTCTCATGGGCACAATCTTCATCTGGCCGTGCCGGGCCATCGAATCCAGAATCATGGCGTTGGTCCCGCCGGCAAAGGTGAACACATGGTCCACCCCAACGGTTTCGGACAGGTATCTCACAATAAAATCACAGGCTTTCATTTCTGCCATTCCTTTCGGAAGAGGATTCCTCGGATCACCCGCTTTTCCGGCCCTTCCTGAGCTCCGGAACGGCCGCAGCCTTGAAGAGCCGGTCGGCAAGAGAGATTTACCATATCCAGGCTTCATTGGCGAGATCAATTTCAGGAGCCGGACTGCGAAGTGCGCTCTACGAGCCGAGCTGTTCTGCGGCAATCTCTTGTGAAGCCGGGTGCTCCAGGATAGACGGTTCACGGGGCTTCCTTTGACAGGAAAAGCCTTGGTGACGTATGATCCGGAACCACTGAAGCCGACAATGAAGGCCGAAGGCGGAACAAAACCATGACGCAACGACCCAGGATACGGATCAATCCGGACAAGATCCTGCGGGACATTCGTTCGGGAATGACTGACGAGGACCTTATCGCGCAATATTCACTCAACGACAAGAGGCTCAAGGTGGTCTTGAGAAAGCTTGTCGAACAAGGGTACCTCACCGACGAGGAGCTGGATCGCCGATCGACCGCCGGCACGGGTGAACGACCCGCCCCTGCTGCAGAAGAGCCTTCAATAAAAGGTCCAGCCGTGTCGATCCCCGCCGAGGCATCGGCCGGCCGTCTGAAACGTGCAGCACCTGTCCTCGTCCTTCTCGTGGTGTTGGGAGCCGCGCTCATTGCGGTGCTGGCCTGGCAGGCGAGATTAGGGAATCCCTTCTCCCTTGTGGCCGGTGGCTCGGCCCAGGATACGATGGAGGCTTCACAACCCGGCACTCGTAAGGAAAGCCCTTTGCAGTCATCTGCTAACCAAAAGACGCGGATTCCGAAACGTAAGGGACGGGCTGTCAAGAACAAGCCCAAACAGACTCCACTCATTGCAGCGGCGAGAGCAGGTGACACAGCCCGGGTGAAAGCTCTTCTGGCCCAAGGGGCCGACGTAAACGAGAAGGGGTGGAGGGGGTGGACTGCGTTGATGGGGGCTGCATACGAAGGTCGCGCAGACGTCGTCTCCACGCTCCTGGAAAAGGGCGCGGCCATTGATGCGAAGAACAGAAATGGATGGACCCCGTTGATCTGCGCTGCATACCGGGGACAGAAACCCGTCGTGGAACTGCTGCTCCAACGCGGGGCCGGGATCAACACCGTTGCCAAAGGCGGAATCACTGCGCTGGGCGCGGCTTCAACACGGGGCCACGCAGATACGGTGAGACTGCTCATCCAAAGGGGCGCACAGGTCGAGCCGAAACTCGGGGAAGGACAAAGATCACCGGTCAAACGGGCAGTCGATCGGGGCCACGTCGATGTCGTCTCCGAGCTTCTGAAACATGGCGCGAAAATCGATTTCGAAGACAAGGCAGTTGCGAGATTTCTCTCCGTCGCATCTCAGAAGGGGAATCTGGAACTGGTCCAGACACTTGTGGCCCACGGAGTTCCGGTAGACGCTAAGGCATCGAACAAAACGACTCCGCTCATGGCAGCCGTTACGAAGGGCCACTACGATCTTGCCAAATGGCTGACGGAAAAGGGAGCCGACGTCAACGCACGGGACTTCGCCGGAAATACCCCGCTGCTCTTAGCCCTTTACCACGGCCGAAGGAAGTTGGCGAGACTTCTCGTGCAATGGGGCGCGGACCCCAATGTCCGCGGTCATGCAAAGGATCCGCCCCTGATCTTGGCAGTTGAGAAGGGTGACAAGGAACTCGTCGAGGTTCTCCTGGACGCAGGGGCCGACGTGGAAGCCGTGGGAACCTTCGACCGGACGCCCCTTGCTCGTGCCTGCGACGGGAACGCAGTCAAGATCATGGAAATTCTCTTGAATAGGGGCGCGGACATCAACAATAAGCGTCCCGCTGACGGCGGAACGGTCCTCATGACGGCCGCGGCAAACGGCCGGACGGAGGCGGTGAAGCTCCTGATCAAGAAAGGAGCCGACGTCAACATCAAGGACGGACGGGGATTCACAGCCCTGACGTACGCCAAGATTTGGAAAAGAAAAGACGTCATCGACCTGCTAAGAGCACATGGAGCAACGGACTAGCAATCACCGGCACGTGAAGCTAGGATACTGCGGACGCCGGGATACACATCGCCGGGGACTCACCTTCCGAGGAGTCGCTCAAGGCTCCCCGCACGGCTCTAGAAATCAACCTTGTCCCTGCCCTTAAGTCCCAGGATCTTCCGGGCCCCGTCGGGCGTCGCTATGGGACGGTCAAGGGTCCGGGCAAGCCCCACGACCTTCTCCACCAACTCAGCATTGCTTTTCGCCAGTTCGCCCTTCCTGATGTAGATGTTGTCTTCGAGACCTACCCTGACGTGCCCACCCATGTGGATCGCCATTGTGGAAAGGTTGATCTCTGCGGCTCCCACGCCGATGACGGACCAAGTGAAGTTCTGCCTGCCGAAGAGCACCTGTGCTCTCGTGACAAGGTATGCGAGATCTTCAGGGGTGCCGCGGATTCCTCCGAGGACTCCCATCACGAACTGCATGTGCAGAGGGGGGCGGATGACCCCCGCACGCACGAGATAATCCAGATTGTAGAGATGACCTACATCATAGATTTCGAGTTCGGGCTTCGTTGCATTCTCTGTGGTGAGGGGACCAAGGTATTCCAGGTCCCGGAAGGTATTCTTGAAAACGAAATCCCTGCTTGCTTCAAGGTACCGCTGCTCCCAGGGATACCTGAATTCCTCGATGGTGGCGAGGGCGGGATGAAGCGCAAAGTTGATGGATCCCATGTTGAACGAGCACATCTCAGGCTTGAACACGGGAATCACCCGGGCACGTTCCTCCACGGTCATACCAATCCCGCCGCCCGTTGTCACGCATATCACCACGTCGCTGTTCTCGCTGATCTTGGTGAGAATCTCCCGGAAATGCCCGAGATCAGATGACGGCAGGCCGTCTTCAGGCCGGCGGGCGTGAATGTGAACAATCGCTGCTCCGGCTTCCGCAGCTTCGATGGCTGAGTCCGCTATTTGTTGGGGGGTCAGCGGAAGATAGGGCGTTAAAGAAGGAACCGTAGCCGCGCCGGTTATGGCCGCGGTAATGATCAGCTCACCCATTTCAGTCTCCTTCACTTCGGTTCTACACTCTGAATGCGCATTTCCTTGAGAATGTCGAGAACGACCGAACTCACGCCTCCTCCTGGGGGACCGGCGGATGGCTGGGTCCTGAGCCTTGAGGGGCGGGAGCTATACACGTCATGGAATAATCGATCTGCGCGGTACCGGTTTCATTGGCGACCCGGTTGAGGAAACTCATGGCTTGTCCCACATACTCTTCGGGTTTCTGGTCATAGGAATTATGTCCGCACCGTGGAAAAACCGCCAGCTCTCCGTTCGGAAGATTGCGATAAAACTCCACCCCTTGTTCGACCTCAAAGAGCGCGCTCCGATCCGGATATAGGACAAGCGTCGGGCATTTCACGAAAGGTAAATGGGGTCTCAGGTCGAACATCCCGGAACCGTACTCTCCGCCACGCGTGCGAGCCATTTCGTAGAATGGTTTAGCGTAGTCCTTTCCGTGCCATCGAACGATCTTCTCTCTGATGTCCGGATCTAAATCGTCAAAGGGCATGGGAAACTTCAACCGATTAAATTCGGGCAGCGGCAGAGTACTAAAGCACATGGTACTCGACGCGATCAGGGATCGGACCCTATCGGGAAATCTGCCGGCGAAATCCACTCCCACGACCCCTCCTTCACAGTGCCCGATGATGTGAAAGGGAGGCAGGTCGACCATTTCGCTGAGTCGGGCCAAATCGGTCACATTTTCCCAACGGAATCCATCACTTACATAGAATCCATCAAAATCCGTGCCCGGTTCCGACTGCCCGTACCCTCTCCTATCGTACATGAACACTCTGTAACCCGCCTCAACCAGGCCCGGATATATGCTCTGCCACATTCTTGTGCTGCCAAAGCCGTGATGGAGCAGGGCAACGGTGTCTCCGTCGCCGTGCATCTCGTAATAGATGCGTCTTCCTCGTACTTCAGTGAAGGGCATGTAAAACTCCTTGGAGATGGGGATTCATTCGGTATCGTGGGCCTGCTCAGAGTCTGGGTGCGCTGATCGTCAACTACAGCGTCCTGCATTAAAAGCCTCGCGAAGGGGGTGCGCCCGGCGATGAGGGCGTGCTCCCATGCAGGCGCGGGACCCCAACGGAAAGATCAATCCCGCAAGGGCATGTCCGGTTTTCGCGCAGAGCTGACCACCGGTTACTATACTACAATCGATCTTTGCTGCGCGCCAGAGGCAGCTCGACTTCAAAAACGGTCCCACCGCTGTCGAGGCAGTCTTGTGGGTAACTGCAGTACAAGCACCTATCTAAGCTGCCGGGGCACTCTCTCAGCGATTCCGTCAGGTACGTACAGCGGTGGCTCTTGAAGTAGAGGCCGAGTCCATAGATTTTGGCGAACATCTTGATCCGAAAGAGATCCATGCCCTTGCCTCCGGCGTTGAAGGAGTAGGGCCTGCCACTGGTATAGGAGTCCGTTTCCTGAACCTGATAGAAACCCTCCAGGACAAGCCCCCAATCCTCTTCCGGAATGCCGAATCCCGAATCTTCGACGCTCAACACGTACATGTCGCCGCTGGGGCGGCCTCGAACCATGACCAGGCCATCGTCGGGAGTGGCTTCCACCGCGTTCCGGACGAGACCTTCAATGATGGCGTGAAGGACGAGATCCGGGATGAACACTTCCGAACCGTTATGAAGATCAAATGTTAGATTCAGCCGCCTGTTTTGTCGGGTCACTTCATCGCGCACGTAATCGAGCACGGATTGGCCGAATTCCTTAATGTTGATTCTCCGCCACTGTTCGCGGTTTGCAGGAAAAGCGGTTTCCAGGGTTCTCAGTATCAACGATGCGGCACGCTCTATTTCCGGTGTCTGCTCAACCTGCACCTCTATCAGCGAAGCCGCGGACTCCAGCAGGCCAGATATCATCTCTCGCTGTTCAGCATACCCCCTCTCCATGATGCTCTCGACCTGAAGCTCCAAACGGCTGAGGTTTTGGAGCTGCCGGTTCAGCCGGACGAGCGCGGCGTCGAAATCCCCTATTCCCTTTTGCTGCAATTTACTTTCCATCGTTTTCAGGGTGCCGGTCATGATCGCGAGGGGAGTCTGCAACTCGTGGGAGAGACGGTTCAGAATCTTCGATTTGATCCGTTGCAAACCGGCAACCTTCCGGTACGAGTCAAGCAACTCGGCAAAGAATTCGGCGTTTTCAATCGACAGTGCCACCATGCCGGCGATTGAGAGACCGAAACGGACGTCTTCCTCGGTGAAGGCGCCGGTCTTCTTGTTCGCGAGAACGAGCAACCCACTGGTCTTCTCCCGGGTATTAAGCGGGACGAGAAGCGCACTGTGAATCAAAGACTCCACAGGAGCTTCGCCATGGGTCTTCGGTGCTGACACTGCTGCGTTCCCTAGCACCACCGGGTCGCCCGCTTGAAAAGCCTGATCGATTATCGCCCGGTCCAGGCCGAGCTCTTTCTCCGACGCGTCAAGCACCAGGACCGGGCCCTTTTCATGGATTTCCCGCCACGAAAAATCATTCAGGCTTTCATCATAGAGGAGAACCCCGGCGGCCTGCGCATCCAGCTCCTTGACCAGTTCCGCCGTGACCACGCGCAGGAAGTGGTCCAGGTCCATTGTCTTGGGGAGACACGTGATCAGGTGGTGAATCAGATCCGCCTCGTGAGCCGGCCCAGGACGACGCTCATGACCGCGAGGGTCGGACGAACCGATTTCCAGGCCGGTCCGTTCCAGTTCGCTTCCGCATGCACTGCAGAACCTGGCCGTCTCAGGCTGCTCTGAATCACATTTCGGGCATCTCATCAATCCGTCACCCGTAGACTGAAAAATCTGCAAGAGTCGATCTGTGGACGTCTCCCCATGCGTGCTCGCAAACGCGTTGGCTTCAGAGATTGTCGCCGATATCCTCCCGGTGACCTTTTATCTTTGACCGCCTTTGTCCGTGATGCCTGCCTTTGCTTTTGGGAGGCGAGCCAGTACCGGTCCGATCAGGCTTCCGACGTAGAGGTAGTCCTTTGTCTCCGTCACACTCGTGTTCTGGGGGTAATCGGTGTGCGGATTTTGAAGGTCTTCCACAACCTTGCCGTTGGCGTCTACCGCGATGATATGGCCGTACGACGCGGCCTTGGGCCTGAGAAACTTCGGCATCCGCTGAATGACCTTTCTGAGGAAAGGTTTCTCGGAAAGGGAGTCCAACAGATTGTTTCGCGGAGAGATGAGCGCAATCCAGAAGCGGCCGTCAAGGTCTGTTGAGATGTTGTCCGGGAAGCCGGGAAGCGCTTCGATAAGAGGTTCCGCGGTGCCCTTCTTTGGTCCGTCCAGGCAGTAGCGGATCACGCGGTACGCTCCTGTTTCGTCGACGAGCACGAACTTTTGATCCGGGCTGACCGCGACACCGTTGGCAAAGTTGAGGCCTTTGAGAAGCGTCTTCGCTTTACCCGTGGCCGGGTCGTACACAAGCAAGCGTCCATGCCCGCCATGCTCCATGATGTCGTACAGGCTGGCTTCCATGGTGCCGTGAGCCGCCTTTGCCCCGAACTTGGTCGAAGCGTCGGAGAAGTAGATTCGCCCGTCAGCCCCGACGTCAACATCGTCTGCGTACCGTATGGGAATACCGTCCGCTACCGTGGCCAGCTCGGTCACTTTCCCATTGGGATCGATCGAGAGAAGCCCGCGGTAGGCGTCTGCAACGATCAGATTACCCTTTTGGTCGAAGTCGATCCCGAGGGGACGGCCTTTCGTATCCGCCCAATTCTCAGGGTTTGACCCGTCGGGCTGGAGCCGAACAATGACGCCCTCGTGGGTGGCCGCATAGATCCTGCCTTTGCTGTCAATGGCGATGTCTTCAGGTCCGTGCTTGCCGCTGAGATTGAAGAACTCGAAGCCCTTGAGGCGATCGTTCGGGGCGAACGCACCGGTGTATCCCGGATTGGGCGGGGATTTCCATGCGACAGGCTCGATGGGCACCGGCCACACGAGGAAGTAGACAACGATCAGGAGAACGATCACGAGTGCCAACAACAGGACTTTCCTGGCCATAGGTTTTCCTCCGCAAGAGTTCATCGGGGAGCGCTCTTTCCTGAAATGAGCCTCCCGTACCACATTGCACCACAAAAAAACTCGGCCTGCTGTAACCGCCGGAGTTCCCCTTGTCACTCTGATGGTAAACAGCCCGGAGATCGATCGAGCGGGACTCCTGAGAGTTATAGCACAAACCAATCGAGGAGGATTTGTGATGGGAAAGAAAAAGACTATCGTAGCGATTGTGTTGGCAATATGTATTCCCGCTGCCACCATCGGAGCATGGGCGGTGCAGGACACGCAAACAGATCCTTTCGAACGTCTCGTCCACAAGTCGGTGAAGCAGTTCATCGTCGGCAGGATCGGGCGTATGCTCGTATTCAAGTCTCAGATCGACCTGACGGACGGGCAGAAAAAACAGCTTTGCTTGCTGGTCAAGAAGCACAAAAAGGAAATCTTGCCCACGGTCCGAACCATGGTAGAAAAGAGACGTGCCCTCAGGGAAGCCATCCTTGCCGATAAAGCAAACGAGAAAGCCGTCCGAAAGGCCGCGGAGGATCTGAGCAAGACATTCGTGGAAGCTGCCCTGCTGGCGAACAAGATTGTCGGAGAAGCCAAGCCCGTGCTCAAGTCGGAGCAGTGGAAACTCATCCGTGAGTTGAAGCAGAGCAACGACAAGGCGGTAACTAAGCTGCTCAACCAGTTCGACAAGTGACGGGGCGAGTGCGGATGCGTGAGCCGTTTCTTCGCGTGCACCTCACGCATCCGGGCTGACGTGTCGGCAACGGGATTGACGCAACGAAGCAATCAGGCAATTCTGTTGTCTGGGTTTCCCCGGCAGACATAGAATGGGTTTCCGAGTAAACGGAGTACAACAGCCCGGCGGTTGAGAATTTGGAGCAATGATTTGATGAGGTCTTTGATGGAAGACCTTGGTGGAGGGTTACCATCGTCGTTGACGGTCCGCTCGAGCCTGATGGGTTCGGGAGTTGTGGAAGGGGTTGCGCCGACCGACAGGGACGCAACCGACATTCGTGCCACCCTCGACGGTGACGGAGAAGCCTACGCGAGGCTCGTTCGTCGCCACCAGGAGAAAGTAGCCGCACGAATGTGGCGCTTTACCAGGGACCGGGCCGATCACGAGGAGCTTGTGCAGGAGACATTCGTTGAATCGTACAGGAGCTTGCGAACCTACCGGGGGGATGCCCCTTTCGAGCATTGGGTGGCGAGGATTTCCGTCCGGGTCGGGTACCGCTATTGGAAGAGAAACGCGAGAGAGCGTGAGAGGAATATCGTTCTCCTTCAAGACATGGATACGCTCGCACACGACGATCCGAGCGGTCTTGATCCGGAGTGGGCCGCGAATGCACTCCATGAGCTGCTCCAACGGTTGTCCCCGAGAAACCGACTGGTGATCACGCTTCGATACGTTGAGGGAAGGAGCGTTGATGAGACCGCAAAACTCACCGGTTGGAGTCGGTCCATGGTCAAGGTTCAAGCCTGGCGTGCCCGACAGAAACTCAAGAAAATGCTTCAGGAAGCCGGCCTGGAGGTGGACGCATGAACCACGTGGAGATTGTTCGGAAACTGGCGGCAGCAGCCGAAAAGGAACGAATCCCTGAAGTGGATGTGAGCCGATCCGTGCTCGCTCGCCTGCACACCCAGGAAGAGGATCTCGCGCTTCCACTTGCCTGGATCGCGGCTGTTTCAGTGCTGGCGGCTCCCGCGGCGGTGTTCTTGGCTTTCCAGGCCCTCGAGGCATGGAACGATCCCTTGAGGATTCTTTTCAGCTCCTTCGCATGGATGATGTCATGACCGGATTGAATACTGATTCCGCCGCATCTGAAGAACGGCTCGTCCCGCCGAGGAAGCGCAGACGGTGGCGAGCGGTCCTTCTGGGCCTGGTTATACTGGTTTCCGGTATGCTTATCGGCTCCGGAGGCACGGTGTTCGTAATGCACAAGTTGCTGATCAACGCGATCCACCATCCGGAGAAGGCGCCGGATCGCATTGCAGAGAAACTGAAACGGAGGTTGAGACTCTCGACCGAGCAGACTGCGGAAGTCAAAAACATTCTGAAAAAGCGGCAGAAGGCCCTTATCTCGATATTCCGAAAGGCCCAACCGAAGCTGGAACGACAACTCATCGGGGTAAGAGAGGATATCGCCGCCGTCCTCACTCCCGAACAGGCGAAGAAATGGCGGTGGTTTTTCGATTCGATGAAACGAAAATGGGTGCCCTCACTGCACACGAAAGACGCAAGCGAATAGATATAGGAGGTCGGCTGTCGAGACAACCCCGGTCCCGCGTCCAGTGCCTCCCGTTCCCTGGATCAGAGAAGACCTTGGCTCGTATTTGACCGGATCACGCGGCTTCTTGACGCAGCATAATTCTCAAGGGAGGCGTGAGCTAGGCCTCTCAAATAGACGGTCGTCGCCTACGTAGGACTGAAGAATAGGAGGGCGGGTTAATGTTGTCGCATTCAACGACAGTGACTGCGGAAACGGCGATCAGCCAACGGGTTGCTTTTGACCACATTGTTCCCATTGATCTCACATCCATATTCAGAGGCTATGGCCCGTTGCCCGCCGTTACCGAAGTAAAGGATCAAACCGGAGCTTGGGACGCAGCAGGTCAAACACGCACGATCATTTTATCCGACGGCAGTTCGGCTCAAGAGTCGCTCACAAAGTACGAGCATCCCGACTATTTCAGCTACACTGTCAGTGGCTTTACCGGTGCGCTTGGGCTGCTGGCAACTTCAGCAAATGGTGAGTGGTGGTTCAGAGCCGCTCCACCGGGGAAGACACGGATTGAGTGGCGATATGAGTTCAGTGCCAGATCTGCTCTGGTCTGGCCGATTCTTGGGATCATCACGCATGTCCTTTGGCGCGCCTACATGGGCAAAGCATTGAGACTGTGCCTATCACACCTGGAAGACGGTGCCGGTTGACAAGTCGTGCCAGCGTCGCGTAGAACTCGGAATTCCGCAGTTCCGCGCAATTCCGCACAATTCCGCACAATTCCGCGCAATTCCGCACAATTCCGGGTACACCACGCACAATTCCGGGTACACCATACGTAATTCTTGATGGATGGGGATGATTTTCTATGATGTGCCTATGGGTCAAATGGCACGAGTGGTGGCTCCGGGGCATCCCCATCACGTGATCCAGCGAGGGAATCGCAGGCAGCCGACCTTTTTCTGTCAGGAGGATTACAGGGTCTATAGTGAGCTCATGGATCAGTGGTGCAGGGAGCTTCATGTGGAGGTGTGGGCGTACTGTCTGATGACGAACCATGTGCATCTGGTAGCGGTACCCGATTCGCGGGAAGGTTTGGCAAAGGCGGTGGGGGAAGCTCATCGCCGGTACACGAGACACGTGAATTTTCGGGAAGGTTGGAGAGGCCATCTCTGGCAGGGCCGATTCAAGTCCTATCCCTTGGACGAGTCGTATCTTCTTGCAGCAGTCCGGTATATCGAACTCAATCCTGTGCGAGCACGCTTGGTTGAAGATCCGGCCGCCTATCCGTGGAGCAGCGCAGCGGCGCATCTGGGGTGCCGGGACGACCCGCTGGTCGAGACCTCGCCGCTGTCGCAGATGGTGACCGATTGGCGGGAATTCCTGGAGAGCGGGATTGGCGAGGATGATGTTGAACTCCTGCGACTGCACGAACGAACGGGCCGACCGCTGGGGAGCGATGATTTCCTGGCTCGGCTGGAAGGCGAGCTTGGCAGAGTCTTGCGTAGGCAGAAGCCCGGCCGCAAAAGGAGCGTTGAGGGGAATTAAGTATGGTGTACCCGGAATTCTGTACCCGGAATTCCGCGGGCAATGACACGCTCCAAGGCGGTCCGGGCAACGACTACCTGGACGGCGGGGTGGGCAATGACGAGTACCTCATTTCCTTTGACCGGCTTCATGCGGTGATTGAGCCTGCGCTCATCCCGCCCGTGAACTACCGGCCGGCTTCCGTTATACGTTCGGAGCTAAGGAGCAACCTCATGTGGTAGGTCAGCGCCACGCCGCGGACGCCCGCCAACAACTTTCCGGCAACACGATGCTTCCTCCCAGCACGTGTCCAGAGGAGCTGTGCGCCGGCCTGGCAAGGATCCTTTCGGCCTTCCCGCAATTTCTCGACTTTCCCTTCCACTCCGGAGATCTCGGCTCGACTTTCGTGGTTGACATAGGCGGACAATTTGGTGAAGCTTAATGGTGTCCGGCTTCTTTGCGGCGTGAAGGCTCACGTCGGTGTTTCAAAGAGGGAATGTGTCTAAGGGCCTGCGAATCTTCGGTTCGTGCTGGGGGTGGAGAGGCTGTCTTTGTGCAAAGGGAGCCCCTCGAAAACAGCACGGACATAGCTTGCTCCAGTGGGACCATAGATACCATGATACTGAGGAGATCACCATGGCACGGGGATTACTGAGGGGGACAGCCGGGAAGGTTTCTACAACCGTCATAAATGCTATTGTCGCGTTGGCCTTTATCGCGCTGTGTGTAGTGATCGGTCTCTATTACCTTCAGGAACGCGGTAAGCCCCGGGGGACCGGTCATCTCTCGAAGGCGGCAAAGCCTGCCAAGAGCGTCAAAACGAGGGGTGAATATCTCGATATCCAATTCTATTCGTCGAGTGCCAAAAAGCGCTGGATCGATGAAATGGTCAAGGAGTTCAACGCCCGATATCACAAGGTCGGGGGAAAGATAGCGCGCATAAAGGCTTATCACGTCACATCCGGCGGCAGCTACGATGCGCTCAGGGAAGGACGAATTAAGCCTGATCTCTGGTCGCCGGGCGACGAGTCGTGGCTGCGCCTGGCCGCCGCGTACTGGAAGGACGTGAAGCAAAAAGACCTCTTTGACAATTATCGGCCGCTGGTAAATATCCCCCTTGTTATCGCAATGTGGGAACCCATGGCCAAGGCGCTCGGATACCCGGGACCACTCGGCTGGAAGGATATCGCCATGGTCGCTTCCGAGCCCCACGGCTGGACCCCATACGGCCACCCCGAGTGGGGCAAATTCCGATGGGGCCACGCGCATCCCGACGCCAATTCCGGTTTTCTGGCGATCATATCCATTTTGTACGCGTCGTTGGGAAAGGTCGACGGCATCACACCCCGTGATCTGAAGAAGGCTCAGGTGGTCTCATTCCTGGCTGATTTCGAGGGCGCTGTCGAACACTACGGTCTCTCCAACAGTTGGATCGATGAAATGATGCACGCAAAGGGACCCGCGTATCTGTCTGCTGCGGTTCAGTATGAGAATACCATCATTCAGACGAACGCCCGGCACAAGAACAAGCCGTTCAAGCTTGTGGCCGTCTATCCCAAGGAAGGCGCGTTCTGGACGCAACACCCCGTTGCCGTTATCAAAGAGACGTGGATGACGCCCGAAAAAGAGAAAGCCTGCACGGCTTTTGTCGATTTCCTCCTCAGCGGGAAGGCCCAGCGCCGGGCTATGGAATTGGGATTGAGACCGATCTCACAGGGGATTCAGCTCGCAAGTCCCTTTGATGCAGCACATGGCGTCGATCAAAAGGTCGTCGCGGAGAAAAGGTTCAAGGTCCCCGAAGAGGCGGTGCTCAAGCGCATTCGGGATCTTTGGGAACAGGTCAAGGTGCCCGCGACGATTGCACTGTTGATCGATCGATCGGGGAGCATGAAGGGTGAGCCCATGGAAAAGGCCAAGGAAGGGGCCGTACTCTTTATCCAGAACATGAAGCCGCGGGACCAATTGGAAGTTGTCGCTTTCAGCAATGAGGAACAGGTCATGACGCGGCTCTGTTCGATCCGCGACTGCGGGGAAGACGCGGTCACGCGAGTCGGGGGACTCTTTGCAGAGGGCGGCACGGCGCTGTACGACACGGTGAAGAACGTGTATCAGCGCTTGAAGAATTTGCGAAAAAAAGATCCAAAGCGGCGCTACGGTATGGTAGTGCTTTCAGACGGCAGGGATACCCGGAGCAACATCCAACGGTACGATTTTCTTGACGTACTGCCCAAGGGAGAGGATTTTGACGTACCGAAGATCTTTACCATCGCGTACGGGCAGGAAGCGGACAAGGCTTTACTGAGGCAGATTTCGAACAGAACCAACGCTCGTATGTTCTCGAGTTCCGCGGGCCGGATCGTGCGGACCTACAAGGAGCTGAGCGCCAACTTTTAACCGTACCACGGCTCTCACCGAGCTTTACCGGCCATACGGCTGTGAAGGCTCCTCCCGATGAAACGATATATCAGAAGCCTCTTGTCGATTGTTCCCTTGACGGTTCTCACGGCTTCCGCGGTGACGGCCGCCTTTACCGGACTCCCCTGGATTGTAGCTTTGGGCGCTCTGGGCTCTGGTATTATCATATGGCAATCCCTTCGAGCAGACAAGACCGAGATAATCGCTGGCAAACGGAGGCCCGCCTATGATCTGAGCAAACTGGATCCCGAGCGTATAAAGAAGGTCGGGGCGGTGCTCAGGAAGAGACGAAAGATACTGGAGGCGCTTGATGAGATCAAGGACAATCCCTTTCTTGAATCGGACGAACTCGCCGAACGGGTCGAGAACCTGGTGGAGGACTACTACTATCTTCTCGTCAAGCTGGCGCGCATAAAGCCGTTCCTCAGCCGCAACGCCATTACCTTGGCCCGCAGGTCACAATCAGAGTTGAAAAAGCGCATAGCCAGGACATCTGACGAGGTCACCCGCAGAAATCTCGCCATGGCCCTGAGGAGCAAGACCGATGAACTCAACAGGCTTTACGGCCTGAAACAATACCGGAAACGGTTGAATTCCCAACTGACCAACCTTGTTGCCGCTTTGGACGGCATCTACGTCCGGATCGTCCAGTTCGGGCTCTCCGCTGAAGAACCGGATGATGCCATGCGGGAACTCTCGGGCCGAATCAACGACCTCATCGTCGACGTTGAAATCTCGGAAAAGGTCGCACGGGAACTGAGACAGGTATCTGAGAGGACGCCCACCCCCACAGCATAACGGACCACTTTGCAAGAACCCTCCGGCCGGGCCCTTTCGAGAGTACGAGTCCCCTCAGATTCACGCTTGAAAAGCGGGATCTTGTGACGGGATACGCAGGACATTCCCCAGATTTTCGTAGGTGAGTAGTGTTTTGGTGTGGGATTGTTTG